>NZ_JBVIRY010000002.1:0-535494 GCF_055575795.1 Kitasatospora sp. NPDC034023
CCCTCAAACGGGCCGAACACCGCGACTGGCCACCACCCGCTCCGGCCATCGTCACGATCGCCGGACCGGGCAGGACCTTAAATCACCGGCATTGGGCCTAGCCGGACTGCCGCGCCATGAAGGTGTTGGCGGAGTCCTTCCAGACCAGGTACACGTCGTCGACGAGCAGCAGGTCGATCACCTCGTCGGCCAGCGGGTCCAGCGCGTCGCGGTGCGATCCGACGATCGGCTCCTCGTGCTTGTTGAACGAGGTGTTCACCAGCGCCGCCTGGCCGCTGCGGTCGTACCAGGCCATCAGCAGCTCGTGCAGGAACGGGTCGTCCTGGGCCCGGACGATCTGCGGGCGGGCGGTGTTGTCGACGTGCACCACCGCCGGGCAGGCCTTGGCGAACGTCTCGTGGCAGTCGTAGGTGATCGTCATGAACAGCGCCGACGGCTGCTCGGGCTCCCAGCCCACGTAGCAGTCCGCCGCCAGGTCCTCGGCGGTGATCGGCGCGAAGGGCATGAACTCGGTACGGTTCAGCCGCTTGTTGAGCCAGTCGTTCATGGTCACGTCGGCGGTGCCGTAGATGACGCTGCGCCGGCCGAGGGCGCGCGGGCCGAACTCCATCCGGCCGCGGTAGGTGCCGATGACCTGGTCCGCCTCCAGTGCGCCCAGCAGCACCTCCTGCATGGACTCGCCGATCCGCCGGTAGCGCAGCTCGGGGTAGTCCCGCAGGAGCTCCTCCAGCCGGCCCTCGGAGATCGCGGCGTCCGGCCCGAGCGCCATCGAGGGCACCCGCGGGCGCTCGCCGGTCTCCCGGTGGGCCACGATCACGGCGGTCTGCAGCGGCAGCCCGCCGTCGCCCATCGGCGGCAGCACGTAGATGTTCCGCACGCCCTCGGTCTCGAAGATCCGCTGGTTGAGCTTGACGTTGGCGAACACGCCGCCGGACAGGCAGACGTTGCCGCTGGGCACCCGGCCGACGTGCCGCGCCACCACGGCGGTCAGCAGGTCCTCCACGTGCCGCTGGGCCGCGGCCGCGACGTCGGCCGGCTCGTGGGTGGCGATCTCGGCCAGCAGCGCCTCGGAGTAGCCCTCGTAGGACGGCTGGTACCAGTCGCCGCAGCGGGCGCGGATCGCGCCGTTCTCCTCGACGTCGATCATCCGCCGCATCAGCGGGAGGAGCTTCTCCGGGTCGCCGTTGGCGGCCAGGCCGGTGATCTTGCCCTCGTGGCGGTTGGGGCGGAAGCCGAGCAGCTTGGTGATCCGACCGTAGAAGTAGCCGAGGCTGTCGATCGAGGTCTCGCGCTGGAGCACCTCCTCGCCGCCGGGGAAGTAGTGCGTGACGGTCAGGGACTGGAAGTCCCCACGGCCGTCGCAGGTGACCACGAGGGCGTCGTCGAACGGGGAGCAGAGGTAGGCGCCCAGCCCGTGCGACTCGTGGTGGTCGACGTGAACCACCTTGCCGCGCAGCCCGTTCGCTTCGATGAAGGCATCGAACTCGCCGCGCTTCTCGCGGTCGTTCTGAATTTCGTCGGATATCCGCTTGCGGAGGTGCGGAAGCGCCTCGGGGCGCAGCCTGGCCTCCTCCGAAATGCGGTCCACATAGAGCAGCAGGTGCTTTTCGGCGCTGAATCCCGCCTGCCACCCGTAGGCCACCCGGTCGACATCGGAAAGGGTGACCCCGGCCTCCTTCAGGACGTAGTCGATCGACTGCTCCGGCCAGGCCTTGTGGTCCTTGATCCGGGAGAAGCGCTCCTCGCTGACGGCCGCGACGACCGTTCCGTCCTGAACCAGGCAGGCGCCGGCCAGGTCGTTGTTGGTGATTCCGAGAACAAGCATGTGCCGCCCCAATGATTAGTCGCGGGAATGGCTCGCCGGCATTTCCGCGGATTCGGCGAACTGGTGAGGTGGAGTGCACCGCGACTCTATGGAGTGGTTTCCCGGGAGATCAACGACGCCGTGGGAAATCCGGTCAACCTGACCACCCGTCGGACGGTGACGCCGGGGCGGCCGTTTGGTTAACAACAGTTCGTAGCTCGATCATCCGTGCTGGCAGAGTGACACATGCTCGACAAGAGGTCTGGACCACTACCCTGTTGATCACTGTGGGTAGCTGTCCGGAAACAGTCTTTCCGACCCGCGAACCGGTGCGCGACCGGCACTTCCGCCACTTCCCGACCGTCCCCCCGGCGCCTCACCACTCGTGCTCCACCGGTCACATGACGCCTCGTCAGCCCCACGCGACGTCGGCGGCGACGTCGGCGGTCTCCACCCCTGGAAACGCCGAAGGCCAGACCGAAGCCTTCGCTTCGACCTGGCCTTCCCGGACCCGCGACCTACTGACGGCCCCCGTCAGCCCTGCTGCCCGTCAGTCCTGCGGTCCCCGCCAGTCCTCCTGCCCGTCCACCTCCACCAGGAAGTCCAGCGACGCCGCCCAGGCCCGCTCCGCCGCCTGCTCGTCGTAGTCCGGCAGCTCCGGGTCGGTGAACAGGTGCCCGGCCCCCCGGTAGCGGTGCACCTCGACCTCCGCCCCGGCCCGCCGCATCCGCAGGTACCAGGCGTTCAGCCAGTCCTCCGGCTCGAAGGGGTCCGGCTCCGCGATGTGCAGCTGGACGGGGATCGACGTGGCGGCGTCCTCCCGCAGGTCCGAGGTGCCGTGCAGGAGCAGCAGCCCGCGCGCCTTCTCGTCGGCCAGCGCCAGGTTCTGCGCGACGGCACCGCCGAGCGAGAAGCCCGCGTACACCAGCCCGCCCTCGGACACCGGCGCGGCGGCCGTCACCGCTCGCTTCAGCAGTTCGTCGCGGCCGCCGATCTCCTCCTGGAACTCCTGCGCCTCCTCGACCGAGTCGAAGGTCCGCCCGTCGAACAGGTCCGGCGTGTGCACGGTGTGTCCGGCGACGCGCAGCCGGTCGGCGGCGGCGTGCACGGCGGGGCGCAGCCCGTAGGCGGAGTGGAAGAGGACGATCTGGGCCACGGTTGGGGTCCTTCACCTGCAGAGGTCAGCTACCCACCCATGATCCCCCATGTCCCACCCGCCGCCACGACACCACCGGGCCCCATGACACCGTCCGGGCCCTACGACACCACGTCCTTGCGCGCGAACCCCCGGAACGCGAGCGCCAGCAGCACCGCCGCGTACGAGAGCGACAGCGAGACGCCCTGCACCATCCCGCCCCATTCCAGTTGCGGCTGCAGCGCGTCCGCCCAGGCGTACTGCCAGTGCGCCGGCAGCCATTCCCGCAGGTCGCCGAGCGCGGTGACGGCGTCCAGCACCCCGGTGATGATCGACGCGAACACCGCGCCGCCGACCGCGCCCAACGGCGCGTCCGTCGCCGTGGACAGCCAGAACGCGAGGGCCGCGATCACGATCTCGCTCAGGAAGACGAAGGCCACCGCGATGGCGATCCTGGGCAGCGCCTCGCCGGCCGGCAGGCTGGCCCCGGCGGGCAGCTTGAGGTCGCCCCACCCGTAGGCGGCGGTCCCGACGACCAGTCCGATCGCGGGCAGCATGACCACGGCGACCGCCGAGAACACCAGCCCGACCGTGAACTTGCGGGCCAGCAGCCGGGCCCGGGGCACGGGCGCGGCCAGCAGGTACCGCAGCGAGGACCAGCTGGCCTCCGAGGCGACGGTGTCCCCGCAGAACAGCGCGACCGGGATCACCAGCATGAAGCCGGTGCCCACGAAGAGCATGGTGACCGCGAAGTTGGCGCCCGAGGCGGTGGCCAGCTCGATGAAGGTGGTCCGGTCGGGTCGGCCCGGGGTGCCGCCGATCTGGAACGCGGCCAGGAGGACGAACGGCATGGCGGCCAGCACCGCGCCGATCACCAGGGTGCGGCGCCGGCGCAGCTGGCGCATCGCCTCCACCCGCAGCGGCAGCGTCCGGCTCGCCCGGTACCCCTCCGCGTGGTCAGCCGAGACTGCGGAGACCTCCGAGACCTGGCTCATCGCTCGCCACCTCCGATCAACGACAGGAACGCGTCCTCCAACCGCCGCTGCGGCCCGGCGCTCTGCACCGGCACCCCCAGCCGCACCAGCTCCGCGAGCAGTTCGCTCGCGGCCAGGCCGTCGAGCCGTACCAGCAGCCCGTCCTCGACGGCCTCCGCCGAGCCGACCCCGGCCAGCGCGGCCACCTTCTCGGCCGCCGACTCCGGGTCGTACGAAGCGGCGACGCCGATCATCAGCAGCTCCGACGACCCGACGATCTCACTGACGGCACCGGCCGTCACCAGCTTCCCTCGGTCCATCACGACCAGATCCGTACAGCTCTGCTCGACCTCGGACAGCAGGTGACTCGAAACGATCACCGTCCGCCCGCCCGCTGCGTACCGGATCATCACCTCGCGCATCTCGCGGATCTGCGGCGGGTCCAGCCCGTTGGTCGGCTCGTCCAGGATCAGCAGGTCCGGCATCCCGAGCATGGCCTGCGCGATCGCCAGCCGCTGCCGCATGCCCTGCGAGTACGTCCGCACCGCGCGGTCCAGCGCCTCCCCGAGCCCCGCGATGGCCAGCGCCCCCTCGAAGCACGCGTCGGCCTCCGGCCGCCCGGTCGCCTGCCAGTACAGCCGCAGGTTGGCCCGCCCGGTGAGGTGCGGCAGGAAGCCCGCTCCCTCCACGAACGCCCCGACCCGCGACAGCACCGGCGCCCCGGGCCGCACCAGGTGCCCGAAGATCCGGATCTCCCCGGCGTCCGGCCGGATCAGGCCCATCAGCATCCGCAGCGTGGTGGTCTTGCCCGCGCCGTTCGGCCCGAGCAGCCCGAGCACCTGCCCCTGGTCCACCCGGAAGCCCAACTCCCTTACGGCGTAGCGGTCCTGGGAGCCCTTGTAGCGCTTGCTCAGCCCGCTGATCCGCAGCGGGACCGCGGCCAGCTCCGGATCGAACTCCGGGCCGCCGGCCGCCCGCCGACGCCGCAGCCGCGGCGTCAGCACCAGGCCCGCAGCCACCACCACGGCGGCCAGCGGCAGCAGCCAGGTCCGCGCGGGCAGCGGCGCCGCTTCGGTGACCAGCTCCTGAACGGTCGGCGCGGTGATCACCCCGGCCGGCGCGACCTGGTAGGTGGCCGACTCGACGGGCGAGGCGTACGCGAGGTCGGTGCTCGCCAGCACCAGCCGCACCCGGTGCCCGGCCGGGAAGGTGTGGTCCACCGTCGGCAGCGCCACGGTGACCGTCCGCCCGGCGTCCGCGCCGGTGACCCGCAGCGGCGCGGCGAGCTGCTGCGGCAGCACCGCCTTGCCGTCCGGCCCGACGTCGTACAGCTTCGCGAACAGCACCGCGTCCGGCCGGTCCGCCTTCACCCGCACCGGCACGGTCGGCTGCCCGGTCAGGTGCAGCGGCGAGTCCAGCGGCGGCGAGTCGAAGGCGGCGTTCTGCCCGGGGAAGTCCAGCGACAGCCCGGCGCCCAGCGAGGCGGCCTGGCTCAGGGCGCCGATGCCCGGCAGCGTCGAGATCCCCGGCGGCGCCCCGCCGGGCGGGTTGGCGATGGTCTTCTCCCCGCCCGTCACCGCGACGGCCCGCGAGCCCGTCCCGCCGAGCCCGGGGTAGCGGTCGGCGGTGGCCCCGCGCAGCACGGCCTGGAAGCCGGTGGAGTCCACCCCGCCGGTCCGGGTCACCCGGAACGCCGGCCCGGTGTCGTTGCCGCGGCCTCGCAGGTAGTGCTCGAACCAGGCCGTCACCCGGTCGTCGACCCGCGCGCTGGTGTCCGTCCCCCCGTCGTGTCCGCCGGCGAACCAGTCCACCGCCACCGGCGCGCCGTTCGCGGCGATCGCCTGCGCGATCCGGTCGCCCTGGTCGAGCGGGAACAGCGAGTCCTGCTGCCCCTGCACCACCAGCGTGGGCGCCTTGAGCTGCGCGGCGACCGAGGACGGGCTGGAGCGGTCCAGCAGCGCGACGGCCTCCGGGTCGGCGTGCCCGGCGGTGGCGACCCGGTCGTACATCTGGCAGAGCGACTCCAGGAACCGCCCGCACCCGGCCTGCCCGTCCGCCATCGGCTTAGCCTCGCCGCCCTCGCGCGGCGCACCGCCGGACGGCCCGAGGTCCCCGGCCGAGCCGGTGGTGAAGAAGATCCCGGCCCACAGCTTCTTGAACACGCCGTCCGCCGCGGCCGAGCCCTGCACGCCCTGCGGGAACAGCGCGTCCGCCAGGTTCCACCAGGTGATCTGGGTCGCCACCGCGTCGATCCGGTGGTCGTACGCGGAGGCCAGCAGCGAGATCGCCCCGCCGTACGAGGCGCCGGTGATGCCGACCTTCGGGTCGCCGGGCCCGTCGAGCTGCACTTCGGGCCGCTGGGCCAACCAGTCCACCAGGTGCCGGACGTCCTCGACCTCGCGGTCCGGCGCGTTGAGGCCGATCTTGCCGCCCGAGCGGCCGAACCCGCGCGCCGACCAGGTCAGCACCGCGTACCCCTGCCGGGCGAGCTGCTGGGCGCGTTCGCGCTCGCCCTCCTTGGAGCCGCCGAAGCCGTGCGCCAGCAGCACCGCCGGACGCGGACCGCTTCCGGCGGTGAAGAACGAGGTGTCCAGCTGGACCTGCTGCGTGCCGCCGGGCGTCTCCGGCATGCTGAGGAAACGGTCCTCCTGTCGGACCGTCTGCTCACCGCCGGACGCCACTGTCGCCGTGCCCACCCCGGCCACCGCCACCAGGGCGACCGCACCGGCCAGCACCCTTCGCCTGACCGTCGTACCCCGGCCGCGCCAGCGACGCCATGCCCCACCGAACTCCATGGCCGCTGATCGTATCCGCCGTCCGGGTAGGCGCCTGATAAGCACCCCTGAAGCCGGCCCGCCGTGAGCCCGGTTCACCCCACTACGCCCGGGTTGCGTACGGCTCCGCCTCGCCTCTCCCCCACCCCCGAAACCCACCCCCGAAGCCCACCACCGAACACGAATTCCCCGCGCCCCGACGGGGCGCGGGGAACCGCGCGAAACGCAAGGCCTACAGCGCCGCCTACAGCACCCGGGTCATCGTCCGGTGCGGAATCCCGGCGTCGTCGTACACCGGTCCCTCCGCCACGTACCCGAGCCGCTCGTAGAACCCGAGCGCGTGGACCTGCGCGTGCAGCTCCACCTCCGAGGCCCCGCGCTCCGCCCCCGCGGCCTCGATCGCCCGCACGAGCTGCGCCCCCAGCCCGGTCCCCCGGGCCGCCGGCAGCACCGCGAGCCGCCCGAGCAGCACCCGCCCCTCGACGCCCCCGGTCAGCTCCCGCGCCTGGTCGCCGAAGATCAGCCGCCCGGTGCCGAGCGCGGCCCCGTCGGCGCCCACCGCCAGCAGGTGCACCGAGGTCCCGTCGTACCGGTCGTACTCCAGCTCCTCCGGCACGTTCTGCTCGACGATGAACACCTCCCGCCGGACCGCCCGCACGAGCGCCAGGTCGGCGTCACCCTCGGCGACCCGGATGGCGATCCCCACGCCAGTGCTCATGTCAGCTCTCCGCCGCGATGACGTCCAGCGCGCCCTGCAGGTCGGCGGGGTACTCGCTGGAGAACTCGACCCACTGCCCGTCCGACGGGTGCTCGAAGCCGAGCGACACCGCGTGCAGCCACTGCCGGGTCAGCCCGAGCCGCTTGGCCAGCGTCGGGTCGGCCCCGTACGTCAGGTCGCCCACGCACGGGTGCCGCAGCGCGGACATGTGGACGCGGATCTGGTGGGTGCGCCCGGTCTCCAGCTTGATCGCCAGCAGCGACGCGGCCCGGTACGCCTCGATCAGGTCGTAGTGCGTGACGGACGCCTTGCCGTCCTGGGTCACCGCCCACTTCCAGTCCGAGCTGGGGTGCCGCCCGATCGGCGCGTCCACGGTGCCGCTCATCGGGTCCGGGTGCCCCTGGACCAGCGTGTGGTACCGCTTGTCGGTGATCCGGTCGTGGAATTGCCGCTTGAGGTCGGTGTACGCGCGCTCGGACTTGGCGACGACCATCAGGCCCGAGGTGCCGACGTCCAGCCGGTGCACGATGCCCTGCCGCTCGGCCGCGCCCGAGGTGGAGATCCGGTACCCGGCCGCGGCGAGCCCGCCGATCACGGTGGGGCCGGTCCAGCCCGGGCTGGGGTGCGCGGCGACGCCGACCGGCTTGTCGACCAGCACGATGTCCTCGTCGTCGTGGACGATCCGCATGCCCTCGACGTGCTCGGCGACGATCTGCACCGGGGCGGCGGGGGCGGGGATCTCGACCTCCAGCCAGGAACCGCCGGTCACCCGGTCCGACTTTCCGGCCACGGCGCCGTCGAGCGTCACCTTGCCGTCGGCGGCCAGCTCGGCGGCCTTGGTCCGGGAGAAGCCGAACATCCGGGCCAGGGCGGCGTCGAGGCGTTCGCCCTCCAGGCCGTCGGGAACGGGGAGGCTTCGGATCTGCGCTGCGGTACTCACCCGTACGAGTATGCCGGAAACCCGGCCCGCCCCTTCCCGGGGCGGGCGGGCGGCCGCCGCGCTACTCCTCCTTGCCACCCTGCTGGTGGACGGTCCCGTCCGGGTTGCTGCCCCGGAAGGACAGCAGCACGACCAGGATCCCGCCGCAGACGATCGCCGAGTCGGCGAGGTTGAAGACCGCGAAATGCTGGACGGAGATGAAGTCCACGACGTGTCCGCGGAAGACGCCGGGCCAGCGGAACAGCCGGTCGGTGAGGTTGCCCAGCGCCCCGCCGAGCAGCAGTCCGAGCGCGATCGCCCACGGCAGGCTGTACAGCCGGCGGGCGATCCGCCAGATCACCACGATGACGGCGGAGGCGATCATCGTGAAGACGACGGTCAGGGCCTGGCCCATGCCGAACGCCGCGCCCGAGTTGCGGATCACCTGGAAGGTGACGACGTCCCCGATCACCTTGATCGCCGAGTGGTTCTCCAGCTTGGCGACGACCAGCAGCTTGCTGGCGAGGTCGATCAGGAAGGCGAGGACCGCGATGACCAGCAGTACCCCGATCCGCCGCGGGCCCTTGGGCTTCTCCGCCACCGTCGGTTCGTCCACGGACGCCGCCTCGGACGGCTCGGCCACGGGCACCTCCACGCCATCGGCGGGGGACGGGACTGCGTCGTCCCGGGTCTGGGGGGAACCTTGCGTACTGATGATCCGCTCCGCTGCCGATGGAGCTCCCCCGGCGTAGGAGGGGGAGGGTGGTGGGCCAGTGCCGACCCGACCGCGTCCGCAACCACGAACAGACGAGTCAGGCGACGTTACGGGGTCGAGCGTACGGCAAGCCCGACCCCCCGCGTCGCTCCGGTCGCCCGGTTCGGCAGCCGGTTCAGCGGCGTTCCTGCTTGGCCTTGCACTGCACGCAGAGCGTCGCCCGCGGGAAGGCCTGCATCCGGGCCTTGCCGATGGCCTTTCCGCAGGACTCGCAGGTGCCGAACCCGACGCCCTCCAGCCGGCCCAGGGCGCGCTCGGTCTGGGCGAGGCTGTCGCGCGCGTTGTTGGCCAGCGCCAGCTCGCTCTCCCGCGAGATGTTCTTCGTCCCGGCGTCGACCTGGTCGTCGCCGGCCCCGTCGTTGGAGTCGCGCATCAGACCGGAGATGGCCGCCTCGGCGGCGTCGATCTCGTTCTGCAGCCGCTCCAGCTCGCCGATCAGCTCGTTGTGGAGCTCGTGGACCTCCTCGGTGGTCCACGGATCCTCGCCGGGCCGGACCGGCAGCGTTGCCGGGTCCACGGACTCGGCCCCACGCGGCACGGTGACGGTGTCGGTGCTGGACTTCGGTGCGGTAGTGGTCACGGTCCCCTCCCCTGGATCGACCGCCACGGCCTTGCGTGCCCGCTTGGTGGCGGTACCCGCGCCGGTTCCCTTCTCAGCCATGGCTTCGACTCCATCTACGAACGAATCGAGCCGCCGGTTCCCGGCGGCTTCCAGTGCCGGAACGATAATCCCGATCAAAACCGGTCACAACATGACATACCGACGCCTCATGACGATCCCACCCAGGCAGCCGCCCCAGCCGCCACGCCCCTCGCGCTGACAGGGTTGTGCCCACATCGCCCCCGCCTAACCACCGCCCCGACCACCGCCCTGACCAGCCCCGCCACCAGCCCGGCCACCAACCCGGCCGCCCGCCCCGGAGGCCGCCCGCCCGAAACGGTTTGGACAAACCGACTCGCCCGGCCGATACACTGGCCCTGCAAGGCGCAGATGGGACGAGTACCGACGTACGCAGCCACGAGCGACCCGGGGATGGTGCGAGCCCGGGGGTGTGCACGACGGGAAGATCACCCCGGAGCCGCCGGAAGAACGGCCACCGCGAAGCCCGCGGCGGTCCACTAGACCCGGCAGCAAGCCCAAACAAGAGGGCCGCAACGCAGCACCGCGGCCAAGGAGGGTGGTACCGCGGGGCGGCCTGGCCGTCTCGTCCCTCCGGAGGATCCAGTCCCAGCATCCGCCGGAGGTAGACGCCCGCGATGAGCAGCTCCTACAACCCCGTCCCGGCGCAGGTGGACCTGCCTGCCCTGGAGCACCAGATCCTGTCGTTCTGGCAGGACAACAAGATCTTCCAGCGCAGTCTGGAACAGTCCGAGGGCCGCCCCGAGTGGGTCTTCTACGAGGGCCCGCCGACCGCCAACGGCATGCCCGGCGCCCACCACATCGAGGCCCGCGTCTTCAAGGACGTCTTCCCGCGCTACCGGACCATGAAGGGCTACCACGTCGCCCGCAAGGCCGGCTGGGACTGCCACGGCCTCCCGGTCGAGCTCGCCGTCGAGAAGGAGCTCGGCTTCTCCGGCAAGCAGGACATCGAGGCGTACGGCATCGCCGAGTTCAACGCCAAGTGCCGCGACTCGGTGACCCGCCACACCGACGCCTTCGCCGAGCTGACCACCCGCATGGGGTACTGGGTCGACCTGGACTCGGCCTACCGGACGATGGACCCGTCGTACGTCCAGTCCGTCTGGTGGTCGCTCCGGCAGATCTTCGACAAGGGCCTGCTGGTCCAGGACCACCGGGTCGCCCCCTGGTGTCCGCGCTGCGGCACCGGCCTGTCCGACCACGAGCTGGCCCAGGGCTACGAGACCGTGGTCGACCCCTCGGTCTTCGTCCGCTTCCCGCTGACCAGCGGCCCGCTGGCCGGCCAGGCCGCCCTGCTGGTGTGGACCACCACCCCGTGGACCCTGGTCTCCAACACCGCCGCCGCCGTCCACCCCGAGGTCACCTACGTGGTGGCCACCGACGGCAACGAGAAGCTGGTCGTCGCCGAGCCGCTGGTCGCCAAGGCCCTCGGCGAGGGCTGGGAGACCACCGGCGAGTCCTTCACCGGCGCCGAGATGGAGCGCTGGGCCTACCGCCGCCCCTTCGACCTGGTCGAGATCGAGAACGCGCACTACGTCCTCAACGCCGACTACGTCACCACCGAGGACGGCACCGGCATCGTCCACCAGTCCCCCGCCTTCGGCGCGGACGACCTCGCGACCTGCCGCAAGTACGGCCTGCCGGTGGTCAACCCGGTGCTCGCCGACGGCACCTTCGCCCCCGAGGTCCCGCTGGTCGGCGGCCAGTTCTTCAAGAAGGCCGACGAGGCCCTGGTCGCGGACCTCAAGGAGCGCGGCCTGCTCTTCCGCCACCTGCCGTACGAGCACAGCTACCCGCACTGCTGGCGCTGCCACACCGCGCTGCTCTACTACGCGCAGCCGTCCTGGTACATCCGGACCACCGCCGTCAAGGACGCGCTGATCCGCGAGAACGAGGCCACCAACTGGTTCCCTGAGACGGTCAAGCACGGCCGTTTCGGCGACTGGCTGAACAACAACATCGACTGGGCGCTCAGCCGCAACCGCTACTGGGGCACCCCGCTGCCGATCTGGCGCTGCGAGGAGGGCCACCTCACCTGCGTCGGCTCGCTGGCCGAGCTGACCGAGCTCACCGGCACCGACCAGAGCGGACTCGACCCGCACCGCCCGTACATCGACGCGGTGACCTTCGCCTGCCGCGACTGCGGCGGCACCGCCACCCGCGTGCCCGAGGTCATCGACGCCTGGTACGACTCGGGCTCGATGCCCTTCGCCCAGTACGGCTACCCGTACCAGAACAAGGAGCTGTTCGAGAAGCGCTACCCGGCGCAGTTCATCTCCGAGGCGATCGACCAGACCCGCGGCTGGTTCTACACGCTGATGGCGGTCGGCACCCTGGTGTTCGACAAGAACAGCTACGAGAACGTCGTCTGCCTGGGCCACATCCTGGCCGAGGACGGCCGCAAGATGTCCAAGCACCTGGGCAACATCCTGCAGCCCATCCCGCTGATGGACCAGCACGGCGCCGACGCCGTCCGCTGGTTCATGGCGGCCGGCGGCTCGCCCTGGTCGGCCCGCCGGGTCGGCCACGGCACCATCCAGGAGGTGGTCCGCAAGACCCTCCTCACCTACTGGAACACCGTCGCCTTCCAGGCCCTGTACGCCCGCACCTCGAACTGGGCGCCCTCCGCGAGCGACCCGGCCCCGGCCGACCGCCCGCAGCTGGACCGCTGGGTGCTCTCCGAGCTGAACACCCTGGTCCGCGAGGTCGACGCGGCCTTCGAGGCGTACGACACCCAGCGCGCCGGCAAGCTGCTCTCCGGCTTCGTCGACGACCTGTCCAACTGGTACGTCCGCCGCGGCCGCCGCCGCTTCTGGCAGGGCGACGCCGCCGCGCTGGCCACCCTGCACGAGGCGCTGGAGACGGTCACCCGCCTGATGGCCCCGCTCACCCCGTTCATCACCGAGCAGGTCTGGCAGGACCTGGTCGTCCCGGTCGTCCCGGACGCCCCGGCCTCGGTCCACCTGGCCACCTGGCCACAGGCCGACGAGTCGCTGATCGACGCGGACCTCTCCCGGCACATGGCGCTGGTCCGCCGCCTGGTCGAGCTGGGCCGGGCCACCCGCGCCGAGTCCGGCGTGAAGACCCGTCAGCCGCTCTCCCGCGCGCTGGTCGCCGCCCAGGGCTGGGAGGAGCTGCCCGCCGACCTGCGCGCGCAGATCGCCGAGGAGCTCAACGTCTCCACCCTGGAGTCGCTCGCGGAGGTCGGGGGCTCACTCGTCGACACGAGCGCCAAGGCCAACTTCCGCGCGCTGGGCAAGCGTTTCGGCAAGGGCGTGCAGGACGTCGCCAAGGCGGTCGCCGCCACCGACGCCGCCCGCCTGGCCGCCGAGCTGCGCGCCGACGGCGAGACCCGCGTCGAGCTCGACGGCGAGACGATCACCCTTTCGCCGGACGAGGTGATCATCACCGAGACCCCGCGCGAGGGCTGGGCCGTCGCCAACGAGTCCGGCGCCACCGTCGCCCTCGACCTGGCCATCACCCCGGAGCTCAAGCGCCTCGGCGTCGCCCGCGACGCCATCCGCCAGATCCAGGAGGCCCGCAAGAACTCCGGCCTGGACGTCGCCGACCGCATCGTCCTGCGCTGGCGCGCCGCCACCGAGGAGACCGCCGAGGCCATCGCCGAACACGGCCCCCTCGTCGCCGAGGAGGTCCTCGCCACCGACTTCGCCGCCGGCGCAGCCGACTGGGACTCCGAGACCTTCACCGACGACTCGCTCGGCCTCGCCTTCCAACTCCGCAAGGCCTGACCCCCGGCGAAGCCGCCGTCACCCCCGGGTGACGGCGGCTTCGCCATACCCACACCCACCCCGCGCCCCTCCCCCGAACCCCCGGTCCGGCCCCGTCTCCACCCCCACCCGCCCACACAAGAAGGCGCCCCCTCCCCGACCCGGAGGTCAGAAAGGGGACGCCCTCAGAAGGCCCTGCTACAACCTCAGTTGTCGCCGTCCTCGTCGATCAGGAAGCCCCGCATCGGCGCCGGAGCCTGCTGCATCGGCTGCGGCGGCTGCGGCCGGACGGCCGCCATCGGCTGGGTCATCCCGGCCGGCTGCATCTGCGGAGCACCGCTGTTGCCGACGTTGGGCTGTCCACCGAAGCTCGGCGCCGAGGTGTTGCCGCCGAAGGAGCTGTTCCCGCCGAAGGACGGCGAGCTGCCCCCGAAGGACGGCTGGTTGCCACCGAAGCTCGGCGCACCGCTGCCCATCGCACCGGCACCGGCCGACGCCATCGACGAGGCTGCCGGCGGCAGCGACGCGGTGGCGGGGATCCGCGGCGGGGCGAGCGAGTCGTCGGCCTGCGACTCCAGCTGACGGAGCTGGGTCTCCAGGTACGACTTCAGACGCGTGCGGTACTCACGCTCGAACGCCCGCAGGTCCTCGACCTTGCGCTCCAGCGTGGCCCGCGCGGACTCCAGGGAGCCCATCGCGACGCGGTGCTTCTCCTGCGCGTCCCGCTCCAGGGCGTCGGCCTTGGCACGGGCGTCGCGCTCGAGGCCTTCGGCCCGGCTGCGCGCCTCGCCGACGATCTTGTTGGCCTCGGAACGGGCCTCGGAGATCGCCTGGTCGGCGGTCTGCTGGGCGAGCGCCAGCACGCGGGCCGCGCTGTCGCCACCGGGGCCCTGCTGCTGCATCGGGGCGCCGAGCGGGCCGCCCATCTGCTGCGGGTTGCCCATCTGCTGCTGGCCGCCCATGGGGCCGCCCATCTGCTGCATCTGCTGCTGACCCATGCCCTGGCCCATACCCTGGCCCTGGCCCATGCCCTGGCCCATACCCTGGCCCATCGGGTTGCCCATCTGCTGCGGGCCACCGGGGCCGCCCATGGGCTGGAGCATCTGACCGCCCATCGGCTGGACCAGCTGCTGCTGGCCGCCCATGGTCTGGTTCATCTGCTGCTGGCCGCCGGCCGGCGGCAGCTGCGGGGCGGAGCCGGCGGGCAGGCCGAGCGGCTGGTTGCCCATCTGCTGCTGCGGGCCACCGGGGCCCATCTGCTGCGGACCACCCTGACCCATCTGCTGCTGCGGGCCGCCGGGGCCCATCTGCTGCGGGCCGCCCGGGCCTTGCTGGCCGGGGATCGGCGGGCCGGATATGGCGGCCGGGACGGGGGCGCCACCCTGACGGGGGGCGTCCTGCGGCGGCTCCTTGCGCAGGTTGGCCTGGTTCTGCGCGGCGGCACGAGTCGCGGCGGCCAGCTTGGCGCGCAGGTCCTCGTTCTCCCGGAGGAGGCGCGTCAGCTCCGCCTCGACCTCGTCGAGGAAGGCATCGACCTCGTCCTCGTCATAGCCTTCACGCAGGCGGACGGTCGTGAACTGCTTGTTCCGAACGTCCTCGGGGGTCAATGGCATCTCTTCACCTCAACGTGATCGTCGGCACACCGGCATCCTGTCGCATCGCTCACCTACGACTAGGGGTGCACAAGCGAGATCAGGACATACACAATGATCATCAGTACGAAGAAGGACAGGTCGAGCGCCACGCCCCCGAAACGCAACGGCGGAATGAGCCGCCGAAGAAGCTTGAGCGGCGGATCCGTGACAGTGTACGTGGCCTCCAGGACCAGGACCATGGCCTTGCCAGGCCGCCACGAACGCGCGAACTGGAAGACCCAGTCCATGACCAGTCGCACGAGCAGGAACACCAGGAAGACGGTCAGGGCGTAGTAGAGCACCGCCCACACGATGTCCATCGCGTTTTCCCTCTCCCCGGTCCCGAGCCCTCGGGCCCGCCCTCGTCACCTGTCGCTAACCCACTGTTGATCAGATCCACACGTAAAGTCGTGGCCGGGTCAGCTCTGGTTGAAGAACCCACCCTCGGCGATCCGAGCCTTGTCCTCCGCCGTGACATCGACGTTAGCAGGCGACAGCAGGAACACCTTCTGTGTCACGCGCTCGATACTGCCGTGCAGACCGAAGACGAGTCCAGCGGCGAAGTCTACGAGCCGCTTCGCATCCGTGTCGTCCATCTCGGTCAGATTCATGATCACAGGAGTGCCGCCACGGAACTGTTCCCCGATGGTACGGGCCTCGTTGTAGGTCCGGGGGTGCAGCGTGGTGATGCGGTAGGGCTCTCGTTCGTTCACTACCTTGGGCATGATCACCGGGGCGCTCTTCTCCAGGTTGTGGCGGCGTTCGGGTGTGATGGACGACACGGGGGCCATCCTCGGGGTCTCCTGTCGGATCGGCACCGCCGCCGGCACCGGCTGCGGAGTGATCGAGGAGACCGGGGCGGGCGTGGCGGCGGCCGGGGCGGCCGGCCGGGGGATGTCCTCGGTCCGCTGTCCCGTCCGGATCGGCTCGGGGTCCGCGTCGTAGTCGTCGTCGGGGTCGTACCCCTGGCCGTCGTACGTCTCGTCCTCCACGAGGCCGAGGTAGACCGCCATCTTGCGCATTGCGCCGGCCATGCTCCTGTCTCCTCCGCTCATGGCCACCGAGCTGGCGCCCGGTGGCTACTCCGCGAAGCCGCGCCCCGTCCGATGGTCGCTCGCTTCGCTCACTCCGTGGGACCGGATCCGTCTCCCGGCGGCCGGGGCCGTACGGCCCTGCCTGCGGATTCCACGGTCCATCCACGACGGCGCGTCAGGCCGACGGCCTGTCAGGGTTCGTGGAGTGGGGTCCGCGGAGCTGCGATCCACGGTTCGCTAGCGCTCCGAAGAGCTGCTAGATTCTGTCCTATTTTGTCCTGCAGTCTGATCTACTTACCCGGTGACGTTACCTGAGGGGTGACCTCACTCCGAGTACCGCCGTTCCGACGCGCACATGTGTCGCTCCGGCGGCAATCGCCTGCTCAAGGTCGCCGCTCATGCCTGCGGAGACCATGGTGGCAGCAGGATGGGCCGTCCGTACGCCGGTTGCGATTTCCGCCAGCCGATCGAAGGCCCGGGCCGGGTCTCCGGCCAGCGGCCCGGCCAGCGGAGCGACGGTCATCACACCGTCAAGCCGCAGCCCGGGCGTGTCGGCGATGGCGTCGGCCAGCCGCGCGACGTCCTCCGGCGCGACCCCGGCCCGGTGCGCGCCCTCGCCGTGCGCCTTGTCCAGCGCCACCTGCACCAGGCAGCCCAGCTCGGGGCGCTCCGACTTGAGCACCGCCGCGGAGAGCGACTCGACCAGCCGCAGCCGGTCCACCGAGTGCACGTGGTTCGCGTATCCGACGACCGAGCGCACCTTGTTGGTCTGCAGCTGTCCGACGAAGTGCCAGTCAAGAGGAAGGTTTCTGCACTGCTCCGCCTTGGGTGCGGCGTCCTGGTCGCGGTTCTCCGCGACATCCGTCACACCCAGTCCGGCCAGCAGCGCGGTGTCCTCGGCGGGGTAGGTCTTGGTGACGACGATCAGGGTGACCTCGTCCCGGGAGCGCCCGGCGGCCGCACAGGCGGCCGCGATCCGGCGCTCGACCACCTCGAGGTTGGTCCCGAGCTCCTCGTACCGGGCCCGTCGGCCCTCCGTCAGCGCACCCAGCCAGTCCTGACCGGGCGAGAAGGGGCCGGGACCACCCGGGAACGGTCCGTAGATGTCATTCGTCATCAATGATCGGAGCCCAACCAGACGTAGCTCGCGAGCCGACCCGTGCGCTGCTCGCGGCGGTAGGAGTAGTGATCGGCGGATTCGAGGGTGCAGACCGGTGACCGCACCGGCTCCTTGACCCCCATCGCGGCCAGCTGGGCCGCGACTCCCTCCGGCACGTCCAGGGCCGGGGTCCCCCAGGAGGTCTCGGCGAAGGCCTCCGGCACCACCGCGGCGACCTCGGCGCGCAGCTCGGCCGGCACCTCGTAGCAGCTGCCGCAGACCGCGGGCCCGGTGGCGGCGGTGATCCGCCCGGGCTCGGCCCCCAGTTCGACCATCGCCCGGACCACCGCGGGCACCACCCCGGCCGCCAGCCCGGGCCGGCCCGCGTGGGCCGCGCCCACCACGCCGGCCACCGGGTCGGCCAGCAGCACCGGAGTGCAGTCGGCGGTCAGCACCGCGAGGGCGAGCGGCCGGTCGGTGACCACCGCGTCCACCGTCGGGGCCGCCCCCAGCGGCTGGCGCTCCGTCACCACGGCGACCTCGGCGCCGTGCACCTGGTTCATCCACACCACGTCGGCCGGTTCGATCCCCAGCTCCCGGGCGGCGAGCGCCCGGTTCTCCCGGACGGCCCCCGGGTCGTCCCCCACGGCGCCGCCGAGGTTGAGCTCCCCGTACGGCGAAGTGCTCACCCCGCCCCACCGGTCGGTGAAGGCGAAGTGAGCACCCGCGTGTACCGCGTGATCGATCACTTAAGGAAGTCCGGGACGTCGAGTTCCTCGGCCGGGCTCTCCACGTAGGGCTGCCGGACCGGCTGCACCTGCGGCGGCACCGGGGCGGCGGCGGTCGTGGTGGCCGGGGTCTCGGCCCGGGTCGACGCGGCCGGGGTCTCCTCCGAACGGGACGCCACCGAGCCGATGCTCCCGTACGACGGCCGGCTGGCCGGGCGGTCCGGGGCGGCCGGCGGGGTGGCCGGGCGGTCCGAGGCGGTGGACTTGACCACCGGGTCACGGACGATCGCCGGCGGCTGCCCGCCGTCGAAGCCGGCCGCGATGACGGTGACCCGGACCTCGTCGCCGAGCGCGTCGTCGATGACCGCGCCGAAGATGATGTTGGCCTCGGGGTGGGCGGCCTCGCTGACCAGCTGGGCCGACTCGTTGATCTCGAACAGGCCGAGGTCGGAGCCGCCCGAGATGGAGAGCAGCACGCCTCGGGCGCCGTCGATCGAGGCCTCCAGCAGCGGCGAGGAGATCGCCATCACGGCGGCGGCCTTGGCGCGGTCCTCACCGCGGGCCGAGCCGATGCCCATGAGGGCCGAACCGGCCTCCGACATGACGGACTTGACGTCCGCGAAGTCGAGGTTGATCAGACCCGGGGTGGTGATCAGGTCGGTGATGCCCTGGACACCGGAGAGCAGGACCTGGTCGGCCGAGCGGAACGCGTCGAGCACGCTGACCTGGCGGTCCGAGATGGACAGCAGCCGGTCGTTGGGGATCACGATGAGGGTGTCGACCTCTTCGCGCAGGCTCGCGATGCCGTCCTCGGCCTGGTTGGCCCGGCGCCGGCCCTCGAAGGTGAAGGGGCGGGTGACCACGCCGATGGTCAGGGCGCCCAGGGAGCGCGCGATGTTGGCGACGACGGGCGCGCCGCCCGTGCCCGTGCCACCGCCTTCACCGGCGGTCACGAAGACCATGTCGGCCCCCTTGAGGACCTCCTCGATCTCCTCGCGGTGGTCCTCGGCGGCCTTGCGGCCGACCTCGGGGTTGGCGCCGGCGCCGAGGCCCCGGGTGAGTTCACGGCCCACATCGAGCTTGACGTCGGCGTCGCTCATCAGGAGGGCCTGCGCATCGGTGTTGATCGCGATGAACTCGACGCCCTTGAGACCGACCTCGATCATCCGGTTGATGGCGTTGACACCACCGCCGCCGATTCCGACGACCTTGATGACTGCGAGGTAGTTCTGCGGTGCTGCCACGTCGAAGGCCTCTCGCCTCGAATTTCCGGGTCGGCCCGGCCCGGCGAGGGTCCGTTCCGACGGATGTCGATGGGTAGGGAGCCTGGTTTCTGACTGAATGTCCGAAATGCCGACCGCCGACCCCAACCCTAAACTTGACCTTTAGGGTTAGTCCTGTGCCTTCGTCACATCACCAAGTGGCACAGTCTGGTGACACAGGACACTAGGTGGCTCTTGGCACGTGTTTCAACGAACACGCCGAGCTTCCCCTTTTCTTTTGAGCCTATGTGATCATCAGCCGGCTTAGGAAACCGGGGTGACCACCAAGGTTCAGGCCGACACTTCGAGGCGTCAACCCCTCCCTCAGGCACAGAACCTACCGGATCATCCCGACACCGCCGGCGCCTCCGGAGCGGTCACATCGAAGTTCGTACCCTTCTGGTTCAGCAGCGCCACCAGCACCCGGGCCTTCCGGTCGATCTGTTCCGGACTCCCCCAGCGCACCGTCGCACCCCCGCTGAGCTGCAGCTCGATGTCGTCGTACGAGTGCACCAGCACCGCCCCGGCCCGCTTGGCGACGTCCGGCGGCAACCCGGCGGCCACCGCCACCGCGCCCTGGACCAACTGCGGACGGGAGATCACCCCGTCCACGTCGTTCGCCTGCTGACTGAGCCGCAGCTCCACCACCGGCACGCCCTGCGGCGGGGCCGCCTCGGTGGCGAAGCTCACGCCCCCGGCATCCACCTGGGTGAACCGGCCGTCCTCCCCCTTGACGGCGGCCACCGCCTTGCGCTGGGCGACCTTCACCTGCAGGGTGTGCGGCCAGCCCCGCCACACCTCGGCCTTCGACACCCGGGGGATCGCCTCCACCCGGTGCCGGACGTCGTCCAGGTCCACCCGGGCCAGCGGGCCGTCGCCGAGCCCGCCGATCGCGTCGCGGACCTGGGCCGCCGTCAGCTTGTCGTCGGTCGTCCCCTGGACGGCGACGCTGCGCACGTCCAGCACCGACGAGTAGAACACCAGCCAGGCCAGCCCGCCCAAGACCGCGGCGCCGAGCACGCTCAGCACCACGATGCCCCGCCGGGAGAGCCGGAGGCGAGGAGCGGACTCCTCGTCCTCCAGCTCCGCTTCGAGCGGGTCGGCGAGCCGGCCGTCAGCCACGGCGGCGGCCGCCGCGGTGGGCCTGGATCGCCTCGTAGACCATGCCGACCAGCAGGTCGTCGGCGTCCCGCCGGCCGAACTCGGCCGCGGACCGGCTCATGTCCCACAGCCGCTGCGGGTCGGTGAGCACCGGCAGCACGTTCTGCAGCACCCAGTCCGGGGTCAGCTCGGCGTCGTCCACCAGCAGGCCGCCGCCGGCCTTGACCATCGGCTGGGCGTTCAACCGCTGCTCGCCGTTGCCGATCGGCAGCGGGACGAAGGCGGCGGGCAGGCCGACGGCCGCCAGCTCGGCCACCGTCATGGCACCGGCCCGGCAGAGCATCATGTCGGCCGCCGCGTAGGCGAGGTCCATCCGGTCCAGGTACGGCACCGGGCGGTACGGCGGCATCCCGGGGACGTCCGCGACCTGCGGCAGCTCGTTCTTGGGGCCGACCGCGTGCAGGATCTGCACGCCGTACTGCTGCAGCCGCGGGGCGATCGCGGTGACCGTCTCGTTGAGCCGGCGGGCGCCCTGGGAGCCGCCGGAGACCAGCAGGGTGGGCAGCCGCTGGTCGAGGCCGAAGTAGTGCCGGGCCTCCGGGCGGGCCGCGTTGCGGTCCAGGGTCGCGATGGTGCGGCGCAGCGGGATGCCGATGTACCGGGAGTCGCGCAGCTTGCTGTCGGGCGTGGAGACCGCCACGAAGTCGCTGTAGCGGGCGCCGATCTTGTTGGCCAGGCCCGGGCGGGCGTTCGCCTCGTGCACCACGATCGGCACGCCGGCCCGCTTGGCGGCCAGGTAGGCGGGCATCGCGACGTAGCCGCCGAAGCCGACCACGGCGTCCGCGTTGACCCGCTCGATGATCTCCTGGGCGGCCCGCACGGTGCCGCGCAGCCGGCCGGGGACGGTGATCAGCTCCGGGGTGGGCTTGCGGGGCAGCGGGACGGCCGGGATGAGCTCCAGCTGGTAGCCGCGCTCGGGCACCAGCCGGGTCTCCAGACCGCGCTCGGTGCCCAGGGCGGTGATCCCGATGGACGGGTCGTGCCTGCGGAGGGCGTCCGCGAGGGCCATGGCCGGCTCGATGTGACCGGCGGTCCCCCCGCCGGCGAGTACGACATGCACCGAAATTCACCGCTCCCTGCGTGCCGGCCCGGGGGCCGGGCGCGCTGTGGTTCGTCGTCGTGTCAGCACCCGGGCCAGTCGCTTCCTGATCCGGGAGTTCTTGTTCCGGGCGGCCAGGGCCGCCTTCGCGCCCGAGGTACTGCGTGCCAGGCACAGCAGCACACCGATCGCGGACATGGCCGACAGCATGGCGGAACCGCCGTAGGAGAACAGCGGGAGCGGGACGCCCGCAATGGGCAGCAGTCCCAGCGCCGACCCCAGGTTGATCATGGCCTGCGCCATGATCCAGGTGGTGGCGGCTCCCGCGGCGTACCTGACGAAGGGGTCCTTCGTGCCGATGGCCACACGGATACCCGCGTAGCCTAGTGCCGCGAAGAGGCCGATCACCGACAGCGTCCCCACCAGGCCCAGTTCCTCGCCGGTCGCGGCGAAGATGAAGTCGGTGTGCGCCTCGGGCAGCTGACCCCATTTCTCCACGCCGGCGCCGAGGCCGGTGCCGAAGCCACCGCCGTTCGCGAACGCGAAGACGCCGTGCAGGGCCTGGAAGCAGGCGCCTTCGGGGTCGAGCTTGGTGACGCCGATGCAGCCCAGTCGCTCCGCGCGGTGCGGGACGGTGATGACCAGCGCGGTGCAGACCACCACCGCGACCCCGACGGTGGCCACGAACAGCCGCAGTGGTGCTCCGACCATCCACAGCAGCGCGAACACCATGGCCACCAGGATCATCGAGGTGCCCATGTCGCCGCCGAACATGATCAGCGCGAGCAGCAGCAGGGCTCCCGGCACCAGCGGTACCAGCAGGTGCTTCCAGGAGTTCAGGGTGCCGGCCTTCTGCTTGCGGGCGAGCAGGTCGGCGCCCCAGAGCACCAGCGCGAGCTTGGCGAACTCGGAGGGCTGGAACTGGAAGAAGCCGAAATCCAGCCAGTTCTGGTTGCCGTTGATCCGCACCCCGATGCCGGGCACGGCGACCAGCGTGAGCGCGCCGATCACCCCGAACATCACCGGGTAGACGATCACCCGCAGCACCGCCACGGGGACGGAGGCGAAGCCGATCAGCAGGACCAGGCCGAGGATGGCCGCGATCAGCTGCTTGAGGAAGTAGTACTGGGCCGCGTGGTGCTGGTTCAGGGCGAGGATCTGCGAGGCCGAGAAGACCATCATCAGGCCGAGCACGACCAGCAGCAGCGTGCTGCCGACGACCAGCAGGTACGGCGTGAGCGGCCGGTCCAGCCAGTACCCGAGCCGGGCCCGGAAGGCCTGGACGCGGGCCAGCGGACCGGCCGACTTGTACTTGGTCGTGGTGGCGGAGATCACTCGCCACGGCTCGGCGGCGTCCTGCTTGCCAACGCCGGATTCCGCCCTGCCCTGCCCCGCCACGCCCCTACCCGTTCTGTGCTCTCGCCGGAGGCCCAGTGCCCTAGCTGTCCGCAAGCTCCCGGACGGCCGCCGCGAACAGGTCGCCGCGCTCGCCGTAATTGGTGAACATGTCCATCGAGGCGCAGGCCGGGGCCAGCAGCACGGTGTCACCCGATTGGGCGAGCGACGCGGCCGCGCGGACGACCTCGGCCATCGCCACCGCGCCAGTCTGGCCCTCGGCCGCCTCGATCACCGGCACATCCGGAGCGTGTCGCTCCAGCGCCTCGCGGATCAGCGCCCGGTCCTGGCCGATCAGCACCGCGGCGCGCAGCCGCTCGGCCGCGCCCTGCACCAGGTCGTCGAAGGTCGCGCCCTTGGCGAGGCCCCCGGCGATCCAGACGATCGGCCGGTAGGCGGCCAGCGAGGCGGCCGCCGCGTGGGTGTTGGTGGCCTTGGAGTCGTCGATGTAGGTGACCTCGCGGACCACGCCGACCTCGGCGATCCGGTGGGCGTCCGGGCGGAAGGCCCGCAGGCCCTCCCGGACGGCCTTCGGCTCGACGCCGTACGCCCGGGCCAGCGCCGCCGCGGCGAGCGCGTTGGCGATGTTGTGCGGGGCAGGAGGGTTGACGTCCTCGACGGAGCCCAGCTCAGCCGCGTTCTTGGCCCGGTCCTCGATGAAGGCGCGGTCCACCAGCAGCCCGTCCACCACGCCGAAGTTCGACGGGCCCGGGGCGCCGAGGCCGAAACCGATCGCCCGGCAGCCCTCCTCGACGTCGGCCTCGCGGACCAGCGCCTCGGTGGCCGGGTCGGCCAGGTTGTACACGCAGGCGACGACGTTGCCCTCGTAGATCCGGCCCTTGTCGGCGGCGTACGCCTCCATCGAGCCGTGCCAGTCGAGGTGGTCGGGCGCCAGGTTGAGCACCGCGGCCGAGTACGGGCGCAGCGAGGGCGCCCAGTGCAGCTGGTAGCTGGAGAGCTCGACGGCGAGCACGTCGTACGGCTCCTCGGCGAGCACCGCGTCCAGCACCGAGACCCCGACGTTGCCGACGGCGGCGGTGCGCATGCCGGCTGCGGCGAGGATCGAGGCGAGCATCTGGACGGTGGTGGTCTTGCCGTTGGTGCCGGTGACGGCCAGCCAGGGGGCGGGCTCGCCGGTGCCCGGCAGCGGCTTGCGCAGCCGCCAGGCGAGCTCGACGTCGCCCCAGACCGGCACCCCGGCCGCCTCGGCGGCGGCGAACAGCGGGCTGTCCGGGGCCCAGCCGGGCGAGGTGACGATCAGCTCGGTGCCCTCGGGCAGGCTCGCGCCGTCGCCGAGGCGCACGGTGATGCCCTGCGCCTCCAGCTCGGCGGCCCGGGCGGCCAGGCCAGGCCCGCCGCCGCCGTCCACGACGGTGACGCGGGCGCCGAGGCCGTGCAGGGCGCGTGCGGCGCTGATGCCCGAGACGCCGAGTCCGGCGACGACGACGGGCAGTTCGGAGAAGTCAGGGTTGGTCATCCGGTCCGGTATCCCGCGTAGAAGAGGCCGAGGCCGACGGCCACGCAGAGGCCCTGGATGATCCAGAAGCGGACCACGACCAGGACTTCGCTCCAGCCCTTGAGTTCGAAGTGGTGCTGCAGTGGTGCCATCTTGAAGACGCGCTTGCCGGTCATCCGGAAGGAGCCGACCTGGATGATCACCGACAGGGTGATGACCATGAAGAGGCCGCCGAGCATGATGAGCAGCAGCTCGGTGCGGGAGCAGATCGCCAGACCGGCGAGGGCGCCGCCGAGGGCGAGCGAGCCGGTGTCACCCATGAAGATCTTGGCGGGCGAGGTGTTCCACCACAGGAAGCCGAAGCAGGAGCCCATCAGGGCGGCCGCGACCACCGCGAGGTCCAGTGGGTCGCGGACGTCGTAGCAGCTGACGGTCGCGGTGACGGTGTAGGCGCAGCTCTGCCCGTACTCCCAGACGCCGATGAAGGTGTAGGCGCCGAAGGCCATCACGGAGGCGCCGGTGGCGAGGCCGTCCAGACCGTCCGTCAGGTTCACGCCGTTGGAGGTCGCGGCGATCATGAAGTAGGCGAAGATGACGAACAGCACGGGGCCGATCGACCACTTGAAGTCGCGCACGAAGGACAGCGACTGCGAGGCCGGGCTGAGCCCCCGGTCGTCGTGGAACTGCAGGGCCAGGATCGCGAAGGCAAGGCCGACGATGGACTGGCCGGCCAGCTTCGCCTTGGCCCGCAGGCCGAGCGAGCGGCGCTTGACCACCTTGATGTAGTCGTCCAGGAAGCCGACCAGGCCGAGGCCCGTGGTCAGGAAGAGCACCAGCAGCCCGGAGGCGGTCGGGCTCTCGCCCGTTATCGCCTTGGTGCCGAAGTACGCGATCAGGGTCGCCAGGATGAAGGCGATGCCGCCCATGGTGGGCGTGCCCTTCTTGCTGTGGTGCGCCTTCGGGCCGTCGTCGCGGATGTACTGGCCGTAGCCCTGCCGGGCGAGCAGCTTGATCAGGGCGGGCGTGCCGGCCAGCGAGAGGATCAGGCCGATCATCCCGGAGATGAGGATCTGCTTCATCATCGGGCAGCACCGTCCGTCAGGAGGGCCTCGGCCACCTTCTCCAGCCCCACCGAACGGGATGCCTTCACCAGGACCACATCCCCCGGCCGCAGCTGACTGCGCAGCAACTCGACCGCCGCGTCCGCGTCGGACACCAGCACCGACTCCTCACCCCACGAACCTTCGTTCCTCGCGCCGAGTTCCATGCAGGCCGCCTCGCGTCCGCCGACCGCCACCAGCTTGGTGACGTCCAGCCGGACGGCGAGCCGCCCGATGGCGTCGTGCTCGGCCAGGCTCTCCTCGCCGAGCTCCCGCATCTCGCCGAGCACCGCCCAGGTGCGGCGACGCTCCGGGCCGCGACCCCCCATCGAGACCAGCGCCCGCAGCGCGGCCCGCATCGAGTCGGGGTTCGCGTTGTAGGCGTCGTTGACGACGGTGACACCATCGGCCCGGTCGACGACCTCCATGCGCCAGCGGGACAGCGCACCCGCCTCGCCCAGGGCTGCGGCGGTGTCGTCGACGGACATCCCGAGCTCCACCGCCACCGCGGCGGCGGCGAGGGCGTTCGAGACGTGGTGCTCACCGTACAGGCGCAGTTGCACGGGCGCGGAACCGGCCGGGGTGGTGAGCGTGAACGATGGCCGTCCGGTGGCGTCCAGGCGAACGTCGGTCGCCCGGACGTGGGCGTCCGGGGACTCCCCGAACAGGACCACCTTCGCCTTGGTGCGGGTGGCCATCGCGCGCACCAGCCGGTCGTCCGCGTTGAGGATCGCGGTGCCGTCGACGGGCAGCGCCTCGACGAGCTCGCCCTTGGCCTCGGCGATCGCCTCCTGGGAGCCGAACTCGCCGACGTGGGCGGTGCCGACGTTCAGGACCACGCCGACCCGGGGCGGGGTGATCGAGGTGAGGTACTCGATGTCGCCCTTGTGCCGGGCGCCCATCTCCATGACGAGGTGCCGGGTGCCGGCCTCGACCCGCAGCGCGGTCATCGGGTGGCCGATCTCGTTGTTGAGCGAGCCGGGCGGGTAGACGGTCGCACCGTGGCGCTGGAGCAGCTGCGCGATCATGTCCTTGGTGCTGGTCTTGCCGGCCGAGCCGGTCAGCGCGACCACGGCGGTGCCCTCGGCGCGGGCGACCACGGTACGGGCCAGCCTGCCGAGCGCCTCCACCACACTGTCGACCAGGACGGCGGGCACGCCGACCGGGCGGGAGGCCAGCACCGCGACGGCGCCGGCCTCGACGGCTGTGGTCGCGTAGTCGTGGCCGTCCACGTGTTCGCCGACGAAGGCCGCGAACAGGCCGCCGGGGCTCACCTTGCGCGAGTCGACCTCGACCGGGCCGGTGACCAGGGTGTCCGGGTCGGCGCCGTCCAGGGTGCCCCCGACTGCGGCGGCCACCTCGGCGAGGGTCAGTGCGATCACTGCTGCTCTACTCCTCGGTCGCCCCGCACGGCCGTGGTCCGCGCGATGGACTCGCGCAGCACCTCCCGGTCGTCGAAGGGGCGGATCTCGTCTCGTACGTACTGGCCGAGCTCGTGGCCCTTGCCGGCCACCAGCACGGTGTCCCCCGCCTGGGCGCGGGCGACCGCCAGCTGGATCGCCTCGGCCCGGTCGGGAACGACCAGGACGGCCCCGCGCTCGGCCTCCGGCACCGCGGCGGCGCCGGTCAGCATAGTGGCGAGGATCGCCAGCGGGTCCTCGCTGCGCGGGTTGTCGCTGGTCAGCAGGGCGGTGTCGGCGAGGCGGGCGGCGATGGCGCCCATCGGGCCGCGCTTGTGCGGGTCGCGGTCGCCGCCGCAGCCGACGACGACGTGCAGCCGGCCCTTGGTGACCTCGCGCAGCGAGGCGAGGACGGCCTGCAGGGCGTCCGGCTTGTGCGCGTAGTCCACGACGGCCACGAACGGCTGGCCGGCGTCCACCCGCTCCAGACGGCCGGGCACACCGGGAACCGCGGCGACGCCGGCCACGGCCTGCTCCAGCGGCAGCCCGGCGGCGACCAGCAGGGTGATCGCGGCGATCGCGTTGGCGACGTTGAACGGGCCGGGCAGCGGGACGGCCGCCTCGGCCTCGGCGCCGTCCGGGCCGAGCACCCGGAAGGTGGAGCCGACCGGGCCGAGCCGGACGTCCACGGCCCGCCAGTCGGCGTCCGCGGCGCCGGTGGCGGAGAAGGTGGTCACCGGGATCTTGGCCTCGGCGGCGAGCCGGCGGCCGTACTCGTCGTCCAGGTTGACCACGCCGTGGCGGGACTTGCCGGGCTGGAAGAGCCGGGCTTTCGCCTGGAAGTAGTCCTCCATGTCCGGGTGGAAGTCGAGGTGCTCGGGCGTGAGGTTGTTGAACAGCGCGACGTCGTACGCGACGCCGTCGGTGCGGCCGAAGACCAGGGCGTGGCTGGAGACCTCCATGGTCACCGCGTCGGCGCCGCGCTCGGCCATCACGCCGAGGATCGCGTGCAGGTCGGTGGCCTCGGGGGTGGTGCGCTCGCTCTTGATCCGCTCCTCGCCGACCCGCATCTCGACGGTGCCGATCACGCCGGGGTGGCGCCCGGCGCCGCGCAGGCCGCCCTCGACCAGGTACGAGGTGGTGGTCTTGCCGTTGGTGCCGGTCAGCCCGATCATCAGCAGCCGCTCGGAGGGGCGGCCGTAGACGATCGCGGCGAGCTCGCCCATGACGGCTCGCGGCCGCTCGACGACCAGCAGCGGCAGACCGGTGTCGGCCGCCAGGTCGGCGCCCGCCAGGTCGGTGAGCACGGCCACCGCGCCGGACTCCGCGGCCTTGGCCGCGAAGGCCGCGCCGTGGTGGTTGGCGCCCGGGAAGGCCACGTACACATCGCCCGGGCGGACCGCGCGGGAGTCGTGGGTGACGCCGGTGACGGCGCCGCCCTCGACGGGCGCGAGACCCAGCCGGACGGCCAGCTCGGCCAGCGGCAGAGCGGCGGTCCCGGTCGGGCGGGGCGGACTCACGGTGGTTTGATCGGGTTTCGGCACGGCGGGAAGGCTATCCGCCGAAGGGTGCCCAGGGCCAAACCGGCCCTTCGCCGCACCGTCGGCCGACCCGGCCCGCTCGTCGCTCATGCTCGCTCACGGCTTCCACTCGACGGGCAGGTTGGGCGCCTGGCTGCCGCTCGGCGGGACCTGCAGGGTCTTCAGGGTGAACTCCATCACCTGCTTGAACACCGGGCCGCACAGCTGGCCACCGAAGTGGCCGTTGACCGGGCCCTGGAGAGTACAGGAGACGGTGACGCGGGGGGCGTCGGCGGGGGCGAAGCCGATGAAGGAGGCGGTGTAGCCGTCGTAGCCGACGCCGTTGGCGGCGCCCCGGTCGGCGGTGCCGGTCTTGCCCGCGACCCGGTAGCCGGGGATGGCGGCCTTGCCGCCGGTGCCCTGCTCGTCGTCGACGACCGACTCCAGCATCGAGGTGAGGGTCTTGGCGGTCTGGTCGCTGACCACCCGGGTCTGCTCCCCCGGCGGCGTCGCGGTGTACTTGCCGTCCGGGCCGGTGAGGCCCTGGACGATGCTGGGCGCGACCCGCACCCCGCCGTTGGCGATGGTCGAGTAGACCGACGTGGCCTGCAGCGCGTTCATCTGCAGCGGGCCCTGGCCGAAGGAGATGTTGTACTTCTCCGAAGCGACCAGGTCCTCCGGCTTCTTGAGCATCCCCGGGGTCTCCCCGGGGAAGTTCAGGCCGGTCGGCTGGGCGACGCCGAACTTGCGCATGTAGCCGTCCAGCACCTTGTTGGCCTGGAGCTGGTTGCCGTCACCGAGGGTCTCGATCGCCTCGATGGTGCCGATGTTGGAGGACTTGGCCAGCACTCCGGCCAGGGTCAGGTACCAGGGGTCGTGGTTGACGTCGTCCTTGAACTGCTGGCCGGCCCGGACCAGCCGGTTGGGGACGGTGACCTTGGTGTCCCAGGTGGCCTTGCCGGAGTCCAGGACGGCGGCCAGGCTCATCAGCTTGGCGGTGCTGCCCGGCTCGTACGCGTCGACCAGGGCGGGGTTGCCCAGCTGGGCCTGCTTGGACAGGCTCAGGTCGTTCGGGTTGAAGCCGGGCGCGGTGGCCATCGCGAGGACCTGGCCGGTCTTCACGTCCTGGACCACCACGTAGCCCTTCTCCGCGCCGGAGTTGGCCACCTGGTCGGTGATCGCCCGCTGGGCGGCCCACTGGATGTCCCGGTTGATGGTCAGCTTCACGTCGCTGCCGGGCACGGCCGGGTCCATCGAGCCCCCGGCGGTGGGCACCAGCCGTCCGCCGGCCTGGGCGTAGCTGCTGTGGCCGTCCTTGCCGGCCAGCTGCTGCTGGTACTGCAGCTCCAGCCCCCCGGCGCCCGCGCCCTCGCCGTTGACGAAGCCGACCAGGTTGGCGGCCAGCCCGTCGGCGGGGTAGACCCGCTTCTGGGTCTCCCGGTTGAACACCCCGGCCAGCGGGTTGGCGCACTCGTTGTCCACCCGGGTGCGCCCGCCCTGGTCGGCGGGCTTGCCGAGCAGCTTCTTCTGGACCTGGCAGGCCCGCGAGCCGGCCTGCTTCTCCAGGCTCGACTTGAGGTCGCTGATCTGGTTCTTGGCGGCCGGGGTCTGCTGGGCGGCGAGCCGCTTGTAGCGGGTCTTGGGGGTGTGCAGGTCGGCGGCGATCCTCTCCTTGGGCACACCGAGGATCGGCGACAGCAGGGCGGCCGCCTGCTCCGGCGCGTCCGGGATGCCGGTCGCCTCCGGGGTGAACATCGCCGGGTCGGCGGTGATGTCGTACGCGTCGACGGTGGCGGCCAGCGCCACCCCGTCGGCGGACGCTATCGAGCCGCGCTCGGCGGTGATCGGGATGTTCAGGTAGCGGTTGGTGTTGGCGTCGGCGGCCAGCGCGTCCGAGTCGACCAGCTGGAGCTGGATCAGGCGGCCCGCGAAGACCGAGAACACCAGCGACATCACCACGGTGATCACCCGCAGCCGGCGCTTCGGCTCGGCCAGCTTGAGCGCCTTGGGGCGCTGCGGCAGCCGGCTCTTCGGGCGCGGCCGCACCGCCGCCTGGCTGCGGGCCGGCGGCCGGCCCTCCGGACGCCGCTGCTGCGGCGTGCGCGGGGCGCTGCGGGACACGGCGGCCTTGGCGGGCTGCACCTTCGCGGGCTGGGCCTTGGCCGCCGACTGGCCGCGCGGGGGCTGGGCCTTCGCGGACGGGGCCTTGGCCGGCTGCGCCTTCGGGGACGGGGCCTTGGCCGGCTGGCCGCGCGTGGGCTGGCTCTTGGCGGGCTGCGGCCGACCGGAGCCGGACTGGCCGCGCGGCGCGGCGGACCGAGGCACCGGGCGGCGGCCGTTGCCGGAGCCCGAACCGGAGGGCTGACGAGGCGTGGTCATCGGCCGGGGCCCCCGTTCGGCGCGGCGGGCGAGGCCGGGTTGAGCTGGATCACCGAGTCGCCGGCCGAGGCCGCCGTCGTCGGAGTCGCCGTGGTGGTCGGTGCGGCCGGTGTCGTCGGCACGGCCGGCGGGGCCGGCGGCTGGGCGGCCGGCGACGGTCCGGTGCTCGGCTGGGCGCCGCCCGGCACGGGCTTGGTCGGCCAGGGGTCGGCCGTGGAGCGCTTCACCGGCGGGCTGTCCTGCGCCGGGCCGGGCGTGCCGACCACCTTGCCTCCGTTCGGGACGTCCAGGAAGGCCATCCCCCCGGCCGGGACCATGCCCAGCTCGGCGGCTCGCCTGGCCAGCGCGTCCGGGGCCGAGCTCTGATCGATCTGGTGCTGCAGGCTCTGCTGCTCGTCGGTCGCCACGGTGGTCTGCTTCTGCAGCCGGGACAGCTCGAAGGAGCCCTCGTTGAGCGCGGTGTTCAGCGCCAGCAGCCCGAGCAGCCCCGCCGCCAGCAGCACCACGACGAGCACCGCGAACGGCGTGCGCCCCCGGACCGGGCGTTTCCCCGGCCGGACCGTGATGCGTGCCCTCCCCTGTCCGGGGAGTCCTCCCCGCCCCGCCCGGACCTCACCGGCCACCGGCCCCACCGCTCTCCTCCGCCCTTCGGACCCCGCCGGACCGTTCGTCAGCCCCGCTTGCTTCGGTCCCTGATCCTCTCCGCCACCCGCAGCCGTACGGGCGCGGCGCGCCGGTTCTCCTCGATCTCCTCCTCGGTGGCCTGCTCGGCACCGCGGGTGATCAGTTTGAGCCAGGGCTGGTGCTCCTCCGGGATGAACGGCAGCCCCGGCGGGGCGGTGTTGGTCGCCCCGGCGGCGAAGTACTGCTTCACCAGGCGGTCCTCCAGCGACTGGTAGGACATCACGACGATCCGGCCGCCGATCGTGAGGGCGTCCAGCGCCCCCGGGATCGCCCGGTCCAGGACCTCCAGCTCGCCGTTGACCTCGATCCGCAGCGCCTGGAACGTCCGCTTGGCCGGGTTTCCGCCGGTGCGGCGGGTCGCCGCCGGAATGGCGTTGCGCACCAGATCGACCAGACGCGCGCTGTTGGTGAACGGTTCCTTCTCCCGCTCCCGGAGGATCACCGAGGCGATCTTCCCGGCGAACCGCTCCTCGCCGTAGAACTTGAGGATCCGGGCCAGCTCGCCGTGGCTGTAGGTGTTCAGCACCTCCGCCGCGCTGATCCCCCGGGTCTGGTCCATCCGCATGTCCAGCGGAGCGTCCTGCGCGTACGCGAAGCCGCGGTCCGCCTCGTCCAACTGCATCGAGGAGACGCCGAGGTCGAACAGGACGCCGTCCACGCGGTCGATGCCCAGGCGCTCCAGCACCTCGGGGATCTCGTCGTAGACGGCGTGCACCAGCGTCGCCCGGTCGCCGAACGGGGCCAGCCGCTCGCCGGAGAGCTTCAGTGCCTGCGGGTCGCGGTCCACCGCGACGAGCCGGACCTCGGGGAACTGGGTGAGCAGCGCCTCGCTGTGCCCGCCGAGGCCGAGGGTGGCGTCCACCACCACGGCGCCGGGGCGCGAGATCGCCGGCGCCAGGGCGTCCATGCACCGCTGCAGCATCACCGGAACGTGCTTGGGGCCCGGTTCGTTGGTGGTCATGCGCGGTGGCGCCCTTCTTCGTGCGGAGCAGCCCGAGGCCCGGGAGCTGCCACCATTCTCGCCCACCGTCCCCCGGCACGACGAAGCGGCCCGTGGTCCCCGCCCGCTCGAGGGGAAGATCGTGACCGCCCGGCACCGGGGAAGGTGCGCCAGGTGAGCACGGAGCGGGTGGAGGCCACGGGCCGCGTCGACCGGCCGCACCGGCCGGGAAGGCCCGGTTGACGGGCTCCGGCGGGTGTGCTCCACTGCGCCGCAAACTCTATCGCCCAGGCCCTGCCAGTCAATGGTCCGCTCCGGCGCACCACCCGGGCGGCGGAACGGATCACCGCAGGTCGCGGCCGTTGGGGTGGTCCCGCGGCGGCCCGATCCGGGGGCCTTCGGACATCGTCGCGCGCCCCCACCCCACGACCCGCGTACGACCCATCCGGGACCAGCCCGGACAAACCCTCCCGTTGTGGCTATGCACTCGATCACAGCCTCCTGTTCTGTAGCTCTTCACCCCACCGCGGACGCCGGATTCGCACTAACGTCGCCGGCATGACAGTGACCCCCGACCGGCCCACGCCGAACGCCGCTGCCGCTCCCGCCGGACCCACCATCATCGACCGCTTCGTCGCGGCCAACCGCGAGTACGCGGTGACCTTCCAGGACGGCGGCATGGACGCCCGCCCGGTGCAGAAGATCGCCGTGGTGGCCTGCATGGACGCCCGCCTCGACCTGTTCGCGGCGCTCGGCCTCGAACTGGGCGACGCGCACGTCATCCGCAACGCCGGCGGCGTCGTCACCGACGACACCATCCGGTCCCTGACCATCAGCCAGCGCGCCCTCGGCACCCGCTCGATCGCGCTGATCCACCACACCGGCTGCGGCCTGCTCGGGCTCACCGAGGACTTCCGCCGCGAGCTGGAGCTGGAGGTCGGCCAGCGCCCGCAGTGGGCGGTGGAGGCCTTCGTCGACCTGGACGGCGACGTCCGCCAGTCCATGCAGCGCGTGCGCACCTCGCCCTTCCTGCTGCACACGGACGACGTCCGCGGCTTCGTCTTCGACGTCCACACCGGCCTGCTGCGCGAGATCCGGTAGGCGGTCTCCGGCCCCGCCCCCCGCCCCACCGGCATTCGGGGTCGGCCGAATGGTGACTTCTGGCCATCGCGCGGGGGAGAATGCGGCTGCCGGTCAGACCCCGAACCACCTGGGGCGACCGGGCCGCAGGCCGCCTCCCCGACGCCGGATCCGCCATCGGAACCGTCCCCGGGACGGCCGCGTCAAGCATGGGGTGGGGTCCGGCCTCGGGACGGGGCGGGCACAGGGTGCCAGGGAGCGTAAACGGGTGACGAGCTACAACGATCAGGCCGGTCTCGGTGGTCCTGCGGGGGGCGAGCAGAGGGCGAACGGGTACCAGCAGGTCGGGCTCCCCGAGCTCGCCGCGGTCGTGGACCGGATCCGCACCAACATCGAGAGCGTGATCGAGGGCAAGCCGGAGGCCATCCGGATCGCCCTGACCGTGCTGCTCGCCGAGGGCCACCTGCTGCTGGAGGACGTACCCGGCGTCGGCAAGACCATGCTGGCCAAGGCGCTCGCCCGCTCGGTCGACTGCACCGTGCGCCGCATCCAGTTCACGCCCGACCTGCTGCCCTCGGACGTCACCGGCACCAACATCTACGACCAGCAGCGGCACGACTTCGAGTTCCGCCCGGGCGCGATCTTCGCCCAGATCGTGGTCGGCGACGAGATCAACCGCGCCTCGCCCAAGACCCAGTCCGCGCTGCTGGAGTCCATGGAGGAGCGCCAGGTCACCATCGACGGCACCAGCTACGAGCTGCCCTCGCCGTTCATGGTCGTGGCCACCCAGAACCCGGTCGAGATGGAGGGCACCTACCCCCTCCCGGAGGCCCAGCGCGACCGCTTCATGGCCCGGATCTCGATCGGCTACCCCAGCCCCGAGGCCGAGCTCGCGATGCTGGACGTGCACTCCGGCGCCAGCCCGCTGGAGGACCTCCAGCCGGTCGCGCACGCCGCCGACATCCTCAAGCTGGTCGACCTGGTCCGCACCGTGCACATCGCCGACCCGGTCCGCCGCTACGCCGTCGACCTGGTCGGCGCCACCCGCACCAGCCACGAGCTGCGCCTGGGCGCCTCGCCGCGCGCCACCCTGCACCTGGTCCGGGCCGCCCGCGCCGCCGCCGCGCTGGACGGGCGCGACTACGTCACCCCGGACGACGTCCAGCGCCTCGCCGTCCCGGTCCTCGCGCACCGCCTGATGCCGACCGCCGAGACCCAGCTCAGCCGCCGCACCTCCGAGCAGATCGTGACCGACCTGGTCGCCCGGCTGCCGCTGCCTCGCCCGCAGGGCGGCCCGGCCGTCCGGAGGGGCTGAGGTGGTCCAGTCCGACTCGGCGTCAGGGCTGCGGGCCGGCTTCCACGGCCTCACCACCCGGGGCCGGTCCTTCCTCGCCGCCGGCCTCACCGCGGTGGTCTGCGCCTACCTGCTCGACCAGGACGCCCTGCTGCGGGTCGGCGTGCTGCTCGCCGCGCTCCCGCTGGTCGCCGTGGTGGTGGTCGCCAACACCCGGTACCGGGTCGCCAGCGGCCGCCGGCTCAGCCCGCGCCGGGCGATCGCCGGCCAGGAGGCCCGGGTCCACCTGCGGCTCGACAACGTCTCCCGGGTGCCCACCGGCCTGCTGCTCCTGGAGGACAAGGTCCCGTACGTGCTCGGGCCGCGCCCGCGCTTCGTGCTGGACCGGGTCGAGCCGCGCGGCCACCGCGAGGTCTCCTACCGGGTCCGCTCCGACCTGCGCGGGCGCTACCCGCTCGGGCCGCTGCAGCTGCGGCTGTCCGACCCGTTCGGGATGTGCGAGGTGACCCGCGCCTTCACCGCCTCCGACGTCCTCACCGTCGTCCCCCAGGTCCAGGCCCTGCCGTTCGTCCGGCTCAGCGGCGAGTGGCTCGGCCAGGGCGAGAGCCACAGCCGCACCCTCGCGCTGGCCGGCGACGACGACGTGATCCTGCGCGAGTACCGGCCCGGCGACGACCTGCGTCGGGTGCACTGGCGCTCCACCGCCAAGTACGGCGAGCTGATGGTGCGCCGCGAGGAGCAGCCGCAGCGGGCCCGGGCCACCGTCCTGCTGGACACCCGCGAGATCGGCCACCGGGGCAGCGGCCCCGCCTCCTCCTTCGAGTGGGCGGTCAGCTGCGCCGCCTCGGTCGCCACGCACCTGCTGGAGCGCGGCTACCAGACCCAGTTGCTCACCGACACCGGCCTCTCGGTGCCCGGGCCCGGCGCGGGCGGCCACAACAACGCCGCCGACACCTCCGGGCTGATCCTGGACGCCCTCGCGGTCGCCGACCTGTCCGACGGCGGCACGCTCTCCCGCGCCGAGGAGCCGCTGCGCACCGGCGGCGAGGGCCTGCTGGTCGCCGTCCTCGGCGAGCTGGACGACACGCAGACCGCCCGGCTGGGCCGACTGCGCAGCCGTACCGGCGGGGCGATCGCCTTCCTGCTGGACACCGGCACCTGGGCCGGCCTGCGGATGCTCGCCCCGAACACCGGCGGCGACGAGGTCCGGGCCCGGGTCCGGCAGCTGCGCGAGGCCGGCTGGACGGTCATTCCGGTGCGCGCCGGCGACTCCGTACCGGACCTGTGGCGGGCCGCCGAAGGCGCCAAGACGACCGCCCCCAACCGAGAAGAGGCCGGCGCGTGACCACCCGGGCCAAACTGACCGTCTACGCGGCGCTGGCCACCGCCCTCGCCTCGTTCTGCCTGCTCCCGCTGCTGACCTCGCGCAGCTGGCTCACCCACGCCGTCCTGGTGATCACCGTCGTCGCCGGGGTCGGCGCCGGCCTGCGCCGCTCCCCGCTGTACCGCTGGACGGTGCCGGTCGGGCAGCTGCTGGTGCTGCTCCTGCTGGTGGTCATCGGCTTCGCCGGGAGTGCGCTGCCCGGGCCGTCCTCGCTGCGGGTCCTGGAGCAGGTCTTCTCCACCGGTCTGGACGACATCCAGCAGTACGCGATCCCGGCGCCGCCCACCGCCGGCCTGCGGCTGATCCTGGTCTCGGCGGTCGGCCTGATCGCCATCGTGGTGGACACCGTCGCGGTGACCTACCGGCACTCGGCCCTGGCCGGGCTGCCGCTGCTGGCGCTCTACTCGATCGGCAACGGCCTGTCCGGGGACCACGGCAGCTGGCTCTGGTTCGCGGCCGCCGCGGCCGGCTACCTGCTGCTGCTCTTCGCCGAGGGCCAGGACCGGGTCTCCCGCTGGGGCCGGGTCTTCCGCGGCACCGCCCGCGGCACCGTGAGCTCCTCCAAGGTCAGCCCGGGCGGCCGACAGGTCGGCGTCCTGGCGCTGGCCGTGGCGATACTGCTCCCGGTCGTCCTCCCGCACTGGGACGCCGGGCTGCTGCACTCCGGCTCCGGCGGAAGCTCCGGCAAGGGCACCGGCGGGAGCGTGGCGACCAGCCTCGACCCGCTGGTCAGCCTGGAGGCCGCGATCACCAAGCCCACCGACGCCGAGCTGCTCAGCTACACCATGGACAGCGAGCTGGCCGACCAGATCTACCTGCGGACCGGCTCGCTGGACCAGTTCGACGGCACCAGCTGGCGGCTCGGCAGCACCACGGTCAACGACCTCCCGGCGTCGCTGCCCGCCCCCGAGGGCCTGCGCAACGCCAACGTCCCCCGGGTCGAGGCCGACTTCCAGATCAGCGACCGGCTGGAGAACAGCTGGCTGCCGCTGCCCTACCCGGCCGCCGCCGTCCAGGTCCCCAACCGCGGGGACTGGAAGCTCGACCCGCTGACCCGCACCGTCATCCCGAGCAACGACAAGGCGATCCGCGGGCTGCGCTACCACGCCAGTGCCCTGGACCTGCGGCCCACCGCCAACGAGCTGCGCCTGGCGCCCATCGCGCCGCAGGACGTCCGGGACCACTACACCGTCGTCCCGTCCGACCTGCCGGGCGTGGTCGCCGACCAGGCCCGGTCGATCACCGGCGGCGCGCAGAACGACTACGACCGGGCGATGGCCCTGGTGAACTGGTTCACCGGCCCGGACTTCAAGTACGACACCTCGGTCAGCGCGGGCACCGGCAGCAACGCCATCGCGGTCTTCCTGCGCGACCGCCGGGGCTTCTGCGTGCACTTCGCCTCCACCATGGCGGCGATGGCCCGGGTGCTGAAGATCCCGGCCCGGGTCGCCGTCGGGTTCACCCCCGGCGACAACAAGGGCGGCAACGTCTACTCGGTGAGCGGCCGGATGTACCACGCCTGGCCCGAGCTGTACTTCGCGGGCTACGGCTGGCTGCGCTTCGAGCCGACCCCGAGCCGCGGCATCGCGACGCACTACAACGAGACGTCCGGCGCCGCGACCACCGCGCCGACCCAGCACGCGACCACCGCCCCGCAGACCGCGTCGGCCGCCCCGGCGCCGTCCGCCGCCTCGGACTGCACCGCCAAGCAGCGCCAGCTGGGCGACTGCGGGCCGATGGGCAAGACCGCCGCCAAGACCGCCGAAGAATCCTGGCTGCTGTCCGGGCAGGTGCTCGGCGCCCTCGCCGCGGTGGTGGCGGTGATCGCACTGCTGCTCGTCCCGATGCTCTGGCGCACGGCCGTACGCCGTCGCCGGCTCGGCGGCGGCGGGCGGCGCCGCCCCGGCGGGACCGGGTCCGCGGAGCTGACCGAAGCCCAGGTGCTCGCCGCCTGGGACGAGCTGGTCGACTCCGCCTGGGACCTCGGAATTCCCCCGGACGAGTCACGCACCCCGCGCTCGGCCGCACGACGGATCACCGAGAAGGCGGACCTGGACGCGGACTCGGCGGCTGCCGCCGGCCGACTGGCGCTGGCCACCGAGCGGGTGCTGTACGCCCCGCCCGGCCAGACCACCGCGGCACCGCTGGCCGCCGACGTCCACACCGCCCGGCGTGGCCTGCAGGCGAGCGTCGGACGGGCCGGGCGGACCAGGGCGCTGCTGCTGCCGCCGTCCTCGGCGCAGCTGTGGTGGCGGACCTCCGACGCGGTGCGGGCGGCCCGGGCGGCCGTCGGCACCCGGGCGGCCCGGACGGGCGAGGCGGCCACCGCCCCGCTCCGGCGGGTCTTCACCCGGCGGCCCAGGCCGGACGCCGCCCCGTCGGACACCCCCACGTCGGACACTCAGGAGTCCTGAGCTCCGGGCCGGACACGGAAAGACGCCGGGGGCGGGCAGTCGATCGACTGCCCGCCCCCGGCGTCTTAGGTCTCGGTCGCGCCGGACGGCCCGACGGCTCAGAAGCCGCCGGTCTGCTCGTCCCGGCGGCGCTGCCAGCGCTGCTCGACCCGGTCCATCATCCCGGCCTTGCGGCGCGGGGCGGCGGCCTGGCGGGGCCCGGAGCCCTGGGTCGCGGGCCCGCGGCGCCAGCCCGTCACGGCGAACACCGCGCACCCGAGCATGACCAGGAAGCCCACGACGCTGACCCAGATCTGATCCGGTACGACCATGCCGCCCATCAAGAGGCCGATCCCCACCACGAATCCGGCGATGGCCAGGTAGACCCGCCGACGGGTGTAAGTGCGCAGCCCGGTTCCCTCAAGCGCCGACGCGAATTTGGGATCTTCGGCATACAGCGCTCGCTCCATCTGGTCGAGCAGTCGCTGCTCGTGCTCCGAGAGCGGCACGGAGTCCTCCTACTCGTCGGTCGCGGGTGCGACCGGTCCGCCCACCCCGGTCGGGGAGGCAAGTCCAATCAGCCTTGGGGCACACGGTCGGACGCCTGTGCGGGGGACCCGGCCCGTGTCGTCCATATGCCCCACGCATCCGGCTGTCATGCTTTCCGGCTTTACCCAGATCATACGGTCCGTAGGCCCGTTACGGAGTGGTCTGCGCCGCGTGGGACGGGCCACTTCGACCGGGCACGGCCGCACCCGTGCCAACGCGCCACGCCCCGGACAAGTGCCCGACCCGATGGAATCGGTCCGGACCTGGGGAGCTCCGCCGCCGGAGCGCGGAAACCGGCCGGACAGCCGGGCCGGACAACCGGCGGGCGACCGGATCGCGAACCGCCGCCGTGCGGTGCGCGAACCGTACGGCGGCGGTAGGTCTCGCGAAGGCTTCGCGAAGGCCGCGAAGGCCCGGTGACGGACGGCTCAGGCCAGGGTGGCCAGCAGGTGCAGCTGGGTCGCCACGGCGTGGAAGGCGGGCTGCTCGGCGGCGGCCTCCTCCAGCTTCAGCAGCGCCTCCAGCGCGCCCGGCTCGGTGTCCACCAGCACCCCGGGGACCAGGTCGGCGAAGACCCGGACGCCGTGCACCGACTCCACCCGCAGGCCCGCGGCCTCGGCCAGCCGACCCAGCTCCTCGCCGGTGAAGCGGCGCGGCATCGGGTCCTGCTCGCCCCAGCGGCCGTCGGTCGCGGAGAGCACCGTCCGGGCCTCGTTGAAGTGGCCGGCCAGCGCGCGGGCCAGCACGGCGCCGTTGCGGTTGGCGGCCAGCAGGCTGACCAGGCCGCCCTTGCGCAGGGTGCCGGCCAGGCTGCCCAGCGCCTCCGCCGGGTCGTCCACGACCTCGAGCACACCGTGGCAGAGCACCGCGTCCACGGTGCCGGGGGCGACCAGCTCGGGCAGCGTCTGGGTGTCGCCCTGGACGGCGCGCACCAGGTCTGTCACGCCGGCCTCGGCGGCCCGGCGCTCCAGGGCGAACAGCGCGTCCGGGCTCGGGTCGACCACAGTGACCCGGTGGCCGAGCTTGGCCACCGGCACGGCGAAGTTACCGGTGCCGCCCCCGGTGTCGACCACGTCGAGCACCGGCTGGTCCAGCTCGGCCGCCCGCTTCTCCAGGGCTGCCCGCACCACCTCCCACACCACGGCGGTACGCAGGGCACTGCGGGGACGCGTCGGGTACAAGGTGGGACTCCTTGGCACGTGCAGTTCGATCAGGATGCCTCCACCTTAAGCCTGCCGGGTGCTCACGCCCGCCGGGTGCTCATGCCCGCCGGGCGTTCATGCCCGCCGGGCGCGCGGGCCCTCCACCCCCGGCCGCTCGTCGCCGTCCAGCGGCAGCCGCGGCGCGGGCGGGACCACCCGCAGGCCCAGCAGCCGCTCGACCAGACGCAGGAACAGGGCGGTGTTGCGGATCAGGTCGTCGGCGTCGCGGGCCGACGCGGCGCCCCGGATCCCGGCCTCCGCGGCGGCCCGTCGGCGGGCGCCGACGCCGTAGAAGAGCGCCCATTCGGCGAGCTCCGGGGCCACCTCGGGCAGCACCTCCCAGGCACTGCGGATGGCCTTGCGCCGCCGCGGGTTCTTCTCCGGGCGGCCGCGCACGGCCAGGACGGCCGCCACCGTGCGCAGCGCGGCCAGGTGGGCGGTGGCGTAGCGCTCGAGCGGGTCTTCCAGGGCGCGGGCCCGCGCGAGGGTGCGGTGGGCGTCGGCGAGCAGGTCGAGGGCGGCCGGCGGCGCGGCGGTCCGGCGCGGCACGGGGTGGACGTCCCGGCCCGCGGGGCGTGCGCCCGACGGGCCCGGGGTGACGGGGAGGGCGGCGGAGTGGAGGCGGGCGGTGACGGGCTCAGGGTGGCTGATGGTCATGGTCTCCCCCGTTCCGAGGCAGCGCGCGGACCGGGTGGTCCGTGCTCCTCCATCGTGAACGGCACCACTGACAATCCGTCCGCTCCGGCGCCTGGCCCCGGACACGCGGATCGGCGGCGGGCGCGGACCCTCCCCCGGTCCGCGCCGCCGCCGTGTTCCGTCGCTCCGCCGTTCCCCCCATGGGCGGCGGTGACGAACTTCCCCCGTGGCCGGTCTCCCCCCGGCCCGCTCCGCCGCCCCGTGCCGGCGGTGCGGGGACCGTGACCAGCCCCGTCGCGGATCTCCCCCGTCGTCCCCCTGGCCATCACGGCCGGAGGGTTGGACGGATCCGCCACCCGGGTGGAGCGGCGCCCGACGCGCCGTTCCTCCCGGGTGCCACTACTCTCCCGTCTCCGCAGGTCGCAGGCCATCCGCTCACGTACTCAACCGCGGATCTGAGTATCCGTACTCAGTCCCCCCGCGCCGGAACCGACACACGTCCGCACGGCGTCCCGGGTCCCGGTACGGTACGGCGGGGCCGGCCGGAACCGGCCCGGGTTCACGAGGAGGGGGAGGCCATGACGATCCTGCCGCTGATCTTCACCAGCGGACTGGCCAGCGGAATCAACGCCTATGCGGTGGTGCTGCTGCTCGGGCTGCTGGGCCGGTTCGCCGACGCGCAGTCGGTGCCGCATGCGCTGGAGCGCACGGACGTGCTGATCGCGGCCGCCGTGCTGTTCGCGATGGAGGCGGTGGCCGACAAGATCCCGTACGTGGACAGCGTCTGGGACGTCGTGCACACCGTGATCCGGCCGATCGCCGGGGCCACCGTGGGCGTGCTGATCGCGAGCAACGACCCCGGCTCGCTGAGCGAGGTCGCGGCCGGTGTGATGGGCGGGACCACGGCGCTGGTCAGCCACCTGGTGAAGGCCTCGCTGCGGATGGCAGTCAACACATCTCCCGAGCCGGCCAGCAACATCGTGGTCAGCATGGCGGAGGACCTCTCGGTGGCCGGCCTGGTCACCCTGGCGATCTTCCACCCCTGGCTGGCCGCGTCGATCGCCGCCGTGGTCCTGGCCGTCGGCCTGCTGCTGGTCTGGCTGGCGATCAGCAAGATCCGCGCCTTCCGGGCCCGCCGCCGCGAGCGCAAGGCCGCCCGGGCCGTGGGGAGCGCGTACGCCGGGCAGCCGGGGGCCTGACCGGCGGGCCCGAAGCCGGGCCCTAGGATCGGGTGCCATGGCACGGATCGTCATCATCGGCGCAGGAATGAGCGGGCTCGCGGCGGCCTCCCGGCTGGCGACCCTCGGCCACCGGGTGACGGTCTGCGAAGCGAGCGGCACGTACGGGGGCATGGTCGGCCGTTACGAGCGCGACGGCTTCGCCTTCGACACCGGGCCGGGGCTGCTCGCGCTCCCCGCCGTCTACCGCGACCTCGCGCTGAAGACCGGCAAGGAGCCGCTGGAACAGTTGGTAGAGCTGGCCCCGGTCGATCCGGAGAGCCGGCACCTGTTCCCCGACGGCACCGCCGTCGCCCTGCCCAACGCCTCCCGCGGCGGCGTCAGCCAGGCCCTGGACGCGGCCTTCGGGGCTGGCTCGGGCGCCCGCTGGAGTGCGGTGATGAACCACGGCCGGACGGTCTGGGAGGCCACCCGCCGCCCGCTGCTGGAGGAGCCGCTCCCGGCCGACCGGGCGTTCCTGGGCACCGACCCGTACCCCGTCCCGCCGCGCACCGGCCTGGCCCGGCTGCGCCGCGCCGTCCCGTGGACACTGCACGACGTGGCGGCGCGCCAACTGGACGGCCACCCCGGCCTGACCGCCCTGCTGTTCGAGTCCGCGGTCCGGTACGGCTTCGCCCCGGGCCTGGCCCCCGCCGGGGCCACCGTGCTGCCGTACATGGAGCAGTCCTTCGGCGTCTGGTACGTCCGGGGCGGCCTGCGCGCCCTGGCGGAGGCGGTGTACCGGCGCTGCGAGCTGCGCAGGGTCGACTTCCGCTTCGCCACGCCCGTCACCCGGGTCGTGGTGGAGGACGGCCGGGCGCGCGGCGTCGAGACGGCGGATGGCCGGATCGACGCGGATCTGGTGCTCTCGGCGATGGACTCCGACGCGCTGTTCGGCCACGGCCTGGCCGAGTGGCCGGGGAAGCCCGCCGAGGCGTGGACGCCGTCCGGGGCGCCCGGCCGGTTCGGCGTGCTGCTCGCGCTGCGCGGCCCCCGGCCGGAGGGCACCGCGCACCGCACGGTGGTGCACGCGGCCGACCTCGCCGCCGAGGAGCGGGCCCTGACCGGCCTGGCCCCGCTCTGCGAGCGCCCCACCGTGCAGGTACTGCGCCCGGACGACCCCGCGCTGCGCCCCGACGACGCGCACGAGAGCGTGGTGCTGACCGCGACCGTCCCGGCCCAGGGCGTCGTCGACTGGACCGCCCCCGGTGTCGCCGAGCGCTACGCCGACCGGCTGCTCGCCCACGTCGACGCGGCCGGCCTGGGCCTGCGCGAGCGGGTGCTGTGGCGGGTCGTGCGCACCCCGGAGGACACCCGCCGGGAGACCGGCGCCCCGGGCGGCTCGGTCGCCCTGCCCGTCCTCGCCGGAACCGACGGCGACTGGCTGAAGACCGCCAACGAGTCCCCCGTCCCCGGCCTGTACCTCATCGGCGGCACCGCCCACCCCGGCGGCGGGCTCGCCCGCGTCGGCATGTCGGCCTGCATCGCCGCCAACCTGGTGGGACCGGCGTAAGCGCGCCCCGGACAAGGCGAAAGGGGGCCGATATCGGCCCCCTTTCGCCTTGTCCGGTCGCGTCAGCCCTGGTGCCAGGTGTTCTGCTGCTGGTAGCCGTAGTTCTGGTCGTAGACCGGCTGCGGCGGGATGCCCTGGGTCTGCGGGTCGGGCTGGGGCTGCCACTGCTGCTGGTGCTGCTGCTGGGCGTTCGGGTCCCAGGCCTGCTGGTGCTGCTGGTAGCCCGCGTACTGGTCCTGCTGCGGCATCTGCTGCTGGCTCTGCTGCTGCGGATAGGCGCCGTACGGGTCCTGCTGCGGGATCTGCTGCGGGTCCTGCTGCTGCGGGTAGGCGCCGTAGGACTGGTCGTAGGCGAAGGCGGGCTGCTGCTGGGTCTGCCACTGCTGCTGGTCGTAGCCGCCCTGGTAGGCGGTGGCGTACGGGTCCTGGGCCTGCTGCTGCGGCTGCTGCTGCTCGTAGTACGCGGGGGCGTAGATGCCGTCCTGGGCAAGCTCCTGCATCGCGAAGGCGGCGGTCTGCTCGACCTCCGGCAGCTCCTCGGGCGTCGGCTGGACGGCCGGAGGCTCCTCGACGGCGCTGACCTCGCCGATCCGCTCCTTGGCGACCGCGACGGCCGCCACCGCGGCCCCGCCGCCGGTGAGGGCGCCGAGCAGCGGCACCTTGGCGAGCGGGCCCGGCAGGCTGCCGTCGGCCTTCCGCAGGGACCAGCCGTCCCGGTAGCCGCGCTTGACCGAGAGCGTCACGAAGGTCTGGCCGACCGCGAACAGCACCGCGCCGGCCCCGATCACCACGACCGACCCGAGGTTCATCCCGGCGGCCACGCCCAGGAAGCCGACCAGGGCCAGGGCCCGCCAGTGCAGCGGCGCCCGGTTCTGCAGCAGCACCTCGGCGACCAGCCAGAGCGCCACCACCGCCAACGCGGCGTACAGCAGCAGGTATCCGATGCCCATCCGCCCGCTACCTCCAGTCGCGTGCCCGCGCGTCCACGCCGCGCGTGTCCGGCGACTGTACCGGTTCAACGGCCGGGGTACCGCATCGCGTTCCCACCGCACCCGGAACCGGCCGCACACGACCGAGCCCGTCCCCGTCGGAACGGTGACGGACTCGTGAACACCCGACGTCAGCACGGCAGTCGGGCCAGGACCACCCGCAGGCGGCGGGCCGCGGCTCAGCGCTTGTGCAGCCCCAGGTTCTGGTAGATCTCCAGCGTCGCCGTCGAGTGGTTCAGCGTGATGAAGTGCAGACCGGGCGCACCCTCGGCCAGGAGCCGTTCGGCCATCGCCGTGGCGTGCTCCATGCCGACGGCCCGCAGCGCCGCCGGGTCGTCGATGGCCGCCCGCAGGCGGGCCTCCAGGTCGGCGGGGAAGGGCGAGCCGCTGAGCTGCGGGAAACGCTCCAGCTGCTTGGCGTTGGTGACCGGCATGATCTCCGGGATGATCGGCGTCTCGCAGCCGGCGGCGGTCACCCGGTCGCGCAGCCGCAGGTAGTCGTCCACCTCGAAGAACATCTGGGTGATCGCGTAGTCGGCCCCGGAGCGGATCTTCGCCACGAAGTGCCGGATGTCGTCGTCCCAGTTGCTCGAACGCGGGTGCATGTTCGGCGAGGCCGCGACGCCGACGCAGAAGTCGCCGATGCCCTTGATCAGCTCCACCAGCTCGTACGCGTAGGTGACGCCCTCGGGGTGGCTGACCCACTCGCCCAGCGGGTCGCCCGGCGGGTCACCCCGGACGGCGAGGACGTTCCGCACGCCCTGGTCGGCGTACTGGCCGATGATGTTGCGCAGCTCCGCGATCGAGTGGTCGACGGCGGTCAGGTGGGCGACCGGGGTCAGCGTGGTCTCGGTGGCGATCCGGCCGACCATGTTGACCGTGCGCTCGCGCGAGGAGCCGCCCGCGCCGTACGTCATGCAGACGAAGTTCGGGTCGAGCGGTTCGAGTCGACGGATGGCGTCCCAGAGCTTCTGCTCACCGACCTCGGTGCGCGGCGGCATGAACTCGAAGGAGAAGGAGCGCTTGCCGGCCGCCAGGAGTTCGCGGACGGTCAGTGCGCGATCCGTTCTCGTGGAAGCGATACCGAGTGCCATGCTGGCAGGCTATCCGCCCCTCATGGAGGCCGGACAACCCGATTCCACGGATTGAGACAATTAGTGGACGGCATTCCGGTTGACCCCGCAGGGCTGCTCGCACGCCCGTTCCCAGCCGCCCAGCTACGCTTGCTGCACCCCAGAGAACCAGCGGAGCCCCATCGTGACCTCGTCCAGCACCCGGCCGGCCAATCCCATTGACGTGGAGGACGTCCGCACACGCGTCAACGCCGCGCTCGCCGCGTTCATGGACGGCCAGTCCGCGCTGCTCGGCAAGATCTCGCCCCAGCTGGTCCCCGCGTCCGACGCGCTGCGCGACTTCCTGCTCGACGGCGGCAAGCGGCTGCGCCCGGCCTTCTGCTACTGGGGTTGGCGGGCCGCCGGCGGCCCGGCCAGCCCGGGGGGCGACGGGGGCGACGGGATCGCCAACGCGGCCGCCGCCCTGGAACTGCTCCAGGCGAGTGCCCTGGTGCACGACGACCTGATGGACCGCAGCGACACCCGCCGCGGCCTGCCCTCGATCCACCGCCGCTTCGAGGCGCTGCACCGCGACAGCGGCTGGCGCGGGGACCGCGAGCAGTACGGCGCCTCGGCCGCGGTGCTGCTCGGCGACCTGCTGCTGATCTGGTGCGACGAGCTGTTCCTGCGCTCCGGCCTGGAGCCGGCCGCCGTGCTGGCCGCCAAGCCGGTGTTCGACCTGATGCGCACCGAGGTCATGCTCGGCCAGTACCTGGACGTGCTGGAGCCGGTGGCCGGCGACTCGACGGACGAGGGCGCGCTGGACCGGGCGCAGACGGTGCTGCACTACAAGTCCGCGAAGTACACGATCGAACGCCCGCTGCAGGTCGGAGCACTGCTGGCCGGGGCCGGACCCGAGCTGGTCGAGGCCCTCGGGGCGTTCGGGCTGCCACTGGGCGAGGCGTTCCAGCTGCGGGACGACCTGCTCGGCGTCTTCGGGGACCCGGCGGTCACCGGAAAGCCGGCCGGGGACGACCTGCGCGAGGGCAAGCGCACCCTGCTGGTCGCGCACGCGATGCGCGGCCTGCCCACCGCCGACGCCCGGCACCTGGACGAGCGGCTCGGCGCGCCGGACCTGGCACCCGAGGAGGTCGCCGGGCTGCGCGAACTGGTCGCCCGCAGCGGCGCGCCCGAGCTGGTGGAGCACCGGATCGAGGAGCTGATGCGGCAGTCGCTGGCCGCGCTGCAGGCGGCCCCGCTGGTGGACGAACGGGCCCGCGGGGTGCTGCTGGCACTGGCCGAAGCCGCCACCATCCGCAAGTACTGAAGACGTGGCCGAAGCCGCCACCATCCGCAAGTACTGAAGACGTGGCCGAAGCCGCCACCATCCGCAAGTACTGAAGACGTGGCCGAGACCGCCACCGTCCGCAAGTACTGGCGGACGGCGACGGCCTCAAAGGCGGTCCTCGGCGGCGGTCAGAGCGCCGCGCGCACCCGGCGGGACAGCTCGGCGGCGGCCGCCCGCGGGTCCTCCGCGGCGGTGATGGCCCGGACCACGACGATCCGGCGGGCACCGGCGGCCAGCACCTCGTCCAGGTTGCCGAGGTCGATCCCGCCGATGGCGAACCACGGCCGGTCGGTGGCCTGCTTCGCCGCGTACGAGACCAGGCCGATGCCCGGTGCCGGGCGGCCCGGCTTGGTCGGGGTCGGCCAGACCGGGCCGGTGCAGAAGTAGTCCACCCCGGGTTCGGCGACCGCCGCGTCCACCTCGGACTCGGCGTGGCAGGACCGGCCGATCAGGACGTCCTCGCCGAGGATCGCCCGGGCGGCCGGCACCGGCAGGTCGTCCTGGCCGAGGTGCAGCACGTCCGGCCGGGCCGCGTGGGCGACGTCGGCGCGGTCGTTGACGGACAGCAGCTTGCCGTGCCGACGGCAGGCGTCGGCGAAGACCTCCAGGGCCGCCAGCTCCTGCTTGGCCTCCAGGCCCTTGTCACGCAGCTGGACGATGTCCACCCCGCCCGCCAGCGCCGCGTCGAGGAACTCGGCGAGGTCGCCCTGCTCGCGGCGGGCGTCGGTGCACAGGTAGAGGCGCGCGTCCGCCAGGCGGGCGCGCGGCGTGTCCGCCGCCATCAGATCAGCATCGCCTGGGCGCGGCGCTTGACCTCGGTGCCGCGGTTCTCCCGCAGTGCCTGGATCGGGCTGCCGGGCAGCGACGGGTCCTCGGTGAAGAGCCACTCCAGGATCTCCACGTCGTTGTACCCGCAGTCGCGCAGCACGGTCAGGGTGCCGGACAGGTGCTTGACCAGCCCCTGGCCGTCGATGAACGCCGCAGGGACTTGCAGCGACTTGTTCGGGCCCCGCCGGACGGCGATCAGGCCGCCGCTGCGGACCAGGTCGCGCACCTCGGTGACGCGCACCCCCCACTGCTCGGAGATGTCGGGGAGGTACATCCACTCGGCGACCAGGGCTTCAATCTTGCTTTCGATCTCACTCACGCCACCAGACTGCCACCTCCGCGGCCCGCCGCGCACCAGCCGCTACCCGGCGACCGCCGACTTCAGCGGAACCGAGGGGTCCGCCGCGCGGGCCGGGTCCAGCGCCGCACCGCGTTCGATCAGCTTCCGTCCCTGGGTGAGGTCGCGCGGCCGGTCCACGGTCAGCAGCGCGCTCGGCACCCCGTCGCGCAGCCAGAGCACCGCCCAGGAGCCGTCCTGCGGGCTGCCGCGCCACAGCGGCTCGTCGCCCTCGGCGTGCCGGCCCACGTACTGGACCATCCGCCCGAACTGCTCCGACCAGAAGTACGGCACCGGGTCGTACGGCGGCGCGTCCGCACCGAGGACGGCGGCGGCCGCCGCCTCGCCGGACTGCAGCGCGTGGTCCCAGTGCTGGACGGCCAGCCGGCCGCCGGCCCGGGCCGAGGGGTAGCTGACGCAGTCCCCGGCCGCGAAGACACCGGGCAGGCTGGTGCGCAGCCGCGCGTCCACCACGACGGCGCCGGTCCCGTCCAGTTCGACGCCGGAGCCGGTCAGCCACTCGGTCGCGGGCCGGGCGCCGATGCCGACCACCACCTCGTCGGCGGGCAGGTGCGAGCCGTCCGCCAGCAGCACCGCGCCGGGCTCGACGGCGGCCACGCCGACCCCGCAGCGCAGGTCGACGCCGGCCTCGGCGTACCAGGCGGCCATCGCCGAGCCGATCGCGGTCGGCAGCGCGCCGGGCAGCGGCGCCGGGCCCGCCTCGACCACGGTCACCTCGCAGCCCGCCTCGCGGGCGGCGGTGGACACCTCGGCGCCGATCCAGCCCGCGCCGACCAGCACCAGCCGCAGGCCGGGGCGCAGCAGCGCGCGCAGCGCCAGCGCGTCGTCCAGGGTGTGCAGCAGGTGGGCCCGCTCGGCGCCGGGCAGGGCGCGCGGGACGGCGCCGGTGGCGATCACCAGCGAGCCGTACGGGAGGTCGCCGTCGTCGGTGTGCAGCACGCCGGGGGTGAGGCCGGTGGCCCGGCGGCCGGTGCGGACCTCGATGCCGAGGTTCGCGTAGTCGATGTCCAGGGTGGTGCTGTCGCTCTTGCCGAGCAGCACGTCCTTGGAGAGCGGTGGCCGGTCGTACGGCGCGTGCGGCTCCTCGCCGACCAGCGTGATCCGCCCCCGCCAACCGCCCTGCCGCAGCTTCAGGGCGCACTGCGCCCCGGCCAGCCCGGCCCCGACGACGACCACCTGATCCGTCCCGCTCAGCTCTGCCACGCCCGTCACTGTACTCAGCGCGACGCCACCGCTTCCGGGCCGTCCACCCTTCGTTCAGGCGCGGCCTCGCGCCGAGCGGCCCCCTTCCGCCTCCCCCTGTCCACCCTTCGTCCGGCCCTTCGGCCGGGCCGGGCCCCGGCGTTATGGTGGGGACACCATCACGGGAGCCCGGCGAACCGGGCTGAGAGGCGGGCTGGCACGGCCTGCGACCGTCCGAACCTGATCCGGGTCATACCGGCGAAGGGAGAAGAGCAGCTTTGACACGCATGCCATCAGGCGCCCCACCCGACGTCCTGGTGATCGGCGGGGGCATCATCGGCCTCGCCGTCGCCTGGCGGGCGGCGCAGCGAGGGCTGCGGACCGTCGTGGTCGACCCCACCCCCGGCGGCGGGGCGGGCAAGGTCGCGGCCGGGATGCTCGCCCCGGTCACCGAGCTCCAGTACGGCGAGGAGCCGCTGCTGCGCCTCGGCATGGCCTCCAACGAGCGGTACGCGGACTTCGTCGCCGAACTCACGGAGGCGAGCGGCGGCCAGGACACCGGCTACCGCCAGTGCGGCACGATCGCCGTCGCGCTGGACTCCGACGACCGCGAGGAACTGCGCGAACTGCACGCCTTCCACCGGCGGCTGGGCCTGGACTCGACCTGGCTGACCGGCCGGGAGGCCCGCAGGCTGGAGCCGATGCTCGCCCCCGGGGTGCGCGGCGGCCTGCACGTCGCGGACGACCACCAGGTGGACGGCCGGCGGATGCTCACCGCGCTGCTGTCGGCCGGGGAGCGCGCGGGCGTCGTCGTCCGGGCCGCCGAGGCGGTTGAGCTGCTGGTCGAGGGCGGCCGCGCGGTCGGCGCCCGCCTGAGCACGCACGAGACCGTGACCGCCGACCAGGTCGTGCTCGCCGCCGGCCCGCACAGCCACCGGCTGGCCGGTCTGCCCGAGGGCGTGCTGCCCGCGATCCGCCCGGTGAAGGGGCAGGTGCTGCGCCTACGGGTCCCCGACGCCTACCGGCCGTTCCTCTCCCGCAACGTCCGCGCCGTGGTGCGCGGCCGGCACATCTACCTGGTGCCGCGGGAGAACGGCGAGCTGGTGATCGGCGCGACCACCGAGGAGCAGGGCTACGACACCACGGTCACCGCCGGCGGGGTGTACGAACTCCTGCGCGACGCGCACGAGTTGGTCCCGGGTCTCACCGAACTCCCGCTCGCGGAGACCTCGGCCGGTCTGCGCCCGGGCTCGCCCGACAACGCGCCGCTGCTCGGCCCGACGTCACTGCCCGGGCTGGTCGCCGCCACCGGCCACTACCGCAACGGCGTGCTGCTCACCCCGGTGACCGCCGACCTGCTCTCCGAGTACCTGGCCACCGGCGAACTCCCCGAACTGGCGCAGCCGTTCACCCCCACCCGGTTCTCCCCCGCCCCCGCTCGCCCCACCACGAAGGCCCTGGCATGACCGAGATCGCACCGAACGAAACCGGCCCGAACGAGACCGCACCGAACGAAACCGGTCCGGACGAGATCGCACTGACCGTCAACGGCAAGCCCCGCGAGGTGCCGGCCGCGACGACCCTCGCCGAGGTGGTGGCCACCGTCAGCCGGGCCAACTCCGGCGTCGCCGCCGCCCTCAACGAGGCCGTGGTGCCCCGCAGTTCGTGGTCCGAGACGCCGCTGACCGCGGGCGACCGGGTCGAGATCCTCACCGCCGTGCAGGGAGGCTGAGATGGCCGACGACCTGCTGACCATCGCCGGGACGAGCTTCTCCTCCCGGCTGATCATGGGCACCGGCGGCGCGCCGAGCCTGGAGGTGCTGGAGCGCGCGCTGCTCGCCTCCGGCACCGAGCTGACCACCGTCGCGATGCGCCGGGTCGACGCGGGCACCCAGGGCTCCGTCCTGGACGTGCTGACCCGCAACGGCATCCGCGTGCTGCCCAACACGGCCGGCTGCTTCACCGCCGGCGAGGCCGTGCTGACCGCCCGGCTGGCCCGCGAGGCGCTCGGCACCGACTGGGTGAAGCTGGAGGTGATCGCCGACGAGCGAACCCTCCTGCCGGACCCGATCGAGCTGCTGGACGCCGCCGAGACCCTGGTCGACGACGGCTTCACGGTGCTGCCGTACACCAACGACGACCCGGTGCTGGCCCGCAAGCTGGAGGACGTCGGCTGCGCCGCGATCATGCCGCTGGGCTCGCCGATCGGCTCCGGTCTCGGCATCCGCAACCCGCACAACTTCCAGTTGATCGTGGAGAGTGCGGGCGTCCCGGTGATCCTGGATGCGGGCGCCGGCACCGCCTCCGACGTCGCGCTGGCGATGGAGCTGGGCTGCGCCGCGGTGATGCTGGCCTCCGCGGTGACCCGGGCTCAGGACCCGGTGCTGATGGCCGAGGCGATGCGGCACGGCGCCGAGGCGGGCCGGCTCGCCCACCGGGCGGGGCGCATCCCGCGCCGCTTCCACGCCGAGGCCTCCTCCGCGATGGCCGGCCGGGCCGACCTGGACACCCGGGAGCGGCCTGCCTTCTGAAGCACCGGCGTGTCACAAGCCGGGCACAGCCGGGCCCCGGGGCGGCGTCCTCCGGGTCCGGCCGCCCGGCCCGGCACTAGACTCGCCGGGTGGACATGGCACTGCACGACCCGCTGATCGGCGCCCTGCTCGACAACCGGTACCGGGTCGAGCAGCGCATCGCGACCGGCGGGATGTCCACCGTCTACAAGGGCACCGACACCCGGCTCGACCGGGTGGTCGCCCTCAAGGTGATGCACCCCGCGCTGGCCGGGGACGAGGCCTTCACCACCCGCTTCATCCGCGAGGCCAAGGCGGTCGCCAAGCTCACCCACCCCAATGTGGTCAACGTCTTCGACCAGGGCGCGGACGGCGGAAACGTTTTCCTCGCCATGGAGTACGTGCCCGGCCGCACCCTGCGCGACCTGCTGCGCGACTGCGGCGCGCTCTCCGTTCGGGCCGCGCTGGACGTCCTGGAGCCGGTGCTCGCCGCCCTCGGCGCCGCCCACCGGGCCGGGCTCGTCCACCGCGACGTCAAGCCGGAGAACGTGCTGATCACCGAGAGCGGCCTGGTCAAGGTCGCCGACTTCGGCCTGGTCCGGGTGCTCGGCGCCGCCGACGGCGCGCCCACCTCGACCAGCACCGCCACCGGCGGCACGGTCCTGGGCACCGTCTCCTACCTGGCCCCCGAGCAGATCCTCCCGGACGCCCCCACCGACCAGCGGGTCGACGTCTACGCGGCCGGCATCCTGCTCTACGAGATGCTCACCGGCCGCCGCCCGCACACCGGCGACAACCCCGTCCAGGTCATGTACAAGCACCTGCACGAGAACGTCCCCGCCCCCTCCCTGGTCGCCCCGGCGGTCGGCCCGGAGCTGGACGCCATAGTGGCCGGCGCCTGCGCCCGGGTCGCCGACGCCCGCCCGTACGACGCGGTCGAGCTGCTCGCCGCGCTCCAGCGGGTCCGCCGCACCCTCACCCCGGCCGAGCTGGACGCCGAGCCGCCGGCCTCCACCCGGCCGAGCCCGCGCTACCCGACCAGCGAGCCGACCTCGGTGATCCAGCCGCTGCCGCGGCCCGCCGACGCCCCGCCGCCGGAGCGCACCAGCGTGCTGGACGTGCCGCCGGAGCTGATGGACCAGCTGCTCACCGAGCCGCGCCCGTACGACGAGCCGGCCCCGGCGCGCGAGCGCCGGCCCGGCCTGCTGCGCCGGATCCCCCGCAAGGCGCTGATCTGGGCCTCCGTGCTGACCGCGCTGGTGCTGGCGGTCGGCGGTGCCACCTACGGACTGTCCGAGGGGCTGTACGGCTCGGTGCCCGGGGTGCTCGGCAAGGACCGGGCCGAGGCGCAGCGAATCCTGGACAAGGAGGGTCTGCACGGCAAGTTCGTCGAGGCGTTCAGCGAGTCCGTCCCGTCCGGACAGGTGATCTCCACCGACCCCGGGGTGGGCGCGCGCACCCGCCGGAGCGACAGCATCACCGTCACCGTCTCCAAGGGGCCCAAGCGGGTCGCGGTGCCGGACCTCGTCGGCAAGAGCGCCGCCGACGCCGCCGCGGCCCTGGCCGGCGCCCAGCTGTCCAAGGGCAGCGTGACCGAGACGTACGACGACAACGTCCCGGAGGGCTCGGTGATCAGCAGCTCGCCGGCGGCCGGGCAGCAGCTGCAGGAGAACGCCGCGGTCTCGTTGGTGGTCAGCAAGGGCATGGTGCCGGTCCCGAACGTCACCGGGATGACCAAGGACGAGGCACAGAAGGCGCTGCAGGCAGCGGGCTTCACGATGCAGACCACCGGCTGGGACGTGTTCGGCGCGGTCAAGGTGAACGGCCAGTCCCCGGCGGCCGGGGAGCGGCGGCCGCAGCACAGTGCGGTGACGGTCCGCTTCTCGCTCTTCTAGGCACCCCTGCCCCGGCCGTTGCGGCCGTTGCGGCCGGGCTCAGCGCAGCGGGCCCTCGCCCGGCTCCTCCTGGTAGGAGTAGCGCTGCTCGCCCCAGGGGTCGGCGAGGTTGTGGTAGCCGCGTTCCTCCCAGAAGCCTCGCCGGTCGGCCCGCATGTACTCCACCGCGCGGACCCACTTGGGGCCCTTCCAGGCGTAGAGCTGCGGCACCACGAGCCGGACCGGGAAGCCGTGCTCGGCGGTCAGCGCCTCGCCGTTGCGGTGGGTGGCGAGCAGGGTGCGCGGGTCGGCGAAGTCGGCGAGCCGCAGGTTGGCGCTGTAGCCGTACTCGGCCCAGACCATCACATGGGTGACGCCGGGCGCCGGGGGCACCAGGTCGAGCACGGCGGCGGCCGACACGCCCGTCCACTCGTTGCCGAGCACGGAGAACTTGGTCACGCAGTGCAGGTCCGCGACGACGGTGGTACGCGGCAGGGCGTTGAAGCCCTCGAAGTCCCAGCTGTGCTTCTCCGCCGAGGCGGTGGCGCCGAACACCTGGAGGTCCCAGGTCAGCGGCTTGAAGCGGGGTACCGGCCCGTAGTGCAGGGCGGGCCAGCCGCGCTGTTCGCGCTGGCCCGGGGGGAGCCTCGGGTCAGACGGCGGCAGCGGTTCGTGTTTGGACTGACCCATGGATCCATGGTGACAGACGGCGGACGTACGCCGACGCGCGCCCCTTGGCGCGGATTCACGCCCCGCCCGGACGGGCCAACCGTCGATCGCCCACCGGCCGACTCCGGCCAAATCGGATATTCCGACACATGTCCTAGTGAGTGTGAACTTACTGGAATTACTTCCCATTACGGTGCCAGGATGCCCAGCGCAGGACTTACTCCAGGACGAGCGCAGGAGGCACCGCCATGCAGGGCGATCCCGAGGTCATCGAGTTCCTCAACGAACAGCTCACCGCCGAGCTGACCGCGATCAACCAGTACTTCCTGCACGCCAAGATGCAGGAGAACTTCGGCTGGACGAAGCTCGCCAAGTACACCCGGCACGAGTCCTTCGACGAGATGAAGCACGCCGAGACGCTCACCGACCGGATCCTGTTCCTGGAGGGGCTGCCCAACTACCAGCGGCTGTTCCACGTCCGGATCGGCCAGACGGTCAAGGAGATGTTCGAGGCCGACCGGCAGATCGAGGTCGAGGCGATCGACCGGCTCAAGCGCGGGATCGTGGTGATGCGGGCCAAGAACGACGTCACCTCGGCGAACATCTTCGAGGACATCCTGGCCGACGAGGAGCACCACATCGACTACCTCGACACCCAGCTGGAGCTCCTGGAGAAGCTCGGCGAGGCGCTCTACATCGCCCAGCTCATCGAGCAGCCGGAGTCCTGAGGCCTCAGGTGCCGGGCCTCAGGCGCCGGGCCTCAGACGCCAGGCTTGGACCCCGGGGATCCGGCCTCAGGCGACGCGCAGCGTGACCACCGGGGCGATCGGACCCGCGGCAAGCCTCGCCGGAGCAACGGCGGCGGCCGGCACAGCGGCAGCCGGCATGGCGTCGGGCGCGGGCTGCGGCTCCGATTCGGCGAGGCCGAGCTTCGCGGCCAGCCGAGCGGTCGGGCAGGGCCGGGCGCCGTGCTCGCCGAGCAGCGCCTGGATCCGGCGCACGCAGGACCCGCAGTCGGTGCCGGCCTTGCAGCCCTTCGCTATCTGGCGGGGGGTGTTGGCACCCCCGTCGATTGCCTTCTTCACCTGGTCCTCGGTGACCGCATGGCACATGCACACGAACATCGCGGTCTCTCCCGGGGTGAAGTACGGAGTGGATCTTGACTAAGGCTTGCCTTAGTTCACTAAGCCTCACCTTACCCGGCGATCCGGGTACGAAAAAGCCCCTCCGGGCTCGGGAATCCCGAATCCGGAGGGGCTTACGTCACATCCGGCACCGCCGGGGGCCGGCAGTGCCCGGGGCTCACTGCCCCCGGTACATCTCCGCCACCAGGAACGCCAGGTCCAGCGACTGGCTGCGGTTGAGCCGCGGGTCGCAGGCCGTCTCGTAGCGCTGGTGCAGGTCGTCCACCATGACCTCGTCGCCGCCGCCGACGCACTCGGTGACGTCGTCGCCGGTCAGCTCCACGTGGATGCCGCCCGGGTGGGTGCCGAGCGCGCGGTGCACCTCGAAGAAGCCCTTGACCTCGTCCAGGACGTCGTCGAAGCGGCGGGTCTTGTGGCCGCTGGAGGCCTCGAAGGTGTTGCCGTGCATCGGGTCGCAGATCCACACCGGCTTGGCGCCGGAGGCGGTGACCTTCTCCACCAGGGCGGGCAGGTGCTCGCGGATCTTGCCCGCGCCCATCCGGGTGATGAAGGTCAGGCGGCCGGGCTCGCGCTCCGGGTCCAGCTTCTCGATCAGGGCGAGCGCCTCGTCCACGGAGGTGGTCGGGCCGAGCTTGACGCCGATCGGGTTGCGGATCTTCGAGGCGAACTCGATGTGCGCCTGGTCCAGCTGCCGGGTGCGCTCACCGATCCACACCATGTGGCCGGAGACGTCGTACAGCTCGCCGGTGCGCGAGTCCACGCGGGTCAGCGCGGTCTCGTAGTCGAGGATCAGCGCCTCGTGCGAGGAGAAGAACTCGACCGTCTTGAACTCCTCCGGCGCGACACCGCAGGCGTTCATGAACGCCAGGGCGTTGTCGATCTCCCGGGCGAGCTGCTCGTAGCGCTGGCCGGCCGGCGAGTTGCGGACGAAGTCCTGGTTCCAGGCGTGCACCTGGCGCAGGTCGGCGTAGCCACCGGTGGTGAACGCGCGCACCAGGTTGAGCGTCGCGGCGGACGCGTTGTACATCCGCTTCAGGCGCTCCGGGTCCGGGTTGCGGGACTCGGGGGTGAACTCGAAGCCGTTCACCGAGTCGCCCCGGTAGACCGGCAGGGTCACACCGTTGCGGGTCTCGGTCGACTTGGAACGCGGCTTGGAGTACTGGCCCGCGATCCGGCCGACCTTCACCACCGGCACCGAGGCCGCGTACGTCAGCACGGCGGCCATCTGCAGCAGGGTCTTCAGCTTGTTGCGGATGTGCTCCGCCGAGACACCGTCGAAGGCCTCGGCGCAGTCACCACCCTGGAGGAGGAAGGCCTCCCCGCGCGCCACGGCTCCGAGCCGGGCGCGCAGCTGGTCGCACTCGCCGGCGAAGACGAGCGGCGGATACGAGGCGAGCTCGGCAAGGGTCTTGCGCAGAGCCTCTTGGTCCGGCCATTCAGGCTGCTGCGCCGCGGGCAGGGACTGCCAGGAGTGGGCAGCCCTCGATGTCTCAGTCGTAGCGGTCACACCGCCAAGGCTACGGGGTGACCCGAGCGATTCGTGACCATTGCCCGAGGGGTGAGACACATCTCGGACAAAGGAGTGACCTCGCTCACCCGTCCTGCCGGATCCGCTACGCTCGAGCCATGCACGCGCCCCACAACCACTCCTGGTGGTGGGCCTCCCCCAAGGGTGGCCCACCGATCGCGCGTTCCTAGACGAACACGACGGCCGCCCCTCGGGGCGGCCGTCGGCGTCTGAGCTGACGGCCCTCCGGGAGCGGAATCCAGCACCGCCCTCGCCCTCCACCCGGAAGGAAGCCGCACCGTGACCACCATCACCGACCTGCTCACCCGTCTCACCGCCCCCGGCGCCCCCGCCTTCGCCCTGCTGCACCGCCGCACCCCCCGACTCGCCCCGGACACCGTCGAGGTGCTGCTGGGCAGCGTCGACAGCTACGAGCGCCTCGCCGACCTCCCGGTGCGCAGCGGTGCCCCGGCCGGCGGCACCCCGGTGCACGACCTGCTCGCGCTCGTCCCGTACCGGCAGATCCGCGAGCGCGGCTTCGAGGCGCACGACGACGGCACCCCGCTGCAGGCCCTCACGGTGGCTGAGCAGCACGTTCTACCGTTGGCCGAATTCACTTCCGCCCTACCGCAGTTGCCGGTCTCGCTTGCCGGTGGCGCGTTCGACGTGGACGACGATTCGTACGCCTCGATCGTCCGCCGGGTGGTCGAGGAGGAGATCGGCAACGGCGAGGGCGCCAACTTCGTGATCCGGCGCGACTTCCACGCCACGCTGGAGGACTTCAGCCCCGCGCTCGCGCTGACGCTGTTCCGGCGGCTGCTGGAGCAGGAGCGCGGCGCCTACTGGACCTTCCTGGTGCACACCGGTGACCGGGTCCTGGTCGGCGCCTCCCCCGAGGTGCACGTCCGGCAGAGCGGCGGCACCGTCGTGATGAACCCGATCTCCGGCACCTACCGCTATCCGGCAGGCGGCTCCGACCTCGATTCGCTGCTCCAATTCCTGCACGACCCCAAGGAGTTGGAGGAGCTCACCATGGTCGTGGACGAGGAGCTGAAGATGATGTGCACGGTCGGCGACCTCGGCGGCCAGGTGCTCGGGCCCCGGCTCAAGGAGATGGCCCACCTCGCCCACACCGAGTACGAGCTGCGCGGGCGCACCTCGCTGGACGTCCGCGACGTGCTCCGCGAGACGATGTTCGCCGCCACCGTCACCGGCAGCCCGGTCGAGAACGCCACCCGGGTCATCAACCGCTACGAGCCCACCGGGCGCGGCTACTACTCCGGCGCGCTCGCCCTGATCGGACGCTCCGCCAGCGGCGGGCAGCTGCTGGACTCGCCGATCTGCATCCGCACCGCCGACATCGACCCGGCCACCGGACGGCTGGTCGTCCGGGTCGGCGCCACCCTGGTGCGCCACTCCGTCCCGGAGTCCGAGGTCGCCGAGACCCACGCCAAGGCCGCCGGGGTGCTCACCGCGATCGGTGCCCGGCCCGCGCCCGCCCGGCTGCCCCACCCCACCGGCCCCCGGCTCGCCGACAACCACCGGGTGCAGGCCGCGCTGGACGCCCGCCGGGCCGGCCTCGCGCCGTTCTGGCTGCGGATGCAGACCCCGGCCCGGATCACCGAGGCCGAGCCGACGCTGGTCGTCGACGGCGAGGACACCTTCACCTCGATGCTCTCCCACCTGCTCGGCTCGCTCGGCCACCGGGTGACGGTCGTGCGCTACGACGAGCCCGGGCTGCGCGCGCTGGTCGCGGCGCACCGCGGCCCGCTGGTGCTCGGCCCCGGCCCCGGCGACCCGGCCGTCGCCGACGACCCCAAGATGGCCGTGCTGCGGCCGATCGTCGCGGACGCCCTGGCCGCCGCGCGGTCCGGTGCCCGGACCGCGCCGCTGCTCGCGGTCTGCCTCAGCCACCAGTTGCTCTCAGCCGAACTCGGGCTGGCGCTGGGCCGCAAGGCCGTCCCGTACCAGGGCGCGCAGGAGAGCATCGACCTGTTCGGCAGCAAGCGGACGGTCGGCTTCTACAACACCTTCACCGCGCGCTGCTCGGAGGCCGACGCGGCCCGGCTCGCCGCCGCGGGCGTCGAGGTCGCCCGGGACGCCGCCACCGGCGACGTCCACGCCCTGCGCGGGCCCGGCTTCGCCGGCCTCCAGTTCCACCCCGAGTCGGTGCTCACCCGCGAGGGCGTGGACATCGTGGCGGGCCTGCTGCGCGAGGCTGCGGCCGTACCGCGCTGAGGGGTCGAGGACGTGAGGAGTTGACGGGCCCCGGGCGGACGCACCGCCCGGGGCCCGTCAGATCTCGTCGTCCAGGCCCTGCTCGATCGCGTACCGGACCAGCTCCACCCGGTTGTGCAACTGCAGCTTCCCGAGGGTGTTCTGCACGTGGTTCTGCACCGTGCGGTGCGACAGCACCAGCCGGTCGGCGATCTGGCGGTACGACAGGCCCTTGGCCACCAGCCGCAGCACCTCGGTCTCCCGGGTGGTGAGCTGCGGGGCGGCCGGCGCCGACGCCGGGGCCGGCTCGGCGGCCAGCCGGCGGAACTCGCCGAGCACCAGGCCGGCCAGGCCCGGGGTGAACACCGCGTCACCGACGGCCGTACGGCGCACCGCGTCCAGCAGCTCCTCCCGCCCGGCCGACTTCACCAGGTACCCGGTCGCACCGGACTTCACCGCCTCCAGCACGTCCTGGTGCTCCCCGCTGGCCGACAGCACCAGCACCCGCACCGCCGGGTCGTGCGCGACCACCTGGCGGCACACCTCGGCACCGGGCAGCCCGGGCAGGTTGAGGTCCAGCACGACGACCTGCGGCGAGCAGGCGCGGGCGCGGCGGACGGCCTCCTCGCCGTCGCCCGCCGTGGCCACCACGTCCAGCCCGGACTCGGCGAGGTCACGCGAGACGGCGTCGCGCCACATCGGGTGGTCGTCCACCACCATCACCCGCACCGGCCGGTCGGTGGTCGGCTGATCGGTCATCAAGCACCCTTCCTCGGGACACGCAGTTCGACCTCGACGCCCTCCCCGGGCGCCGAGTACAGCTCGGCCGTGCCGCCGAGGTCCAGCAGCCGGCCCCGGATGGACTGGGAGACACCGAGCCGCCCGGCCCGCTCCGCCTCGCCGAGCCGGCCTGGGGCGTAACCGGGGCCGTCGTCGCGGATGCTGACCGTGACCGCCTCCGGCTCGTCCTCGACCAGGATCCAGGCCCGGGCCTCCTCCCCGGCGTGCCGGCGGACGTTGTCCACGGCCGCGCCGACCGCCGCGGCGAGCTCGCCCGCCGCCGGGGCGGGCAGCAGCACCGGGGTGCCGGGGGCGGAGAACGTGATCCGCTCGTCGGCGTACGGGCGCAGCAGCGCGGTGAGGTCGCGCGGCTGGGCGGCGTCGGGCTGCGGCAGGCGCTGGGCCGGGATCGGGCCGCCGGTCATCAGCGTCCGCAGCGCGCGCTCCTGCTCGCCGGCCAGGCGGCCCAGCTCGGCGAAGTCCGTGCCGCAGGTGCCGCCGTCCGGCACCGCGGCCAGCTCCGCGCCGCGCCGCTGGACCAGCGCCAGCACCTGCAGCACGCCGTCGTGGATGTCCCGGGAGAGCCGCTCCCGCTCCCGGGTGGCCGCCTCGACCTGGAGCGCCCGGGTGAGCGTGGCCTCACTGCCCCGGGCCAGCTCGATCACGTAGCCGATCGCGCACCCGGCGACCATCAGCAGCACGATGTTGTGGATGTTGTCGCCGGTCGGCCCGCCGTGGCCGAGGATGTTGGCGACGCCGATCACCGAGCCCGCGGCCGCCGCCGGGCGCCAGCCGCCCTTCGCGGCGCAGCCGAGCACGGTACCGGCGGCCCAGATGGTGGGCAGGGTGGGCGCGCCGTGGCTGATCCGGGCCGGGGCGTCGGTCAGTCCGCTCATCACGATGCCGGTGACGGCGAGCGTGAGGTCGACGCCCAGGACGTACCAGGTGCAGCGCTGCGGGTTGGCGAACGCCCGGGTGGTGGCGAGGGTCCAGAGGGTGAGCGCGCCGAGGAAGATCCAGCCGGCGACGGGGTGCAGGAAGTGCAGGTACGAGTTGAAGTACCGCAGCAACGCGTAGATCAGGGCCAGCACCCGGAAGTAGGAGATGGCCCTCCACAACGGGAGTTCGACGGACATGCCGCCGGCCGCCACCGTACCGCCCACCGCGCCGGCTCTGCCGCCGTCCGTCATCCGCCCCTCCCCCCGGGCCCGGCCGGGCCGTCAGGCCGACCCGGTCTCCTTGTCCGTCTCGGCCGCCTTCTCGGCTTCGGCCGCCTTCTCCGCCTCGGCTGCCTTCTCGGCCTCGGCTGCCTCCGCCTTCTCCGCCTTGGCCGCCGCGCGACGCTCGGCGTCGGCCTTCTTCTTGTCGTCGGAGATCTGCCGCTTGGCGGCGGTCGCGTAGATGTCCACGTACTCCTGGCCGGAGAGCCGCATGATCTCGTACATCACCTCGTCCGTCACCGAACGGAGGATGAAGCGGTCGTTCTCCATGCCGTGGTAGCGGGAGAAGTCCAGCGGGCGGCCGATCCGGATGCCCGGGCGGATGCCGAAGTTCGGGACCACCTGGCCGGGCGGCTGCACCTTCTCGGTGTCGATCATGGCGACCGGGATCACCGGGGCGCCGGTGGCCAGCGCCACCCGGGCCAGGCCGCCGACCTTGCCGCGGTACAGCTTGCCGTCGGGCGAGCGGGTGCCCTCGGGGTAGACGCCGAACAGCTCGCCGCGCTCCAGCACGGCGATGGCGCTGCGGATCGCGGCCTCGCCGGCGCCGCGCGCGCCCGAGCGGTCCACCGGCAGCTGGCCGACGCCCTTGAAGAACGCGGCGGTCAGCCGGCCCTTGAGGCCCGGGGTGTTGAAGTACTCGGCCTTCGCGATGAAGGTCACCCGGCGCTTGATCAGCGCGGGGAAGAAGAACGAGTCCGAGAAGGACAGGTGGTTGCTCGCGATGATCGCCGCACCCTCGGTGGGGATGTTCTCCTCACCTTCGATCCACGGCCGGAAGAAGATCCGAAGCAGTGGCGCGACGATCATCTTCATCAGTCGGTAGAACAACCGGGGCCTCCTGTTATGCGGACCGGTCGATCCTAATGCCCCGCGGCCGTCCGCTGTGCCCGGCCCCGCCGAAGGGGGTGTACGACCCCGCGCGGAGCGTGGGACGATGCGGATTCCTGCAGCTTCCCCCTCCAGCGTCCCCTCCCCCAGCGCCACCCGCCCGCGAAGGAGTCCGCCATGCCGTTGCTGCCCGGTGCAGAACCGTACCGCCACCGTGGCGGACCGGTGGGAGTGCTGCTCTGCCACGGTTTCACCGGGTCGCCGCAGTCGCTGCGACCGTGGGCCGAGGACCTGGCCGCAGCCGGGTACACCGTCTCGCTGCCGCTGCTGCCCGGGCACGGCACCCGCTGGCAGGACATGCAGCTCACCCGCTGGGAGGACTGGTACGCCGCGGTCGAACGCGAGCTGCTGACGCTCGCCGACGAGTGCGAACAGGTCTTCGTCTGCGCGCTGTCGATGGGCGGCGCGCTGGCGCTGCGGCTCGCCGCGCTGCACGGCCCGACGGTGTCCGGGCTGGTGCTGGTCAACCCGTCGGTGCGCTCGGACACCCCCGCGAGTGTGCTGCTTCCGGTGCTGCGCCACCTCGTCCCGAGCACGCCCGGCATCGCGAACGACATCGCCAAGGCCGGCGCGACCGAGCTCGGCTACGACCGGACGCCACTGCACGCCGCCTGGTCGCTGAGCCGGCTGTGGCGGGAGGTCCAGCACCGCCTTCCCGAGGTGACCCAGCCGGTGCTGCTCTTCCACAGCCCGCAGGACCACGTCGTCTCTCCGGCCAACTCGGAACTGGTGCTGGCCCGGATATCCTCGACCGATGTGACGGAGCGGCTGTGCCAACGCAGCTTCCACGTCGCGACGCTGGACCACGACGCGGCGGAAATATTCGCGGCCAGCCAGGACTTCATCCGACAGCTGGCCCCCGCGCACGCGGCGGGCGCAACCCGGGTCGAATCCGACGATCACCATGGCTGAAGGGCCGGAAGTGCACGAGAGCAGCACGGCGGGCGGCGGGGACGAAGCTCCCCGCGAGGACGGCGCGACGAAGAACAGCGGAGCGAACGACGGCGGGGCGCAGGACGGCGGGGCGAACGACGGCGCGGCGAACGACGGCGCGGCGAACGACGCCGCCCCGGGCGGTGCGCCGACGGACCGCACCGGCGTGGACGGCGCCGTGACGCCCGCACCCACACCCGCACCCGCGAAGGACGCCGCCGCCAAGGGCTCCGCCGAGGACGCCGCCGCACCGGCGGCCCCCGCCGGTCCCCGGCCGCGCCGCGCGCCCGAGCGCAGCCAGGCCGAGCAGGACGAGATCTTCGCCGCCCTGGTCGCCCAGTTCGACGACCCCGTCGACCTCAACAACCCCGACTGGCCCGAGGTCGAGAACCTCCGGGCGCAGAACGAGCTCAAGGGCGGCTACAAGAACGGCAGCGGCCGCGACGACCAGGACGACCTGTCCGACCTCGCCCCGCAGCCCCGCCCCCGCTCCGGCCGGCCGGTGCTACCGGCCGCCGGTCCGAGCCCGCGCGACTACGAGCTGGCCGAGGAGAGCGACGAGGACCACTACGTCCCGCCGGAGCCCCCGCCGCTGCCCGCCGCCGACGTGACCGCCAAGTTCGCCTGGCTCGCCGTGCTCGGCGGCCCCGCCCTGCTGCTGGTCGACGCCATGGTCTGGCGGGAGATCTCCGGCTGGCCCGCCTGGGTCGGGATCACCGCCTTCCTCGGCGGCTTCGTCACCCTGGTGGCCCGGATGCGGGACCGCGACGAGGACGAGCCGGAGGACCCGGACCACGGCGCCGTGGTCTAGCCCGCCTTGCTCTCGGGGAGTTCGAGCACCGCGAGCACCGGCAGGTGGTCGGTCGCGGCCCGCAGGTCGGCCTCGGTGACGCCGGGCAGTCCGTGCGGCACCCCGCAGCCGAGGACGGTGATCCCGGGGGTGGCGAAGACGGCGTCGATCCGCTGGTAGGGGCGCTCCGGGACGGACGTGAACTCGCCGCCCCAGGGCGCGGTCGGGTATCCGTCCTGCAGTCGGGAGGCCAGCAGCTGCCAGCCCGGCCCGTCCGGGTGCTCGTTGAAGTCCCCTGCCACGACGCCGTGTTCGGCGATCGCGAGCTGGTCGAGCAGCAGCTCGAACTGCCCGTACCGCTCCTCGGGTTCCAGGCTCAGGTGGCAGCTGGTGAGGGTGAACGGCGCCGCGCCGGGCAGCCGCAGCAGCGCGGTGGCGAAGCCCCGGGCGTGCAGGCCGCGGGTCTTGGGCAGCAGCCGGTCGTGCACGCCCAGCACCTCCACCGCGCCGGGCCGCCCGAGCAGCAGCGGGCCGGCCGCGGTGCGGCCGCCGCCGGCCAGGACGACCGTCCCGGTGTGCCGGGCCAGCCACCCGGCCTGGCCCTCGGGGCGCCAGTAGCGCGGTGACTCCTGGACGCAGACCAGGTCGGGCGCGCAGGCCCGGATCACCCGGGCCAGTGCGCGCCGGTCGTCCCGCAGTGAGCGGATGTTGTAGCTGAGCAGGCGCAGCCGGCGCGGGCCGGCCGGCGGCAACGGTTCGACGGCCGCGGCACCCACCGCACTCGTGGCGCTCGCGCCGGTCCCGGTCGCTCCGGTCGCGCTCGCCTGGGTCGCGCTCCTTCGGGTCGCCCTCGCGGCGGTCATGGCCCTCCCCTGTACGTCGTCACCGGGTGCGTCGTCGCTGGGTCCGACCGTACGCGGCGGCGCCGGGACGTGCGACGGCGGCGGCGCGTCCGGGATCGGTCGGGGCCCGGTCGCACCGCCGCCGGCGGGCTGGGAGGGAGGGGTGGGGCGGTTACGGGACGCGGGCGAGGTCGGCCGCGCCGACGATGCCGGCGGCGGAGCCCATCGAGGCCAGCACGACCTCGGCGCGCGGGCGGTGCACGCCGCCGGTCAGGTAGTACTCGAAGGCCTTGGCGACCGGGTCGAGCAGCAGGCGGCCGGAGTCGGAGACGCCTCCGCCGAGCACGAAGACGCCCGGGTCGAAGAGTGCGGCGAGGTCGGCCATGCCGCGGCCCAGCCAGTCGGCCAGCTCGGCGTAGCACTCCAGGGCGAGCGGGTCGCCCGCCTCGGCCGCCTCGGTGATGTGGATGCCGCGGATGGTCTCGGCGACGCCGTCGTTGAGCTCCAGCATGCGCCGGCCGCGCACCGGGTCGGCCGCAGCCTTCTCCCGGCCGTAGCGGCGCAGCGCCCGCCCGGAGCCGTACTGCTCCCAGCAGCCCTTGCCGCCGCAGCCGCACTGCAGGCCGTCCGGCACCATGTTGAGGTGGCCGATCTCGCCGGCCACGCCGAAGCGGCCGCGGTGCAGCCGGCCGTCGAGGACGATGCCGCCGCCGATGCCGGTGCCGACGGTGATCAGCACCATGTCCTGGTGGTCGGCGGCCGCGCCGAAGCGGAACTCGGCCCAGGCGGCGCAGTTGGCGTCGTTCTCGACCACCGCGGACAGCCCGGTGAGCTCTTCGATCCGGCCGCGCAGCGGCTCGTTCTCCCAGTCGATGTTGGGCGCGAAGATCACCGTGGAGCGGTTGCTGTCGACGAAGCCGGGGGCGCCGACGCCGACGGCGGTGACGTCGGGGTGCTGCTCCTTGAGCTCGCGCACGGCCTGCGCGATGGCGTCGACCGCCCACTGCGGGTCGGCCGGGGTGGGCACCCTGGTCCGGGCCAGGATCTCGCCCGCCTCGTCGACCACGCCTGCTGCGATCTTGGTCCCGCCGACATCGACGCCGATGGTCAGAGCCATGTGTCCCTCAGCTATTCACTCGTTCCCGCTGGACGGAACGGTACCGCCCAACCCAGTCCCCGTACACAGCCTCGCATACATTATCCGAAGACAATCCTGGGACAGCCGGGCCGCAATGCTTCAAAAGTCTTATCGAATTTCCTTCTTCGTGACGCACGAGAGCGCCGTGATCACCCTCCGAAACCTACGGTTTCACTGCTTGGCGGACGGTTCGTCAGGCCCGTCGAGGTCGATCTTCTCGGCGGCCGCACTCTGCCCGGCGGTCCAGCGGTGCTCGTGCCCGGCCACGGCGGCACGGTAGGCGGCCAGCAGCTCGGCGCCCGCGGCGGCCAGCCCGGAGCCGGCGGCGGCGAGGTGGGTGTACACCTCAGGCTGCTGGGTGCGCAGGCGGTCGGCCAGGCCGGAGAGGGTGATCAGGGTGGTGGCGCTGGTCTCCTGGGCCTTCTCGCCGAACGCGGTGGCGAACCGGCGCACCTCGTCCACCAGCGGGCCGAGCTCCGGCCCGAACGGGTGGGCCTGCTCGCCCGCCCCGCCGTGATCGCCCGCCTCGGCATGGTCCCCGACGGGCTCGGTGCGGTCGTCGGTGCTGGTCATCGCGGGCGCCTCCTCAGCCGTGGCCGCACCCCGCGGCCCTCCGGCCCGACGCTACCGGACCGACCGCGGCACCCGTCCTCAAACGCCGGCCCGGGAAAGGGGCGGGCGGCCCGTCAGCCCTTCGGCCAGAGCGAAGGGTCGGGTGCGAACCGCACCGAGAGCACCCCGTCCAGCAGCCCGGCCCCGGCCACCGTGCAGCGGCGCAGCGCGGAGGGCAGGGCGAGCACCCGGCGGTGGGCGCCGAGGCCGACCACCAGGTCGTCGCCCCGGCGGACCAGGTCCAGCTCGGCCCGGTCGGCACCGGGCAGGTCGAGGTGCCAGATCAGCAGGCCGTCCGCGGCGAGCCGGTCCTCGACCGTCCAGGGCGCCGGGTCGAGCCGCTCGGGCCCGGGGCCGTCCCCGTACAGGCGGTCGGCGACGGCCTCCAGGGTGGCCTCGGCCAGGCCGGTGACCAGGACCGGGGCGTCGGTGTCGGCGGCGAGGGCGGCCAGCTCCTCCTGCCGTCGGCGGGCCAGCGCGGCCAGCCACGGGTCGGGCGAGGCGACGGCGGCCTCGGGCAGTGCGCCGTGCAGGACCACGGCGTCCGGCCGGTGCCCGTACAGCGCGAGCCCGGCCCGGATCCGGCGCAGTTCCTCGTACGGGTGGCCGTCGGCCGGGACGACCAGGCGGACGCTGGTGCCGGGGTCGGTGAGCGCGGCGCGGGACTCGGCGAGCGCCGCGGCGGCCTTGCCGCGCCCCTCGTACAGCCAGTCGGCGGGCATCGGGACCCCGGCCAGTCCGGCCAGCAGCGGACGCAGCGCCCGGGCGGCCTGGCGCTGCTCGGGGACGAGCCGGTCCAGGTAGCGCGCCAGCTGCTCGGGCAGGGCGAGGGTGGCGATCAGCTCGGCGGGCGGCGGGGCGAGCACGACCAGGACGTCCTGGTCGGCGGCGGGCAGGGCGCGCAGCAGGGCGAGCCGGGCGATGCCGGGGAGGGCGGTGAGCTCCTCGGGGTCGAGCTGTTCGGCGCCGAGGAGGTCGAGGGCGGGCTTGAGCCGGCCGGTGAGCTCGCCGACGGCGTAGCGGAAGGCAGCCTGCTCGTCGATCCTGGAGACGGTCAGGCCCGGTGCGTAGCCGAGCGGTTCGGGCTCCAGCCGGGTGCCGAGGACGGCGTCCAGCGTGCGGTGCGGGTCGTCGGCCGCCAGCAGCCAGGTGCGGTGGCCGCGCCGGGCGGCGTGCAGGGCGGTGGCGGCGGCCACCGCGGGCGCGCCCGCGTCGCCGCTGACCAGGATGGTGCGTGTCGCCGTCATGCCGTCGGCCCCGTTCCGCTCGTCAGCCCTCGACGCGCTTCTTCAGTCCGGCCAGCGCACGGTCGATGATGACCTTCTCGGCCTTGCGCTTGATCATGCCGAGCATCGGGATCTTGACGTCCACCGCGAGCTGGTAGGTCACCTCGGTACGGCCGCCGGCCAGCGGGGCGAGGGTGTACGAGCCGTCCAGCGAGCGGAGCATCTGGCTGCGGACGAGGGTCCAGCTGACCTCGCGGTCGCCGTCCCAGGTGTAGGCGAGGACGTGCTCGTCGCGGATGGCGCCGGCGTCGAGCAGCAGGCGGACCTGGGCGGCGCGGCCGGCCTCGCCGGTCTCCAGGACCTCGACCTCCTGGACCTCGCCGGTCCAGGCCGGGTAGGCGGCGAAGTCGGCGATCACGGCCATGACCGTGGCCGGGGTCGCGTCGATGGTGATGCTCGACCTGGTGTGCTCCGCCATGGAATGGCCCTCCGCGTCGTCCCTCTGCCTGCCGGTCCGTCCGGGGCGCGCTCGGCCCGGTCCGCCCGGAGCAGGCTATCGCGACCGGGGATCCGGTCGGCGGCGCGGGCGGTGTCCTGCGGGCGGCCGCGGGTCGGCGGGCGCCGGGCCTCGGGTGGGCTACCGGTCGGTCACCGTGGGGCTGCCGTAGGGTGCCATTCGAACGACCCGGTCACGGCCTGGTCGGACCCGGCCGGGTGTGACACTTCGAACACCGGGGCCGACCCCCCTGGTCGAAGCTGCCTACCGGGCAGTAACGTCCTGCCGTCCCGCAGCGTCGCGAACGAGGAGCAGTCTTGCTCGACTTCAGCCTTCCGGCCCTCTACCAGGTACCGAGCGGCGGTAACCTCTCCGACCTCGTGCACCAGAACGCCGAGCGGCACCCGGACGTCGTGGTCCTCAGCCGCAAGGTGGACGGCCAGTGGCAGGAGTTGACCGCTGCCCAGTTCCTGGTCGAGGTGCACGCCGCCGCGAAGGGCCTGATCGCCACCGGCATCCGCCCCGGCGACCGCGTGGCCATCATGTCCCGGACCCGGTACGAGTGGACGCTGCTGGACTTCGCGATCTGGTCGGCCGGCGCCATCACCGTGCCGGTGTACGAGACCTCCTCCCCCGAGCAGGTGGAGTGGATCCTCGGCGACTCCGGCGCGGTCGCCGTGCTCACCGAGACCGACCAGCACCGCAAGGTGGTCGAGGAGGTCCGCGGCCGTCTCCCGGAGCTGAAGCACACCTGGCAGATCGAGCAGGGCGCGATCGCCGCGCTGGCCGAGGCCGGCCGCGAGGTCTCCGACGAGACCGTCGCCGAGCACCGCTCGACCGCCGACTCCGACTCGATCGCGACCATCGTCTACACCTCGGGCACCACCGGCCGCCCGAAGGGCTGTCAGCTGACGCACGGCAACTTCCTCGCCGAGTGCGGCAACATCGTCGAGCGCCTGGCCCCGCTGTTCCGCACCGGCGAGAGCTCCGTCCTGCTCTTCCTGCCGCTGGCCCACGTGCTCGGCCGGATCGCCGAGATCGCCCCGGCGATGGCCCCGATCAACCTCGGCCACGTCTCCGACATCAAGGACGTCACCGCCGAGCTGGCCGCGTTCAAGCCGACCCTGATCCTGGGCGTGCCCAGAGTCTTCGAGAAGGTCTACAACACCGCGCGTGCCAAGGCCCAGGCCGACGGCAAGGGCAAGATCTTCGACAAGGCCGCCGAGACCGCGATCGCCTACAGCCGGGCGCTGGACGCGGGCGGCGCGGGCCTGGTCCTGCGGATCAAGCACGCGGTCTTCGACAAGCTGGTCTACAGCAAGCTGCGCGCCGCGCTCGGCGGCCGCGCCACCCACGCCATCTCCGGCGGCGCCCCGCTCGGCGAGCGCCTGGGCCACTTCTACCGGGGCATCGGCTTCACCGTCCTGGAGGGCTACGGCCTGACGGAGACCTGCGCGGCCACCGCCTTCAACCCGTGGGACAAGCCGAAGATCGGTACGGTCGGCCAGCCGGTGCCCGGCGCCTCGGTCCGGATCGCCGAGGACGGCGAGGTCTTCTTCAAGGGCCCGCACGTCTTCACCGGCTACTGGAACAACCCGCAGGCCACCGCCGACACGCTCAGGGACGGCTGGATGGCCACCGGCGACATCGGCTCGCTGGACTCCGAGGGCTACCTGACCATCACCGGCCGCAAGAAGGAGATCATCGTCACCGCCGGCGGCAAGAACGTCGCCCCGGCCGTGATCGAGGACCGGATCCGCGCCCACGCCCTGGTCGGCGAGGTCATGGTGGTCGGCGACCGCAAGCCCTTCATCGCCTGCCTGATCACCCTCGACCCGGACTTCTTCCCCAAGTGGAAGGAGCTCAACGGCAAGCCCGCCGCCGCCACCGTCGCCGACCTCGCCGAGGACCCGGACCTGCTGGCCGCCCTGCAGTCCGCGGTGGACGACGGCAACGCGGCCGTCTCGCACGCCGAGGCGGTCAAGAAGTTCCGCCTGCTGGACACCGAGTTCTCCGAGGAGAGCGGCCACCTGACGCCCTCGCTGAAGCTCAAGCGCAACCTCGTCCTGAAGGACCACGCGGCCGACATCGAGGCGCTCTACCAGAAGTGACCGCCGACGGGTAACCACCCTGAAGCAGACGCGGGGCCCGTCTCCCGGAAGGAGACGGGCCCCGCGTCGTGCGAAGACAGGCCCTACACCGCCAGCAGCGAGGTCAGCCGCCCGGCCAGCAGGTCCCAGCGCCACGAGCGCTCCACCCACCGCCGCCCGGCCTCGCCCATCCGCCGCCGCAGCTCCTCGTCGCGCAGCAGCCGCACGATCCGCTCGGCCGCCGCCGGGGCCGAGCCGCCGGGCACCACGTACCCGGTCTCGCCCTCCAGCACCGCGTCCGGCGCGCCCCCGGAGTCCCCCGCGACCACCGGCAGGCCGGTCGCCGAGGCCTCCAGGTAGACGATGCCCAGGCCCTCGACGTCCAGCCCCCCGCGCCGGGTCCGACACGGCATCGCGAAGACGTCACCGGCCCCGTAGTGGGCGGGCAGCTCCTCCCAGGGCACCGAGCCGGTGAACCGCACCGAGTCCCGTACGCCCGTGGCGTCCGCCAGCTTCTCCAGGTCCGCCCGGTACGGGCCGCCGCCGACGATCAGCAGCACCGCGTCCGGCACGTCGGCCAGGATCTGCGGCATCGCCTCGATCAGGGTGTCCTGCCCCTTGCGCGGCACCAGCCGGGAGACGCAGACCACCACCGGCCGGTCCGCCAGCCCGAGCCGACGGCGGACCTCGGCGCCCCCGGAGCCCGGGTGGAAGGTCGTCTCGTCCACGCCCGGCGGCAGCTGCACCATCCGGGCCGCGGCCTGCGGCCCGACCGCGGCGGCGATCCGGGAGCGGGTGTACTCGCCCAGGTAGGTCAGCACGTCGGTGCCCGCGCCGATCCGGCGCAGCAGCTGCCGGGAGCCCGGCAGCTGGGCCCAGGCGGCCTCGTGCCCGTGGGTCATGCCGAGCAGCCGCCCGGCCCCGGCCCGGCGCAGGGTGGGCGCCATCAGGCCGAGCGGGGCGGCGGCGCCGAACCAGACCGAGTCGCATTTCTCGGCGCGCAGGATCTCGGCGGCCCGCCGGGTGACCCTGGGTGTGGGAACCATCACCTTCGTCCGGTCCCGGATCACCGGGAACGGCTGCTCGGCGTCGAAGCGCCGCACCTCGCTGCCGTCGCGCCAGGTCGAGGCGTACACCACGATGCTTCCCGCGGGCTGACGGACGGCCATGTTGTGGACAAAGGCCTGGATACCCCCCGGACGGGGCGGGAAGTCATTGGTGACGATCAAGGTTCTGTGCATCAGGCCACGGCTCGCTCGGTCGGGGGGTGCTCGGTGTACCGCTGGGTGATCCGTACGATAGGTCAACACCATGACCCGCCGGGAACGGAACCGCGCACGGCAACCGTTTGACCCCCGGGTCAGTCCTAGTACCTAGGCCGCTGTGCACCACGGCCCGGGCGTCCGTCAGTACGACGCCTCCGGTGAGGACGTCCGAGACGAACGAGGGAGCGCAGTGGAATTGGCCCCGGCCACCGAGCCCGGTTCTTCGCGCGGCCGGCTCGGCCGCCCGCTCGGGGCGCTCGCCGCACTCGGCGCGACCTGGCTGGCCACCCGCACCGTACTGGTGCTGCTGATCACCGGCGTGCTGAAGTCGCCCGGCGGCGATGTCACCGCCGACGTGTGGATGATCTACCACGCCTGGTACGGCGTGCTGCAGACCGGCACCTTCCCGTTCGACGACGTGACCTGGCAGTACCCGCCGGGCGCCGCCCTGGTGATCCTGCTGCCGGGTCTGCTGCCCTGGTCGTACCTGGTCTCGTTCTGGGTGGTCTGCGGGATCGCCGACGCCGCCGCGGCCGCGCTGCTGGTGCGGACCGGCCTGCGCCGGGGCCGGGCGCTGACCGGCGCCTGGATGTGGGTGGTGGGCGTTCCGCTGCTCGGCCCGATGATCTACAACCGCTTCGACATGATCGTCACCGCGGTCGCCCTGGCCGGCCTGCTGGCGCTGATCCGCCGTCCGGCGGTCGGCGGGCTGCTGCTGGGGCTAGGCGGCATCGTCAAGGTCTGGCCGCTGCTCGGCCTGATCGGCACCCCCTCCGGTCGCAGGACCCGCCGTTCCTGGACGCTGGCGGGGGCCACCGCCGTCTCGATCGGCTTCCTGCTCGCGGCCGGCATGAACGGCGCCTTCGACTTCCTGGCCTTCCAGAAGGACCGCGGCATCGAGGTCGAGTCGGTCGGCGCGCTGCCGCTGCACTTCGCCCGGATCGCCGGGGGCTGGGACGGCAAGGTCACCATGAACTACGGCTCCCCCGAGATGCTCGGACCGTGGGTCAGCGTGATCAGCAAGGTGATGATGGCCGGCACCGTGCTGGGGTTCCTCTGGCTGCTGCTGTGGCGCTTCACCTCCAAGCGCCGCAACGCGGCCACCATGTACGACGCGGCGCTGTGCGCGCTGCTGATCTTCGTGGTGACCAGCCGGGTGATCAGCCCGCAGTACCTGGTCTGGCTGATCGGCGTCGCGGCGGTCTGCCTGACCGTACGCGGCACCAGCCAGCGGCCCGTGGCGCTGCTGATCCTGATCGCCTGCCCGCTGACGCTGGTCGAGTTCCCGACGATGTTCACCCAGGTCCTGGCCAGCGACCCCGGCGCGATCACCGTGCTGGCCGCGCGCAACCTGCTGCTGCTGTCCGCCGCCGTGCTCTCCTGCGTCCGGCTCTGGCGCTCCACCCGCGGCGGGGCGCCGCTGCCCGCGACCGTGGTGCTGGACCGCGAGCCCGCCGCGCTGCCCGGCTCGGGCTACCCGGTGCGCCCGGGCATCGCGTACGAGCAGGACCTGCTGGACGGCATCGACCACCCGGGGACGCCGGCCGAGCAGCGGCGCTGAGCAGCGGCGCCGCTGCTCGGCACCGAGCGGGCCGTCGCCCCCGGGGGGCACCGGGCCTCAGTCCTTCAGCGCCGCCACCTCGTCCAGCCAGAGCCGGGTGAACTCGGCCAGGCCGACACCCAGTTCGGCGCGCAGCAGCCGGTCCGTACGGCGCTCGCGGTCCTCGCCCTGCCCGTCGGCCGCGCCGATCGCCCGGTAGAAGGCGACCAGCCGCTGCGGCCCGTAGCGGCCCGCGATCAGCTCGCAGGCCAGCCAGGACTGCTCGTAGGCCTGGGCGATGCCGGTGGCGCCGGCGGCGAAGTCCCGGTCGGCGGGCAGGTCGGCGGGCAGCCGCCCGGCGGCGACGTCCCGGGCCAGCTCGGGGGCGATCTGCCGCGGGACGCGGCCGGAGTCGCGGTAGGCGGTCCAGTCGGCGACGCCTTCGGAGAGCCACAGCGGTGTCCAGGCCCGGGTGTCGGACCTGGTCGCGACGTGGGTGGCCTCGTGCGTGATGACCACCTGTCGGCCGAAGTCGCTGAGCCGTCCGTACGCCTCGGGGTTGACCAGCACCCGGTCCGCCGGGGTGTGCCGGGGCGCGCCGGGGGCGGCCACGGTGACCGCCGCCATGCCCGCCCAGCCCGCCGGGTCGCCCTCCAGCAGCCGGGCGAACCGCTCCTCGGTACCGGGCAGTTCGAGCAGCAGCCGGCCGGGCCAGGCGCCGCCCCAGACCTCCTCGACGGCCGGTACCGCCCGGTCCCCGACCGCGACCAGCCCGGCCGGGTCGGGGCCGTCGGCCGACCCGAGCACCAGGCAGCGCGCGCCGGCCGCCGACCGCCCCGCGCCGAAGTCCCACGGCGCCGGCGGCCCGCTCGCGCTCTCCTCGCGCTCGACCCGCCAGCCGTCCCCGGCCCGGGCCAGCTCGATCCGGCGCGGGTACACCACGGGGTAGTCGTCGTAGTCGGCGATCCGCACCGCCAGGTCGGCCGCGGCGGTCAGCCGGTCCGGCCCGCCGCCCGCGGCGAGCACCAGGTTGCGGTAGGCCGCCTCGGCCACCGGCAGCCCCGACCGGGCCGGCAGCGAGCGCGCCCGCTCCGCCAGCACCGCCGCCACCTCGCCGCGCCGGTCGGCCGCCTGGCGGGCCGGTGCCGCCGCCGGGGCGACCGGCGGCAGCGACAGCTGGGCCAGCCCGCCGGCCGCGAGCAGCAGCGCACCCCGCCGGGACAGCGTGCGGCGGGTCCTGTCCGTCGGGTGGGGGTCGTGGGGGCCCGCTATCGGGTGGGGGTCGTGGGGGCCGGGCGGCGACGCGCTCAGAGCCGGACCACCCCCGAGACCGGCATGGCGTTGACGCTCTCGTAGCGGACCTTGGCGCCCGGGTAGGGGGCGTGCACGATCACGCCACCGCCGGCGTACATGCCGACGTGGTGCATGTCCCGGTAGAAGATCACCAGGTCTCCCGGTCGCGCTTCGGAGAGGCTGATCCGCTGGCCGGCGTACGCCTGGGCCTGCGAGGTGCGCGGCAGGGTCACTCCGGCCTGCCGCCAGCTGTAGTACATCAGACCGGAGCAGTCGAACGCACGGGGCCCGGTGGCCCCGTAGACGTACGGCGCGCCGACCATCCGGACCGCGGCCGCCAGCGCGGCGGCCCCGCGCTCGGAGGCGGGCGGGGCGGAGCCGAGGTCCAGCCGGTCGGTGCCGCGGGTGGCGCGCTGCTCGGCGTCCCGGGCGTCCTGGGCGGTCATCCTGGCCCGCTCGACGGCGCCCAGGCCGTTGAGCAGCTTCTGTGCCGTGGTCAGCCGCTGCTGGATCTGCTGCTTGCTGTCGGCGAGCGAGCGGCGGGTCTGGTCCAGCTCGGCGAGCTTGCCGGCGGCCTCGGCGCGCCGTTGGTCGAGCCGGCGCTGGCGGGTGACCAGCTCGTGCAGCGTCTCCTGCTGCCGCTGCGTCGCCTGGCCCATGGTTCGGGCGCGGGCGAGGTAGTCCTCCGGGTCGGGGGACAGCATCAGCCGGGCGGTCTGGGTCATCCCGCCGCCGCGGTACTCGGCCCCGGCCACGGTCGCCAGGTCGCCGCGCAGCTCGTTGAGCTGGTCCTGGGCGACGGCGATCTCGCCCTGCAGGATCGTGGTCTCCCCCTGGAGCCGCCGCTGGGCCTCCTGGGCCGCGTTGTACCTCTCCGAAGCCTGCTCGGCCTCGTCGTAGAGCTGCTCGACCTGTGTCTTGACGTCCTTGCGGTCGGCCGGGTCCGGGCTGCCGGGGGCGGCGTGGGCGCTGCCGCCGGTCGCCATGCCGAGCGCGGTGGTGGCCGCCGCCGTCAGCACCAGCGCACGGACGAGCAGTTGGGAACGGCGGTGCACGGGCATGGTGGCAGCGGCTCCAATCCTGCGGCGCGGCCCCGCCGCCGCCCCACTGCGGGCGGTCGTCGAGCGGGAGTCCGGTGGCAGACGTTAGCGAGTCCGGGCAAGCGAGTCCAAACCCCTCCGGACCCGAATATTTGACCCGTAATCGGACATCAGCCCGAGCCGCCGAAAAAGCCGCAGGCCCGGCCTTCCGTGGAGGAAGACCGGGCCTGGAAGCGCCGAGTACGGATCAGACCCGCACGATGCTGGTCAGCGGCATGTTGGTGACGGCCTCGTAGCGGACCGAGGCACCCGGCTTGGGCGCGTGCAGCACCTGGCCGTTGCCGGCGTAGATGCCGACGTGGTGGGCGTCCCCGAAGAAGATCAGCAGGTCGCCGGGCTGGGCCTGGGACAGGTCGCTGCCGATCCGGGTGCCGGCGTGCGCCTGCTCCTGCGAGGTGCGCGGCAGCGAGACGCCGACCTGGTTGAACGCCCAGACCATCAGGCCGGAGCAGTCGAAGGAGGACGCGCCGGTGGCGCCCCACACGTACGGGCTGCCGACCTTGGAGGCGGCGGCGGAGAGCGCGGCTGCACCGCGCGAGCTGCCGGGGGCGACCGGCTTGGCGACCGGCGAGGCCGGGGCCGGGGCCGAGCCCGCGGAGAGGTCGGTGCGGCTGTTGTCGCGGGAGGCGCGGTCGGCGGCCTGCTGGGCCTTCACCGCGGCGTCGGCCTGGGCCTTGGCGTCGGCGGCGGCCTTCTCCTCGGCCGCGCGCAGCGCCTGGCGCTCCTGCTCGGTCAGGGTGTTGAGCAGGTCCTGGGCGGCCTTCAGCTTGTTCTGGACCTCGTCCTTGGAGGCCTTCAGCTGCTGGGTGGTCGACTCCAGCTCGGCGAGCTTGCCCTGGGCCTCGGTGCGGTCCTGGTCGAGCTTGCGCTGCTGCTCCTGGAGCACCTTCAGCTGGTTCTTCTGGGTGTCGCCGGCCTGGTTCAGCGCACCGGCCTGGTTGAGGAAGCTGTCCGGGCTGGACGAGAACATCAGCTGCACGGTCGGGGATATGCCGCCGTTGCGGTACTGCTCCCCGGCGATCTCGGCCAGGCCGCCCTGCAGGTCGGTCACCTGGTCCTGCTGACGGGCCACCTGGTCCTGCAGGCCGGAGACCTGCTTCTCCAGCGTCTGCTGCTTCTCCTGGGCGGCGTTGTACTGCTCGGTCGCCACCTCGGCCTGCTCGTTGAGCTGGTCGACCTGCTCCTTGACCTGGTCCTTGGTCGGCTGCGGGTCGGCGTGGGCGCCGGACTGCGCGGAGAGGGCGACGGCTGCGGCGGCGACACCGGTCAGGATCGAGACACGGGCGCGGCCGGCTGGCTTGGGACGACGATGGGACGCCACGAAGGCGGGCTCCTTCTTCCTACGTCCGCCTACCGGGTGAGCTGACGGGTTCGGGCCGGAAGCATGCCCTACGACGCCTCACGGCCGTTCCAGCGGCCGACCTGGCGCCGATTCACCCCGGAGGAACGTGGTTCCCCGGCTCCGCTGCGCAGCACCCCCGACTACTGGGCTCCCCTGTCGGGCAGTCGCTTCGACCTGCCCCGCTGCCTCGCGAACTCGACGGTAGCCACCGCCGCCACCCCGGCTGGGTGATCGACACTGCGATGGCTCGGTGCATGACCCTAGTAACTGAACCGTGATCGGTTCAAATCCTTGTCAGAAAAAAGACGGAAGATTACCCAAGTTCTTTTGTGAAAATGACCGATGGTAACCGCCGCCCCACGCAAGGCTGATCAGGTCTCACCCGATGCTCGCGAAACGGTCGAAAACCCGAACGCCACCCCCGATCGGGGGTGGCGCGGATCACAGGGCTCGGGCGAACCCCTTCGGCGTGTCGGGCCGTCAGACCCGGCGGATGGTGTTGATCGGCATCGCGTCGGCCTTCATCACCTTCACCACGTCACCGGTGTGCGGCGCGTGGACCACCATGCCGTTGCCGATGTACATCGCGACGTGGTGCATGTCGGGGCCGTAGATGACCAGGTCGCCCGGCTGAGCCGCCGCCAGTCCGGGCACCGCGGTGCCGTAGTGGCCCTGCTCCTGCGAGGTGCGCGGCAGCGAGACGCCGGCCTGGCCGTACGACCAGACCATCAGGCCCGAGCAGTCGAAGGTGCTCGACCCGGTGGCGCCCCACACGTACGGCGAGCCCTGCTTGCTCATCGCCTTGGCGAGGGCCACGGCCGCGTAGCCACTGGCCGGCGGCAGGCTGCTCAGGTCGACCCGGTCGCTGCCGCGCGAGGCCCGGTCGTCCTGCGCCTGCTGGGCCTTCAGCGCGGTGCGCTCGGCGGCGCTCAGCGAGTTCATCAGGTCCTGGGCGGCCTTCAGCTTGGTGTTGACGTCCGCCTTGGCCTGGTTCAGGTCCTTGGTGGTGGTGTCGAGCGAGGCCAGCACGGCGGCCGCCTCGGTCTTCTCCTGGTCCAGCCGCCGCTGCTGGTCCAGCAGCCCCTTGAGCGCCTCCGCCTGGGTGGTGCTGGCCTGCTGGACGGTGGAGGCCTTCTCCAGGTAGCCGGACGGGTCGGAGGAGAGCATCAGCTGGACGGACGGGTCGATGCCGCCGGTGCGGTACTGCTCGCCCGCCACCTCGGCCAGGCCGGCCTGCAGCTGGGTCATCTGCTCCTGGCCGCGGGCCACCTGGTCCTGCAGCTGGTCGGCCTGCTTGCGCAGCTGCGTGGCCCGCTCCGTGGCGCCGTTGTACTTCTCTGCCGCCTGCTCCTGCTCTTGCTGGAGTTGGTCGATCTGCGCCTTGACGTCCGTTTTGTTCGGCTGCGGCGCGGCGTGCGCGGCTACCTGGGCGGAGAGTGCGACCGCGGTCGCAGCGGCCGCGGTGAGCACGGAGACCCGCGCGCGGCTCGGCTGCTTGGGACGGCGGTGGGAGGCCAAGGGACCGGCTCCTTCTTCCAACGGACTCACCCGATTGGATGAGATTCCGGAAAATAGGTTTGACGCCAGACCCTAGTGCGGATCTATCCGCTTTGCCACTCCCCCGAAGGCGTGAACTCTGTTTCCCACACCGACTTCACCGGACCCGCACACCACCACGGACCCAAGGCTGACCAGGAGTCATCCTACGCGGCCCGCGCTCAGGGCCGGGCCAGCCGGTTCAGCAGCAGCACCGAGGCGACCGGGCGCGCGCCCGCCTTCCGCACGCCCTCCGCGACCTCCCGGTCGGCGGAGACCACCACCACCGGACGGCCCTGCGGCTCGGCCCGCACCAGACGGCGAATCAGCTCGTCCGCGGTCTCCCCGGTCCGGCTGAACCGTACCCGGACCCCGCGCGGCGGTGCCATGATCACCGGAACGTCCAGGTCCTGCCCGTCGAACACACAGGTGACCTCCGCCTGGGTGCGCTGGGCCAGCATCGCCAGCCCGCCCAGCAACCGGATCCGCTGCTGCTCCAGCGGCAGCGTCGGATAGCCGGTCTTGGTCACGTTGTAGCCGTCCACCACCAGGTGCACCTGCGGGATCGCCAGCAGCTGGTCCAGCAGCGCCGGGTCGTCCTCGGCCAGCCCGCGCCGCGCCACGTCGTGCGGCGAGGCCGCCCCCGGCACCACCGCCTCCACCAGGTCCGCCGGGCGGATCTGGGAGACCGGCAGCGCCAGCTCCCGCTGCAGCCCCTGGGCCGACTGCAGCACGGTGTCCAGCAGCAGCCGCAGCCGCATGTCCTCGACGCTGCGCCCCTCGCGAGCCGACCGGCGGCCCTGCTCGGCGGCGTTCTCCAGCTCGGAGACCCGGTGCTTGAGCCGCCGCGCCTCGGTCTCGGCCGCACTGCGCTCGGCCGCGCCCTGCGCCTTCGCGGCCTCCAGCTCCCCGGCCAGGCGGCGCGCCTCGGCCTGCGCCCGGCGGGTGTCACTCTCCAGCGACCGCACCTTCTTGCGCAGCGACTCGGCCTCCCGCCGGACGCCCTCGAACTCCGCGCGCTGCCGCTCCAGGTCCGCCCGTGCGGCGGCCCGCACCTCGGCCAGCTCGGCCTGCAGCTTCTCCGCGAGCCGGGCCGCCTCCGCGGCCGCGTCCTCGGCGCCTGCCCGCTCGACCTCCTCGCCGACCTCGGCGACCAGCCGGCTCCAGCCCGCCGAACGCACCAGGTAGGCGGCGGCGGCGACGTCCATCGGATCGGCGGCGCCCGGGACACTGCCCGACTCCAGCGCCCTCACCAGGTCCGGCTGCCCCAGCCGCAGCCGCTCCGCTATCCGCACCCGGAACGCCGGCTCCGCCTCCAGCGCGGCCGCCAGCGCGGTGGCCGCGTACTTGGCGCGCCGCGCGGGGGTGAACTTCACGTACTGACGCAGGCTCTGCGGGAGCTCGCCCGGCGGCAGTCCGCCCAGCGCGTCCGAGGCCAGCCCGACCACGCGTCGGCGCACCCCCTCGGGCAGCGGCCGGTCCAGCTTCTCGGCGACGTGCTCCGACCCGGGCTCAGCGGACTCGGAGGGCTCAGGGGACTCAGAGGTGTCAGGGGTGTCTGGAGTGTCTGGGGTGTCTGGGGTGTCGGGCGCAGCGCTCTCCGCCGGTCCCGTCCCGGCGTCCGGCACCTGCTCCTGCGCAGCGGGCCGAAGCCCCTGCGCTTCGCCGGGCTCCTTCGCTGCGTCCACCACGTCCTCGGCTCCGATCCTGTTTCCGGCGGGGTACGGCCGCGACCGCCCCCTGTCGTCACGCTCCGTGCGTCTTGTCTGTATTGTCCCGTGCGGCGGACGGGCGCGCGGCGCACCGCCCACCACACCGGCGGGGATCAGCCCTGCTCGGTCGGGGCCTCCGCGCCCTCGGCACCCGGGCGGGCCACCAGCTCGACCTGGTCCACGGCGTTGCACCAGCGGCAGCGCACCGACTCGATGGTCTCGCTCAGCACCTCGGTCTCCTCGACCTTGGAGTCGCCGGCCAGGTCGAAGTGCAGGAACTCGGTGACCCGCGCGCTGCGGGTGACATCGAACCGGGTGAGGTTGCCGCACAGCGTGCAGCGCCAGCGCGTCTCGGCGGTCAGGGCGGGGACGGTCATCGGGGGGTCCTCTCGGGTGGTCCCTGCGTGGGCCAGGCGCTCCCCCCGGAGCCCCGGCATCGGCGGCGGGAGGCGGGATTGCCCGCCCCAAGCCTATTGCCTGGGGCAACCATCGCGACCACCGGTCAGCGGAATAGCGGGGCTAGTCCACCTGCCGTAAACCGCCGTGTCACCTGCGGCGCCCGGAGGGATGCTTGGCCGCATGGCGCTCGCGGCCCCCGACCACACCGCCGAGCGGGGCGGCCGGCCGGAGGCGGCCGCCCCGGCGGTCACCTACGCCCTGATCGCGGTCAACACCCTGGTCTTCCTGCTCGGCCCGGCCGCCGGACTCAATCCGCTGTACGGCACCGGCCAGGCCCGGGTCTGCGCGGAGCAGCGGTACGAGCAGCGCTGGGGCGCCGTCCCGGCCGAACTGCTGACCGGGCGGCCGCTGACCGCCGCGCAGTTGACGGAGGCCCCCGACCCGGTCCCCGGCTGCCCGGCCGCCCCGACCCCGGGCAAGCACCCGGCGCTGTCCGCCCTCACCGGCCTCTTCCTGCACGCCGGCTGGCTGCACCTGCTGGGCAACCTGCTCTTCCTCCACGTCTTCGGCCCGGCCGTCGAACGGCGGCTGGGCCGGGCCCGGTACGCCGTCTTCTACCTGGCGGCCGGCAGCCTGGCCACGTACGGCTTCGCGCTCGCCGAGGCGCACGCGCCGGATTCCACCCGGGTGCTCATCGGAGCGTCCGGCGCGATCTCGGCCGTCCTGGGCGCCTATCTGCGCCTGCACCCGCGCGCCCGGGTGACCACCCTCGTCCCGCTGTTGTTCTTCCTGCCGCTGCGCTTCCCGGCCTGGCTGGTGCTCGGCCTCTGGTTCGCCCTGCAGTGGTGGTCGGTGCATTCGGCGGGCCCGGGGGTGGCCTACCTGGTCCACGTGATCGGCTTCTCGGCCGGCTTCCTCTACACCTGCACGGTGGTTCGCCACCCCTCGCGACGACCCGGCTGACGCCCGATACGCTGGCGGCACCCCACAAAGGAGCCCGAACAGTGATCACCGCCATCGTCCTGATCAAGACCAGTGTCGACCGCATCCCGGAGATCGCCGAGGCCATCGCCGCCATCGAGGGCGTCAGCGAGGTCTACTCGGTGACCGGCGGATACGACCTGGTGGCGATGGTCCGGGTGCGCCGCCACGACGACCTGGCCGAGGTCATCCCGGGCCGGCTCAACAAGGTCCCGGGCGTGGCCCACACCGAGACCCAGATCGCCTTCCGCACCTACTCCCAGCACGACCTGGAAGCCGCCTTCGCCCTCGGCCTGGACGAGTAGCGGGGCCGGGGCCTCAGCCCTCCCGGCGGGTGTCCACGACGCAACGCCCGCCCTCGTTGCGGTAGTTCCAGGCCGCGCCGTCCGTGACCAGCTCCCGAACGGCGGTCAGGAAGCGGTCGATGTGCTCGTCCGGCGTCCCGGCGCCGAAACTCACCCGGATCGCGTTCAGGCTGCGCTCGCCCGGCAGCGAGGGCTCCGGCGCACCGCACTCCGACGGCGGGGTGTCCTCGTCACCGAGCAGGGTCCGCACCAGCGGGTGGGCGCAGAACAGGCCGTCGCGCACCCCGATGCCGTACTCGGCGGACAGCGCGGCCGAGAAGTGCGAGCTGTTCCAGCCCCGGACGACGAAGGACAGCACGCCCACCCGGGCGGAGCCGGCGCCGAACAGGTTCAGCACCTTGACCTGGGGGATCCGCGCCAGCCCCGCGGTCAGCCGGTCGACCAGCTGCCGCTCGCGGGCCTCCAGCGCGTCGAAGCCGGCCTCGCTCAGCGCCCGGCAGGCCGAGGCGATCGCGTAGGCGCCGATGACGTTCGGCGAACCGGCCTCGTGCCGGGCCGGGCCGGTGTGCCACTGCACGGCCACCGAGCCGTCCGTCTCCCGGGCCACCGTGCGGGTCGCTCCGCCGCCGGCCAGGTACGGCTCGGCCGCGTCCAGCCAGTCCGCCCGGCCGGCCAGCACCCCGGCGCCGAACGGCGCGTAGATCTTGTGGCCGGAGAAGGCGATCCAGTCGACGTCCAGCTCGCGCACCGAGACCCGGTGGTGCGGGGCCAGCTGGGCGGCGTCCAGCACCACCCGGGCGCCGTGCCGGTGCGCGGTCTCGGTCAGCTCGGCGACCGGCCACAGCTCGCCGGTCACGTTGGAGGCGCCGGTGACGCAGAGCAGCTTGGGCCCCTCGGGCGCCTCGGTGAGCGCGGCGTCCAGGGCGGCCACCGCCTCGGCCCGCGAGCGCGGCGCGCGCAGGTAGGTGACGCCCAGTCCGGCGTGCGCCCAGGGCAGCAGCGAGGCGTGGTGCTCGGTCTCGAAGGCGAACACCCGGGTGCCGGCCGGAACGGCGCCGGCGAGCAGGTTGAGCGAGTCGGTGGTGGCCCGGGTGAAGACCACCTGGTCGCCCTCGCGCAGGTCGAGGAACTCGGCGACGGTGCGGCGGCTCTGCTCGAAGAGGTCGGTGGACAGCTGCGAGAGGTACCCGGCCCCGCGGTGCACGCTGCCGTAGTACGGCGCGTAGGCGGCGACGTCGTCCCACACCCGCTGCAGCGCCGGCGCGCTGGCCGCGTAGTCGAGCGCCGCGTAGCCGACCTTGTCACCGCTGGCGAGCGGGACCTGGACGTCGGCGCCGAGGACCGCGAGGGGGGTGCCGATCTCGGTGGCGATTTCGGTGGAGAGAGACATGAGGATGCACTCCTTCGGGGGTATGGGACCCCGGGAGTGCCAAATCGTCGGGCGTCCGCGCTTGCCGCACGGACGGTTTGCCGTGGCGACCCGGTCCTCACCCAGGGCACCCCGCCACGGACGGAGGGTTGCCGGACAGCAAGCTGGGGCTTTGGCGCTGTCACTCATGACCTGCCGAAGACTCTAGGTCGGGTCCAGCGGGTGGTCAAACGGGCATCCACCATCCGGACAGCCGGGGAGCCCGCGCCGGCGTACCGGCGCGGGCTCCCAACTACCGCTTCAGCTCCGGCTGGTGGCCTCCGACCAGCGCCGCAGCAGGTCCTGCGCGGCGCCCGAGTCGATGGCCTCCGCCGCCCGCGCCATGCCCGCCGCGAGCTGCTCCGCCAGCGGCGCGTCGCCCAGGTCGAGCGCGACCAGCGCCGCCGCCGTGTTCAGCAGGACGGCGTCCCGCACCGGCCCGCGCTCGCCCGCCAGCAGCCGGCGCGCGACCTCGGCGTTGTAGGCGGGGTCCCCGCCGCGCAGCGTCTCGATGCCGACCAGTTCGATGCCGACCTCCCGCGGGTCGAAGGAGGTCTCGGTGACCACCCCGTCGCGCACCACCCACACCCGCGAGGTGGTGGTGATGGTCAGCTCGTCCAGCCCGTCGTCGCCGCGGAAGACCAGCGCCGTCGAGCCGCGCCGGGCGAGCACGCCGGCGATCAGCCCGGCCAGCCGGGTGTCGAAGCAGCCGATGGCGTGGGAGGTGACCTTGGCCGGGTTGGTCAGCGGGCCGAGGATGTTGAAGGCCGTCGGCACCCCGAGGTCGCGCCGGGCGGTGGCGGCGTGCCGCATCGAGGGGTGGAACTTCGCCGCGAAGCAGAAGGTGAGTCCGACCTCCTCGGCGACCTGGGCGACCCGCCGGGCGGAGAGGTCCAGCGCCACGCCGAGCTTCGCCAGCACGTCCGAGGACCCGGTGGACGAGGAGGCGGCCCGGTTGCCGTGCTTGACCACCTTGGCGCCGGCGGCCGCCGCGACGATCGCCGACATCGTGGAGATGTTGACGGTCTTCGCCCGGTCGCCGCCGGTGCCGACGATGTCCACCGCCGGGCCGGGGATCTCCAGCGGTTCGGCGTGCGCGTACATCGCGTCCACCAGACCGGTGACCTCGTCGACCGTCTCGCCCTTGGCCCGCAGCGCGATCATGAAGCCGGCCACCTGGGCGGGGGACGCCTCGCCGCTCATGATCCGGTCCATCGCCCACGCGGTGGACGAGCGGTCGAGGTCCTCCCCCCGCAACAGCGCCGCCAGGATGTCCGGCCAGGAGCGGACCACCTGCGCGGGGTCGCTACCGCCGTTCGCAGGGTTCACGTTCACCATGGCTGACTCCAGCTGTTGTCGGTTCCCCCGCTCCGGGGGACGTCCGTACGGTTGGGAGCCAGCCTATCCAGCGGCGGGGCGCCTACGGCCCTGTCTTCTCTAGTACTGAGACACCGCCGCTCAGCGGCCGGCCGGAGCCCGCTTCGCCAGCCGTGCCCGCAGCAGGGTGGCGACCGCCTCGGCCAGCGCCACCGGGTCCACCGGTCGGGAGATCGCGGCATCGGCCCGGCTCCAGGCGGCGAGCCAGGAGTCCTGCGGCCGGCCGATCAGCACCAGCACCGGCGGGCAGCCGTAGATCTCGTCCTTCAACTGGCGCCCGAGCCCCAGCCCGCCGGCCGGGACCGCCTCGCCGTCCAGCACGCAGAGGTCCACGCCGCCCTTCTCCAGTGCCTTGAGCACCGCGGGGGTGGTCGCGCACTCCAGGTAGGACAGCTCGGGAAGATCCTCGGCAGGCCGGCGGCCGAGCGCCGTCAGCACCTGCTCGCGGGTGTTGCGATCGTCGCTGTAGACGAGGACGGTGAGCGTCTCATCGGTCGTGTACGCCATGGACCCTGCTCCCTCAAGTGTGATCCGGACCACGTTCGCCTGATCCGGATGCTACTCCCGATCACCCTCCGCCGAGGGCCCCTCGCGCACGTTCCTGCTCAAGGCGCCGCGCCCTGGTCTCACCCGCCTGGAGGACGGCCCGTCACCCGGGCCCGCCCGGTCCACCCGTACGGCCGACCCCGGCCTCTCCCCCCCTACCTCCCGCGGCTACTCCGACCGTGCGGCGACGCGCCGGGCAACGGGGTCGTAGGCTGCCCCGAGGAACCGTCAGAAAAGGGACACGCCGCTGCTCAGCCCCCATCCGGGCACCCCGTCGCCCCCCAAGCGGGCATACCGCACGCACCGGACACTCCGAGGGACACCCCCCGGCGTGAAGACGGAATAAGGGACCGACATAATGTCCGTCGTGGCGACAGCAACAGCAGTAGAAACCGGGCACGCGCACGGATCGGTCAACCGGCCGAACATGGTCAGCGTCGGAACGATCGTCTGGCTCAGTTCCGAGTTGATGTTCTTCGCGGCCCTCTTCGCGATGTACTTCACGCTCCGCTCCGTCAAGGGAGCCGAGTTCTGGACCGAGAAGGCTCACGCCCTCAACGTGCCGTTCTCCTCGGTCAACACCACCGTCCTGGTGCTCTCCTCACTCACCTGCCAGCTCGGCGTGTTCGCCGCCGAGCGCGGTGACGTGAAGAAGCTCCGCATGTGGTTCATCATCACGTTCATGATGGGCGCGGTCTTCATCGGCGGCCAGGTCTTCGAGTACACCGAGCTGGTCAAGAAGGACGGCCTGTCGCTGTCCTCCGACCCGTACGGCACGGTGTTCTACCTGACCACCGGCTTCCACGGCCTGCACGTGACGGGTGGTCTGATCGCCTTCCTGCTGGTCCTGGGACGGACGTACGCAGCCAAGCGCTTCACGCACGAGCAGGCCACCGCCGCGATCGTCGTGTCGTACTACTGGCACTTCGTCGACGTCGTGTGGATCGGCCTGTTCGCGACCATCTACCTGATCAAGTAACCAGCTGATCAGGTCGCTGGCCACCGGCTGCGGCCCCCGCCCTCACCGGCGACGGGCCGCTTCTGCCGGTGCCGACGCTCCCACCGACCGACCGCGCGCGCAGCCCTTAGACAGGCAGCCTCGTGCCGGCCAGACCGGCCGCCGGGTGCACCCACCAGTCGACCAGATCCTGACACCGGGGTTATTCCGTGAAAAAGCTCTCCGCACGACGGCGCCACCCATTGGCGGCGCTGGTCGTCCTACTTCTCGCCCTGGCGGCAACCGGGGGGCTGTACGCCGCGTTCGCTCCCGCCGACAAGGCGCAGGCCGACGTCGCCGCGCAGTCGCTCGCGATCGATGAGGGCAAGAAGCTCTTCGCCGTCGGTTGCTCCTCCTGTCACGGCCTGAACGGCCAGGGCGGCAGTGACGGTCCTAGCCTGGTCGGCGTCGGCTCCGCCTCCGTCGACTTCCAGGTCGGTACCGGCCGCATGCCGGCCCAGCAGCCCGGCGCCCAGGTGCCGCGCAAGAAGAACATCTACACGCAGGCCGAGATCGACCAGCTCGCCGCCTTCGTGGCCTCCCTCGGTCCCGGCCCGGTGACCCCGAAGGAGGAGCAGTACACCTCGACCAACCCGGAGGACATCTCCAAGGGTGGCGAGCTGTTCCGCACCAACTGCGCCCAGTGCCACAACTTCGCCGGCCAGGGTGGTGCCCTGACCAAGGGCAAGTACGCCCCGTCGCTGGAGGGCGTGGACGCCAAGCACATCTACGAGGCCATGCAGACCGGCCCGCAGCAGATGCCGTCGTTCCCGGACACCACCATGCCCGAGGAGCAGAAGAAGCAGATCGTGGCCTTCGTCCGCCACACCACCAGCGAAGAGCCCAACCCCGGCGGTCTCACGCTCGGCAGCCTCGGTCCGGTGACCGAGGGCCTGTTCGGCTGGATCTTCGGTCTTGGCACGCTCATCGCGGTCGCGATCTGGGTCGCCGCCCACACCACCAAGGCCAAGAAGTCATGAGCCACGACATGTCAGAAGAGAAGCTCCCGGAGTCGCACGGCTCCGCCGGCGAGGTCGCCGACCACGGCAACCCCTTCGCCGACCCGGGCCTGCCGGCCCACGAGCCCCGTCGCACCGACATCGACGAGCGGGCCGCGCAGCGGGCCGAGCGCCAGGTGTCGCTGATGTTCGTGATCTCGATGCTCGCCACCGTCGGCTTCATCGCCTCGTACGTGGCCATCGACCCGGACAAGATCGTCTACATCTTCCCGCTGGGCAAGGTCAGCGCGATGAACTTCGCGCTGGGCCTGACCCTGGGCGTCGCCCTCTTCATGATCGGCGCGGGCGCGGTCCACTGGGCCCGCACCCTGATGTCGGACGTCGAGCTGCCGGCCGAGCGTCACCCGATCGAGGCCTCCGACGAGGTCCGCGCGGACGTCATCGACCAGTTCAAGACCGGTGCCGCCGAGTCCGGCTTCGGCCGCCGCAAGATGATCCGCAACACCCTCATCGGTTCGATGGCGCTGGTCCCGCTCTCCGGCGTGGTCCTGCTCCGCGACCTCGGCCCGCTCCCGGAGAAGAAGCTCCAGGAGACCGGCTGGAAGGAGGCGACCCCGGCCAAGCCGCTGCCGCTCGTCAACATGAACACCCTGCAGCCGATGAAGCCCGAGGACATCGCCATCGGTTCGCTGACCTTCGCCATGCCGGAGGGCCTGTCCACGCACGACGAGGACTTCCAGCAGCGGATCGCCAAGGACGCCCTGATGCTGGTGCGCATCGCGCCGGACGACATCAAGGACGACAAGTCCAGGGAGCTGGGCTTCGAGGGCATCCTCGCCTACTCCAAGATCTGCACCCACGTCGGCTGCCCGATCAGCCTGTACGAGCAGCAGACCCACCACGCGCTCTGCCCCTGCCACCAGTCGACCTTCGACCTGGCGGACGGCGCGCGCGTCATCTTCGGCCCGGCCGGTCACCCCCTGCCGCAGCTGAAGATCACCACTGACGACAAGGGCAACCTGGTCGCCACCGGCGACTTCGCGAAGCCTGTCGGCCCGAGCTTCTGGGAGCGTGCTCGATGAGTAGCGCGAGCAGCACCACCACCGGTGCCGCCAAGCCTTCCAGCACGCGTGCCAAGCCCACCAACAAGTGGGAAGCCGCGGCTGACTGGACGGACGGCCGGCTGGGGATCTACTCCCTCGCCAAGGCCAACCTGCGGAAGATCTTCCCGGACCACTGGTCCTTCATGCTGGGCGAGATCTGCCTCTACACGTTCGTCATCATCATCCTGACCGGTGTCTACCTGACGCTGTTCTTCAAGCCGTCGATGGCCGAGGTCGTCTACAACGGCTCGTACGTGCCGCTCAAGGGCATCGGGATGTCCGAGGCGTACGCCTCGACGATGAACATCAGCTTCGAGGTCCGCGGCGGTCTGCTGATCCGTCAGATCCACCACTGGGCCGCCCTGGTCTTCGTGGCCGCGATGCTCGTGCACATGATGCGCGTGTTCTTCACCGGCGCGTTCCGCAAGCCGCGTGAGATCAACTGGGTCTTCGGCTTCCTGCTGCTGGTCCTGGGCATGTTCGACGGCTTCTTCGGCTACTCGCTGCCGGACGACCTGCTGTCGGGTACCGGTATCCGCTTCATGGAAGGCGCGATCCTCGCCGTCCCGCTGGTGGGCACCTACGTCCAGATGTTCCTTTACGGGGGCGAGTTCCCCGGCACCGACATCATCCCGCGGTTCTTCACGATCCACGTGCTGCTGATCCCGGGCATCATGCTCGGCCTGCTGGTGGCGCACCTGATCCTGGTCTTCTACCACAAGCACACCCAGTGGGCGGGCCCGGGCAAGACCGAGAAGAACGTCGTCGGCATGCCGCTGATGCCGGTCTACATGGCCAAGGCCGGTGGCTTCTTCTTCCTGGTGTTCGGCATCATCGCCGCCATGTCGGCGATCGCCTCGATCAACCCGATCTGGGCGTACGGACCGTACCGTCCCGACCAGGTGTCCACCGACGCCCAGCCGGACTGGTACATGGGCTTCTCCGAGGGCCTGATCCGTGTCATGCCGGGCTGGGAGATCAGCCTGTGGGGCCACACCCTCAACCTGGGTGTGTTCGTCCCGCTGATGATCTTCCCGCTGGTCCTGGTCGCGATCGCGGTCTACCCGTTCATCGAGGGCTGGATCACCGGTGACAAGCGCGAGCACCACATCCTGGACCGTCCGCGCAACGCCCCGGTCCGCACCGCCCTGGGTGCCGCCTGGATCAGCCTGTACCTGGTGCTGCTGATCGGTGGTGGCAACGACCTGTTCGCCACCCACCTGCACCTGTCGCTCAACGCGATCACCTACTTCGTCCGCGTCGGCTTCTTCGCCGTCCCGGTGATCGTCTTCATCATCACCAAGCGCTGGTGCCTCGGCCTCCAGCGCCGTGACAAGGAGAAGGTGCTGCACGGCCGCGAGACGGGTGTCATCAAGCGCCTGCCGCACGGCGAGTTCATCGAGGTGCACGCCCAGCTGCCGCAGAAGGACCTGCACAAGCTCACCGCGCACGAGCAGATCCAGCCGGTCCAGCTGCCGGCCCAGACGGACGAGAACGGCGTGGCCCGCAAGGCCGGCGTCGTCACCCGCACCCGGGCCAAGCTGTCCCGCGGCTTCTACGGCGAGGGCAGCCAGATCCCCAAGCCGACCGCCGAGGAGCACCACGAGATCACCAGCGGCCACGGCCACCACTGATCCCGTACCCGCGTCACCCCGAGGGCCGCTGACCAGAGTTCATCTGGTCAGCGGCCCTCGGGCTTTTCCGTATCCTCCGGTTCCGTACCCGCCCTCGCCCTCAGGAGCTTCCCGTGCAGCTGTCCGTCGACTCCGCGTCCGCCACTCCCCCGTACGAGCAGATCCGCGCCCAGATCGCGGAGCGGGCCCGTACCGGGGACCTGCCGACCGGGCTGAAGCTGCCCACCGTACGGGCCCTGGCCGAGGAGCTGGGGCTGGCCGCCGGCACCGTCGCCCGGGCCTACCGGGAGCTGGAGGCGGACGGCATCGTGGAGACCCACGGCCGGCGCGGCACGCTGATCGCCGCCGCCGGGGACACCGCGCACCGGCTGGCCGCCGCGGCCGCCACCGAGTACGCCGAGCGCGCGGACCGACTCGGGCTCTCCCACGCGGACGCCCTGGCCGCGGTGGTCACCGCGCTGGGGCTGGCCTACCCCGAGGCCTAGCAACGGGACCCGGCGGCAAGGCTCGGCAGTGGCCCTGGCAGCGGGGCCCGGCGGGGGCTTCGCGGGCCCTCAGACCTCCGGGCGGATCATCCCCGCGGCCGGGGCCTGGCCGGCCGGTGCGGTGGTGCTGAGGGGCTGTCCGACGGCGCTGTGCTTGACCCAGTCCGTCCAGGTGACGTTCCAGTCCCCGAAGCCGTTGCCGAACGCCTCCATCCCGGCGCCGCGGCTGTTCACCACCGTCACCAGGTCCCCCACCCGGGTGTTCTCGTAGAACCACTTGGCGTTCTCGGTGCTCATGCCGGTACAGCCGTGGCTGACGTTCTCCACGCCCTGCGAGCCGATCGACCAGGGCGCCGCGTGGACGTACTCGCCGCTCCAGGTCACCCGGGTGGCCCACTGCACGTCGAGGTTGTACGACTCCGAGCTGCCGGCGGCTATGCCGATGGTCTCGCCGCTCATCCGGACGGACCGCTCCTGGCCGAGCACCACCTTGATGCCGTTGCGGGTGTCGAACCCGGGCTTTCCGGTGGTGACCGGGATCGTCCGCACGACCTCGCCGTCACGCTTCAGGGTGAGCTCGTGGGCGGCCGCGTCGACCACCGACTCGACCCGCTCGCCTATCCGCAGCTTCAGCGAGCTGCGGTCGCCGCCGTAGAGGCCGTCCGCGATCCGGCTGCCGGTGTCGTCGAAGGCCAGCGTGACGGTCGTCCCGGCCGGCCAGTACTCCTCCGGGCGGAAGTGCAGGTTCTTGTCGTCCACCCAGTACCAGGCGCCGGTGACGGCGGGCTGGGAGGTGACGGTCAGGGCCTGCTCGACCTCCCGGCGGGCCTGCGGGTCCTTCACCGCCTCGGAGAGCTGCACGGTGAGCGGCTGGCCGACCCCGTAGACGCCGCTGCCGGAGGAGTCCGGGCCGAGCTTGGCGGTGAGCAGGCGCTGGGCGGCGAGGGTGCTGAAGTCTTCGGTGGTGTCGCCGCGGCCGCCCTTGCCGTCGTCGGCGGCGATGCGGACGGAGTACGTGGTGGCGGCCTTCAGCCGGCCGGTGGTCCGCCAGCTGCGCTGGTCGGCGGCGAGTTCGCCCGCGACCACCCGGCCGTCCGGGCCCACCACGGTGACGTCGGTGAGCCGACTGCCCTGCACGGCCGTCACGGTGACCGGCTGGGCCGGGTCGACCTTGCCGTCCGCCGAGAGGTGGACCAGCGGGGCCGCGTCGATCCGGTGCGGCCCGGCGGACTCGTCGTCGCCGGACGAGCAGGCGGCCAGCGGGGCCAGTACTACGAGGGTCAGCGAGATGCTGCCTATAGCTGCGATTCCGCACCTGTCGGGCATGACCGCCTCCGGGGTTCGCACGATTGATCAGATCGTAGGAACGCCTACCGGCAGAGCGACATCCGAGGGACCCTCCGTTGACCCGGGAGAGTGAGACCGTCACCCCGGAGACGCAGCAGGGCCGGTCCCCCCGTGCGGGGGGACCGGCCCTGGTGTCGGATGCGGAGCCCTACTGGTTCTGGTTCTCGCCCCGGTAGAACTCGAAGACCCATCCGAAGATGCCGATCGCGATGATCGGGGCGGCCCAGAACATCAGCCACCAGCCGAAGATCACGCCCATGAAGGCGAGCGCGCCACCGAGCGCCAGCGACAGCGGCTGCCAGCTGGTCGGGGCGAAGAAGCCCACCTCACCGGCGTCGTCCGTGACCTCGGCCTCGGGGTTGTCACCCGCGCCGCTGTCCACCCGGCGGGCGGTGAAGGCCAGGTAGTACCCGATGAAGGCACAGAGGGCGAAGGCGAGGAAGAGCGCGGTGGTACCCGCGGCCTCCAGGCCCGGGCCCGAGTTGTTGGTCCACAGGCCGTAGGTGATGGCCATGGCCAGCACGAAGACCGACAGGCCCAGGAAGATCTTTCCCTGTTCCTTCATCAGGCGTCACCCTCCTGCTTGCCCTTGCCCAGCTTCGGGGCGTCGTACTTCGCCGGGGTCACACCGGCGAGGTGCTTGGCCGGCTCACCGTGGTTCTCCAGGTAGTCCAGCGCGGCGATCTCCGGGTGGTGGAGGTCGAAGGCCGGGGATTCGGAGCGGATCCGGGGCAGGGTGAGGAAGTTGTGCCGCGGCGGCGGGCAGGAGGTCGCCCACTCGAGGGAGCGGCCGAAGCCCCACGGGTCGTCCACGGTGACCTTCTCGCCGTACTTGGCGGTCTTCCAGACGTTGTAGAGGAACGGCAGGATCGACAGGCCGAGCACGAAGGAGCCGATGGTCGAGACGGTGTTCAGGGTGGTGAAACCGTCCGACGCCAGATAGTCGGCGTAGCGGCGGGGCATGCCCTCCGCGCCGAGCCAGTGCTGCACCAGGAACGTCGTGTGGAAGCCGATGAACAGCGTCCAGAAGGTGATCCGGCCGAGCCGCTCGTCCAGCATCTTGCCGGTCATCTTCGGCCACCAGAAGTGGAAGCCGGCGAACATCGCGAACACGACGGTGCCGAAGACCACGTAGTGGAAGTGGGCGACGACGAAGTACGAGTCCGAGACGTGGAAGTCGATCGGCGGGGAGGCCAGCAGGACACCGGTCAGACCGCCGAAGAGGAAGGTGACCAGGAAGCCGACCGTCCAGAGCATCGGGGTCTCGAAGCTCAGCGAGCCCTTCCACATGGTGCCGACCCAGTTGAAGAACTTCACACCGGTCGGGACCGCGATCAGGAAGGTCATGAAGGAGAAGAACGGCAGCAGGACCTGCCCGGTGACGTACATGTGGTGCGCCCACACCGTCACGGACAGACCGGCGATCGCGATGGTGGCCGCGATCAGACCGGAGTAGCCGAACATCGGCTTGCGGCTGAAGACCGGGATGATCTCGGACACGATGCCGAAGAACGGCAGCGCGATGATGTACACCTCGGGGTGGCCGAAGAACCAGAACAGGTGCTGCCACAGCATCGCCCCGCCGTTGGCGGGGTCGAAGACGTGGGCACCGAACTTCCGGTCGGCCTCAAGGGCGAACAGCGCGGCGGCCAGGACCGGGAAGGCCAGCAGGACCAGCACCGAGGTCAGCAGGACGTTCCAGACGAAGATCGACATCCGGAACATCGTCATGCCCGGGGCGCGCATGCAGATGATCGTGGTGATGAAGTTGACCGCACCGAGGATCGTGCCGAAGCCGGAGAAGGCCAGACCCATGATCCACATGTCGCCGCCGACGCCGGGCGAGTGCACCGCGTCCGACAGCGGGGAGTAGGCGAACCAACCGAAGTTGGCGGCACCGTTCGGGGTCAGGAAGCCGGACACCGCGATGGTCGAACCGAAGAGGTACAGCCAGTACGCGAACATGTTCAGACGCGGGAACGCCACGTCCGGCGCGCCGATCTGCAGCGGCATGATCCAGTTCGCGAAGCCCGCGAACAGCGGCGTCGCGAACATCAGCAGCATGATCGTGCCGTGCATCGTGAACGCCTGGTTGAACTGCTCGTTCGACAGGATCTGGGTCCCGGGACGAGCCAGCTCGGCGCGCATGACCAGGGCGAGGATGCCACCGATCAGGAAGAAGGCGAACGACGTGCCCAGGTACAGGGTGCCGATCGTCTTGTGGTCAGTGGTGGTCAGCCACTTGATGATGGTCGAACCCGGCTTCCGGGTCCGCTGCGCCCCGACCGTGACGGCACCGGCGCCCCCGCCGGCCGCGGCGGGCTCGTTGAGGATGGTCACTTCTCTTCACTTCCCATGCCGATGAGGCCGGAGGGCACCGAGCCGTTCTGGCCCTTGGCGCGAAGCTCGGCCAGGTGCTTGTCGTAGTCGGCGCGGTCGACGACCTTGACGTTGAACAGCATGCGCGAGTGGTCGGTACCGCAGAGCTCGGCACACTTGCCCATGTACTCGCCCTTGACGGTCGGGGTGACCTCGAACTTGTTCACCACGCCCGGCACGACGTCCATCTTCATCATGAAGTTGACGGGCCAGAAGTCGTGGATGACGTCACGCGAGGTGAGACGGAACTGCACCGTCTCGTTGACCGGCAGCCAGAGCGTCGGAACATCCTTGGGCGTACCGATGTCGTACGCGGCATCCTTGTTGGCCGGGTCGGGAGTCTCGGTGTTCTCGTAGTTGAACGCCCAGCTCCACTGGAAGCCGACCACGTTGACGTAGTGCTGCGGCTTCTCGGAGACGTGCGTCAGTTTGTTCTCGTCGCGGGCGACGAAGTAGAAGAGCACCGAGACGATGATGATGGGGACCGCGGTGTAGAGCGCCTCGATGGGCACGTTGTACCGGGTCTGCGGAGGGACCTCCACACCGGTGCGCTTGCGCCGGTGGAAGATCACGCTCCAGATGATCAGACCCCACATCAGTACGCCGACCACCAGCGCCGCGATCCAGGACCCCTGCCACATCCGGAGGACCAACGGCCCTTCCGTGGTGACGGGGCTCGGGAGGCCAAGCCTGGGGAGGTCGTTGGCCGAGCAGCCGGTGGCGGTCGCGATGACGAGGCCCAGTGCCAGCGCCTGAGGCAGCTTCCGCCGCATCGTGCGCCGCGGCGAGCGGTCGGAGCCGTTGGGACTCACGTAGCGCCTTCCCGAAGTCTCGCCCGCCTTCGCGTCGCCCCGAGGAGGATTGTGAGCCTCCCCGGCGACCCGACCACGGGCACGGTTTGAATGCTTATGCGGGCCAAACCCTACTCCAGCCTTATGCGCTCCTGACGGGCAGCCCCCGGTAACGCGCCGCCCGGTCGCCCGATCAGGCCCGGAAGGGGCTGCGTCGCAGGTCATCGTAGGCATTAGAGCTCCGTACGCCCGATCGGGGGATGACCTCGGGCAACGTCCATGACGACCCGTCGGACGCGGACGAAGCGGACATTCGGGGTGATCGACTGACGGTGGGTGAGCCGTGCGATCGGACCGGAAAGGGCCCGGGTGTGTCGTTAAATGTGACCGTGTACTTCGACGCGGCCTCGACGGCCCCTCTGCACCCCGTCGCGCGACAGGCGCTGACCGCCGCCCTCGACGAGGGCTGGGCCGATCCGGCCCGGCTGTACCGCTCCGGCCGGCAGGCCCGGATGCTGCTGGACGCCGCCCGCGAGACGGTCGCCGCGGTGCTGGGCGCGCGGGCCGACGAGATCGCCTTCACCGCGAGCGGGACGCAGGCCGTCCAACTCGGCCTGCTCGGCGCCCTGGCCGGGAACCGGCGGCGCGGCGGCCACCTGGTGCACTCCGCGGTGGAGCACTCCAGCGTGCTGCACGTCGCCGAGCGCCACGAGGCGGGCGGGGGCGAGGTCACGGTCGTCCCGGTGGACCGGGGCGGACGGGTCGACCCGGCGGCCTTCGGCGCGCTGCTGCGCCCGGACACCGCGCTGGCCGCGTTGCAGAGCGCCAACCACGAGGTGGGGACGGTCCAGCCGGTCGGCGAGGTCGCCGAATCGTGCGCCGCGGCCGGCGTCCCGCTGCTGGTCGACGCGGCGCAGAGCGCCGGGCGGGTGGACGTCCCGGCGGGCTGGTCGCTGCTGACCGCGAGCGCGCACAAGTGGGGCGGCCCGCCCGGAGTCGGGGTGCTGGCGGTGCGCAAGGGCGTCCGGTACGCCTCGCCGCTGCCGGCCGACGAGCGCGAGGGCGGCCGGGTGCCCGGCTACGTCAACGTCCCGGCGATCGTGGCCGCGGCCGCCTCGCTGCGCGCCGTACGGGCCGAGGCCGAGCAGGAGAACGCCCGGCTGCACGCCCTGGTGGAGCGGATCCGGGCCCGGGTGCCGCGGCTGGTGCCCGAGGTCGAGGTGGTCGGCGACCCGGTGCGGCGGCTGCCGCACATCGTCACCTTCTCCTGCCTGTACGTGGACGGCGAGGTGCTGCTGACCGAGCTGGACCGGGCGGGCTTCGCGGTCTCCTCCGGCTCCTCCTGCACCTCCTCCACACTGACGCCCAGCCATGTGCTGGCGGCCATGGGGGTGCTCACCGAGGGAAACGTCCGGATCTCGCTGCCGTACGGGACGGCCGAGGCGGACGTGGAGCGCTTCCTCGCGGTGCTGCCGGAGCTGGTGGCCGGGGTCCGGGCACCGCTCGGGCTGGACCTGCCGGCGCCCGAGGCCGCCCCGGCGGGCACGCTGCTGGTGATCGACGCGCTGGGCAAGCGGTGCCCGCTGCCGGTGATCGAGCTGGCGAAGCGGATCGGCGAGGTGCCGCCGGGCGGCACGGTCGCCGTGCTGGCGGACGACGAGGCGGCCCGGCTGGACATCCCGGCCTGGTGCGAGATGCGCGGGCAGGAGTACGCGGGCGAGGCCCCGGCCGCCGAGTACGGCGGCGACCGGGGCTCGGCCTACCTCGTCGTGCGGCGCACTACTTGACCAGGTGCGCGCGGATCTCGGCGGCCGCCTCGGCGCCGTAGGTGTCCTCGAAGCGCTTCAGGAAGCCGGCCGGGCGCAGCTCGTACTCCTGGGTGCCGACGGTCTCGATGACCAGGGTGGCGAGCATGCAGCCGAGCTGGGCGGAGCGCTCCAGGTCGAGGTCCCAGGACAGACCGGCGAGGAAGCCGGCCCGGAAGGCGTCGCCGACGCCGGTCGGGTCGAGCTTGGCCTCCTCCTTGGCGCAGCCGACCAGGATCGGCGCCTCGCCCTTGCGCTCGATCCGGACGCCCTTGCTGCCGAGGGTGGTGATCCGGGTGCCGACGCGGGTGAGCAGCTCCTCGGCGTTCCAGCCGGTCTTGGTCTCGATCAGCGCGGCCTCGTACTCGTTGGTGAAGAGGTACGCGGCGCCGTCCACGATGTCGCGGATGTCGTCGCCCTCCAGGCGGGCCAGCTGCTGGGAGGGGTCGGCGGCGAAGGCGTAGCCGCGGGTGCGGCACTCCTGGGTGTGGCGGACCATGCCCTGCGGGTCGTCGGCGCCGATCAGGACGAGGTCCAGGCCGCCGACGCGGTCGGCGATCGGCTTCAGCTCGATACTGCGGGCCTCGGCCATGGCGCCGGTGTAGAACGAGGCGATCTGGTTGTGGTCCTGGTCCGTGGTGCACATGAAGCGGGCCGTGTGCCGGGTCTCGGAGATGTGGACGGAGTCGCAGTCCACGTTGTTGCGCTCCAGCCAGCTGCGGTACTCGGCGAAGTCCGCGCCGGCGGCGCCGACCAGGATCGGGCGCAGCCCCAGCACACCCATGCCGAAGGCGATGTTCGGGGCGACCCCGCCCCGGCGGATGTCCAGGGTGTCGACCAGGAAGGACAGCGACACGGTGTGCAACTGCTCGGCGACGAGCTGGTCGGCGAACCGACCGGGAAACGTCATCAGATGGTCGGTGGCGATCGAGCCGGCGACGGCGATACGCACGGAAGGTCTCCTCAGGGTGGCTGTGGGGCCAGCGGGCAGGCGCGGATGAACCCACTCACGGTACCGGGCCCCGGGAGGTGCCCCCGCAAGAGTGCCGAAAGTTGCCGCCCGTACGGCCATGGTGGCACCCGTCGCCGTCGAACGTGTACTACCTCCGGGTAGCACTGGTGGGCGGGACGAGGCCCGGCCTAGGGTCGGCCCCAGGAGGCCCGCCGCGCGGGTGGGCCCCGACGTCGACCGTGGCAGCGCGGCCACGGCTCTGGATCGGAGCGATGCCCGATGAAGACCGAACACTCCCCGTTGCCTGGCCTGCGGGCCGAGGACGGCGAGACCCTCGACGCCCTGCTGGACTCCTCCCGGCGGCTGCGCCGGTTCTGGCCGCTGCTGGCGGCCGGCCCGGAGCCCACCGCCCCCGCGTCCGTCGGCTTCCGGGTCCCGTCCGGGGCGCAGCGGGTGGTCGCCGGGATGGCCGAGTACGGCTTCTGAGCCGGAGCCGGATCGAGACCCGGCCGGACCACAGCGGGACCGGACCACAGCGGGACCGGATCGAAATCTGGCCGGATCGGAGCGGAACCGGATCCGTCCGGGGCACGTCACATCCGCGCGGAGCGGCCGAGGAGGCGGCACCGCTGAGCTCTCGGGAGGATGTGCAGATGGATCTGGAGACGATGCCCCGGCGCGGTCGGCGGGCGATGGCCCTGGCGGGTCTGGCGCTGGCGGCGGTGGTGACGGTGGCCGGGTGCAACGGGGACGGCAAGTCCGCCTCGGACTCGGCGACGAGCGGCGCGGCCACCGGCTCCGCCTCGGCGAGTGCCTCCCCGCAGGCCCCGACGCCCTCCGGCGACCCGTCCGCGGCCCCGACGGGGAGCCCCGCGGGCGCCGGGACGCCGCCGCAGACGCCGCCGACCGGTTTCTCCCCCACCCTGGGCTCGCCCGCTCCCGGGCAGGCGACGCCGGGCACTCCGCCGGTCAACGGGATCGCGCCGGGCGAGCCGAACCCGAACGGCTCGGCCGCGCCCGCGCGCCCGCCGGTGGCCTACCGGGTGGACGGCACCACCAAGCTGACCGTCTACTTCTTCGGCGGGGTCTGCACCAAGTACGCGCTGAAGGCGGACGAGTCGCAGCCGGGCCGGGTGGACGTCACCGTGGTGTCGGGGCCGCCCACGGTGGGCCCCGGGCAGGTCTGCAACGCGCTGGCCAAGCGGCAGTCGGTGTCGGCCGATCTGCGCTCGCCGCTGACCGGGCGGACGGTGGTCGACAAGACCAGCGGCCAGGAGCTGCCGCTGGACGCCGAGCCGCACTCCGGGCCGGACCCGGTGACCCCGGACGTCGCCGGCCAGTAGGAGCCCTGCCGTACGAGCCCTACGGCGCCAGGAAAACGAAGAGGCGGCCCCGGGAGCACCCGGGGCCGCCTTTTCGCAGCCGACTTAGCTGAACGAGTCGCCGCAGGCGCAGGAGCCCGTGGCGTTCGGGTTGTCGATCGTGAAGCCCTGCTTCTCGATGGTGTCGACGAAGTCGACGGTGGCGCCGCCCAGGTACGGGGCGCTCATCCGGTCGGTGACGACCTTGACACCGTCGAAATCCTTGAGCACGTCGCCGTCGAGCGAGCGCTCGTCGAAGAACAGCTGGTAACGCAGGCCGGAGCAGCCACCGGGCTGGACGGCGACGCGCAGCGCGAGGTCCTCGCGGCCTTCCTGCTCCAGCAGGGCCTTGACCTTGGCCGCGGCGGCATCGGTAAGGAGGATGCCACTCTCGACGGTGGTCTCGTCCTGGACGGTCATCTGCTTTCTCCCGGTCTTGACGACGGTTCTGCCGCCAGTGCCAACCACCGTCCGTCCGGATTCATTTCCCGGGCGGCGATGGATTTCTTCGGCCTGTTTCGCGGCGGATTTTCCGTGGGCCGGGTGTACCACCCGTGTCCCCTACGCTCCCCATGCTCGCACAACCCTGGCCGGACCGGTCACCGCCCGAGCCCCGGATCCGGCTGAACCGGCCCCGCGGCGGCCCGTCGGACGCCAGGATGGTGCCCATGATCCTTCGCCCGGTCAGGGACACCGCCGCGGACGCGGAGGCCGTCCAGGAGCTGTCCGCCGCCGCGTTCGCCGACCCCGCCGAGGCCGGACCGGCGCCGGGGCCGACGCCCCTGCAGCTGGCCAGGACCAGGCACCTGGCGCGCACCGACCCCGGGGGCTGCTGGCTGGCGTCGATCGGCGGGGAGCCGGTCGGGGTGGTGCTGTCGATGCGCCGGGAGGGCCTGTGGACGCCGTCCCTGTACGCGGTCCGGCCGTCCGCGCAGGGCAAGGGCGTCGGGCGGCTGCTGCTCGAGCGGGCGGCGACGCACGCGCGGGGCTGCCTGCGAGGGATGGTCTGCGCCTCGGACTCCCCCGCCGCGGCGCGCCGCTACCGGCTGGCCGGGTTCACCCTGCACCCGGCGATGCGGCTGGCCGGGCGGGTGGACCGGAACGGGCTGATCGACCCCGGGGACATTCCGGTGCACCGCGGCAACGCCACCCACCTGCACCTGCTGGACTCGGTGGACCGGCGGCTGCGCGGGTCCGCACACGGGCCCGACCACGAGCTGATGCTGGGGCACTTCGAGGAGCTGCTGATCGCCGACGCGCTGGCCGGCAGCGGCTACTGCTACCGGGACGGCGGCGCGGTGCGGCTGCTGGCGGCCACCAGCAAGCGGATCGCCGCCCGGCTGCTGCGCGAGGCGCTGGCCCGGGTGCCGGACGGGGTCGAGGCGAGGGTGGAGTTCCTGACCGCGGAGCAGGAGTGGGCGCTGGACGTCGGGCTGGAGGTCGGGCTGACCCCGCGGGCGGCCGGGTTCGTCGGGGCGCGCGGGATGCGGCCGCCGATGCCGTACCTGCCGAGCGGGGCGTTCCTGTAGCGGCGGTCGGGAACGCGCGAAGGCCCCACCGGGAGCCCGGTGGGGCCGTGCGCGGGAGCCTCGGGGCCCCGGTCAGACCATGGTGTCCAGGATCTCCCTGACCATCTCCATGGTGGTGCCCGGGTGCAGGAAGGCGAAGCGGGCGACCGTCTCGCCGTCCCAGCCGGTGGGGGTGACGAAGCCGATCTGGTCCGCGAGCAGCTGCTGCGACCAGCGGTAGTAGTCGTCACTGGTCCACCCCGTGCGCTTGAAGCAGACCGCCGAGAGCTGCGGGTCGAACAGCAGCTCCAGGTGGTCGGTCTCGCGGATCAGCTGCGCGGTCTCCCGGGCCAGCGTGAGGCCGGTCTCGATGGCGTCGGTGTAGGCCTGGACGCCGTGCACGGCCAGCGAGAACCAGAGCGGCAGGCCGCGGGCGCGCCGGGTCAGGTGGTAGGCGTAGTCGGTGGGGTTCCACTCGTCGCCCTCGGTGTGCAGGACGTCCAGGTACGAGGCGTCCTGGGTGTGCACGGCGCGGGCGAGCTGCGGGTTGCGGTAGATCAGCGCGGCGCAGTCGAAGGGGGCGAACAGCCACTTGTGCGGGTCGACCACGAAGGAGTCGGCGTGCTCGATGCCGTTGTAGCGCTCGCGCACCGAGGGCGCGAAGAGGCCCGCGCCGCCGTAGGCGCCGTCCACGTGGAACCACAGGTCGCGCTCGCGGGCGACCTCGGCCAGGCCCGCGAGGTCGTCGATGATGCCCTCGTTGGTGGTGCCGCCGGTGCCGACGACGGCGATCACCGTCTCCGGGTTCGGGTCGGCGGCCAGCGCGGCGCGCAGGGCCTCGCCGGTGAACTGCCGGTTCACGGTCGGGACCATGAAGGCCTCGACGCCGATGATGTTGAAGGTGTTCTTGACCGAGGAGTGCACCTGGTCGGCGACGGCTATCCGCAGCCGCACCTCCGGACCGCTGGGACGACCCTGCTCGGCGAGGCGGCGGCGGGCGGTGTCGCGGGCGACCACGAGGGCGGAGAGGTTGCCCGCCGAGCCGCCGGAGACGAAGGTGCCGCCGGCCGACTGGGGCATGCCCGCGCGGTCGGCGATCAGGCGCAGCACCTGGTTCTCGGCGGCGATCGCGCCGGCCGCCTCCAGCCAGGAGATGCCCTGCAGCGAAGCGCAGGAGACCACCATGTCGAACAGCAGCGCGGCCTTGGTCGGGGCGCACGGGATGAAGGACAGGTAGCGCGGGCTGTCGGCGGAGATGACCGCGCGGGACAGCTCGTGGTCGTAGAGCTTGAGCACGTCGGCCGGGTTGTTGCCGTCCTGGTTCAGCAGGCCGGCCAGCTGGGTACGCAGGTGCTCGCCGTCACCGGGGTGGTCGAGCGGGACGGGGTCGTACTGCAGCCGCTCCCGCATGTAGTCGAAAACCAGGTCGACCAGTTCGTTGTCGGGCCGGTGCATGCGGTCGGAGGCTGCGGACACGGCGGGTCCCTCTCGGCTGTGGGGTGTCGGGGGGTGTGGATCCGGCCCGGTCGGCGGGGGGCTTCACCGCGACGACCGGACGTGATCAGCGTAGGCAGCCGGAGTGCTTCGCCGCGCGTCGGAACGCGGCTGGTCAGGCAGGTTTCGAGCGTCTTCGGGCGGGTCCGCGCAGGATTCCTGCGTACCGCCCGGGCGTCAGCCGATCAGCTGGGAGAGGACCACCGAGGAGCGGCTGCGCTGGACTCCGGGCTCGCGCCGGATCCGCTCGATGACGGCCTCCAGATGGCGCATGTCGGCCGCCCTGAGGTGGACCAGGGCGTCCGGGTCGCCGGTGACCGTCCAGGCCGCGATGACCTCGGGGAACTGGCGCAGGCTGGCGAGGATCTCCTCGGGGGCGGTGCGCTCGCGGCAGTAGACCTCGACGAAGGCCTCGGTCTGCCAGCCGAGGACGGCGGGGTCGAGCACCACGGTGAAGCCCCGCACCACGCCGCGCGCCCGCAGCCGGTCGATCCGGCGGCGCACGGCGGTGGCGGAGAGGTTCACCTGCAGGCCGATCTCGGCGTACGAGGCGCGGCCGTCGCGGCCGAGCCGGGCGAGCAGGAGCCGGTCGGTCTCGTCCAGGTCGGTCCCGACCACCTCGTGCGCTCGGCTGCTGCTCATCGGTGCGGGGCTCCACGGGTCGTGCGAGGGTTCGGCGGCGCGTCGCGGCGGCGGGCTGCCACTGTCACTGCGGCGGCCACGGCGGCTGCCACTGCGGCTGTCACTGCCGAAACGGTTCGCCACCCATTCTGGCGGATGACCTGAACGAGGTCACCGCCGACGGATGACGGGCTGGAGGCCGTCACGCCACCAGGAGGACGATCTTTCCCCGGGTACGGCCCTCGGCGCTGAGCGCCTGGGCGGAGGCGGCCTGGGCCAGCGGAAAGGTGGAGGCCACGGTCACGGTCAGCCGGCCGTCGTCGGCGAGCGCGGCCAGCTCGGCGAGGCCGTCGGCGTCCGGGCGGACCCAGACGTACCGGCCGCCGAGCGCCTTGACCCCGTAGTCGGTGATCGAGGCGATCCGGCCCGGGTCGGCCACCAGGCCCGCCGAGACCTGGACGGCCCCGCGGCCGACCAGGTCGAGGGCCGCGTCCACGCCGTCGGGGGCCAGCGCGCGGACCCGGTCGGCCAGGCCCTCGCCGTAGCTGACCGGCTCGGCGCCGAGGCCGCGCAGGTAGTCGTGGTTGTGCTCGGCCGCGGTGCCGATCACCCGGGCGCCGAAGGCCCGGGCGAGCTGCACCGCCAGGTGGCCGACCCCGCCCGCCGCGGCGTGCACCAGGACGGTCTCCCCCTCGGCGAGCCGCAGCGCCCTGAGGCCCTGCAGCGCGGTGAGCCCGGCCAGCGGCAGGCCGCCGGCCTGCACCCAGTCCAGCGCGGCCGGCTTGCGGGCGAGGGTGCGGACCGGGGCGGAGACCAGCTCGGCGTAGGTGCCGTGCTCGACGGCGTCCTTGCGGACGTAGCCGTACACCTCGTCGCCCGGGGCGAACTCGGTGACGCCGCCGCCGACCGCGCGGACCACGCCGGCCGCGTCCCAGCCCATGATCATCGGGAAGTGGGCGTCGAGCACGCCGTCCAGGGCGCCGTCCCGGACCTTCCAGTCCACCGGGTTCACCCCGGCCGCCCGGACCTCCACCAGGACCGAGTCCGGGCCGACCTTGGGATCGGGCAGATCGGTGTACTCGACCACCTCGGGGCCGCCGTAGCGGTTGATCGCGATTGCTTTCATGGCTCAGCCATACCCGGAAGCTTGGAAATATCGATTCGGCCACGCCCGGACTCCCCCAAACCGGGCATCCGACCCCGCCGGGGGTCCGATTCGTCGAGCGGTTCTCGTCACATCGACAGGATGGCCATCGTCACTCTGACGCTAACCGGTTATCATAGATAGCGTCAGTTAGACGAAAAGGCTTCACCGCTCGATCGGCCGCACAGAAGGGCACCCGCCCGTGACCACCACCATCACCGAGACCTCCGGCGTCGACCCCACTCCGACGCCGCTCGCTCTGCTGCTGCTCGGCCGCGAGGCCGACCCGAACAGCGAGCGCGGCGTCGACTGCCCCGGTGACCTCCCCCCGGCCTCCGACCCGAACCTCGTCGAGCGCGCCCGGGCGGCGAAGGCCGCACTCGGCGACCGCGTCTTCATCCTCGGCCACCACTACCAGCGCGACGAGGTGATCGAGTTCGCCGACGTCACCGGCGACTCCTTCAAGCTCGCCCGTGACGCGGCGGCCCGCCCCGAGGCCGAGTTCATCGTCTTCTGCGGCGTGCACTTCATGGCCGAGTCCGCGGACATCCTCACCACCGAGGCCCAGCAGGTCGTCCTGCCGGACCTCGCGGCCGGCTGCTCGATGGCCGACATGGCCACCGCCGAGCAGGTCGCCGAGTGCTGGGACGCGCTGACCGACGCCGGCATAGCCGACGTGACCGTCCCGGTCTCGTACATGAACTCCTCCGCCGACATCAAGGCCTTCACCGGCCGGCACGGCGGCACCATCTGCACCTCCTCCAACGCCAAGCGCGCGCTGGAGTGGGCGTTCGAGCAGGGCGAGAAGGTCCTCTTCCTGCCCGACCAGCACCTCGGCCGCAACACCGCGGTGCGCGACATGGGCTTCTCGCTGGACGACTGCGTCGTCTACAACCCGCACAGGCCGAACGGCGGGCTGACCGCCGAGCAGCTGCGGGACGCGAAGATGATCCTCTGGCGCGGCCACTGCTCGGTGCACGGCCGGTTCAGCCTGGACTCGGTGAACGACGTCCGCGCGCGGATCCCCGGCGTGACCGTCCTGGTGCACCCCGAGTGCAAGCACGAGGTCGTCGCGGCCGCCGACATGGTGGGCTCGACCGAGTACATCATCAAGGCGCTGGACGCCGCCGAGCCCGGCTCCAAGTGGGCCATCGGCACCGAGCTCAACCTGGTCCGCCGCCTGGCCAAGGCGCACCCGGACAAGGAGATCGTCTTCCTGGACCGCGCGGTCTGCTTCTGCTCCACCATGAACCGGATCGACCTGCCGCACCTGGTCTGGGCGCTGGAGTCGCTGGTCGAGGGCCGGGTGCCGAACGTGATCACCGTCGACCCGGAGACCGAGAAGTACGCCAAGGCGGCACTGGACCGGATGCTGGCCCTGCCGTAGGCACTCGCCCCGAGCGCCCCGGAGGCGAGCGGGCGAGTAACAGCGAGCGGGCGAGTAACAGACTGAGGGCGAGTAACAGACTGAGGGCGGGCCCCCTCCACGTGGAGGGGGCCCGCCCTTTCGTCTGGCAGCAGCCGCAGCTACTCGGGGAAGCCCGGTATCACGCCCTCGCCGTCGGCCATCAGCAGGTCACGGACCTCGTCGATGGTCGCGTCGGCACTCGGCAGGATCAGCTCGGACGGTTCCAGCGAATCCAGTGGCACCGGGGTGCCGTACTGCTTCACCGCGTCCAGCAGCTTGCCGTAGGCCAGGCGGAAGAGCTCCTCGTCCCCCGACTCCAGTGCGGTGACGAGCTCGGCGTCGAGCTCGTTGAGCATGTTCAGGTGGCTCTCGCCCACCTCGAACTGCCCTTCACCCATGACCCTCATGATCATGCCGTGCGTCTCCCTGGTTCGTGGGGTCGAGCTCAGATCACTTGTTGTAGTTGATGCGCGGGGTGTCCTGCTGCTGCTGCGGCTGGGCCTCCGGCTTGCCCTGCTCGATCGCGGCCGGGCCCGAGGTGGGACCGCCGGACAGCTCGGCCTTCATCCGGGCGAGCTCCAGCTCGACGTCGGACCCGCCGGCCACGCGCTCCAGCTCGGCCTCGATGTCGTCCTTGCGGCCGAGACCGCTGGCGTCGTCGAGCGCGCCGGAGGCGAGCAGCTCGTCGATGGCACCGGCCCGGGCCTGCATCTGGGCGGTCTTGTCCTCGGCTCGCTGGATGGCCAGGCCGACGTCGCCCATCTCCTCCGAGATGCCGGAAAAGGACTCGGCGATGCGGGTCTGCGCCTGGGCGGCGGTGTAGGTCGCCTTGATGGTCTCCTTCTTGGTGCGGAAGGCGTCCACCTTGGCCTGCAGCCGCTGGGAGGCGAGGGTGAGCTTCTCCTCCTCGCCCTGCAGCTGCTGGTACTGCGTCTCCAGATCGGTGATCTGGGACTGCATGTTGGCCTTGCGGGTCAGCGCCTCGCGGGCGAGGTCCTCGCGGCCGAGGGACAGTGCCTTGCGACCCTGGTCCTCGTACTTGGCCGACTGCTGCTGGAGCTGGGTCAGCTGAAGTTCGAGGCGCTTGCGCGAGGTCGCGACGTCCGCGACACCACGCCGTACCTTCTGCAGCAGTTCGAGCTGCTTCTGGTAGGAGTAGTCGAGCGTCTCACGGGGATCCTCCGCCCGGTCCAAGGCCTTGTTCGCCTTGGAGCGGAAGATCAACCCCATACGCTTCATGATTCCGTCGCTCATGGGCCTCGGGTGCCCCCTTCTCCGGCCTGCGGTCTCTATCTCGTTACCAGACACGACGAGTGTATGTGCAGCGAGCCCTTCGCCGCAGCGCACCTGCCTGCAACAAGACTGCTACAGCGACCAGGGGTGTTTCCTCCTCCCCCGGGTGGATCCGCCCCTCATCCCTCCCATCCTCCATCCGACTGATCCCCTACGGGAAGTCCCCGGGAAACCCGGTTCGGGCGGCCGTCTCGCGGTATCGATATGCGTTTGGGTCCGAGGGCGCCCGTGGAAGCGGCTCCGCACCCCGTACGCTGGTGGTGTGTTCCGACGCCGTTCAGATGATGCCGCCGCCTCCGCCACCGTGCTGGAGAAGCAGGACGAGACGACCCAGGCCCGCCACCCGGAGGCCAAGAAGGGCCGCCCCACCCCCAAGCGCAACGAGGCCGAGGCCCACCGTCGCACCCGGGTGACGGTGCCCAAGGACCGCAAGGAGGCCGCGCGCCAGTCGCGGGACCGGATGCGGGGCGAGCGCGAGAAGCAGCGCCAGGCCCTGGTGAACGGCGACGAACGGCACCTGCCGGCCCGTGACAAGGGCCCGGTGCGCAAGTTCGCCCGCGACTACGTGGACGCCCGCTGGTCGCTCGCCGAGTTCTTCCTGCCGGCCGCCGTGGTCATCCTGGTGCTCAGCATCATCAAGGTGAGCCAGATCCAGATCCTCTCGACGCTGCTGTTCCTGCTGTTCTTCGTCTTCGTGATCCTGGACTTCGTCCGCCTCGGCCTCGGTCTGCGCAAGCAGCTCGCCGCGCGCTTCCCGAACGAGAACACCCGCGGCGCGATCGCCTACGGCATCATGCGCACCCTGCAGATGCGCCGCCTGCGACTGCCCAAGCCGCAGGTGCGGCGCGGGGAGAAGCCCTGACCGCCGAACCGGTCGACTCCGGCTGGGCCCCGCCTTCCTGGGAGGGGCCCGGCCTGTACGCGCTTCCGGGGCAGGGCCACGGCGGCCACGACCGGCTGGCCCAGGAGCGCCGACTGCCCTCGCGCAGCGGGTCCTTCGCCGGCGGCACCGCCGCCTGGCTGGACCGGCTCGGCGGACTGCGCAACTTCGTCCGCCAGGAACTCGTCTCCCGCCAGCTCGCCGAGCAGCTGACCGGCCGCACCGCGCAGCGGGTCCTGGACATCGGGTGCGGCCAGGGCACCCAGGCCCTGCGGCTGGCCCGGGTCGGCCATTACGTCACCGGGATCGACTCCGACCCGGTCGCGCTCGGCGTCGCCCAGGGGGCGCTCGCCGAGGAGCCGCCGGAGGTCCGCGGCCGGCTGCAGCTGCTCAGCGGCGACGGCCACCAGTGCGGGCGCTGGTTCGGCCCGCGCAGCTTCGACGTGGTGCTCTGCCACGGCGTCCTGATGTACCTGCCCGACCCGGACCCGATGATCGCCTCGCTGGCCCGGCTGCTGGCGCCCGGCGGACTGCTCTCGCTGTTGGTCCGCAACCGCGACGCGCTCGCCCTGCGGCCCGCCGCCGCCGGGGACTGGCGGGCCGCACTGCACGCCTTCGAAAGCGACCGGTACTACAACCGGCTCGGGCTGGCCGCCCGCGCCGACCGGCTCGCCGACCTCTCCGTCACCCTCTCCGAGGTGTCGGTGCCGGTCCGGCACTGGTACGGCGTGCGGGTCTTCACCGACAACGCCCCCGACGACGCGGCCCCGCCGGTGGACGGGCGCCAGCTGGCCCAGCTGCTGGAAGCCGAGGACCGGGCCGGCCGCACCGACCCGTACCGGCAGGTCGCCGCGCTACTGCACGTCATCGGGGCGAAGTAGGGCCCTCGCGGGCCCTCCCCGACCGGGGCTCACTCCTCGTGCAGGCTCATCGCGTAGACGACCCGGTCGTCCTCCAGGAGCACCGCGGTGTCGACGCCGTCCTCCGCGAGCTGCTTCCAGGACTCCCCGATCCAGGTCTCGGCGTCCCCCTGGCCGGCGAACTCCTCCTGGCTGCCGCCGGGCGTCACCGCGCTGCCGTCCGCCTTCTCGTACCGCCACGTCCACGCCATGCCCGGCTCCTCCCACTGACGACACTGCCTGTGTCGCTGCGCACCTTAGCTTGCCCGGCCCGATCTTCCGTATGCCTCGTCCGGCAGGATGGGCGGCATGGCGACCCACCCCCCGCTCCCCCGCACCCTGCTGCTCGGCGGCGCCCGCTCCGGCAAGTCCACCCGCGCCGAGCAGCTGCTCGCCGACCGCCCGGACGTCCTGTACGTGGCCACCGGCGGCACCCGGGACGGCGACGCCGAGTGGGCCCAGCGGGTCGCCCTGCACCGGGACCGCCGGCCGGCGAGCTGGCGCACCGCCGAGACCTGCGACCTGGAGGCCGTGCTGGCCGACGCCGCCGACCCGGCGCCGGTGCTGATCGACTGCCTGGCGCTGTGGCTGACCGCCGTGATGGACGAGTGCGACGCCTGGGACGACGAGGCCTGGGCGGACCGGGGCGAGAGCGCGGTGCAGCGGCGCTGCGAGGCGCTGGCGAAGGCCTGGGCGGCCACCGGGCGGACGGTCGTCGCGGTGAGCAACGAGGTCGGCATGGGCGTCGTCCCGGCCACCGCCGCCGGGCGGCGCTTCCGCGACACCCTGGGCCGGCTCAACATGGCCGTGGCGGACGCCTCGGAGCGGGTCCTGCTGGTCGTGGCCGGGCAAGTGCTGACCATCAAGCCGGACGTCAAGCCAGCCGCGGACTGAACATCTTCGGCGTGTAGCCTTCCGGACGATGGACACGACCGTGGATCTCGATACGTTCTCCTCCCTCGTCGAGCGCCCCGACGAGAGCGCCCGGCGGGCCACCGAGGAGCGCTGGCAGGCAGCCGACCGCCCGCGCGGCGGGCTCGGCAGGCTCGAGGAGCTGGGCAGCTGGCTGGCCTCCGTGCAGGGGCGCTCCCCGGTGCGGCCGGTATCGGCGCCCAAGGTGCTGCTGTTCGCCGCCGACCACGGCGTGGCGGCGCTCGGCGTCTCCCGGATGCCCGCCGAAGGCGGCACGGCGGCCCGGGTGCGGGCCGTGCTGGACGGCACCGCGCCGGTGGCCAAGCTGGCCGCGCGCTACGGCGCCGAGGTGCGGGTCGTCGACGTCGCGGTGGACACCGACCCGGCCGACTTCCCGGACGAGGTGGTCGCCCACCGGATCCGGCGCGGCTCCGGACGGATCGACGTCGAGGACGCCCTCACCCCGGAGGAGACCGCCCGGGCCTTCCGGGCCGGCATGGCCGTCGCCGACGAGGAGGCCGACGCCGGCACCGACCTGGTCCTGCTCGGCGACCTCGGGGTCGGCTCCACCACGGTGGCCGGCGTCCTGGTCGGCGCGCTGTGCGGAACGGACGCGGCGGCGGTCACCGGGCGCGGCTCGGGGATCGACGACCGGGTGTGGATGGTCAAGTGCGCCACCATCCGGGACTCGCTGCGACGGGCCCGGCCGGTGCTCGGCGACCAGCTCGCACTGCTCCGCGCCACCGGCGGGGCCGACTTCGCGGCGATCACCGGCTTCCTGCTGCAGGCGGCCGTCCGGCGGCTGCCGGTGGTGCTGGACGGCGTGGTCGCGGCGGCCTGCGCGCTGGTCGCGCAGCGGATCGCCTTCCGGGCGCCGGAGTGGTGGCGGGCCGGGCAGTCCAGCGGCGAACCGGCGCAGGCGAAGGCGTACGACCGGCTCACCCTGACGCCGCTGCAGGACCAGGGCATCACCATGGGCGAGGGCGTCGGAGCGCTGCTGGCGCTGCCGCTGCTGCAGGCGGCGGGGGACGCGCTCGCGGACGAGGCGCCGAAGCCGTACGTGCCGGCGGCGCCGAAGGAGCAGCCGAAGCTGCCGTCGGCGGCGGATCTGCTGCGGAAGCTGTAGGCGGCGGGGTCGCCCGCACCTGAGCGTCGCAGCTCGGGTGGCGGCCCGTGGCCTTCCTGCTCGCGCGGTTCCCCGCGTCCCTGGTGGGGCGCGGGGATTCTGCTGTGTGGGGTGCGGTGACGTGTGGGGTGCGGTGAGGAGTGAGGCGATGACGGACCACGGTGGTCGGGCCACCTGGGGGGACGGGCTGCGGTTCGGGTTCGGGACGTTGTCCGTGCTGCGGGTGCGGGTGGAGCGGTGGGACCGGGCGGCGGGGGCGCAGGCGATGGTGGCGGCGCCGGTGGTGGGCCTGGTGCTGGGGGCGGCGGCGGCCGGGGCCGGGGCGCTGGTGGCCTGGCGGGCGGGCGGGCTGCTCGGGGCGGTGACGGCGGTGGGGGTGCTCGCCGGGCTGACCCGGGGACTTCACCTGGACGGCCTCGCGGACGTCGCCGACGGGCTGGGCAGCGGCAAACCGGCCGAGGACGCGCTGCGGATCATGAAGCAGTCCGACATCGGCCCGTTCGGTGTGCTGACCCTGGTCCTGGTGCTGCTGGCCCAGATCGCCGCGCTGGCCGGACAGTTGGGGTACTCGCCGCTGCGCGGCGCGCTCGCGGTGCTCGCCTCGGCGACGGCCGCCCGGTGCGCGCTCGCCTGGGGCTGTCTGCGGTCGGTGCCGGCCGCCCGGCCGGGCGGGCTCGGCGCGATGGTGGCGAGCACGGTGACGCCCGCCGGGGCGGTCGCCGGGACGGCCGGTGCGGCGCTCGTCCTGGCCGCGCTCGGACTGTTCGACGGATGGTCAGCCCTCCGCCTCCCACTGGCCCTTGTGTGCGGGGCCGGCTGCGCCCGACTGCTGCTGGGGCGGTGTGTGCGCCGGTTCGGCGGAATCACCGGGGACGTGCTCGGGGCGATGGCGGAGACCGCCGCGACGGGGACGCTGTTCGCCCTGGCGTTGCTCGGCTGACACCGGGCGGCGCGTGATCCCACCATGCGGACTACCATGCGTGAAGCACCGCAGCCCTGCACCGTGGCAGGTCCTGCCCGCCCGGCGCGCACCGTGGAGCCGGGGCCTCTGGTGTGCGCGGCCGCTCCGGCGGCCGCGCACAGCCAGGGGCCCCGGACCCGGAGGCCCGCCGGCGGACGGCCTTCGACGGCGGGCTGCGCCGGTGCGGCAGCCGCGCCGCGACCGGCCGTGGACCGCGAAAGAACAGGACGCATTACGTGACTGCATTGTCTGTGAGCACCTCCTCCGCCGCCTCGCTGCGCGCGGACGCCCTGGTGGTCGGTGTCGCCAAGGGCCCGAAGGGCATCGTGCTGGCGCCCGGCGCCGAGGCCGTGAACGAGGCGTTCGAGGGCAAGCTGGCCGAGGTCCTCAGCACCCTGGGCGCGACCGGCGCCGAGGGCGAGGCCGTGAAGGTTCCCTCCCCCGCCGGGCTGAAGGCCGCGCTCGTGCTCGCGGTCGGCCTCGGCGAGGCCGGCGAGGAGGGCTACGGGCTGGAGGCGCTGCGCCGCGCCGCCGGTGTCGCCGCCCGTACGCTGGCCGGTGCCAAGAAGGCCGCGCTGGCCCTGCCGGCCGAGTCCGCGGCGGAGGTCGAGGCGGTCGCGCTGGGCGGTCTGCTCGGCTCGTACGCCTTCGGCACGTACAAGGGCAACGGCAACGGCAAGGAGCCGGTCGGCGAGCTGGTCGTGCTGGCCGCCCGCAAGGGCAGCAAGGACGCCAAGGCCGCCGTGGAGCGGGCCGCCGCGCTCGGCGAGGAGATGAACCGCGCCCGCGACCTGGTCAACACCGCGCCGAACGACCTGACCCCGAAGAGCTTCGCCGCGATCACGCAGGCGGCCGCCAAGGAGCACGGCCTCAAGGTCGAGGTGCTGGACGAGAAGGCGCTGACCAAGGGCGGCTACGGCGGCCTGCTGGGTGTCGGCAACGGCTCGACGAACCCGCCCCGCCTGGTGAAGGTGGCCTACACCCACCCGAAGGCCAAGGCCACCCTGGCGTTCATCGGCAAGGGCATCACCTACGACTCGGGCGGCATCTCGCTCAAGCCGGCCGGCCACAACGAGACCATGAAGTGCGACATGGCCGGCGCCGCCGCCGTGCTCGCCGCCGTGGTGACCGCCAAGCGGCTGGGCCTGGCCGTCAACGTGACCGGCTGGCTGGCGCTGGCCGAGAACATGCCGTCCGGCTCCGCCACCCGCCCGGGCGACGTGCTGCGGATGTACGGCGGCAAGACCGTCGAGGTGCTGAACACCGACGCCGAGGGCCGTCTGGTGCTGGCCGACGTCATCGTGCGGGCCGGCGAGGAGAACCCGGACGTCATCGTCGACGTGGCCACCCTGACCGGCGCCATGGTGCTGGCCCTGGGCAACCGCACCTTCGCCGTGATGTCCAACAGCGACGAGCTGCGCGACGACCTGCACGCCCTCGCGGGCGAGGTGGGCGAGCAGTCCTGGCCGATGCCGCTGCCCGCCGACCTGCGCAAGGGCATGACCGAGTCGACCATCGCCGACCTGGCCAACATGGGCGAGCGGATGGGCGGCGGCCTGGTGGCCGCCCTGTTCCTGAAGGAGTTCGTGGCCGAGGGCATCGACTGGGCGCACCTGGACATCGCCGGGCCGGCGTTCCACGAGGGCGCTCCGTTCGGCTACACCCCGAAGGGCGGCACCGCGAGCGCGGTGCGCACCCTGGTCCGCTTCGCCGAGCGGACGGCGAACGGCAAGGCCTGATCAGGCAGCCCGCTGCGACGGGGCCCGGCGCGGATGCGCCGGGCCCCGTCGGCGTTCCGACCGGGTTACCTGCGAGTAGGCCGGGACACCGGGGCGCACCCCTGTTCGCTGCGGGCGAAACTTTGTTCCACACTGCGGAAGAGACCGGGCGGGACAGGGCGGAAGACGCCCGTCCGGCGGCTGTCAACACCGCGCTGAGCTGCAATGATGCCCATCCGTGGGGGGTATTCCCGCCCCGGTGACCACTCTGCGGGACACCCCTGGGGTGGACCCGGACATCAGCCACCGCGAACAAGTGCGAAGATGTATTTCCGGCACGACTGGGCGCCTCACAAAGGCTTCCGACCCACCGGACCGTACCGGCCCGGCGACCCACCCCATTGCATGGAGGACGTGACGTGGCGAACGACGCCAGCACCGTTTTCGACGTAGTCATTCTCGGAGGCGGAAGCGGCGGTTACGCCGCGGCGCTCCGCGCCGCTCAGCTGGGCCTGAGCGTCGCCCTGGTCGAGAAGGGTGAGCTGGGCGGCACTTGCCTGCACCGCGGCTGCATCCCGACCAAGGCGCTGCTGCACGCCGCGGAGATCGCGGACGAGACGAAGGAAGCCGCCGAGTTCGGCGTGCTGGCCACCTTCCAGGGCATCGACATCAACGGCGTCCACAAGTACAAGGACGACGTCATCGCCGGCCTGTACAAGGGCCTGCAGGGCCTGGTGGCGTCCCGCAAGGTCACCTTCATCCAGGGCGAGGGCAAGCTCTCCTCGCAGACCTCGGTGGACGTCAACGGCCAGCGCATCGAAGGCCGCCACATCGTCCTGGCCACCGGTTCCGTGCCGCGCTCGATCCCGGGCCTGGAGATCGACGGCAACCGCGTGATCTCCTCGGACCACGCCCTCAAGCTCGACCGCATCCCGAAGTCGGCCGTCATCCTCGGCGGCGGCGTCATCGGCGTCGAGTTCGCCTCGGTCTGGAAGTCCTTCGGCGTCGAGGTCACCATCGTCGAGGCGCTGCCGCACCTCGTCCCGCTCGAGGACGAGAACTCGTCCAAGCTGCTGGAGCGCGCGTTCCGCAAGCGCGGCATCAAGTTCGAGCTGAAGGCCCGCTTCTCGGGCGTCGAGTACACCGAGACCGGTGTCCGCGTCTCCACCGAGAACGGCAAGCAGATCGACGCCGACCTGCTGCTCGTCGCCATCGGCCGCGGCCCGGTCTCGGCCGGCCTCGGCTACGAGGAGAACGGCGTCGCGATGGACCGCGGCTACGTCCTGGTCGACGAGTACATGCGCACCAACGTGCCCACCATCTCCGCCGTCGGCGACCTCGCCCCGACCCTGCAGCTGGCCCACGTCGGCTTCGCCGAGGGCATCCTGGTCGCCGAGCGGCTGGCCGGCCTCAAGCCGGTGCCGATCGACTACGACGGCGTCCCGCGCGTGACCTACTCCAACCCCGAGGTCGCCTCCGTCGGCATCTCCGAGGCCAAGGCCGTCGAGCTGTACGGCAAGGAGAAGGTCGTCACCCTCAAGTACAACCTGGCCGGCAACGGCAAGAGCAAGATCCTGAAGACCGCCGGCGAGATCAAGCTCGTCCAGGTCAAGGACGGCGCCGTGGTCGGTGTCCACATGGTCGGCGCCCGCATGGGCGAGCAGGTCGGCGAAGCCCAGCTGATCTACAACTGGGAGGCCCTGCCGGCCGAGGTCGCGCAGCTCATCCACGCGCACCCGACCCAGTCCGAGGCCCTGGGCGAGGCGCACCTGGCGCTGGCCGGCAAGCCGCTGCACGCGCACGACTGATCGCGCCCCACCCCACCTTTTCCGGTACTTCCCGTACGCAAGTACTTCCCGTACGCAAGACTTGATAGGAGTCGCTGAAACCATGGCGGTCTCAGTAACACTGCCCGCGCTGGGCGAGAGCGTTTCCGAGGGCACCGTCACCCGTTGGCTGAAGGCCGAGGGTGAGCGTGTCGAGGTCGACGAGCCGCTGCTCGAGGTCTCGACCGACAAGGTCGACACCGAGATCCCGGCCCCGGTCTCCGGCATCCTCTCCTCGATCAAGGTCGCCGAGGACGAGACCGTCGAGGTCGGCGCCGAGCTGGCGATCATCGACGACGGCTCCGGTGCCCCGGCCGCCGCTGCGGCCCCGGTCGCCGAGGCCGCGCCCGCCGCCGCCCCGGCCCCGGTTGCCGAGGCTCCGGTCGCCGCTCCGGCCCCGGCTGCTCCGGCCGCCCCGGCCGCCGCCGCTCCGGCTGCTCCGGCCGGCGACGCCACCCCGGTGCTGCTGCCCGCCCTGGGCGAGTCCGTCACCGAGGGCACCGTCACCCGCTGGCTGAAGGCCGAGGGTGAGACGGTCGAGGTCGACGAGCCGCTGCTCGAGGTCTCCACCGACAAGGTCGACACCGAGATCCCGTCGCCGGTCGCCGGCACCGTGGTGAAGATCCTGGTCGGCGAGGACGAGACCGCCGAGGTCGGCGCCCAGCTCGCGCTGATCGGCGCCGCGGGTGCGGTCGCCGCCGCCCCGGCCCCGGCTGCCGCTCCGGCTCCGGTCGCTGCCCCGGCTCCGGTGGCCGCTCCGGCCCCGGCTGCTCCGGCTGCCCCGGCTCCGGTCGCCGCCGCTCCGGCTGCTCCGGCCCCCGTTGCCGCTCCGGCTCCGGTTGCCGCCCCGGTTGCCGCCCCGGCTCCGGTCGCTGCCCCGGCTCCGGTCGCTGCCCCGGCTGCTCCGGCCGCTCCGGCTGCCGACAACGGTGACGCCTACGTCACCCCGCTGGTGCGCAAGCTCGCCGCCGAGCACGGCGTCGCGCTGTCCTCCGTCGCCGGTACCGGCGTCGGCGGCCGCATCCGCAAGCAGGACGTCATCGCCGCCGCGGAGGCCGCCAAGGCCGCTCCGGCCCCCGCCGCCGCTGCCGCCCCGGCCGCCGCGCCGAAGGCCGCCGCCGCGCCGTCCGCCCTCCGCGGCCAGACGGTCAAGATGACCCGCATGCGCAAGGTCATCGGCGACAACATGATGAAGGCCCTGCACGAGCAGGCGCAGCTGACCAGCGTGGTCGAGGTGGACGTCACCAAGATCATGGCGATGCGCGGCAAGGCCAAGGACTCCTTCCTCGCCCGCGAGGGCGTGAAGCTGTCCCCGATGCCGTTCTTCGTCAAGGCCGCTGCCCAGGCGCTGAAGGCCCACGCGGTCGTCAACGCCCGGATCAACGAGGCCGAGGGCACCATCACCTACTTCGACACCGAGAACATCGGTATCGCGGTGGACTCCGAGAAGGGTCTGATGACCCCGGTCATCAAGGGTGCGGGCGACCTCAACCTCGCCGGCATCTCGAAGAAGACCGCCGAGCTGGCCGGCAAGGTCCGCGACAGCAAGATCACCCCGGACGAGCTGTCCGGCGCGACCTTCACCATCAGCAACACCGGCTCGCGCGGTGCGCTGTTCGACACCGTGATCGTGCCGCCGAACCAGGCCGCCATCCTGGGCATCGGCGCCACCGTCAAGCGCCCGGTGGTCATCGAGGCCGACGGCGGCACTGCCATCGGCATCCGTGACATGACCTACCTGTCGCTCTCCTACGACCACCGCCTGGTGGACGGCGCCGACGCCGCCCGCTACCTGGTCGCGGTCAAGGAGATCCTGGAGGCCGGCGAGTTCGAGGTCGAGCTCGGCCTCTGACCCCTCCACGGTCCTGCGGAACCCCGCGTCGTCTCCGGACGGCGCGGGGTTCCGCCGTTTCCGGCCCCCGTCGCGCCCTTCCCGGCCCTGCTCGGCCGTTTCCAGGCCCGTTCCCCCGTTTTCGGCCCGGGCCGCGCCGGGTCATGGCATGCGCGGACGCGGCCGAACGGGGATGCTTGAGCGGTGATGGACGAGACGGACTTCTGGCAGATCATCGACGACACACGGGACGCCGCCGACGGCGATCCCGACGAGCAGGCCGACCGGCTGGTGGAGCGGCTCGTCAGACTGACCCCGGACGATGTGATCGACTTCGCCCGGCTCTTCGAGGCCCGGTTCCAGCGCGCCTACCAGTACGACCTGTGGGGCGCGGCCTACCTGCTGCTGGACGGGGCCTCCGAGGACACCTTCGACTACTTCCGCTGCTGGCTGATCGCCCAGGGCCGGGAGGTCTTCGAGGGCGGACTGGCCGAGCCGGACGACCTGGCCGACCTGCTGCCCGAGTTCGACGAGGAGGAGGATGGCGAGGCCGAGGACATCGGCTACGCCGCCGACGAGGCGTACGAGCAGCTGACCGGGCTGCCGCTGCCCGAGGTGGGCGGGCGGCAGGCCGGACGGCCGTCCGGGGCGACGCTGGACTTCGACGACCCGGACGTCATGGCGAAGCGCTTCCCCAAGTTGTGGGAGCGGTACGGGGACTGAGGCCGCCCCGGCTCCCCGCCTCCGGCCCTCGACTCCCGGCCCCCGGCCCTCGGCTCTCAGCCGGGGGCCGGCCCGGTGCTCAGGTGGAACTGCCGGACGAGCTGTCCTGCTGGACGCCCTTGAGGATCTGGTCCAGTACCGAGGCGTCCGGCGCCGCCGGGTTGTCGTCCACGCCGCCCTCGAAGACCACGTAGCCGCCGCCCTTGGCCGGGACCGCGGCCAGCAGGACGTAGCCCTGGGTGCCGTCCGAGGTGCGGACGTGCCAGCGCGTGGCGTAGCCGAGCACACCGGCGACGCTGACGTAGCCGGAGCCGTAGTCGGTGTGCGAGGTGATCCCGGTGAAGATCTGCCCCGCGTAGGTGGGCATCGTGGCGTCGGCGGCCGCCTTGGGGGTATCGCCCTGGACGGTGTTCTTCTCCACCGAGAACTGACCGCGGATGCAGGAGTTGCCGTCCGGGCAGGTGTAACGGCCGGTGCCGAGGAAGACCGTCGAGTGCGCCGAGTCGGTCGCCGCGTCCCAGCCGTCGTAGACCGGGATGGTGATCGCGTGCTGCGGGTCGGCGACGGTGCTCTTGAGGACCGGGGCGGGCTTGGGCGGCGACACCGTGGGGCTGGTGGTGGGCCGGGTCGGGCTCGGCGTGGGGCCGTCGCTCTGGGTGACGGTGACCGTGGGGTTCGGGGTCGGGTCCGCCTTCGGGTCGTTGCCGCCGCCGCTGAGCATGATCCCGGCGATGGTCCCGCCCACGACCAGCACGGTGACGGCGCCGCCGATGATCATGCCGGACTTGTTCTTGGCGGGCGGCGGCGGGTAGCCCGGCCCGGGGTAGCCGTAGCCCGCGCCTTGGGCCGCCGGGTAGCCGGCCTGGCCCGGGTACCCGCCCTGGCCCTGGTAGGGGTCCTGGCCCGGGTAGCCGTAGGCGGGGGCCGGGGAACCGTCCTGGCCCGGGTAGCCGTAGGCGGGGGCCGGCGAGCCGCCCGGGTAGCCGTAGCCGGGCTTCTGGTCGGAGGGCTGCCAGGTCTGCGTGGGGGCGTCGGAGAGCTGTCCGGCACCGCCCTGGAGCGGCCTGACCTCACTGGTCCAGGCGTTGCCGTCCCACCAGCGCTCGTGACCGGGGGTGCCGTCCGCACCCGGGACCGGGTACCACCCGGGAGGCGTCGAGTTGCTCACGGGCGTACGGTACCCGGCGTGGCGGCGGTCCAGACAGGGCGGGACCGTCACGACTCTGCACCGCCGCCGCACCGGCTTCCGCGCCGCTTCCGCACGCCGCCCGGGAGCTGACCGACCGCCGGGAAAGCCGGGGGCTCAGTCGGCCAGCCGGCGGGCCATCCAGATGTCGTCCACGTAGGAGCCGTCGATCAGGAACTCCTCGACCAGCGAGCCCTCGACGACGAAGCCGCAGCTCTCGTAGAGGCGGCGGGCCGGGGCGTTCCAGCCGAGCACCCGCAGGGTCATCTTCCGGGCGCCCTCGGTCCGGGCCGTGTCGCAGGCCGCCTCGACCAGCCGGCGGCCGATGCCCCGGCCGCGGACCGTGCCGTCGACGGCCAGGCCCTGGATCTGGCGGACGTGCCGGTTGGCGACCAGCGGGGTGGCCGGGACCTGGCGGACGTAGCCGACGAGCCGGCCGTCCAGGACGGCGAGCAGGAACTGCTCGGGGGTGCGCCGCTCGTCGAAGAGCCCGTCCTCCTCGGGGGGCTGCGGGGAGACATCGGACAGGACCGACCAGGCCGCGCGATTGAGGACGGCGAGGTCGCGCTCGTCCTCGGGCCGTGCCGGACGGATGATCAGATCGTCGTCGAACATGCGCGTCATGCTAATGAGACGCCTGAGAAGGTGACAGACAATTCCAGCTGCGAGGATGAGCGCATGCGCATCGCTGTCACGGGTTCCACGGGATTGATCGGTTCGGCCCTCGTCCGCTCCCTGCTGGCGGACGGCCACGAGGTGGTCCGGCTGGTCCGGCACCGGTCCAGGACGGGCCCACAGCCCGACGGCAGCACGGCGATCGGCTGGAACCCACTGCTCGGTGAGGTCGAGCGGGACGGGCTGGCCGGGGTCCAGGCGGTGGTGCACCTGGCCGGCGCCGGGGTCGGCGACCACCGCTGGACGGACGCCTACAAGCGGGAGATCCGGGAGAGCCGGGTCTACGGCACCGAGACGCTGGCCGTCGCGCTGGCCGAGCTCAAGGAGCCGCCCCGGGTCTTCGTGAGCGCCTCCGCGGTCGGCTGGTACGGGCAGACCGGCGACCGGGTGATCGACGAGGACTCCCCCGCCGGCGACGACTTCCTGGCCGAGGTCTGCCTGGAGTGGGAGGCCGCCGCCAGGCCCGCCGAGCGGGCCGGGATCCGGGTCGTCCACCCGCGCACCGGGATGGTGCTGTCCTCGAGCGGCGGGGCGGGCGGGCGGCTGTTCCCGCTGTTCCGGATGGGCCTGGGCGGGCGGCTCGGCAACGGGCGGCAGTACTGGAGCTTCATCTCGCTGCACGACGAGGTGGCCGCGCTGCGCTTCCTGATCGACCACGACGACCTGTCCGGCGCCTTCAACCTGACGGCGCCGAACCCGGCGACCAACGCCGAACTGACCGCCGCGCTCGGGCGGGCGCTGCGGCGGCCGACGCCTTTCCCGGTGCCGGAGGCGGTGCTCAAGGTGGTGCTCGGCGAGCTGGCCGTCGAGGTGGTCGGCAGCCACCGGGTGGTGCCACGGCGGCTGTCGGACGCGGGCTTCCGCTTCACGCACCCGGACGTGTACTCGGCGGTGCTCGCGGCACTGTGACGGCGGTGGTGCTCGCGGCGCGGTGACGGCGGTGGTGCTCGCGGCACTGTGACGGCGGTGGTGCTCGCGGCGCGGTGACGGCGGCGGTACGCGGCGCGGTGGCGGTGCTCGGAACGCCGTGACGGCGGTGGTGCTCGGAGCGCCGTGCCGGCGGGCGCCGTGACGTACGCGTGCCGGGCCCCGTGCGTACCTCCGGCTACGGCATCCGCGCTGACCAGGGGCATATGCCGGGCGGGGGTCGGACGGGGCTCCGGGAGGGGGCGCACGGGAGCACATGGCGGGCGCGTCGCACGCCCCCGGTGACCGTACGCGCCCGCCGACCCCCGAACCCGGCCACCACGGCGCACTGTCCGTGACCGCGCCCCCGCCCGGTGCCGCACAACCCCTGCAGGCCCTCGAATCCGGCCCGATGTGCTTGTCTGATGCTCACACTGACTGGGCATCACCCTCCTCGAACCGTGTCCCGGCACCCCGCTGCCTGCGTCGGCCGGAGCCCCGGGCCCAGGGAGGGAGCACGCCAGTGCCCACGTACGACTTCACCCGCCGCGCCCGTCGGCCATCCGACCCGGACGTCGTCGTGGTCGGCGCCGGACTTGCGGGCCTGGCCGCCGCCCGCGCGCTCACCGGCCACGGCCTCGCCGTTCGGATCCTGGAGAGCAGCGACCGGATCGGCGGCCGGATGGCCACCCGCGAGCTGGACGGCTTCCGGCTCGACGACGGCAGTCACCTGCTGAACACCGCCTTCCCCGAGCTGCGCCGCGCGCTCGACCTCGACCGCCTCGACCTGCGCCCGCTCGCACCCGGCGTACTGGTGCACAGCGGCGGCCGCCGGTACCGCACCGGGGACCCGCAGCTCACCGCCGCCCGACAGGCCGCCACCCGGGCCCCGCTCGGCAGCCCGCTGGACAAGGCCCGGCTGGGCAGCTGGCTCGGCCGGCTCGCCGCCACCCCGATCGGCCGGCTGCAGGCCCGACCGGAGACCACCGCCGCCCGCGCGCTGACCGGCCACGGACTCGCCCCGCGCACCGTCGAGGGCTTCCTGCGCCCACTGCTCAGCGCCCTGCTCAGCGACCCGGCGCTCGGCACCAGCAGCCGGGTCGCCGACCTGGTGCTGCGCTCGTACGCGCGCGGGCGGCTCTGTCTGCCCGCCGACGGGATCGCCGCGGTGCCGGCCCAGCTGGCCGCCGCGCTACCCGCCGGCACCGTCCACACCGGGGTGCAGGTCACCTCGATCGCCGCGGACGGCGTGGAGACCCTCCACCACGGGCGGACCGGCGCCCAGGCCGTCATCGTCGCCACCGACGCCCGCTCCGCCACCGAGCTGCTGCCCGGCCTGCGGCTGCCGGACTTCCACCCCGTCACGACCTTCTACCACGCGGCCGACCACCCGCCGGTGGGCGAGGCCGTGCTGCTGCTCGACGGCGACCGGCCGAACGGGCACCCGCCACTGGTCTCGCACTCGCTGGTGCTCAGCGAGCTGCACCCGTCCTACGCCCCGGCCGGCCAGACGCTGGTCGCCACCACCGTGCTCGGGCGGCGCGCCTTCGACGCGAGCGGCCCGGCCGGACTGGAACCGGCCGTCCGGGCCCGGCTCGCCGAGCTGTACGGCACCTCGACGGCGGGCTGGCAGTTCCTCAGCGTGCGGCACGTCCCGGACGCGCTGCCCGCAATGCCGCCGCCGCACAACACCCGGCGGCCGGTGCGCCTGGTGGCCGGGCTGTACGTCGCCGGGGACCACCGGGACACCAGCACCGTGCAGGGCGCGCTGGTCTCCGGGCGGCGAGCGGCGCGGGCGGTGCTGCGCGACCTCGGCGTCCCGGCCGACGCGCGGGAGGCGGAGGCGGCGGCCTGAGGGGCCACCGGGGCGGTCGGCGAATTCGGGCCGATCATCGCGATCGCCGTGCTGCTCAGCGGCAACTCCCCCGCCCGTGGTGGTCACCACCATCGAGGTGGAAGCCGGGCACCTGGCGTCCTCGACCGCGGCGGCGCTGGTCGGCGCCGGAATGCCGTCGGTGCTGGTGTTCCCGCTGGCGGCGCAGCGGGTGCGGGGTGGCGCGCGGCCGTCCGGGGCGGCGGCCGGGGGCAGGCCGAGGGTCCGGGCCGAGAGCTGGTCAGCGCCCGGCCCGGACCCCGAACGGTCAGATGACCCCGGCCTGGCGGGCCGTCTCCTCGAAGGCGCGGGCCACCGGGCTGCCGCGGTAGGGCGTGAGGCGGCGGTGGAAGTCCCGGACGTACTCCAGCGAGCGGGCCGAGCGCATCTCCCCCGCCGCCCGCAGCGCGTCGGTCGCCATGGCGCAGGCCTCGTCGAGGTCCCCCATGCCGAGCCGGGCGGTGGCCAGCACCAGCCGGCAGAAGATCCGGCTGCGCGCGTAGGCGGGCGAGCGCAGCCGCAGCGACTTCTCGGCGTGCTGCGCGGCGGTGCGCCACTGCTGCAGGTCGCGGTAGCAGTGGGCGAACTCGTCGGAGAGCTGCGCCTCGTCGAAGTACCGTGCCCAGGCCGGCAGTTCGTCGCCGGTGCGGGCCGCCGCCAGGGCCCGCTCGGCGCGTACCAGGGCGGTGGTGCAGGACCGGACGTCGCCCAGCAGGCCGTGCCCGCGGGCCTCGGCGGCGTGCATCAGCGACTGGACCACTGGGGGGACGGCGGTGCCCACGCCCTGCTGGGCGACCCGGGCGAGCTGGACCGCCTCCCGGCCGTGGCCGAGGTGGACGGCCTGCTGGCTCATCGTCACCAGCACGTAGCCGCCGAGCGCGCGGTCCCCGGCGGCCTGGGACAGGCGCAGCGCCTGGACGAAGTAGCGCTGGGCCAGGCCGTGCGCGGCGATGTCGAAGGACGTCCAGCCGGCCAGCCGGGTCAGATCGGCGACCGCGCCGAACAGGGCCCGGCCGATCTGCTCGCCGTAGCGGCCGCGCAGCATCGGCTCGGCCTCGCTCTCCAGGTAGCGGACCAGCGCCTGGCGGGCGTGGCCGCCGCCGTAGGCGTGGTCGAGCGCGCGGAAGAGGTCGCCGACGGCGCGGATGGCGGCGATGTCGCCGCGGCCGACCCGCAGGGCAGGGCGGGATTCGCGGGCCGGGTCGGTGTACGGCGGCTCGACGGCGACCGGTGGGCGGCGGCTCTGGATGGGCACCCGGCCGATGGTGGGGGCGGTGCCGGTCGTCCCGGCCGTGCTGCGCGCGGTGGGCGGCGCGCCGGGCAGGCCCGCGGCCGGGCCGCGCGCCGGGCCCACCGGGGACGCGCCGGGCGCGCTCGGCGCGGGCGCGCCGGTGATGGCGGCGGAGGCGGTGCCGGCGGACGGCGGGCCGGCGGCGGTGTCCGTCCGGGCCAGGGTGGAGCCGTCCCGGGCGACGCGCTCGTCGGTGCGGCCGATCAGCCAGTCCCGGCTGGGGACGACCAGGCCGGCCGGGGTGAAGGCGATCCGGCGCAGCTCGGACTGCGGGCCGTTGTCCTTGCGCCACATGCTCGCCACGATGTCCACCGCCTCCTGCGGGGTCTCGGCGAACTCGAGGCCGGCGTAGACCGGGGCGCAGGCGTCCAGGCCGAGGTCCTGGGCGGTGAGGCGGCGGCCCAGGCGGCGGGTGAAGACCTCGGCGATCAGGGCCGGGGTGGCGCCGCGGGGTTGTTGGCCGCGCAGCCAGCGGGTGACCGAGGTCTTGTCGTAGCGCAGGTCGAGGCCGTGCTCCAGGCCGAGCTGGTCGACCCGGCGGGCCAGGCCGGCGTGCGAGAAGCCGGCCTCCTCGATCAGTGCGGCGAGCTGGCCGTTCTGCGGGGCCGGGCCGGAGTGGCCGGTGCTCCGCGCGGGCGCGGGCGCGGGCGCGGGGGTGACGGGGGTCTCGTGCCGGTCGGGTGTGGCCTGCGAGGGCAGCCGCAGTTCGTCGGCGGTCGAGGCGTCGGCGGTCAGCGTGTCGCCCGTCAGGGCGTCGGGGGCCAGGGCGTCGGGGGCGTCCGGAAGGGTCCGACCGACCGGACCTCGGTGCTGGCCGAGCGGGTCGAGCGGTCCGTACGCCGGGCTGTCGGTTGCAGGCCGTTGGGGCATGTCTGTCAACACCTCTCGGACGTCGCACCGGGCTCTACCAGCACTTCGGCGGCCTGGGGCGGCGCCCCCTGTCGGGAATCGGCGTGAATGTAGCGAGCATTCGGGCGCTATGGGTGGATCTGACCGAGCAATCCTCCGAACGGGTGAAGCAACCGCGCCCATTGTGGGGAAGCGCGGTCACCCTGGGTTTGGCCTTCCGCAGTCGAACCGTCGATCGAGGGTCGTAGTGGTTGACGCCACAGCTCGGCGGGATGCTGTGGCGGCCTGCCACATGGGAGCCGGGGCGCCGGATTCCTACCGTTCTCAGCCATGGACACCACTACAGCCCGCCCGCTCGACGGCCGCACGGCCCTGGTCACCGGCGCCGCCTCGGGCATCGGCCGGGCCTGCGCCGAGGCCTTCGCCGGGGCCGGCGCCCGGGTCTACGTCGTCGACCTCGCGGCCGGTCCGGCCGAGGAAATCGCCGAGCGGATCGGCGGGCGCGCGATCGTCACCGACCTCTCCGACCCCGGGGCCGTGGACGCCCTTCCGGACGACGCCGACATCGTGGTCAACAACGCCGGGCTCCAACACGTCGCGCCGGTGCACGAGTTCCCGCCCGACCGCTTCACCCTCATCCAACGCGTCATGGTCGAGGCCCCGTTCCGCATCCTGCGCCGGACCCTGCCGCACATGTACGAGCGGGAGTGGGGACGGATCGTCAACATCTCCTCCGTCCACGGCCTGCGGGCCAGCGCCTTCAAGTCCGCGTACGTCACCGCGAAGCACGCCCTGGAGGGGCTGAGCAAGACGGTCGCCCTCGAAGGCGCCCCGCACGGCGTCACCAGCAACTGCATCAACCCCGGCTACGTCCGGACCCCCCTGGTGGAGAAGCAGATCGCCGCCCAGGCGCTCGCGCACGGCATCCGCGAGGACGAGGTCGTCGAGCAGATCATGCTCGACCGCACCGCCGTGAAACGCCTCATCGAACCCGACGAGATCGCCCAACTCGCCCTCTGGCTCTGCTCCCCCGCCGCCTCCTACATCACCGGCGCCAGCCTCCCGGTCGACGGCGGCTGGACGGCGCACTGAGCGACGGGACCGTGGCCCCGGGCGCCATGAACCGACCGAACAGTATGTGGTCCGCCCCCATAGGACTCCGCCCGGAGGGTTCCTACCTTGTGGCGACATCGTCTCCCCCCGGCCCTGGAAGTGGTGGCACATGAAGGCCTCTGCAAGCGGTGCGGCTGCGCGCACCTCACTCCCGAGAGTGGTGGCTGCCAGCCTGATCGGCACAACGATCGAGTGGTACGACTACTTCTTGTACGGAACGGCGGCGGCGCTGGTGTTCGGGAAGCTGTTCTTCCCGCACAGCGATCCGCTGACCGGCACGCTGCTGTCGTTCCTCACCTACGCGATCGGGTTCGCGGCGCGGCCGATCGGGGCCCTGGTGTTCGGGCACTTCGGGGACCGGGTGGGCCGCAAGAAGCTGCTGGTGGTGAGCCTGCTGCTGATGGGCGGGTCGACCACGGCGATCGGGCTGCTGCCGACGTACGAGTCGGTCGGGGTCGCGGCGCCGGTACTCCTGACGACGCTGCGGCTGGTGCAGGGGTTCGCGCTCGGCGGTGAGTGGGGCGGGGCCGTGCTGCTGGTGTCGGAGCACGGGGACCAGCGGCGGCGGGGTTTCTGGGCGTCCTGGCCGCAGGGCGGGGCGCCGGCCGGGAACCTGCTGGCGGCGGGGGTGCTGTCGCTGATGACCTCGGTGCAGTCGGACGTGGCGTTCCTGTCCTGGGGCTGGCGGGTGCCGTTCCTGCTGTCGGCGGTGCTGGTCGCGGTCGGGATGTGGATCCGGCTCGCGGTGGACGAGTCGCCGCTGTTCCGGGCCGCGCTGGCGGCGCAGCAGAAGCGGGAGAAGGACCGGAAGAGCGCCGAGCAGCCGCCGCTGGTCAGCGTGTTGAGGCACCACTGGCGGGAGGTGCTGGTGGCCATGGGGGCGCGGATGGCGGAGAACATCTCGTACTACGTGATGACGACCTTTGTGCTGACGTACGCGGTCACCCACGCGCACTTCTCCAAGCAGAGCGCGCTGAACGCCGTACTCATCGCCTCCGCGATCCAGTTCACGCTGATCCCGCTGTTCGGCGCGCTGTCCGACCGGGTCGGGCGCAAGCCGGTGTACCTGGTGGGCGCGGTCGGCGTCGGGATCTGGGCGTTCGTCTTCTTCGGGATGGTGGACACCCGCTCGTTCGGGTCGCTGCTCCTCGCGGTCACCGTCGGGCTGGTCTTCCACAGCGCGATGTACGCGCCCCAGGCAGCCTTCTTCTCCGAGCTGTTCGCCACCCGGATGCGGTACTCGGGCGCCTCGATCGGGGCCCAGTTCTCGTCCGTGGCGGCCGGCGCCCCGGCGCCGCTGGTCGCCACCGCGCTGCTCAAGGACTACGGCAGCGCCACCCCGATCTCGGTGTACGTCGCCATCGCAGCGGCGATCACCGTCCTCGCGGTGCTCTGCGGACGGGAGACCAGGGGACAGGACCTCACCGAGGTCGAGGAGCGAGAGGGGTCCCAGGGGCCTGAGGGGTCTGAGGAGCGGGCGGGACAAAAGGGGCCGGAGGCGGACGCCCCGACGGCCGAAAAGCCCGCCGTCGCCTGACGGTTGAGCCGCTACCATCGCGATTTCTCGGAATCGACGAACCGACGCCGATTGGCGGCACGCACCATGAACCACCCGCACGAAAGCGCCGCGCCCGCCCTGCGGCGACTGCTCGACCTGCTCGCCTCGGGCGCCGCCACCGAGGACTTCGCCGACGTGCTGGCCGACGCCCGCCGCCGCGGGGCGTCGGCCACCGTCCTCGCCGAGATCGACGACGCCACCTGGCAAGCCCTGCGGGTCCACCGTACCCTGCGTCAACACCGGCGCCGAGAAGCCGAGTTGACCGCATTGTTCGACACCGCCGGAGACCTCGCCGCCTCCCGGGACCTGGACACCGTGCTCCAGGCCATCGTCCGCCGGGCCCGGATGCTGCTCGGCACCGACACCGCATACCTGACCCTGCCGGACGAGGCCGCGGGCGACACCTACATGAGGGTCACCGACGGCTCCGTCTCCGTCCTGTTCCAGACCCTGCGGCTCAGCCTCGGCGACGGCCTGGGCGGGCTGGTCGCCCAGGCCGCCCGCCCGTACGCGACCCCCGACTACCGCACCGACGAACGCTTCCACCACACCGGCACGATCGACGCGGGCGTGCTGGACGAGGGCCTGGTGGCGATCATCGGGGTGCCGCTGCTGCTCGGCGGACAGGTCATCGGGGTGCTGTTCGCCGCCGACCGCTCGCCCCGCGCCTTCTCCCCCGACGAGGTCGCACTGCTCTGCACCCTCGCCGCGCACGCCGCGATCGCCCTGGACACCGCCAAGTCCCTGGCCGACACCCGCGCCGCACTCGCCGAGCTGAACGCCGCCAACGAGCTGGTCCGGGCCCACTCCGCCGCCGTCCAGCGCGCCGAGCAGGCGCACGACCGGCTCACCGACCTGGTGCTGCGCGGCGCCGAGGTGCCGGACGTCGCCGCCGCCGTCGCGGCCCTGCTGGACGGGGAGATAGCGGTCCTCGACGCCGAGGGCGAGCCGCTGGCCGGCCGGTCCGCGCCCGCCGCCGAGCTGGCCGGGGCCGTCGCCGCCTCCCGCATCGAGGGACGGTCCGTACGGCACGGCGAGCAGTGGGTCTGCGCGGTGCTGGCCGGGCACGACGCGCTCGGCACCATGGTGCTGCGCGGACGGCCCGACCTCGACGACGCCGACCGGCGGCTGTTCGAGCGGGCCAGCGTGGTGACCGCCCTGCTCCTGCTGCTGCGCCGCTCGGTGGCCGAGACCGAGAACCGGATCCGCGGCGAACTGCTCACCGACCTGCTCACCGCCCCCGAACGCGACCCGGCCGGGCTCACCGCACGCGGCCGCCGGCTCAGCGTCGACCTCGCCCGCCCGCACCTGGTGCTGGTCGCGGAACCCGCCGAGCCGACCGGCACCGACCGGGGACGACTGGCGGGCGCGGCCCGGCGGTACCTGTTCGGCTCCCGCGGCGTCAGCGCCGAGCACGGCGAGGCGGTGGTGCTGCTGGCGCCCGTCGAGACCGGCACCGCCGAGGATCCCGAGGAGACCGCCCGGCAGGCCGCCGAACGGCTGGCCCGGCTGGCCGGCTTCCCGGTCACCGTCGGCGCCGGCCGCCCGGCCGCCGGTCCGACCGCGCTGGCCGCCTCGTACGCCGAGGGCCTGCGCTGCGTACGGGCGCTGCGGGTGCTCGGCCGCGCCGGTGAGGGCGCCTCGGCCCGCACGCTCGGCTTCCTCGGGGTCCTGCTCGGCGACGGCCACGACGTGGACGGCTTCGTCGGCGCGACGCTCGGCCCGCTGCTCACCTACGACACCCGGCGCGGCACCGAGCTGGTCCGCACCCTGCGCGCCTACTTCGACTGCGGCGGCAGCCTCACCCGCGCCAAGGACGAACTGCACGTCCACGTGAACACGGTGGTCCAGCGGCTGGACCGGGTCGAGGCACTGCTCGGGCCGGACTGGAACCACCCGGAACGGTCGCTGGAACTCCGGCTCGCGCTGCGGCTGCAGCTGCTCGCGGGCGGCTGAAGGGCTCGACCGGGCCTGGGCGTACAGTGGCGAGGTTGGTCTCGAACGCCTGGCAAGGAGCGCAGAACGTGAGCGCGAACGTGCGTTTTGTTCACATGGGCATAGGTGAGCGCACCGTGCCGTATCAGGAGGCGTGGGAGGAGCAGCAGCGGCTGCACGCGCTGCGGGTCGCGGACGAGATCCCCGACACCGTCCTGCTGCTGGAACACCAGTCCGTGTACACCATGGGCAAGCGCACCAACCCCGCCGACCTGCCGCTCGACGGCACCCCGGTGGTCGAGGTCAACCGGGGCGGCGAGATCACCTGGCACGGCCCCGGCCAGCTGGTCGGCTACCCGATCGTCAAGCTGCCCGACCCGATCGACGTCATCGCCTACGTCCGCCGGCTGGAGGAGGCGCTGATCCGCGCCGCCGCCGAGTTCGGCATCGGGACCGCCCGGGTCGAGGGCCGCAGCGGGGTCTGGGTGCTGGGCGAGTCCATCCCGGACGCCGTGGTCGACCCGGCCGAGGTGGTGGACATCGGCAAGCTGACCCTGCGGATGGGCCTGCCGCTGGGCATCGACCCGCGGCTGGCCGGCCCCGAGTACGCGCCCTCCAACGCCGGGCAGCGCGGCGACGACCGCAAGCTCGCCGCGATCGGCGTGCGGGTCGCCCGCGGTGTGACCATGCACGGCTTCGCGCTCAACTGCGACCCGGACATGACCTGGTTCGACAAGATCGTGCCGTGCGGCATCCGGGACGCGGGCGTGGCCTCGCTCTCCGGCGAGCTGGAGCGCGGGCTCTCCGTCGCCGAGGCGGCGCCGGTGGTCGAGCGGCACCTGACGGAGCTCTTCGCCGAGCTGCCCGAACCGGCGCTCAGCCACTGACCCCGTCGCTGACCCCCGTCGGCACCCTGCCGGCGCCCGGTCGCCGACCCGGCCCGGCGCACAGCCGCCGAAAACCCCCGAGCACGAAAACCCCCGAGCACTGGGAATCTACTCACCAGTAGCCGTGTTGCCCTGCGATTGCAGGGCGGCAGGCCCGGCGAAGGCCGTACAACCACAGGCGTACCCTGGGGGTACCCCGTCTAGTTCTAGGAGTCGCACGTGTCCGCTGTCGCACCCGACGGCAGGAAGCTTCTCCGCCTGGAGGTCCGCAACAGCGAGACCCCCATCGAGCGGAAGCCCGAGTGGATCAAGACCCGCGCGAAGATGGGCCCGGAGTACAACGCCCTCCACTCGCTGGTGAAGAAGGAGGGGCTGCACACGGTCTGCCAGGAGGCCGGCTGCCCCAACATCTTCGAGTGCTGGGAGGACCGCGAGGCGACCTTCCTCATCGGCGGTGACCAGTGCACCCGCCGCTGCGACTTCTGCCAGATCGACACCGGCAAGCCCGCCGAGTTCGACCGTGACGAGCCGCGCCGGGTCGCCGAGTCCATCGTCACCATGGACCTCAACTACGCCACCATCACCGGCGTCGCCCGCGACGACCTGGAGGACGGCGGCGCCTGGCTGTACGCCGAGACCGTGCGCCAGGTGCACGCGATGACCGCCGACCGCGAGAGCGGCCGCACCGGCGTCGAGCTGCTCATCCCCGACTTCAACGCGGTGCCCGAGCAGCTGGCCGAGGTCTTCTCCTCCCGCCCCGAGGTGCTCGCGCACAACGTCGAGACGGTGCCGCGGATCTTCAAGCGGATCCGCCCGGCGTTCCGCTACGAGCGCTCGCTGGACGTCATCACCCAGGCCCGCGCGGCCGGACTGGTGACCAAGTCCAACCTGATCCTGGGCATGGGCGAGACCCGCGAGGAGGTCAGCCAGGCGCTCGCCGACCTGGTCGGCGCCGGCTGCGAGCTCATCACCATCACCCAGTACCTGCGCCCCTCGCTGCGCCACCACCCGGTGGAGCGCTGGGTGAAGCCGCACGAGTTCGTCGAGCTCCAGGAGGAGGCCGAGGAGCTGGGCTTCGCCGGCGTCATGTCGGGCCCGCTGGTGCGCTCGTCGTACCGGGCCGGCCGGCTGTACCGGCAGGCGCTGGAGCGGCGCGAGCAGGCCGCGGTCTGACGGTCGCGATCGGGTTCGAGCCGTTGATCGGGTTCGAGCCATTTGAGCCATTCGAGGGGCGGAGCTGCGGCTCCGCCCCTCGACGCTTCACCACACTTTGACTGCCTGGTCACGGGCTGGTAACACGGGGTGGGGATGATGGACGTCCAGCGAGCGTTCGATTCTTCTCAGCCACGAGAGGAGCTGTTCGGCATGGGGATGCGGATCCGGTCGGTGGGAGTGGCGCTGCGGTTCGCCGAGAGCGTCCTGCTGGCGCCCGGCCAGCGGCACGCGCGGCGCAACGCCTGGGCGGCGGTGTGCGAGAACCGTCAGCACGCGGCGGACCGCCGGCACGACGCGATGGCGGTGGAGAGCGCGGGGACGGCGGCAGCCCGGTCCGTACCGGGGTGAGGTTCCGGCGTCGCTGTGTGCGACGGCGTACGGGCACACGGGTCACGGTTCGGGCGAACGGGTACCCGGGCTTGGATATCCCGTACCCCTGCCACGTACCATGAGCGTTATGGCGAGGGAAACATCCGAGAACCCCGGGCGACTGAAGCAGATCCGCCTGGCTTACACCATGACCAAGAAGGTCGACACCAAGATCGGCCTGATCATCGCCGGCGTCGGCCTGCTGACCTTCGGCGTGTTCCTCGCCATCGGCTTCGCAATCGACCACCCGATCTATCTGGGCATCCTGGGCTTCATCGTGGCCGTGCTGGCCATGGCGATCGTCTTCGGGCGCCGGGCCGAACGCGCCGCGTTCGGGCAGATGGAGGGGCAGCCGGGCGCCGTCGCGGCGGTGCTGAACAACATCCGGCGCGGCTGGAGCTCCAACACCACCCCGGTCGCGGTCACCCGTAACCAGGACGCGGTCTACCGCGCGGTGGGCCGGGCCGGCATCGCGCTGATCGGCGAGGGCAACCCGAACCGGGTGCGCCAGCTGCTGGCCTCCGAGAAGAAGAAGATGGCCCGTGTGGTCGGCGATGTGCCGGTGCACGACATCGTGGTGGGCGACGGCGAGGGTGAGGTCCCGCTGAAGAAGCTGCAGATCCACCTCATGCGCCTGCCCCGCGCCATCACCGCCTCCCAGGTCACCGAGACCAACGACCGCCTGCGCGCGCTGGGCGACCTGCTCTCCAAGGCGCCGATCCCCAAGGGCCCGATGCCCAAGGGCGCCCGGATGCCCAAGGGCGGCCAGGCCCGCTGACCCTCCCCCGTCCACACCAGAACGGCCCCGCCGCGGAAGCTCCGCGGCGGGGCCGTTTCGACGTTGTGCGCCGTGCGTTGCGCGCCGTGCGGTGGGTGCCGTGCGTTGCGCGCCGTGCGGTACCCACCGGGTCCGGTGGGTGCCGGATCCGGGCCTCGCCTAGATCCGGACCTCGACGGTGCCGACCGCCTTGTCGTGCAGACCCCGGGTGTCGCGGTCCCAGACCAGCGGGGGCACCACCAGGCAGAGCAGCAGGGTACGCAGCAGGACCTGCGGGATGGTCGCGCGGCCGCCGTCCAGGCGGATCACCCGGAGGCCGAAGAGCCGCTTGCCGACCGTCGTACCGGTCGTGGCGAGCAGCAGGGCCGCGACGAGGAAGTACAGCGGGCTGGTCCACAGGTTGGCCTCGGCCTGGTCGCCTCGGGCGATCAGGCCGTAGGAGATCAGGGCGACCAGCCAGCCGTCCACGAGCAGGGCGCCGATCCGGCGGCCGGGGCCGGCGAGGGAGCCGGAGCCCTCCTCGGGCAGTCCGAGGCGCTCGCCGCGGTGGCCGAAGTCGGCGCCCATCTTCTCGGCGGCCGCCTTAGGGCCGTCGATCCACGATCCCAACGCTTCTCTGGTGTCCACGAATCCACACTAACCGGGCTGACGGCGCGCACCGTCACCGGCACCCCTCCGGGCGGGGCGCCGTCCCCGACCGGGTGAATCCCGCCTGCGGCGCGTTCCCCGCGGCCTTCCCAGTGGTCCAGACCACTGGCGGGAAGCCGCCCAGGTGAGCGGGGCGTTTTGCCCGCTCCCGTACGTCTTTGCCGCCCGCCCGGGGGACGCGGTTAACATCGAGGAAACGAGCGGGTCACCGGACGGAAACGCCCCATTCCTAGGGTGAGCCCAATTCGCACGCTGAGGAGGATGGATGTTCAACAACGCCGCCGAAGTGAAGCAGTACATCCAGGACAACGACGTGAAGTTCGTCGATGTCCGTTTCTGCGACCTGCCTGGCGTCTTGCAGCACTTCTCCGTACCTGCGGCGACCTTCGATCCGTCCGAGATCCTGATGTTCGACGGCTCGTCGATCCGCGGCTTCCAGGCCATCCACGAGTCCGACATGGCACTCGTGCCGGACCTCGCCACGGCCCGGCTCGACCCCTTCCGGGCCGAGAAGCACCTCAACATCAACTTCTTCATCCAGGACCCGGTCACCGGCGAGGCCTACAGCCGCGACCCGCGCAACGTCGCCAAGAAGGCCGAGGCCTACCTCGCCTCCTCCGGCATCGCCGACACCGCGTTCTTCGGGCCCGAGGCCGAGTTCTACGTCTTCGACTCGGTCCGCTTCGACACCAGCGCCAACGCGTCCTTCTACCACATCGACTCGGAGGCCGGCGCCTGGAACAGCGGCGCCGCCGAGGGCGACGCGCGCGGCTACAAGGTCAAGTACAAGGGCGGCTACTTCCCCGTCCCGCCGGTCGACCACTTCGCCGACCTGCGCGCCGAGATGTCGCTGGAACTCGCCAAGGCCGGGCTCGAGGTCGAGCGCCAGCACCACGAGGTCGGCACGGCCGGCCAGGCGGAGATCAACTACAAGTTCAACACCCTGCTGCACGCCGCCGACGACCTGATGCTGTTCAAGTACATCATCAAGAACGTCGCCTGGCGGAACGGCAAGACCGCCACCTTCATGCCGAAGCCGATCTTCGGCGACAACGGCTCGGGCATGCACGTCCACCAGTCGCTGTGGACCGCGGGCTCGCCGCTCTTCTACGACGAGCAGGGCTACGCCGGACTCTCCGACACCGCGCGCTACTACATCGGCGGCCTGCTCCGGCACGCGCCCTCGCTGCTGGCGTTCACCAACCCCTCGGTGAACTCCTACCACCGCCTGGTGCCGGGCTTCGAGGCCCCGGTCAACCTGGTCTACTCGCAGCGCAACCGCTCGGCCGCGATCCGCATCCCGATCACCGGCTCCAACGCCAAGGCCAAGCGCATCGAGTTCCGCGCACCGGACCCGTCCTCCAACCCGTACCTGGCCTTCTCCGCCATGCTGATGGCCGGCCTCGACGGCATCCGCAACAAGATCGAGCCGCTGGAGCCGGTCGACAAGGACCTCTACGAGCTGGCCCCCGAGGAGCACGCCAACGTCCCGCAGGTGCCCTCCTCGCTCCCGGCCGTCCTCGAGGCCCTGGAGGCCGACCACGAGTACCTGCTCGCGGGCAACGTCTTCACCCCGGACCTGATCGAGACCTGGATCGACTTCAAGCGCACCAACGAGATCGCCCCGATCGCCCTGCGGCCGCACCCGCACGAGTTCGAGCTCTACTACGACCTGTAAGCCCTCCGACCTGCGGAAACGCAGTTCGATCTCTCATCGTTTCCGCAGGCCAGGGACTCTCCTGACCTGCGGAAACGCCCTTCAGGGGCCGCCGCCGACTCGCGATGTGAAATGAGCGTGAAATGATCATGCTTGAGATCGAACTCGGCGAGAGGGCTACAGCACAGCACCCACAACGCGTGAACAATCGCAGCAGAGCGGGCGTTTCACCGCTCTGAGCAACCATGCGCAACGTGCCATCGCAGCGGGACACCGGTCAGGCTGAGCGCCGAAATGAACGGGCCCCCACGGCTACGAGCAAAAGTGGTGGCTGCCACCCGCAGGTGGCAGCCACCACTTTTGCTCGTAGGGCGCAACTCAGAAGTGCCGGTCGCGTGGGGTGACAGCAAGCGAGCATCGTCATGGTCGCCGCGTGTGCACCGGTTGTGAAATGATCTTCCGCGAGGCTCCCATTTCCGCAGGTCAGGGACATGTTCGATCAGAACTACGACCTGTAAGAGCACCTCCGACCTGCGGAACGCAGTCTTCGGACCCGCCATAGGCCGTCCGACGGCTCGCGATGTGAAATGGCAGCGAACGAGGTCGACGGCGCCACGTGTCCGCGTGGGTCAGCCGAGGCGGGTGCGGCTACTTCTCGACCGCGTAGCGCAGTTGGGCGAACCCGCCGGCGCTGGTGGCTGACTCCAGGCGCAGGGGGACGTCCTCGGTCAGCTCGCCGAACAGTTGGAGGCCGGAACCGATGAGCACGGGGGCAACGCTGATGATGAACGCGTCGACACGGCCCGCGCGGACGAAGCTCTGCACCAGGCGGCCGCCGTCGGGGTAGACGTGCCTGATGCCGCGCTCGTCGAGGTCGGCGATCAGGGCGCCGAGGTCGCGGTGGACGGTGATCCGCGGGTCGGCGTCCTCGGGGAGGGTCGTGCTGAGCACGACGACGTGGCGGTCGCCGTAGTGCCAGGCGTCCTCGCCGAAGCCGAGGACCTTCTCGTAGGTGTTGCGGCCCATGACGACCGCGTCGACGGTGTCGAGGAAGTCGGTGTAGCCGAGGTCGCCGGCCTTCCGGCCGCGCTCGTCGAGCCAGTCGATGTCGCCGTCCGGGCGGGCGATGTACCCGTCGAGGCTGGTGCCGACGAAGACGGTGGCGCTGAAGGTCATGGGGTCCTCCCCAGAAGATGGTCGAGGTCGTCGTGGAGCAGGGCCGCGGGCTCCCCCTCGCCGGTGAGGGCCCAGCGCAGCAGCGACCCGTCGGTGGTGATCTTCACGGCGCGCGCCAGGCGCGGCACGTCCGTGCCCGGGGCGAGTTCGCCGCGCTTGACGGCCTCGGCAAGCAGTTCCCGCAGCGCCTCGTCCACCGCATGGGTGTGCGCGGCGGCCAGGGTGCGGAAGTCGGGGTCGGTGAGGTCGAGTTGGAGCATCCCGAGGTGGTTGGACATCTCCTGCGGCGTGGCCATGTACCCGGCGAACTCGGTCGCCGCCGCATGCAGGGCCTTGAGCGGCGAGTCGTGTACCGCCCGGGCCCGCCGGTAGGGCTCGGCGGCGTTCTTCGCGGCGTCGGCCGCGAACGCCAGCAGTAGCGACCGCTTGGACCCGAAGCGTTGCGACAGAGTCGCAGGCGACACGCCTGCCTCCGCCCCGACATGGGCCAGGGTCATCCTCCCCGGCCCGTGCGCGCCGATGGCGCGCGCGGTGGCCGCGAGGATCTCCGCGTCGCTGGTGGTGCGTGGTCGTGGCATGTGTTTCCTCCTTCGCGTCCAGCGTAACACGTTTATAAATGATGCTTCAGTTATAAACGCGCCCCCAGGTCAGGCGCCCACGGGAGCGCCGGCGAGGGAGGTCGTCCGCCGACGCTCGGCCTTGTTAAGCGGACCGCCGGTCCGTATGCTTCCACTCATGCGGACCGACGGTCCGCTTTCGCGCCGCCGGCCGCTGCGGGCTCGGTCGCGACCACCTTCCTCAGAACGGAATCCACGATCATGGCCGTACCGACGGAGGCCGCAGAGCTGTACCGCCACAGCCTGCGACTGCTGCTGGAGAAGGACATCCCCGCCTGGGTGGACCTGTGGGACGAGGACGGCGTCCTGGAGTTCCCCTTCGCGCCGGAGGGCTGGCCCACGAGACTGGAGGGCAAGGCCGCGGTCGGCGCGTACATGCGCCACTACCCCGACCACGTCGACCTCCGCGACTTCCCCGAGGTGACGATCCACCAGACCACCGCGCCCGAGCGCATCGTGGTGGAGATGCGCGGCGTCGGCCGCCTGGTGAAGACCGACAGCCCCTTCGACATGACCTACATCGCCGTGGTCACCGTCGAGCGCGGGCGAATCACCTCGTACCGCGACTACTGGAACCCGCTCGCCGTCTCACAGCCCGGCGTCGACTTCGCGGGAGCGGGCCGGTGAGCGCCGCTCTGGTCATCGGGGCCACCGGCACCACCGGCCGCCGGGTGACCGCCGGACTGGTCGCCGAAGGCCATCGGGTGAAGGCCGCCGGCCGGACCGCCACCCCGGTGGACGGCGCACAGGCCGTCCGCTTCGACTGGCACGAGTCCACCACCTGGGACGAGGCCCTCGCCGACGTCGACCGCGCCTACCTCGTCCCGCCCATCGGCTCCTCGGAGCCGGCCACCGTCATGCTGCCCTTCCTGCGCCGGGCCCGCGCGGTGGGCGTGCGGCGCGCGGTGCTGCTCAGCTCGTCGGCGATCCCCGCGGGCGGCCCGGCCGTAGGAGAGGTGCACGCGGCGCTGCCCGGCCTGTTCGACGAGTGGGCGGCACTCCGGCCTTCCTGGTTCATGCAGAACTTCACCGGCTCCATGCCCCACGCCCGCAGCATCCGGGAGGAGGGCGTCATCCGGACGGCCTCGGGGAACGGCCGGGTCGGCTTCATCGACGCGGCCGACATCGCCGCCGTCGCCGTACGGGCCCTGGTCGACGAGCCGGCCCCGAATGCCGACCTCATCCTCACCGGCCCGCAGGCACTGAGCTACGACGAGGTCGCCGCGACCGTCGCCGAGGTCACCGGCCGACCCGTCGTACACCGGCAGCTGACCTTCGAGGAACTGCGCGACCGCTGGGCGGCCGAGATACCGATGGAGTTCGCCACCATGCTGGCAGGCATGGACCGCGCCATCGCGGAGGGCGCCGAAGACCGGGTCTCGGACACGGTCGAGCGGCTCACCGGGCGCGCACCGGGAAGCCTCCGCGCCTTCGTCGAACGTGACCTGGCCCGCGACAGCTGACGCCGCAGCGACCCGGTGTTGCGACTCCCCGACCCCGGCGACGTCTGCTGCTCGGCAGCACGTATCGTCGACTGGCCGGATGACGCGACTGCCCGCCTCACCGCCCGCCCACCCCACCCGTCGAAGACCAGGGAGGACACCCGTGACCCAGCGGACCGAACGCGCGGACGCCCAACGCAACCGGGAAGCCGTCCTGGCCGCCGCCGACGCTCTGTTCGCCGCCACCAACGCCCCTCACGCGGTGTCCATGGACGACATCGCCGCGGCGGCGGGCGTGGGCAAGGGCACCCTCTTCCGCCGCTTCGGCGATCGGACCGGCCTGATCGCCGCCGTGATCGCCTCCCGGATGGAGCCCCTTCAGGAGTCCGTACGCGAGGCGCGGGACGCGGCCGGGGCCTCACCGCGGCAGCAGGTACTCGACCTCCTCGACGCCGTACTGCAGTTCAAGATCGACAATCGGCACCTGATGGCGGCCGCGGAGGAGGCCGGGCTCGGCAGCCCCTATCGGGCCGCGCACTACGGCTGGTGGCACGACGTCCTGCGTACGGCGCTGGAGCGGGTGCCCGGCGTCCACGACCCGGACTTCACCGCGCACGCGCTGCTGGCGGCGATCCGCGCCGACCTGGTGGCGCACCTGACCGACGATCGGAAGATGACGCCCGACGCCGTCCGGGCGTCGTTCGCGGCCCACCTCGGCGACGTCCTCGGCTGCGCGTCAGCCAACGGCACGACCAGACCAGCGATCCGCTGATCGGAAAGAAACGCCCTAGTGGGGCGCGGCCTCGTACGAGTGGGGGCGGGGTGGGGCGGGGGCGTCGCCGAGGCTGTCGAGGAGCCCGTTGATGGCGATGAGGTAGCCGAGCTGGGCGCGGCTGTTGCTGCCGAGGCGCTCGGAGATCTTGCGGACGTGTTCCGCGACGCTGCGCCGGCTCATGCCGACCCGGCGGGCGACGCTCTCGTCGGTCTCGCCGGAGATGATCCCGTGCAGGATGGCGCGCTGGACGTCGGAGGTGATCGGTGCGCTGCGGCGCAGGGAGCCGTCGATGACGATGGCCCGGTCCCAGGCGTGCTCGAAGACCCGGACCAGGTAGCGGACGATCGCGGGCTGGCGGATCTCCAGGGCGGCGGTGCTCCGCTCGTCCTGGACGGGGATGAAGGCGACCTCGCGGTCCACCACCACCAGGCGGTCGAGGACCTCGGCGGTCGTCCGGACCTGGGCGCCCGCCTCGGTGATCCGCTCGATGTACGACATGGTGGGCGAATCCGAGCGCACCGCGTGCTGGTAGAGGGTCCGCTGGACCATTCCGGCCCGGAGTCTGGGGATCTCGTGCTCGAGGGCGCGCTCCAGCAACTCGTGCGGCCGGGCGCCGCCGGGCTGGGCGGTGAGCAGTTCGGTCCGGCAGGCGTCGACCGCCGCGCCGAGCACCTCGCTGATGGTCTCGGACCCCTGCAGCAGCGCGTATCCGGGCTTCTCGCGCCGTCTGGCGTCCGCGTAGACGGTCTCCAGGGCGGAGAAGGCGGCGCGGGTGGACCGGGCGGTCTCCTCCAGCGCGGCGATCCTGTGCTCCATCGGCCGGATGACGAAGGCGGAGGCCGTGGACGGCGGCAGCGCGTGGGCCAGCTCCGGGTTTTCCCGGCTTTCCGCCATGAGCCGTAGGGTGATCAGGCAGTCGGGCGTGTCCGTGCGGGGAACGGCGTGCTCTGCCACGGCAGTTCGGTAAAACTGCAGCGCGGCTTCGCACAATCCAGTGCCACCCGAGTAATCCGGGTTGTCCGTATTCGGGCAGGCTTGGCCCTGGTTCACAGAAGTGCAGCGCATGATTGTGCATCATAGGTGGGCTTCGTGAAGATGCTCGGGGGGGCCTCACAACAGTGCAGCGCGCATTTGTGCAGACGAATCCGCTGGCCACCGCGGGTCGGATCTCGACAGGATGGGTGCAACGGGGAAAACGACTCCCCGCTGACTCGAAAGTGCGGGGGCCGCTATGCCGAAGTCCACTGTTCGCCGTTTGGCCGCAGCGATCGCAGCGACCGTCTGCGCCCTGACCGTCATCGGCTTCGCCGCCGCCGGTCAGGAGCACGGCGGGCGTTCGGGCGCCGCGGTCGTGGTGGCCGATTCGCAGTGGGGCGGCGCGCCCGTCGCGTAACTCCACGAGGAGGCGCTGTGAGAATCGCGGTCGTGGGCAGCGGAGGCCTCGGTGGATACCTCGGCGGCCGCCTCGCAGCGGCCGGGCAGGACGTGCATTTCGTCGCGCGCGGTGCGCACCTGGAGGCACTTCGCCGCCACGGGCTCACCGTGCAGAGCCCGACCGAGGGTTTCTCCGTGGGGTCGGTGCGGGCTACCGCCGACACCCGGGAGATCGGCCGGGTCGACTACGTTCTCCTCGGCGTCAGAACGTGGCAAGTAGCGTCCGCATCAGCCGGGTTGGGGCCGTTGATCGGCCCCGACACGGCGGTGCTGACCTTACAGAACGGCGTCCGGACGCCCGAGGAGGTCGCGCAGGTCGTCGGCCGTGACGCGGTCCTGCCCGGCGTCGCGAAGGTCATCACGTACCTCGACAGTCCCGGCCGGATCCACCACGTCGGTTCGGCCGGGTCGTTGACCTTCGGCGAATGGGACAACCGCGTCACCCGGCGGGTGGAGCGGCTCCGGGACGCGCTGGGCGAGGCCGGGGTGGCCCCGGTGATCGCCGAGGACATCTGGGCGGACCTCTGGGCGAAGTTCCTCTTCGTCGTGCCGTTGGGGGGCCTCGGCGCGGTGACCGACGCACCGGTCGGCGCGCTGCGCTCGCGGCCGGGCACCCGGCGGCTGCTCGGCGACGCCATGACCGAGATCCACCAGGTCGCCGAGGCGATGGGCGTCCGCCTGCCGGCGGACATCGTCGGCACCACCATGGCGTTCCTGGACCGGCAGCCCCCGGCCGGCATCTCCTCGCTGCACCGCGACATCCGATCGGGCAAGCCGTCCGAGCTCGAAGCCTGGACCGGAGCAGCGGTCTGCCTCGGCGCCAGGACGGCGACGGCGACCCCGGTCAACAGCTTCCTGTACGAGGTGCTGAGTCTGCGCGCGGCCCAGGCCGCGCTGACCACCGACTGGCCGTAACCCGAGGTTCATCGTGCCGAATCTGAAATTTGTCAACGCCGAAGAGAGTGTGGATTTCGAGGGCCACGTCGACCTGAAGGAGATGGGAGATTACATCACCTTCGGTTGCCGGTCCGGAAAGTGCGGGATCTGCGCCGTTCGCGTGGTGAGCGGCGGCGACAACCTGTCGCCCCGAACTCCCAATGAAGAGCGCCTCTTCGAGCTCATCGAAATGGACGACCCGGCGGTGCGGCTCGCCTGCCAGAGCCGGGCCCACGGCGACGCCGTCCTCTTCGAAATCAACTAGCAGTCAATAACCCCCTGGAGGGATTCCATCATGGAGAACAAGAACCGCCTGACCGACTCCGCGCTGCTGCGTCGCAAGCCCTTCCTGTCCACCGAGGACAGCAAGCGGGCGAAGCAGGAGATCGACACCTTCCTGGACGGGAAGATCGAGGAGTGGAACGCCACCGTTCCCTACGCGCGCCACCTGGAAGGCAGCGACGTCAACCTCGGCTACTACAAGCAGACGCTGGTCGAGCACGCCTGGCGCATCCGGCTGATGCGCACCGCGCAGGCCAACGCGCTGCACAAGATCACCCGCATCAACGCCGAGGCGGCCCAGCTCTACGCCGCCTACCAGGACGAGGAGATGCTGCACGACACCCTGTTCGTGAAGGACGCCGAGAAGGTCGGCATCTCCGCGGAGGAGATCTTCGCCACCGAGCCGAACTTCAACACCCGGCTGCTGGCCGGCTACCTCTACTTCGTCGCGGAGCACGAGAAGCCGCTCGGCGTGATCTGCTACAGCTACCTGGTCGAGTACACCACCCAGAAGATCACCCCGAAGCAGATCAAGGCGATGTCCGAGTCCCTCGGCAAGGACATGATCGTCGGTCAGGCCTCCCACCTGAACACCGACCTGGTCGAGGACCACACCCAGGACATGTGGGACATCCTCAGCCTCTTCATCGAGAGCGAGCAGGACATCGTCGACATCAAGCGCTACCTGGCCGAGATCCAGGAGCTGCTGAAGATGTTCTTCGTCGACCTGTACGAGCGCTTCGGCGACGAGTCGGCCCAGGCCGCCTGAACCCCGCCGTCCCGGACCACTCGGTAACCCTGCCCGGCCGCCCGCTGCACCGCGGGCGGCCGGGCGGTCGAGAAGAGGATTCGTTCACGTGGCTGAGAAAACTGGATTCCTGATCCTCTCGCACCAGTTGATGTCGATGGTGCCGCCGCTGGCCGCCGCGCTCAAGCGCCGCGGGATCAGGACGTACGTGCTGTCATCGAGCCCGACCCGCGAGGTGGAGGCGGCCTGGCAGGACGAGGTCGAGCTGGTGCGGATCACCGACGACCCCGCCCTGCGCAGCTCGGACATCGACCGGTTCCTGGCGGAGCTCTCGGCGGACGGCGTGCGGCTGCTCGGCTGCCTGACCGTCTGGGACGCCTACCGGGTGCTGATGGCGTACGCGAACCGCCGGCTCGGCACCCCCGACCTGTCGGAGGAGACCGTCCGGGGACTGCGCGACAAGCTGGCGATGCGCACCTTCCTGCGCGTCCAGGAGCTGTCGCAGGTGGCCGCCTGGCCCCTCACCGAGGCGCGCTTCGACGCGTTGGAGGACAGGTCGCGCTACTTCATCAAGCCGCGCGAGGGGCTCGCCTCGATGGGCGCCTTCCGCGCCGACCGGCTCACCGACATCGGTGAACTCGACACCCTCTGGCAGCAGGCCTGCGCGGACCGCGCCTACGCCGGCGTCTTCGAGGGTGAACCGTCGTTCATCGTCGAGGAGTTCATCGACGGTGTCGAGTGCAGCTTCGAGACCAGCGTCAGCGACGGCGTGATGACCGTGCACGCCGTGCACGAGAAGGTCGACATGCGCCAGTCCGGCCGCACGACGCTGGAGAACGCCTGCGTCTGCCCGCCCCGGTCCCTCGACCAGGCCGAGGTGCGGCTGGGCGTCGAGCACGTCGAGCGCTGCCTGCTGGCCCTGGGCGTGGACACCGGCGTCTACCACGTGGAGGCCAGGTTCCAGCGCGGCCGCGGCTGGGAGATCGTCGAGGTCAACCCGCGGATCGGCGGCGCGTACATCGTGGCCAGCACGCTGCGGCACTGCGGCGTCGACGTCCTGGAGCTCTGGATCGACCAGCTGCTCGGGCGGACCGTCGAGCCGGTGGCGAGCGAGGAACGCCGCACCTTCTTCCGGGTCTTCTTCGGTGAGCCGGGCCGGCGGGTCGCGCGGGTGGCACGGGGATCCGTACCCGTCGACCTGGTGGAGGACAGGCTGTTCGTCCAGGAGGGCGAGCAACTGCCGGAGGTGGACCGGGAGATCTTCGTCGGCCAAGCCCTGTGGGACGTCACCTCGCTGAGCCCGGACGCCCTCGACGAGTTCCTCCGCGAGAGCGAGTCGCACCTCAGAATCGAGTACAGCGCGTGAACATCGTCATCCTGCACCGGATCCCCTTCCGGAAGATCCGCTACGACCTGGCGATCGACCACCGGCAGCACACCGTTCGCTACCTCAGCGCCCCCGACGGCTTCGACGACCTGCCCGCCGACGCGCAACGCCGCCTGCTCGGCGTCCCCACGCACGACATCCAGGCCATGATCGAGCGCCACGGCGACTGGCTCGCCGACGCCGACCGGCTGATCGCCCGCTCCGAGTACGACCTGCTGCCGGCCGCCCTGCTGCGGGAGAAGTTCGCCATCCCGGGCGACCAGCCGGACGCCGTGCTCCCGGTCCGCGACAAGTGGCTGATGCGCACCCTCGCCGAGGAGGCCGGAGTCCCGCAGCCCGCGTTCCGCAGCGTCGAGGCGTTCCGCCGCAACCCGCCGCGCGAAGGCAGGTTCCTGATCAAGCCCCGGCTGGAGGCGTCCAGCACCGGCATCGAACTGGGCGGCGCCGACCGGATCCTCGACCGGCTCGACGCCTGCCCGGATCCCGAGGAGGTCTTCGTCGAGGAGTTCGTCCCCGGCGAGATCTGGCACCTCGACGGCTGCCTGCGCGACGGGGAGATCGCGGCCCTGGTCAGCAGCGTCTACGTGGGCGACTGCCTCGCCTACGCGCACGGCAGCCCGCTCGGCTCCGCCCAGACGCCCGACGAGCCGGAAGCCGTCGAGCTGCTGCGCCGCACCCTGGCCGTTCTCGGGCAGCGCAACGGCTGCTTCCACTTCGAGGCCATCCGCGAGCCGGACGGCCGGTTCCTCTTCCTGGAGACCGCCAGCCGGATCGGCGGGGCCGGGGTCGCGGAGACCTTCGAACTGCGCACCGGCATCGACCTCTACCAGGCCGACCTGCGCTACCAACTCTGGGGCGACACCGGGCAGATCGAGCCGCGCCCGGCGCAGGACCACTACGGCTGGTTCGTCTTCCCCGGCCACCACCGGACCGAGCAGGCGGCCATCGAATTCGACCCGGACCGGTACGGGAAGCGGCTGCACTCCTTCGTCCGCAACACCCGCCCCGCCGCGCACGCGGGCCGGATCAGTTACGCCACCGCGGCGACGCCGCTGTCCGGATTCGTGCAGGGCAGTGCGGCCGAGGTGCGACACACCCTCGGCGAGATCCTCACCCAGCAGGCAGTCATGGAGCAGCGATGAGCAACCCGTGCTTCGTGGTGACGGGATACAACAACACCCGGATCTACGACGTCGCCAAACTGCGCGACCTCTGCCACGGCACCTACCGGGCGAAGATCGTGCTGATCACGGAGCAGGCGAAGCCGCAGGACCACGCCGCCGCCGACGTGGTCCTGGTCGCCCCGCTCGGCGCGGTCGAGTCGGCCGACGCCGCCCGGCCGATCGCCGAGGAACTGCGCCGGCTCGGCCTGCGGCCGATCGGCATCCTGCCCTTCTCGGACCGCGGCGTCCCGCTCGGCGCGTGGCTGGCCCGGCACTTCGCGCTGCCCGGCGCCGAACCGCAGGAGGCCGCGGCCGGCCTGGACAAGCGGCACTACCGCGGGCTCGAGGCCGCCACCACGACGCACCCGGACGGGTTCCAGCCGCTGCTGAGCCTGCCGGCCCACTCCCTCGGCGAGTTCGAGGCAGCGGTCGCCCGGCTCGGCGGCACGGCGTTCGTCAAGCCGGCGAACGAGGGCAACAGCCGTGGCTGCCAGGTGGTTTCGGACCTCACCCGGTGCCCGGAGATCTGGGCGGCGCTGGCGCCGTACCACGACTCCGGCGTGCTGGTCGAGACGCTGGTGCGCGACGCCCAGGAGTACAGCTGGGACTTCGTCGGCGGCACCCGGTGGCTCACCGAGAAGCACACCACCCAGGACCGCTTCCGCGCGGAGATCCAGCAGATCGTGCCGGCCCCGCTGGAGCCGGACCAGGCCGCCGCCCTGGACCGGGCCGGCGAGCACGTCCGGCAGCTGGTCTCGCCGGGCAACGGCGCGTTCCACAACGAGCTGTTCCTGCGCGAGGAGGGCGTCTCGGCGGTGGAGACCAACATGCGCCCGGCCGGCATGCACATCTGGGACCTCGCCAGGCTGTCCTTCGAGGACTTCGACCCCTGGCGGGAATGGCTGCACTGGGCGGTGACCGGCGAGTTCCGGCCCGGCCGTCCGGAGCCGCGCGCGTTCAGCGGGATCCGCATGCTGCGGGCTCCCGGCGACGGCGTCCTGGCCTCGCTGCCCGACGTCCTCAAGCTCGCCGACTCGCTCGACATCCCGCTCCACCGGTCGGCGTTCGCCGCGTCGCCCTCGGACCGGGTGAGCGCCGGCATCACCGACAACGCGGGCTTCGTCGGCCACATCGTCCTGGTCGCGGACCACGCCAAGACCCTGGTGGACCGGCTCGACGGGCTCGCCGCCGCGATCGAGGCGCGGATCACGCTCCAGGAGCGGTGACCGTCGCTCCAGGAGCGGTGACCGACCTCCGAGGGCGGTGACCGACCATCATCCGGTGACGCACCGTCAGGGCGCACCGCAACCGTCCCGAGGAGGCGGAATGTACACCTGGCGCATCGGGGTCTTCCTGGGCTCGCGCGTCTTCTCCACGCTGGGCGACCAGTTGCTGCAGTTCGCGGTGCCGCTCATCGTCTACGACGCCACCGGCAGTGTGACGATGTCCGGACTGGCCTTCCTGATCGAATGGCTGCCCCGGCTGACCTCGCTCCCCCTCGCCGGACTGCTGGCCGACCGGGTCGGCGGCCGCCGGCTCTACACCACCGCCGACATCCTGCGGGCCACGGCCTGCCTGCTCACCGTGCTGGCTCTGGGCCAGTGGCCCGGGGAGACCTTCAAGCTCACCGCCGCACTGATGGCGCTGTGCGCCTTCTGCTACGCCCAGGCGTTCATCGCCCTGGAGTCGACCGTGCCGCAGCTGGTGCCGAAGGAGGACCTGGCCAAGGCCCAGAGCCTGCTCCAGATGATCAACAGCGGTTCCGGCGTGCTCGGGCCGGCGGCGGGCGGGGCCCTGCTCATCTGGATCCGTCCGGCCGACCTGCTCTGGGCGGCCGCGGCGGTCTTCGCCGTCAGCGCCTGCGGGGTCCTCGCACTGCGCGGGCTCGGTGCGCATGCCGCGGGCACGAGCTCGGCCACGGCTGCCGCCGAGCGGCGCAGTGTGCTGCACGACCTGCGGGTCGGCGTGCGCAGCCTGCGGGCCGAGCCGGTCCTGCTCTCCCTGGTCGGGCTGACGATGACGGTCAACCTGATGGTCGGCATCGCCACGGCGACCGGCGCGGCCCTGACCGTCGGGCACTTCGGGCAGAGCGACAGCGTCTTCGCCTCACTCCAGATGACGGTCGGATCGCTCTCGCTGGCCACCTTCTTCCTGATGCCGTGGCTGCTGCGCAGGGTCTCGGTCTACCGGATCGGCATCGTGTCGTTCGTGGGGATCGCCGTCGGCGGCACGCTGATCACCGTGGCCCCGCTCTTCCCGCTCTACGTGCTCGGCTACGGCCTGTGCATCGGGCTGTGCGGGCTCTTCAACGTCTTCATCCGGATCGAACGCCTGCACTGGATCAAGGAAGCCGAACGCGGCCGGGTGATCAGCCTGATCGTGCTGCTCAACCAGAGCACCATGCCGCTCTCCGGGCTGCTGGTCGCGGTGGTCGGGGGGTGGCTGCCGGTGCAGACGCTCTTCCTCGCGGTCGCGGCACTGGCCGTCGTCGCGTACCTGCTGCTGTTCCGTCCCCTGCAGGGGCAGGCCGTCACCGCCCGCCCGGCCGAAGCCGCCGCCGCGGCCTGAAGTCCTCCCGACCCGAACCAGCAACCGAGGAAGACCGATGAGTAGCCAGGATTTCCACCCGCTCACCGTCCAGGACATCAGCCGGCCGGTCGAGGACGCGGTCACCGTCACCTTCGCCGTCCCCGACGCCGTCCGGGACGAATTCCGGTACCAGCCGGGCCAGTACGTCATGGTCCGACGCATCGACGCGGACGGCGAGGAGACCTGCCGCTCCTACTCGATCTGCCAGGCCCCGCCGGCCGACGACGGCGCCCCGGCCTCGCTGCGGATCGCGGTCAAGCTGCTCGGCCCCGGCGGCTTCGCCGAGTTCGCCCACGCCCGGCTGCGCCCGGGCGATACCGTCGACGTCCTGCCGCCGACCGGCCGGTTCCGCCTGCGCCCCGGCCGCCGTCACCTCGCGGTCGCCGCAGGCTCCGGCATCACCCCGGTGCTCGCGATGGCCGAGGCGGCGCTGCGGCGCGGCGACGAGTTCGCGCTGATCCTCGGCAACCGCACGTCGGCGAGCGTGCTGTTCGCCGACGAGCTGGCCGAGCTCCGGCACCGCTTCGCCGAGCGGTTCACGGTGCTGCACGTCCTCTCCCGCGAGCAGGGGCCCGACCCGCTGCGCACCGGACGGATCGACCCCGAGCGGCTGCCGGAACTCATCGCGGCGGCCGGCTGCGCCACCACCGACCCGGAGCTGCAGTACTACCTGTGCGGACCGGCGGGCCTGGTCGCCACGGTCGGTTCGTTCCTCGCGGACGCCGGGATCGAACGGCGCCGCATCCACTGCGAACGCTTCGTGGTGGCGGCCCTCGCGGGGCTGTGACGCGCTGACCCCGGCCCGCACCGCCCCCGGTGCGGGCCGGGGTCATTCCGGCGTGAGGGCGAGGACGGCGAGGTCGTCGGCGAGCAGGCCGGCGTACCGGTGGACGTCCTCGGCCAGGAAGGAGACCAGCCGGTCGGGCACGGTGGTACCGAGGGCGGCGAGGCGCGGGGCCAGCGGGTAGAAGGCGCCCGCGGCGTCGCGGGCCTCGCTGACGCCGTCGGTGTAGAGCAGCACGGTGTGGCCGGGAGGCAGGGCGACGATGGTCGGCTTGCCGCGCTCCTCGGCGGGTCCGAGGTGGCCCAGGCCCAGGGGGAGCTCGTCCGCGCAGGGCACCGGGGATATCGTGCCGCCGGTCAGCAGCAGCGGGGTGGTGTGGCCGCGGTTGACGATCTCCACGCAGTCGGAGCCCGGCCGGTACTGCAGCAGGACGGCCGTGGCGAACAGCTCGTCGTCGCCGCGGTCGGCGGCGTCGCGCAGCACCGCGCGGTCCAGCTGGTCGGCGAGCTCGACCAGCCCCGGGGTGTCGTACGCGGCCGCCCGGAACGCGCCGAGGACGTCGGCGACCGTACGGACCGCGCCGAGGCCCTTGCCTCGGACGTCACCGAGCAGCACCCGCACGCCGAAACGGGTGTCGCACACCTCGTACAGGTCCCCGCCGACCAGCACCTCGGCCTGGGCCGAGCGGTAGAGGCCGGCCACCCGCAGTCCGCCGGCCCGCTCGGGCACCGGCCGCAGCACGATGCGCTGCAGGGTCTCGGCGACCGTACGGGCCTGCAGCAGATTGCGGTTCTGCCGGGTGCGCTGCCACGACAGGACGGTGCCCATCACGCCGGAGAGCAGGGTGGCGATGTAGACCCAGACGTGGTGCTGCTCGTTGATGTGGCCCGCGCGCAGGGCCAGGACCAGTTGGAGCGCCAGGGAGCCGCCGGTGGCGGCGGCGGTCAGCACCGGGCCGTAGCTGAACGCGGCCACCACGGGCAGCGCGGTCAGCAGGAAGCCGGCGGCGACCGCGTCCGGGACGACGGCCTCGGCGGTCAGGTCCAGCACCAGCAGGACGACCGGGAGCCACGGGACCCAGCGCGGCACCCGGGACTCCGGCGCGGCGGGGCGCGACGGGCGGGGCGCTGTGGGCACGGCGGGACCTCCTGGCTGGCGGCCGTTCCGGGAGGATAAGTCCGGAATGGTCGGTTTCGTCCCTCCATGCTCTCCCACGGACGGCCCAGCCACGAACGGCCGAACGTCCCGTCCTGCGGAGCCGGGCCCGACGTCGCTCCCGAGCGTCGGCGCACGGTCACCCGGACCGGTGCCGGCGGCTCGGTAGGCTGGCCGGTATGGAGATCTGGATCAACCCGCGCTGCGGCAAGTGCCGGGCGGCGCTCGGCGAGCTGAACGACGCCGGGGTCGAGTACACCGTGCGGCGCTACCTGGAGGAGCCGCCGACCGCGGCCGAGCTGGAGCAGGTGCTGGAGCGCCTGGGCCTGGAGCCGTGGGACATCACCCGCACCGACGAGCAGGCCGCGAAGGACCTGGGGATGAAGGACTGGCCCCGGGAGCCGGGCGAGCGGACCCGCTGGATCGCGGCGATGGCCGAGCACCCGATCCTGATCCAGCGCCCGATCATCACCGCGGACGACGGGCACGCCGTCGTGGCCCGCACCCCCGAGGCCCTCAGGTCCGTGCTGCCGTAGGGCCCGGACCGAGCCCGGGACCCGGCCGGTCAGTGGAGCTGGATCCGCTCCACCGGCCGGCCCGGGTGCCAGTTGTGGACCAGCAGGTGCTCACCCTCGACGGCGGTGTGCACCACCTGCTCGAGCTCCAGCCGGAAGGCGTGGAACGGGGTGGGCGGCGGCTCGGGCAGATCGGCGGCGAACGCGGCGAGTTCGGCCTCGTCGGTGACCTCGACGGCCCGGCCGGAGACCTTGGAGTCCCCGCCGGCCATGGTCTCGTCCCCCGGGTGCGCGTGCAGGGCGAAGCGGGCGTCGCGCTGGAGGTCGCGCGCCTTGACCGCGCCGTACATCGACCCGAGCCACAGGTCGTCGCCGACGAACTCGACCTCCGTCCCGCTGACCCGGGGCGAACCGTCCTTGCGCAGCGTTGCCAGGACGTGGTGTTTGTTGGCCTCGAACCGGGCCCGCACCAGGGGCGCCAGATCGGGAGCCTCCTGCTCGAAATCCTGCCAGGTAGCCATGGCGCCAGTCTGGCACCCGGTGCTGACGACCACCGTTCGTCGCAGCGGGGCCGCGCAGCACCGGCCGGGCCGTCGTCACACACAGTTGCCACACGTCGTTGTCACACGTCGTTGTCGCAGGCCGGTGCCACACTGGCGGGGTGACCACCACGACCACGTACATCGCCTTCCTGCGGGCCATCAACGTCGGCGGCCGGACGGTGAAGATGGAGCGGCTGCGGGCGCTCTTCGCCGAGCTGGGTCTGGAGAACGTCCGCTCGTACATCCAGAGCGGCAACGTCTTCTTCACCACCGGCGGGTCCGACGGCGGGTCCGCCACCGCGTCCGACCGTGCCGCGCTGACCCGGCGGATCGAGGAGCACCTGGAGCGGTCGCTCGGCTACCCGGTGCCGGTGATGCTGCGGACGGTGGACGAGGTCGCCGAACTGCTCGCCGCCGAGCCGTTCCGGGGCGTCGAGGTGACACCGGACGTCCGGCTGGTCATCGCCTTCCTCTCCGAGCCGCTGCCCGCCGAGTTCGCCGCACCGCACCGCACGCCCAAGGGCGACGTCGAGGTTCTCGGCGCCGACCCGGGGGCCGCGTACCTCGTGATCCACCTGCGGGACGGCAAGTGGGTCACCAAGGACATGTTCGGCAAGGCCTACGGGGGTTCGGTCACCTCCCGGTTCCTGCACACCACCGAGAAGATCCTGGCCGCCGCCCGCAAGGCCTGACGGCCCGTACGGCCTGCGGGAACGGCGCGGAACCGCGCGGCCGGACAGGGCGTCTGGACTGCCGTGACGTACGAACCACGCGCCCGCGCACGGCGTGATCTGGACAGCCCGAGCCGGCCGAGCCGACAATTCGGCCATGACGCCTCCTGAGCTCCCCACCGGCCGGGTCCGGCCCTCCGACGCCGAACGGGACCAGGCGCTCGGGGTACTGAAGGACGGCGCGGGCAGCGGACGGCTCTCGCACGAGACCTTCCTCGGCCGGATGGACATCGTCCTGCAGGCCACCAGCCGCGGCGAGTTGGACGCGGCGGTGGCCGGGCTGCCGACCGGCGGGCCGGTCGAGCGCTTCGTGCTGCGCACGGTCGGCCGGGTCTCCTCCTTCGGCGACCGGCTGAACCGGGCCTGGCGCACCGAGCGGCTGCCCGGGCTGAGCCTGCCGCAGACCGGGGCCGGGCTGCTGACGATCGGCCGGCTCCCCGGCTCGGGACTGCGGCTGCACGACGCCTCGGTCTCCCGGAACCACGCCGAACTCCGGCACGAGGACGGCGGCTGGGTGCTGTACGACCTCGGCTCGACCAACGGCACGCACGTCAACGGGCGCCGGATCGCGGGCGGCGTCCGGGTCCGGCCGGGCGACCAGGTGCGGTTCGGCAACCTGGAGTTCCGGCTCGCCGCTTCCTGACCGCCGGCCGGTGGCCGGTGGCCGGTGGCCGGAAGCCGCCGGCCGCCCGTACGGTCTCAGTGCGGGAACTGCCGGGGCGGCCGCTGTCGGGGCAGCTCGTCCTGGAACTCCGCGATGACGGTGGCGATCTGGCGGGTCACCACGGTGCGCTCCAGCCGGTCCAGGTAGCGGTGCTCGGCGGCCAGCGCCTCCACCGTGACGCCGAAGTACATCGCCATCAGCGGATTGACGAACAGGTCGCTGCCCTTGGTCCGCTCGGTGAACCGGACGTCGCCGAACTCGCCGCGCAGGGCCGCCGCCACCGAGCCGTTGACGATGCTGGGGTGCTCGGGGAAGGCGGCCCGGGCGTGCTCGACGGCGTCCAGGTAGAGCGCCCCCTCCCGGCTGTCGCGCGGGATGGAGAAGGCGCCGAGGTAGCCGCCGGCCCGGTCCAGCGCGGCGAGGTTCTCCAGCACCAGCGTGTGGTTGACGCCGTGGAAGGCGTCGATGCCGAAGCCCAGGCAGGCGACCAGCCGCTCGGGCACCTCGGTGAGGCCGGCCACCGCCGCCAGGCTGGCCATGTCCTCCTCGGGGGTGCCGAGTCCGACCTCGTCGCCGCGCATCAGGATGTCGGTGCCGCCGTCCACCAGCAGGACGGCGTCGATGCCCAGCCGGGTGACGAGCGCCCGGTAGCCGTCGCGCAGCGGCTGCACGCCCGCCGACGGGAAGGCCCAGACGGTGTCGGGCATCCTGTGCAGGTGCAGCCAGCGGGCCAGCGTGCGCTCCGGGAAGTAGCCCTCGGGGGCGGGGGTGTCCGGCCGGATCATGGCCACGTCGGGCTCCGCCCAGACGTCGAGCGGCAGGCCGTAGAGGTGGGTGAAGGAGAGGTTGGCGAGGTGGACCTCCTTGCCCGCGGCGCGCAGGGCGAGGGCGATCGGCAGCCCGGCGTACACGTCGAATCCGCCGCCGGCTCCGGCGATCAGGATGCGTTCGGCGGCCAGCAGCCGGGTGATCAGCGGGGGTTGCAGCAGAGAGGTCACCGGCGGGACGGTAGCACCGGGGGCCCCAGGCGGCCCGGGCGGCCCAGGGGAACCGGGGAAAGCCGAAGGGACCGGGGAAAGCCGAAGGGAGGGGGAAGGTCGGAGGAACCGAGGAGAGTGGAGGGGGGCGGGGTGAGCGCCGGGGAAGGGTCAGTCGCGCTCGACGTGCACCTCGGCGAAGTGGTCGCCCTTGTCCGCCTTGCGGATGGTGACCCGGACGTTGCCGACGGCGGTCTCGGAGTCCTTGTCGACGGTCTTCTTTGTGTCGCCGATCGTCACCTCGGCCGAGCTGTCGGTGATGTGGCCGATCGTCATCTTCATCGGGTTGTCGCCGCCGAAGACCTTGACGGTCTTGGAGGCGTCGGCGCCGTCGGTCTTGATGCCGACGGTGCACTTGTGGTCGTCCAGGCAGAGCGCCACTCCGCCCTCACAGGCGGCCAGTCCGGCGCCGAGTGTCAGGACGGCACCCGTGGCGAGGATCGCCGAGCCGATGCGGAAGCGGGTCCGGAGGCTGGTGCGGTGGGCCTTGGGAGTGCTACTCGCTGTGGTCATGTCTCGACGGTAGTGGCCCGGACACAGCCAGCCATCGGCCGTCGGCGGGAGGCCTGCCCTGGTGCGGCCCGGATCGGCCGGGTGGCCGAACCCTGAGAGTGCTGGGTCGAATCCCCTAGGGGGCGCCGGGAGTTGACCGATGGACCGATGGCCGACACTCCTCAGCATATGCCGCAGGCTCATGCCACGCGCGTAGATCAACGGCCCGCGAAAACGCCCGACGGTCAGTCGACCATGATCCCCAGGTCGCCCTCCGACTCGCCGACCGGCCCCCACAGCGGCGCGGTGCAGCGCTGGTAGGTCGCCTGCCAGTGCGGCCAGTTGCGGGCCACGTCGTCGTCGCACTCGGCCAGCAGCCGCTCCACCGCGGCCGGCTCGACGCCGTCCAGCAGCCAGGCCAGCGCGTCCGCCGCTCCCGGTCCGTCCGCCGCACGCAGCAGGTCCAGCAGCTCCCCGAGGCCGCCGAGCCGGGAGCCGTCGGCGACCACCCGGTCCATCCGGGGCAGCAACTGGCGCTCCTCGATCCGCAGATGGGTCTCCAGGCGGGCCGCCAGGTCCTCCATCGCGTACGCCACCGGCCAGGCGCTGCCGGTGTCCCGGCTGGCGATCCGGACCAGCGTGGTGACCCGGGTGAACGAGTGGTCCAAGTTGTGGTGGTCGGCCTCCAGCCAGTTGAGCAGGAGCCGCAGCTCGGGCGCGAAGCGGCGCACGATCGGCCAGATCCTGGTGTCCTGCTGCTCGTGGTGGCAGGTCAGCATCGCGGTCATGAAGGTCCAGTGCCGCAGCAGCGCCTCGCCCTTGTCCTCCTCGTCGGGCTGGAGCAGCCGCAGCGCGTTGGGCAGCCGGGCGAGGTCCCGGCGCAGTGCGGCGTGCACCAGCCGCAGCCCGGCGAACCGCACGGTGGTCAGGTCGTCGTCCGCGGTCCGCCCGTGCGCGTCCGCGCCCAGGGGGTCGGCGCCGGACTGCCCCTGCGCGGGCACGGCGGGGGCGGGCTGGGGCAGCAGGTGGATGGGCATGGCACTCTCTTCACGGCTTGGGGCAGGACGGGTGGTGGCGGCCGGTGAGGACCACCCCAGCCAAGGTGCCCGCAGTCGATCAGAAGCGAATCAATGTCCGATTGACGCGCAGGTCAGGGCGTTTATGGGAGCGGACGCAACGCTTCGCGGCGCCTGCCCCGTGTACCCGGGTGAGGGTGCGCACCACACGCGCCGGGGAGTCCAGGGGAACAGCGAGGCCGCATGTCACCGGAGCAGGAGCAGTCGTTCGACGAGTTCGTCGCGGGTCGGTACGCCGCGCTGCGCCGCACCGGCTACCTGCTCTGCGGCGACTGGCACCTCGCCGAGGACCTTGCGCAGACCACGCTGGTGAAGCTGTACTCGCGCTGGACCCGGCTGCGCGACCCGGATGCGGCGGCCGGCTACGCCCGGACCACACTGGTCCGCACCTACATCGACGCCCGGCGCCTGCGCCGCTCGCACGAGGTGCCCGCACCGGACCTGCCGGAGCCACCGGCAACCGGTCCCCGGGCCGCGGCCCCGGCGGACCCGGAGCGCCGGCTGGCCCTGCTGGCGGCGCTCGCGCAGGTCACCCCGGCCTACCGGGCGGCGCTGGTCCTGCGGTTCTGGGAGGACCAGTCGGTCGAGGCGACGGCGGCGGCCCTGCGGCAGAGCACCGGCACGGTGAAGTCCAACACCAGCCGGGGGCTGGCCCAGCTACGGGTGATCCTCGGCGACTCGCTGCGGGAGATCGCGGCGAGCTGAGCCGGTCCGGACCGGCGGGCCGAGCCGGGCGAGCCCCGGCCGGACGCGCGGGCCGGGGCGCCGAAAACCGGACACAGGGGCGGAACGGGCCGCCCGGGACGAGCGAGAGACGAGAGGAAAGCGGTCTTGAACGGGGACGATCCGGCGTTCGACGCCGACGACATGGGCGCACTGTTCCGCACGGTCCTGGACCAGCCGGAGCCGGCCACTCCCCCGGCACTGCTGCCGGAGGTCCGCCGATCGGGCGCACGGCTGCGCCGCCGGCGCCATCTGCTGGCGACGGTCGCGACCGCGGCCGCCGTGGGTCTGCTGGCCACGGCGGGCTGGGCGGTGCGCGGGCGGACCCCGGTGGAAGGGTCCGGCCGGGAGTTCGTCCCGGCGGCGAGCGCGCCCGGCCTGACGTCCGCCATGCCGAGCCCGTCCGTCCCGCCGTCCCCGGCGGTCACCGGGACGGGCGGCACGGCAACGGGCGGCACGGCACCAGGCAGCACGACCCCGGGCAGGCCGACCACCGGCGGCCCGGCCGCGGACGGCAGCCTGAGCCTGCTCGCCCTGCTGCGCGCCCACCCGCCCGAGGACATCGTGCAGGTCTTCCGGGGCGCCACGGCGAACGACTTCCTGCTGACCAGGACCGACGGCGGCACGGTCACCGTGAGCCGACGCCTGGACGGTCCAGCCGGCCCGTCCGGCGGCACCGACTCGCCGTGCGGGCCGCGCTCGAACGCCTGGGGCCCGATGAATCCGGAGGGCGAGGACTGCGTGGGCATGAAGCTCCCGGACGGCTCGACGGTCTGGGCGCTGCACCCGCTGTCGGCCGCCCACCGCGGCCGGGAGGCCCAGCTCCGTATCGTCACCCCGGACGACCTGGCGTACGTCCTGCTGTTCGTCCGGGCCGGCGCCCGACCGCAGCCGGGCGACCCGACCGTGCCGCTGCCGCAGCTGCTGGTGCTGTCCGGGCAGCCGGGGTTCGTGGCGGCGGTCCGGGACGGCTGGGGGGACCCGATCTTCGGACCGACCACACCTCCCGGACCGCCCAAGACCCCAGGACCGTCCACGACCCCAGGACCGTCCACGACCCCCGGACCGCCCAAGGCCCCCGGACCGCCCAAGACCTCCACCCCGTCCCCGTCCTCGACCCTGTCCCCGACTCACTGACCGCCCGCGGCCGCCGAGGCGCGGGGCACCGGGCACGGCAGCCGCGGTGCGCGACGGACCGGCCTCAGTCGGCCGCCGGCCCGGCCAGGTTCTTGGTCAGCCACTCCAGGGTGTCCGGGATCATCTTCTTGAAGTCCGAGGTCAGGTGCTTGCCGCCGGGCTGCTCGAAGTACGTGATGCCCACCGGCGGGGCGGCCTTGGCCACCCAGGACTTGACCACCTTGGTCTCGTACGGGTTGGCCCCGCCCGCGGTGACCAGCATCTTCACGTCGGCCTTGCCCTCGGTGACCAGCACGTCGGGGTTGTTGGCCGCGCGCTCGGCGTCGTGGCCCTTCCACAGCAGCGAGTCCGGGATGAAGTAGCCGTCGATCGGCACCGCGGCCTTGTAGACGTCGGGGTACTGCAGGGCGAGCTTGGCGCTGCAGAAGCCGCCGGTGGAGGCGCCCATCACGCCCCAGCCGTCGCGGCCGCGCACGGTGCGGAAGTTGGCGCGGACGAAGTCCGGGATGTCCTGGGCCATCCAGGTGGCCATCTTGGGCTGGCCCGGGATGTCGGAGCAGTCCAGCGCGTTCTTCTCGTCGCCGTTGAAGTTCTGCACCGGCATGACCATGATGAACGGGTGGGACTTGCCCTCCTTGACCAGCCGCTCGTTCTCCTCCTGGATCGGCAACTGGTTGTCGGTCCAGGTGTTGTAGCCGTTGCTCTGGCCGCCCGCGAAGAGGGTGAGCACCGGGAAGCCGGTCTTGGCGAACTTGGGGTCGTTGTACTCGGGCGGCAGCCAGACCCAGACCTTGCCGGCGACACCGGACTTCGCGCCGGTCACGGTGGTCAGGAAGATCGGGCCGGCGGCGGTGTCCCGGACCTTGCTGAGGTTGGCGTTCGGGCCGGTCGGCATCAGCACCTTGCCGGTGCCGGCCGAGATCGCCGTGCCCGAGCCGGCGCCGGTCGGGGTTCCCTCGGCGCTGCCGGTCGAGGCGGGCCCGGCGTCCGGCTTGGCGCTGTCGCCCTTCCCACCACCGGAACTCCCGCAAGCCGCGAGCGAGGCGGCCAGGGCGAGCAGGGCGGCGCCGGACAGGACGGCACGGGAACGGGACGACTGCCTAAGCACGGTGAGGACTCTCCGACCGATGTCGCGCCCGGTCCGTCGACCGGGCGGCGGCCCCCCGGTGGGGCCGGACAGACCCGGGGACACGACGCTGGTACGGCCCCCGGAGTGATGGCGTGCCGTCCCTCGCGGGGGCGCGCCTTCCTGCGATCTTATGACGTGGCCCGGGATGGGCCGGTTGCGCGTCGGCCACCGGAAATCCAATGTTTGTTCGCGATCGGGTAAAACCCTTCACCACTCCCGTCGGGTGGCGGGGGCCGGACGGCGGGGGTCACAGCCGCGCGCTCGTCCGGTCGGCGGATTTTGGGTGTTTTCGACCAGTGACGGCGGCCCGCGGATCCGGAACGATCTCCTCGAGGACCGACCGGGACACCACCCCTGCCACTGCCACTGCCACTGCCCCTGCCCCTGCCCCTGCCACTGCCACTGCCACCGTCACTGCGTGCACCGCCACCGAGGAGAGCGCCATGCCCCAGCAGATCGCCGTCGTCACCGGAGCAGGGAGCGGCGTCGGCCGGGCCGTGGCGGTGGAACTGGCCGCGGCCGGCTGGCTGCCCGTGCTGGCCGGCCGGCGGGCCGAGCCGCTGCACGAGACCGCCCGGCTCTGCGGCGCCCCGGCCGACGTGGTGCCGACCGACGTCACCGACCCGGCAGCCGTGGACGCGCTGTTCGCCGCAGCCGCCGAGCGGCACGGCCGGGTGGACCTGCTGTTCAACAACGCCGGCAGCTTCGGCCCGGCCGTCCCGGTGGAGGAGCTGGAGGTCGAGGCCTGGCGGGCGGTGGTCGACCTCAACCTGACCGGCGCCTTCCTCTGCGCCCGGGCGGCGTTCCGGCAGATGAGGGCCCAGGACCCGCAGGGCGGCCGGATCATCAACAACGGCTCGATCTCGGCGCACGTCCCGCGCCCGCACTCGATCGCCTACACGGCGACCAAGCACGCGGTCACCGGCCTGACCAAGTCGCTGTCCCTGGACGGCCGCCCCTACCGGATCGCCTGCGGGCAGATCGACATCGGCAACGCGGCGACCGACATGACGGCGGCGATGAGCGCGGGCGTCCGGCAGGCGGACGGCCGGATCGCCCCCGAGCCGACCATGGACGTGGCCGACGTCGCACGGACCGTACGGCACATGGCCGCGCTGCCGCTGGAGGCCAATGTGCAGTTCGCCACCGTGATGGCGACCGCCATGCCGTACATCGGGCGCGGCTGAGCACCCGCCTCGCGCCTGGGGCGCGGCCGGCGGAACGCCGTACGTCGGGGCGCGCTCACTCGTCGTGCGAGTGCCGGTAGCGCAGCGCCTCGCCGTCCTCGTCCAGCCGGTAGACGCTGGTGGTCGGCCAGTACTCGCCGCTCTCGGCGGCGGGCAGTTCGGCGCGGAGCGCCATCCGCAGGGCGGGCGGCGGGGCGTCGGCGTTGACGCGCTTGCGGTGGCCGTCCCAGCGGCCGCCGCACAGTTCGAGGTCCAGGACGAGGGGGGTGGTTCTCATCCCGCGATGGTGTCAGCGCCCCTTCGCCCACCGGGGTTTGAAACCGCGCGGCCACCCGTACGAGGGAACCCCGTCAGAGCATGCTGACGGGGTTCCCGGGGACGGCGAGGAGGCTACGGCCGCCAGGTGTCGTTCAGCGTGACGACCCCGCCGGCGGGCACGGTCGCCGTCCGGTTGGCGCCGGACTCCCAGGTCACCGCGCCGTTGGCGTCCTTGCGGACGTACTTGTACTGGACGGAGGTGCCGGCCGGCAGCGAGAGCGCGAGCGACCAGACCGGGTAGCCGGCGGACGAGAGCGGCAGCGCCTTCGCCGGGTCCCAGCCGCCGAGCGCCGCGGCGTCGCCGACCACGTAGACGTTCTGCCCGTACCCGGTGGTCGCGTTGACGTTGAAGGAGGCGCCGGAGACGGTCGTACCCGGCTGGACGTACAGCGCGACCGCGTCGCCCGCGCCGACCGTCGCGGTGAACTGCCCGTTGGCGCCCACCTGGTAGGTCGGGCCGGTGCAGCCGCCGCCCGCCTGCGGGTCGCCGTGCTGGACGTCGCAGTAGGTGCCGGCCGGCAGCCCGGTCTGGAAGGTCTGGGTGATCGCGCCGCTCTCGTGGTTGATCGCGACGTAGCCCTTGTTGCCGCGGCCGAAGGCGATCGCGTTGTTGCCGTCGGACCACCAGTCGGTCACCCCGGTGCCCGCCACGGCGTTGCGGAAGCCGACCATGTTGGCGATCTGCCGCCAGGCGTGGGTGCAGTTCCAGCCGTCCTGGTAGCAGGCGTTGACGGTGCCGCCGTTCGGCGGGCCGTCGTCCTTGTTGGTGAAGGAGTAGCCGGAGTAGACGTTGGGGGCGCCGTACGGCGAGGCCAGAAGGAAGACGTTGGCCAGCGTGTAGGTGTTGCCGTAGGTGTAGTTGAGGGTGGAGCCGTTGCGCTCGGTGTCCCAGTTGTCGATGAAGCTGCGCGCCTGGTCGCTCGGCAGGTAGCCCCAGGAGGCGCCCCAGCCGTTGAGGTTGGCGAGCTTGTCGGCGGTGAACATGCGCTTGAGGTCGGTGCCGACCCGGAACTCGTCCACGTCGCCGGTGCCGGTGTACTCGGTGGGCTGGATCGGCTCGCCGGCGCCGTAGATGACCTCCTGGGCCCAGTAGGCCTTGGGGTTGGCCGTCTTCGCCTTGATCGCGGCGAGGTCGGCGGCGGCGATGTGCTTGGCGGCGTCGATCCGGTAGCCGTCCACGCCGAGCGAGCCGAGGTCGTCCAGGTAGTGCGCGATGGTGGTCTGGACGTACGCGCTTCCGGTGTCCAGGTCGGCGAGGTTCACCAGCTCGCAGTTCTGGATGTTGGCGCGGTTCTGGTAGTCGGAGATCGGCTGGCGGCAGGAGTGGAAGTCCTGGTCCTGGTAGGTGCCGGGGTAGCTGTACTTGGTGTACGCGGTGCCGCCGGTGCCGGTGCCGGAGCCGGCCGACATGTGGTTGACCACCGCGTCGGCGATCACCTTGACCCCGGCCGCGTGGCAGGTGTCGACCATGTTCTTGAAGGACGTGCGGTCGCCGAGCCGACCGGCGATCCGGTAGCTGACCGGCTGGTAGGAGGTCCACCACTGCGGGCCCTGGATGTGTTCCTGCGGCGGAGAGACCTCGACGAAGCCGTAGCCCTTGGGGCCGAGCGTCGAGGTGCAGGCCTGGGCGACCGAGTCGAAGCGCCACTCGAAGAGGGTGGCGGTGACGTCCTTGCCGTTGTTCGCGGGCGGGGAGGCCTGGGCGGCGGGGGCACCGAGGGTGGTGCCGAACGAGAGCGCGAGCGCCGCCGAGGCGGCGAGCGCGCCGGCCGCGCGGGCGGGCCGGCGGGTGGGGGCGGTGGTGACCACGTCGTCTCCTGGGGGTGGCTGGGGTGGGGCAGCCGGTGGTGAATCCTGCAGGAAGTTTCTGTAACTTGCCGGAAACTTGCAGCGCTGAACCTAGAGTCACCGAGAGGCACCGTCAAGGTCCCTGGAAGATACGTTTCTGCATCACCACGTTCCGCATCACCACGTTCCGCATCGCCGCGCTTCTGTATCGACCGCAGCGGGACAAGCTGGAACGGGACACACGACAAGGGCCCGGCAGCCGTAGCCGCCGGGCCCCTCACCTGTCCTGGCTCACCGGCCCCTCAGGGGGAACCGGTCCGGGTTCAGCCGGTCTGGACGGAGGTGTCGTCGATCACGAAGCTCGTCTGCAGCGAGGAGTCCTCGACCGCGTTGAACTTCACGGTGACCGTCTGGCCCGCGTAGGCCGACAGGTCGAAGGTGCGCTGCTGGTAGCCCGCCGCGGCGTCGACGTTGGAGTACGTCTTCAGCGCGGTGCCGTTCACCGACACGGTCAGCTTGTCGTACGCGGTGGTGCCCGACTCCGCGGTGTCGACGTGCAGCCAGAAGCTCAGCGTCGCCTTGCAGCCCGCCGGGATGCTCACGGTCTGCGACACCGTGTCGGTGTGGGAGGAGCCGTAGCCGTCCATCCACGCCTTCCAGGAACCGCCGTGCGCGGCCTGGCTGGAGCTGTTGTCGACCACTCCGGAGCTCGCCGTCCACGGCGCCGCCGAACCGGTCTCGAAGCCCGGGTTGCCGAGCAGCTGCGCCGGGGTGCAGCCGCCGCCACCACCGCTGGTCACGGTCCAGGTGAAGCTGGTCGTGCCGGACTTGCCGGCCGAGTCCTTGACCGTCACGGTGACGTTCGAGGTGCCCGCGGCGGTCGGGGTGCCGGTGATCGCGCCGGTCGAGGCGTTGATGGCCAGGCCCGCGGGCAGGCCGGCCGCCGAGTACGACAGCGGAGCGGTGCCGCCCGAGGCCTTGATGGCCAGGTTGACCGCGGTGCCGACGGCGGTGGACTGGTTGCCCGGGTTGGTGACGGTGACGCCGCCCGGGTTGGGCAGCCCCCCGACGTTCACGGCGGCCCAGGCGGTGGCGACCGCGTTGTACTCGGCGCTGTTCGCGCCGTACAGGTCGGTGGCCGCGCTCAGGGTCGCGGTACGGGCGGCCGCATAGTTGGTGGTGGAGGTCATGTAGGCGGTCAGCGCCTTGTACCAGACCTGCGCTGCCTTGTCCCGGCCGATGCCGGTGACGGTGATGTTGTTGACCGTCGGGCTGTTGTAGCTGACGCCGTTGATCACCTTGGCGCCGCTGCCCTCGGCCAGCAGGTAGAAGAAGTGGTTGGCGACACCGGACGAGTAGTGCACGTCCAGGTTGCCGACGCCCGAGTACCAGGAGTCGGCCGAGGTGCCATCCTTGGAGGGCTTGTCCATGTAGCGCAGCGGCGTGCCGTTGCCGTTGATGTCGATGAGTTCGCCGACCAGGTAGTCCGGGTTGTCGGCGGGCAGGTTGGCGTAGAACTCGACCATGTTGCCGAAGATGTCCGAGGTGGCCTCGTTGAGGCCGCCGGACTCGCCCGAGTAGTTCAGGTTGGCAGTGGCCGCGGTGACGCCGTGGCTCATCTCGTGGCCCGCGACGTCGAGCTCGGTCAGCGGGTGGGTGTCGCCCGAGCCGTCGCCGTAGGTCATGCAGAAGCAGCTGTCGTCCCAGAAGGCGTTGACGTAGCCGGTGTCGTAGTGGACCCGGCTCATGGCGCCGACGCCGTCGTTGCGGATGCCGTTGCGGCCGAAGGTGTTCTTGTAGAAGTCCCAGGTGGCGGCGGCACCGAACTGGGCGTCGACGGCGGCCGACTCGCGGTTGCTGGCCTGGCCGTTGCCCCAGGTGTCCGAGGACTTGGAGAACAGCGTGCCGTTGCCGGAGGTGCCGTTCTTCATGTCCGTGGAGTACTGGCCACCACGGGTGGCGTCCTTGAGCGAGTAGGTCGAGCCGCTCTGGGTGGTGGTCAGCGGCACGTTGCCGACGAAGACGCCGGTGCCGGAGCCGCGCTGGATGCCGTCGGCCTTGCTGAGCACGTCACCGGTCTTGGCGTCGGTGACGACGTGCAGCTTGCTCGGGGTGCCGTCGGACTCGCGGCCGGCGATGACCGTCTCCCAGGCGAGCTTGGGGGTGCCGTCGGCGGCCCAGACGACCAGCCGCGGCGCGGTGTCTACGGAGCCCGCCTCGGCGGCCAGCGCGGCGGCCTGGGCCTTCGGCGCGGCCAGGGCCGGGGTGGTCTCGACGCCCGCGAGGTCGGCCTGGCTGGCCTTGGTCACGCTCTTGGTGGCGCCGGCCGCGTCCTGGTGGACGATCAGGTCGCCGCCGAGGACCGGGAGTCCGGCGTAGGTGCGCTCGTAGCGCAGGTGGCGACCACCGTTGGCGTCCTGGACGACGTCCTTGGTGACCAGCTTCTCCTGGCCGCTCAGGCCGAGGGCCTGGGCGAGGGAGGCGGTCTGCTGGTTCGCCGAGGCGATCAGCGCGGCCCGGGTGGTCTGCTGGGCGGCGACGGCGGCCGGCGCGTCCGCGGTGGCGGCCTGGGCGATGACCGGTATGCCGGTGACCAGCAGCGCGGTGGAGGCGGCCATGACGACCGCCGCCTTCCGGGCGTGAGCGTAACGGGACATGCGGACTCCTTTTCCGACCGGCGCTGGGTCGCGCCGGTGGAGAGAAACCTGGGCCGCGGGGTTGCGGCGCAGTGGGGGCCCCCGCCGGGTGCGACGGAGGTGCGGTAGCGGGTTGCGGTGCTCACAACCCGTTGCAGGGTCAGGACGCGCTGCACCTTGGCAGAACAGCTGCACCGGGAGGTGGGGCCCCCTCGTCTGCAGCCGGACGAATCGTGGCAGCAAACCGGCCGCCGATGACAGATGCATGCCACTGATTGGCCGATTCATTACCGAAACCGTATGCATGGTGGTTCGTCAGTTGTGCTAAGTGATTGCAAACTCATGAACACGGTTTTCATGCTCCGGACAAAGTTCGATCACCACCGGCGGTCACTGACCAGCACTCAGAACCACCGCCCGTACCGCCGAGTAGCGGACAGCGCCGGGCGAGCGCGGCACGTCACAGTTCCGGCCGTGCCAGAAGCGGTTTCCGGCCACACTGCGACCGGAACGGAACCAGGCCCCGCTCCACCTGAACGGCGGTGCGGGGCCTGACAGTTGCACAGGTATACGGACCAGTACCGCATCCGTGCCGGCTCGGATGGCGAGTCGGGTGCCGTACCGGGCGCCGGCTCGTCACCCGTCCGGTACCGGACTCAGCGCTGGACGAACACCGCCACGGTGCGCCCCGGCACGGTGAACGTGCCGGTCGCGGCGTCGAAGCCGGACTGCTTCACCACCTGGTCCGCCCCGCCCGCCTGGACGGGGTGCAGCGCCTGGCCCGTCCCCCGCAGCGCCGCGACGGTCTGCGCCTGCGCGGTGGGCGTGGCGTTGAAGACCACCGTGATGCCCTTCTCCGCCCCCTTCAGCCCGGTGCCGTCCAGGTGCAGGGTGATGACCCCGGGCGTCTCGTCGGCGGTGCCGGAGAGCGGGTACGAGAGCCGCTGCTGGACGGCGGCCAGGGTGGGCAGGGAGAACAGCGGCGAGGACTGCTTGATCCGCAGGAACTCCTGGTACTGCGCCGAGGCCGCCCGCATGTCGGTCGCGCCGACGGTCAGCTTCGGGTTCGCCAGCAGGGACTGGGCGGTCGGCCACATCCCCTTGTTGTCGGCCGCCGGCGGCAGGCCGCGGCCCCAGCCGTTGCCGGCCACCGCCCCCGTCGCCGGATCGGGCCAGTGGATCGCGTTGAACCAGTCCCCCGAGTCGTAGGAGTTGGAGTCGAGCGACTTGGAGCGCAGCAGGTCGCTGCCGGCCTGGGCGAAGCCCGCGCCCTGGGTGAGCGCGGTGAGCGAGAGCCCGAGCGCCTGCATCCGGGCCCGGTCGGCGGGTTCGGTGCCGGTCGGCAGCTTGTACGCGAGCGCGTCGAAGAGGTCGGTGTTGTCGTGGGCGTCCACGTACTCCACCGCCTCGCCCGGCTTGGCCGCGTATCCCGTCGGGGAACCGTTGTAGTCGACCTGGGCGCCGGTGACGGCCTTCCCGGAGCTGTCGGTGAAGGAGTACCCGGCCAGGTTGCCGGTCAGCCCCACCTTCAACTGGTCCATCTGGTGCAGCAGTCGGGCCTTCTGCTGCTCCGGGGTGCCGTTCGCGGGTGAGCCGTTCGGGTCGGTGAACAGGCCCGAGGCGAAGCCCTGCTGCGGCGCGGAGTCGAGCATGAAGTTGCCGCCCCGCGCGGCGTCGCGCATCCGGTCGTCGAAGGTGGCGATGCCGGTGCCGGCCATGTTGAGCTGGGTGGCCTGCTCGAACCGGGCGTTGTTCGCGACGGCGCCGAAGTTCCAGCCCTCGCCGTACAGGAGGACGTTCTTCCCGTCCACGCCGTCCGAGTCCGGCGTCATCTTCCGCAGCGCGGCCTGCACGTCCAGCATGGTGGACTTCGGGTCCAGGCCCATCAGGTCGAAGCGGAAGCCGTCCACCTTGTACTCGCGGGCCCACAGGGTCACCGAGTCGACCACCAGCCGGTTCATCATGGCGTGCTCGGGCGCGGTGTCGGCGCAGCAACTGTCGGCCGTCACCTTGCCGTTGGCGTCCAGCCGCTGGTAGTAGCCGGGGACGACCTTGTCCAGCACCGAGTGCTCGGCCTGCCCGGCGGCGGCGGTGTGGTTGTAGACGACGTCGAGCACCACCCGCAGCCCGGCCGCGTGCATCGCCTGCACCATCTGCCGGAACTGCACGGTACGGGCCGTGCCGGCCGGATCCGTGGCGTACGAGCCCTCCGGCACGTTGTAGTGCAGCGGGTCGTAGCCCCAGTTGTAGGCGTCGTCGGCGGCGACGGCCGCCACGCACTCCTGCTGCTTCGGGCCGTCCGCGGGAAGGGACTTGAGGTCGCACGCGGGCAGCTTCTGGTCGGCCCGGTTCTCCCGGATGGTGGCGATGTCGAAGGTCGGCAGCAGGTGGATCGTGGTCACCCCGGCCTTGGCCAGGTCCCGCAGGTGCTGCATGCCGGCCGACTGCGACTCGGTGAACGCCAGGTAGGTGCCGCGCTCGGCGTCCGGAACGGTGGGGTCCTCGACCGAGAAGTCCCGGACGTGCAGCTCCTGGATCTGCTGCTGCCCGGGCGGGACGGCCTGCGGACGGGCGTGGTCGTCCCAGCCCGCGGGCTTGAGCGCCTTGGCGTCGAGGTCGGCGACCAGGCTGCGCCCGGAGTCGGCCGACAGTGCCACCGAGTACGGGTCGGTGACGGTGTTGACCACCACCTGCTGCACCGAGGGCGCCCAGACCTTCACCTGGTACAGGTAGTACTTGCCGTCCAGCTCCTTCTTGTCGCGGACGACCTCCCACACGCCGGTCTCGTCGTCCTGCTTCAGCGGCAGCGTCCTCGGGGTGCCCCCGGCCGGGCCGTCGAAGACCTGGACGGACACCTCCTGCGCGGTCGGCGCCCAGAGGGACAGCGCCACCTTGCCGTCGTAGTACGCCGGGCCGAAGTCGACCTTGGCGGTCTTGGCGGCGTACAGGTCGTCCAGCACGCCCGGGAGTTGGACCCCGGTCGCGGCCGACACCGCGCCGCTGGGCAGGTGTTCGGTGAACAGCAGCTGGCCGCGCAGCGCGGCCGGGATCCTGGCGGTGTCCCGGGCGTCCACGGTGAAGGCCCGGTAGCCCGCCAGGTGCGGGAACTCGGCCTTCTGCGCGTCGGTCAGTCCGCCCTTGACCGGGGTGAGCCGCAGCCACTGGCCGGGCTTGGTCAGCACGCCCTTGTCGGCCCGGATGCCGCCCGCCGGGTCGTACACCAGCTGGGCGCTGGTGCCGCCGGCCAGGGCGTCGTCGCCCGCGCCGTAGTTCGCCGGGACGACGACGGTCTTCGCGTCGATCCACTGCGCCTTGGCGGTGCCGAGGTCCAGCTGCGAGGAGGCGGCCGGGTTCTGCGGCAGCAGGTGGCCCTCGCGGCCGCCGAGGATCCAGACCTCCTTGCCGTCGACCGCGAAGTCGAGCGACTGGTCGGCGGGCAGGTCCTTGTCGTTGCCCTTGTGCAGGATGTAGCTGAGGCTGGTCGCGCCGGGGGCCAGCGGCACCTCGAAGACGGCGCCGAAGGCGTCGCGGCGCACCGGCGTCAGGGGCTTGCCCCAGTCGGTGGGGGTGGCGGCGCCGGTCCAGTCGTGCAGGCCCCAGCCGTCGTAGTCGCCGTCGGCCCGGTTGTAGTGGATGACGGCGGTGTTCGCCGGCTGTGTGTTGCCCGGGCCGGGGTCGGCGGTGCGCACCGCGGGGTCGCCCTGCTTGAGCCACACCTCGCCGGTGCTGCCGAGGTCGATGTGCCGGTCGGCGTCCACGTCCTTGACGCCGTTCTTCTCCACGATGAACCCGACGTCCGAGGCGCCGGGCTTCAGCCGCACGTACGCGAAGGCGCCGTACGCGTCGCGCCCGGTGAAGCCGTGCCCGGCCGGCCACGGGGTGGCCTCGCCGTCGGCGAGGTCGCCCCAGGCGTAGAGGTTCCAGCCGTCGTAGTCGCCGTCCGGCCGGTTGTAGTGGACGACGGCGTAGGGGCGGGCGCCGGCGGTGGGCACCGGCTTGGGCGCGGGGGTGCCGGTGGTGAAGCTGCCGGTGGCGGAGCGCAGGTGGCCGCTGGAGTCCTGGACGACGGCCTTGTACCGCACGACCGTGCCGGGGGCGACGGCGCTCAGGTCCTGGGTGACGAGGTACTTCCCGGTGTCGGCGGTGCCCAGCGTCTGCCAGGCCCCGTTGCCGATCTGGGCGGCGAAGGTGACCCGGTCGAAGCCGCCGCCGTCGACGTGGGCGCCCACCGTGACGAGCCCGGTGGAGCCGTCTGCGGGCGGCTGCACCGCGATCTGCGGCGCCGCGCCGACGGCCGCGAGCCTGCCGCCCGCCTTGAACACGACGGAGGAGAGCGCCGGCACGGTGACGGTCACCTTGCGGTCGGGGCCGCTGGTGACGCGGTCCCCGGCCGCCGGGTGGATCCGGTCGAAGCCCATCCCCGCGGAGAAGGTGTCCAGCGTGACGGTCTTCGCCTCGGTGGCGTTGTTGACCGCCACCAGGTACTCGACCTGCTGGCCCGCGTCGATCCGGGAGAAGGCGTAGACGCCGGCGCCGTCGGCGGCGTACCGCTCGATCTGGGCGCCGTCGGCCAGCGCCGGGTTGTCGCGGCGCAGCTTGGCGAGCCCCGCGATGCCCTGGTAGAGCTCGCCGCCCTGCCCGTACCGGTCGGCCGGGCCTGAGGTGCCGCCGAGCACCCGGTCGCTGTTGTAGGAGGGCGTCCTGGAGGCGAACAGGTCCTGCCGGGCGTCCTTGTCGCCGCCGGCGCCGGTGAAGCCCTGCTCGTCGCCGTAGTAGACGACGGGCTGGCCGCGGGTGAGGAACTGCAGCTCGTTGCCGAGCCGGTCCTTCTTCAGCAGGGTCGCCTCGTCGGCGCCCGGGTTGTCGGCGAGCAGGAAGGAGCCGAAGCGGCCCATGTCGTGGTTGCCGAGGAAGGTCGGCAGCTCGTACGCGTCGGTGTCGGCGCCGGTGTAGCGGTAGTCCTGGCCGTAGACGTCGGCGAGGGTCTTCGCCGAGCCGCCCTGGGAGACGTACGAGCGGGCCGCGCCCTGGAACGGGAAGTCCAGGGTGGCCTGCAGCTTGCCCTTGGTGACGTAGGGCGAGGTGATCGCCGGGTCGCCGGAGTAGACCTCGCCGAACATGAAGAACTTCTTGTTGCCCTGCCGGGCGGCGAAGTCCTTGAGCGCGGGCGCCCACTGCTGCCAGAACGCCATGTTGACGTGCTTGACGGTGTCGATCCGGAAGCCGTCCACGCCGGCGTCCTGGACCCACTGCTGGTAGACCTTCTCGAAGCCCTTCACCACCCGGGGGTTCTGGGTGTCGAGGTCGTCCAGGCCGCTGAAGTCGCCCTCGGTGGCGGACTCGCCGACGAAGGTCGAGTCGCCCCGGTTGTGGTAGAGCGAGGGGTCGTTGAGCCAGGACGGGGTCTTGGCGTTCGCGTCGCCGGGGTTGCGGAAGACCGGGGTGTAGGGGAAGGAGTCCTTGGTGGTCCGCGGCCAGGGGGTGCCCGCGTCGGCGACGGCGGTCTCGTCCACCGGGTTCCCGTCCGCGTCGAGCGTCGGGTAGGCGCCCGCCGAGCGGTAGCCGTGCTGCTGCTCGGCGTCGTCGATGACGTCGGCGGTGTGGTTGGTGATGACGTCGAAGAAGACCTTGATGCCCCGGGCGTGCGCCTTGGCTATCAGGTCCTTGAGCTGCTCGTTGGTGCCGAAGTGCGGGTCGACCTGGGTGAAGTCGGTGATCCAGTAGCCGTGGTAGCCGGCCGAGGCGTCCGCGCCGCTGCCCTGCACCGGCTTGTTCTTGAAGATCGGCGCCATCCAGATCGCGGTGGTGCCGAGGTCCTGGATGTAGTCGAGCTTCTGGATCAGGCCGGCCAGGTCGCCGCCGTGGTAGAAGCCCTTGTCGGCGGGGTCGAAGCCGTTCTCCAGCCGCCCTCCGGTGATGCCGCCGGTGTCGTTGGCCTGGTCGCCGTCGGCGAAGCGGTCGGGCAGGACGAAGTAGAACTGCTCGCGGGTGAGGTCGTGCCGCCCGGCGGTGGCGGCGAGCGCGGTGTCCGAGGGCGGGGCCGGCGGGGCGGCGGCGTGGGCCGCGGGGACGCTGCCGAGGGTGGCGGCGGTCAGCGCGGCGGCCAGCAGGACGGCCGTGCGGCCTGGCCTGCGGGGGGTTGTTCTGCTCCGTCGGGGGCGGAGCGGGACATCGGCCACTGAGGGCTCCCTTAGGGGAAGGGGCGATCGAGTTTCCAGGAAGCTAGCGGCCTGCAATATGTTTCAGCAAGATGCAGAAACCGTTTCGTGCCGGGAAAATCCAGGCCGGCGGCCGTCTCCGGCCACCCCGATTACTCCCCCGGAGCGACGGGCGTGACAATGGGACGTATGTCCGTCCCACCGGTATGCCCCAGAACCCTGCGCACCCCCTCCCCCGGTGGGAGCCGGCCCCTAGCCCTCAAGGGGGACAGCCGGTGAAGAATCCACTTCCAGAGGATGAGCAGACGGCTACGAGCGGTCTGGCAGACTTCTCGGCCATGGGGGAACCGACCGAGATCCAGCGAGGCGACGCCCGGCGCGCCGACGCGGCCAGCGGTGGCGGTTCCGAGGAAGCGACGGCCGTCCCCGGCCGCGTGCCCGACGGAGCCACCCGCGCCGCGCAGTCCCGTACCGCGGCCCTGCGCCACCGTTTCCGCGAGCAGCGCCGTTCACCGGCCCGACCGCGGATCTGGATCGAGCTGGCCCTGATCGGGATCAGCTACTGGATCTACTCGATCGTCCGCAACGCGGTCCCGCAGCAGGAATCGATAGCCCAGAAGCACACGCGCTGGATCTGGGAGCTCGAGCAGCACCTCGGCATCGCCGTCGAGCGCTCGGTCAACCACGCCGTGGACGGCGTCGGGTGGCTCATCACCGGGATGAACTACTACTACGCCACCCTGCACTTCGTGATCACGATCGGCGTCCTGGTCTGGCTCTACCGCAGCCACCCCGGCCGCTATGTCGCGGCCCGTACCGTGCTGTTCGTCACCACCCTGATCGCCCTGGTCGGCTTCTACGCCTTCCCGCTGGCCCCGCCCCGGCTGATGACCGACGGCGGCTTCATCGACACCGTGAAGACCCACGGCACCTGGGGCTCGTTCGCCTCCGGGCCCGCCGCACACGTCTCCAACCTGTACGCCGCGATGCCCTCGATGCACATCGGCTGGTCGATGTGGTGCGGTCTGGCGATCTTCTTCCTGGCCCGCCGGAAGTGGGTCAGGGCACTCGGCCTGATGTACCCGGCCGCCACCCTGGTGGTCATCGTCTCGACCGCCAACCACTTCTGGATGGACGCCGTCGGCGGCGAGATCTGCCTGAGCCTGGGCTTCCTCACCGCCCGCTGGCTGTACCACGAGTGGGTCTACAAGCTGCCGCAGGTGCCCGCCCGGGAGGCGGCGGCCGAGCAGCCGATCACCGTCCCGGAGCAGTGGAGCGAGCCCGCGGCCAGCAGCGCGCGCCGGTAGCGGCAGCCGCGAACGGACCACGACGAAGGGGCCCCGAGCAGGGGCCCCTTTCGCGTACCCGGAAGTCACGCACCCGGAGACGGCCGGAGACGGGCAGAGGCCGTCAGCGGCGGTCAGCGGCGGTCAGCGGCCGTCAGAGGCCGTAGAACAGCCGGTCCACCACGGCCCGGGCCCGCCGGGTGGTCCGCCGGTAGTCGTCCAGCAGCTCCCCGCTGTGCCCGGCGCCGTACCCGAGGTAGCGGGCCACCCCGGCCAGCTCCCGGGCCTCCCCCGGGAAGCTGTCCCCGGGCCGGCCGCGCACCAGCATCACCGCCGCCCGCACCCGGGAGGCCAGCACCCAGGCCGCTTCCAGCACCTCCGCGTCCTCCGGCTCCACCAGCCCGGCCGCGACCGCGGCCGCCAGCGCCGCCCTGGTCCGGGTGGTGCGCAGGGCCGGCAGCTCGTGGCCGTGCCGCAGCTGGAGCAGCTGCACCGTCCACTCCACGTCCGCCAGCCCGCCCCGGCCGATCTTGGTGTGGGTGGTCGGGTCGGCCCCGCGCGGCAGCCGCTCGGCCTCGATCCGGGCCTTGATCCGGCGGATCTCCACCAGGTCCCGCTCCGGCACCCCGTTGCCCGGGTAGCGCAGCGGGTCGATCAGCTGCCGGAACCGCGTGCCCAGCTCCTCGTCCCCGGCGACCGGCTCGGCCCGCAGCAGCGCCTGGCTCTCCCAGGCGTGCGACCAGCGCCGGTAGTACGCCGCGTACGAGGCGAGGCTGCGCACCAACGGTCCGCTGCGCCCCTCCGGCCGCAGGTCGGCGTCGACCAGCAGCGGCGGCTCGGTGGACGGCGCGCCCAGCTGGGCGCGCAGCTCGTGGCAGACCGCCTGGGCGGCCCGGGCGGCCTCCTGCTCCAGCGAGCCGAGCAGCGGCTCGTGGACGAAGAGCACGTCCGCGTCCGAGCCGTAGCCCAGCTCGTGGCCGCCGAAGCGGCCCATCGCGACCACCGAGATCCGGGTCGGCAGGTCCCCGTTCTCGGCCTCCCAGCCCGCGACGCAGGCCCGCAGCGCGCCCTGCAGGGTGGCGGCGTTGAGCGCGGTGAGCGCCTCCCCGGCGGTGTCCAGCGCCTCGGCGGGGTCCTCCCCGAGCCGGCCGAGGACGTCCGCGGCGGCCGTCCGGAACAGCTCCCGGCGGCGCACCGAGCGGGCGGCGGCCACCGCGGCGGTGGTGGACCCGGCCCGGCCGACGGCGGCCAGTATCTCCGACTGCAGCGCCGCCCGTCCGCGCGGTTCCAGCCCGTTCGGGTCGCCGAGCATGGCCACCGCCTCGGGGGCGCGCAGCAGCAGGTCGGGCGCGAGCCGGCCGGCCGAGAGCACCCGGGCCAGCTGTTCGGCGGCGGCGCTCTCGTCCCGGAGCAGCCGCAGGTACCAGGGGGTGCGGCCGAGCGCGTCGGAGACCTGGCGGAAGTTGAGCAGCCCGGCGTCCGGGTCGGCCGAGTCGGCGAACCAGCCGAGCAGCACCGGCAGCAGGGTGCGCTGGATCGCGGCCTTGCGGCTCACCCCGGAGGCCAGCGCGCTGATGTGGCGCAGCGCGGCCGCCGGGTCGGTGTAGCCGAGCGCCTCCAGCCGGGCCCGCGCGGCGTCCGGGGTCAGCCCGGCGGCGCCCGGCGGCAGTTCGGCGACGGCGTCGAGCAGCGGCCGGTAGAACAGCTTCTCGTGCAGCCGCCGGACCTCCACCGCGTGGCGCTTCCACTCCCGCTCCAGCGCGGCCACCGGGTCGGCGCGGGTGTCGTCGTTGATCAGGGTGGCCAGCGAGCGGGCCAGCCGGCGCCGGTCCTCGGCCCCGGTGGGCATCAGGTGGGTGCGGCGCAGCCGGTACAGCTGGATCCGGTGCTCCAGCGAGCGCAGGAAGCGGTACGCGGTGTCCAGCGAGGCGGCGTCCGCCCGGCCGACGTACCCGCCCCGGGAGAGCGCGGCCAGCGCCTCCAGGGTGTTGCCGCTGCGCAGCGCCGGGTCGGTGCGGCCGTGCACCAGCTGGAGCAGCTGGACGGAGAACTCGACGTCGCGCAGCCCGCCCGGGCCGAGCTTGAGCTGGCGGTCCAGCTCGGTGACCGGGATGGAGTCGATCACCCGGCGGCGCATCTGCTGGACGTCGGTGACGAAGTTGTCCCGGGCGGCGGCCTGCCAGACCAGCGGGGCGAGCGCCTCGATGTACGCGGCGCCGAGTTCGGCGTCCCCGGCGACCGGGCGGGCCTTGAGCAGCGCCTGGAACTCCCAGGTCTTGGCCCAGCGCTGGTAGTAGGCGAGGTGGCTGGCCAGGGTGCGCACCAGCGGGCCGTTGCGGCCCTCGGGGCGCAGGTTGGCGTCCACCGGCCAGATGGTGCCCTCGCCGGTGGTGTCCGCGCAGAGCCGGGTGAGGGCGGCGGCCAGTCGGGTCGCGGCCCGGACCGCCTCGTGCTCCTCCACGCCCTCGCGCGGCTCGGCGACGAAGATGACGTCCACGTCCGAGACGTAGTTGAGTTCGCGGCCGCCGCACTTGCCCATGCCGATCACCGCGAGCCGGCAGGCCGCGGCGGCTTCCGGGCCATGCTCGGCGGCGAGGTCGAGGGCGGTCTGCAGGGTGGCGCCGGCCAGGTCGGCGAGTTCGGCGGCGGTCCGGGCGAGGTCGCTGGTGCCGGTCAGGTCGCGGGCGGCGATGGCGAGCAGGCAGCGGCGGTAGGCGATCCGCAGCGCGTCCGCCGGGCCGGGGCCGCCGCCGCGGACGCCCTCGGACAGGGCGCGGCGGAAGTCCTCCGGGCCGGGGTGCATGTCGCGCAGCTCGAAGGTGACCAGGGTGTGCCAGTCGTGCGGGTGCCGGGCCAGGTGGTCGCCGAGCGCGGTGGAGACGCCGAGCACGCCGAGCAGCCGGTCGCGCAGCGGCTTGGAGGTGGTGAGGGTGTCGCGCAGGGTGTGCCGGTCGGCCTCGTCGGCGGCTTCCATCAGCCGGGCCAGGCCGAGCAGCGCGAGGTCGGGGTCGGCGGTGGCGCCGAGCGCGTCCAGCAGCACGGGGTCGTCGGCCAGGCCTTCCAGCCCGGGGCCCTCCAACAGCCGCACCGCCCGCGCCGGGTCGCCGAACCCGCGCCGGACCAGCCGGTTCTCCGGCTTGCTGACCCGGCTCCCGGCCCGCTGCTCGTCCACCGCCATCGGCCCCTCCATCCGTCCGCTCCAGCAGGTTACGCGCCTGCGCGGCCCACCGCCGGACGGCCCACAGGTCGAGCCCGCCCGTCACCGGTCGGCCGGGCGGAGGGGCCCCGGCCGCCGGCGTGGCGTGTCGGCTTGCCCGCCGACTCGCGGGCGCGGTGGAGTACGCGCATGACCAGCCGGGACGCCCCCGGCGGCGGCTCCCGCGCCGGGTGCCTCCCCGCCCGGGTCCGCCCCTGCGCTCCCCCATCCGAAGGGACGACCCATGGCGACCGAGCACCCGGCCGGGGAGCCGACCGCACGCCGACGCCCCCTCCGGGGTGTGGTCGGCGTGCTCGGCGACGTGCTGTTCACCATCGGTGTGCTGCTGGCCCTGCTGGTCGTCTACTCCCTGTGGTGGACGAACCTCACGGCCGCCCGGCACGCCGGCCTCGCCGCCGAGCAGCTGCGCAAGTCCTGGTCGGCGACGGCCCCGACGCCCGCACCGACCGGCGCCGCGGGCACCGCCGCGCCGCCCCCGTTCGACGCGGGCGGGGGCATCGGTTTCCTTCACGTGCCGGCCCTCGGAGCCGGCTACCAGGTGCTGATCAAGGTCGGTGCCGACGAGGACACCCTCGCGGACGGGGTCGCCGGCGCCTACACGGAGCCTTACCCCTCGGCCATGCCCTGGGAAGCCCAAGGCAACTTCGCCCTCGCCGCCCACCGCGACGGGCACGGCGCCAAGTTCCACGACCTGGACCGGCTGAAGCCGGGCGACCCGCTGGTCGTGGAGACCCGCGACCGCTGGTACGTCTACCGCGTCGATGCCACGCTGCCCCAGACCTCCAAGTACGACACCGGGGTCATCGCCCCCGTGCCCACCGGCTCCCCGTACACCGAGCCGGGCCGCTACATCACCCTGACGACCTGCACGCCGGTCTACACGTCGCTGTACCGGATGGCCGTCTGGGGCAGCCTGGTCCGGGAACAGCCGGTGGACCCGGGCCGTACGCCGCCCCCCGAGCTGCGCTAGCGGGGCCCTCGAAGGGGCGCAGGCGGTGACACCGACGCACGACCGACGGGCGGTGCGCCCACAGCGCACCGCCCGTCCGTCACTCGATACTCGGCAACCGCCGGCGCACCAGCCCCTGGTTCGCCGTCTTGCCCGGCCGTTGACCAGCCGGGCGGGGCGCTACCCGGCACCCCGGGGGACGGTCCCGGTCATGCACGCCGTCGGCTGACCCGCATGGCTGCCGCGCCCGCCGCGAGGAACGCCGCCGAGAGGCCGATCAGCACCGGCGCCTCCTGGCTCCCCGTCTGGGCCAGCTCCTCGTGGCTGTGCCCGGCCGGGCGCTGCTCGCCCGCGTTGTGGTGCCCGCCCTTCGCCTCGTGCTCGTGGCCGCCCAGGTGGACCGTCTTGTACGGCGCTCGCTCCTCCGCGACGAACTTGACCTTGTTCACGTTGTGCGAGGCCTGCTTGTTCGAGTTGCTGGCGCTGTTGTTGAGGTTGTTCTGCACGGTGACGGTCACGTCGACGTGCTGGCCTTGGCCCTGGGACTGGTTCTGCTCGCCGTGCTGCCCCTGCTCCTGCCCGCCGTGCTCACCGTGCTCACCGTGCTCACCGTGCTCACCGTGCTCGCCGTGCTCGCCGTGCTCACCATGGCTGACGTGCTCGCAGGGGCGGCAGGAGCAGCCGGGGCCGTGGTGGACGCCGTGGCCGTGCTTGCCTTCGTCGCAGCGCTTGCCGCTACCGGCCGACAGGCCCTCGGGGAGCGCGAGCGTCGACGGCTGGGCCACGGGCCGACCGCGCTCGGCTCCTTCCTCGCTCGGCTGACCCACTTCGTCCTGCTTGGTTCCTTCCTCGCCCGGCTCGCCCGCCTTGTCCCGCTCGGGGGCGTCGGCCGGCTTCGCGCCGTCCACCGCCGGAACGTCGACCGGCTTCGCGCCGTCCACCGCCGGAACGTCGACCGGCTTCGCGCCGTCCACCGCCGGAACGTCGACTGGCTTCGCGCTGTCCGCCGCCGGAATGTCGGCCGAGGTTCCGTCGATCTCGGTGCCACCGTCGGTTCGGTAGGTCTGGCTGAACACCGGCCCGGACTTGAGGGCACCACGGCCGCTGAAGGCCAAGGTGCCGGTGGCGTCGCCGTTGTCCCTCTCGGCCTGACGAAGGAGGCTGTCGACCCATTCGCCCTGGGCCCCAGCCGATTCGGAGGACGCGCTGTGGTCGACGACGGGCGAGGCGTAGGCCGCGGAGCCGGCACCCCACACGAGGGCGGCCGAGGTCAGTCCGGACAGGACCAGGGTGGTGATTCGAATACGCATGACACTCCAGGATGATCCGCAAACGGACCTTCTGGATACGCCTCTCCGTCACCCGGTCACGGCTCGCATCGCTGCAGAGTAACCGCATTGGCCCAACGGATTAACGTGCGCGGGGGATGCCGCCCGTCCAACCCACCAACAACGTAGGACCGCCTGACGGTTCGCTCAAGGCGGCCGAGGCGCGGATCCGACCGCGGTCCGGTCGGCCACACGAGCGGCGTGGGCCTGGTCCGACCGGACCAGGCCCACGCGATGACCGACGGATCCGTCAGAGCACCTGGAGGTTCTTCCGCAGCTCGAACGGGGTGACCTCGGAGCGGTACTCCTCCCACTCCTGGCGCTTGTTGCGCAGGAAGAAGTCGAACACGTGCTCGCCCAGCGTCTCGGCGACGAGTTCGCTGCGCTGCATCAGGTCGATGGCCTCGCCGAGGTTCTGCGGCATCGGCTGGATGCCGAGGGCGCGGCGCTCGGAGTCGGACAGCGCCCACACGTCGTCGTCGGCGCCGGGCGGGAGCTCGTAGCCCTCCTCGATGCCCTTCAGGCCGGCCGCGAGGGTGACGGCGTAGGCGAGGTAGGGGTTGCAGCCGGTGTCGAGGGAGCGGACCTCGATCCGGGTGGAGCCCTGCTTGCCCGGCTTGTACATCGGCACCCGGATCAGCGCCGAGCGGTTGTTGTGGCCCCAGCAGATGTAGGACGGCGCCTCGCCGCCGGCCCCGGCGGTGCGCTGGGAGCCGCCCCAGATCCGCTTGTAGGAGTTCACCCACTGGTTGGTGACGGCGGCGGTCTCGGCGGCGTGCTTCAGCAGGCCGGCGATGAAGGATCTGCCGACCTTGGAGAGCTGGTACTCGGCGCCGGACTCGTGGAAGGCGTTGCGGTCGCCCTCGAACAGCGAGAGGTGGGTGTGCATGCCGCTGCCGGGGTGCTCGGAGAAGGGCTTGGGCATGAAGCTCGCGTGCACGCCCTGCTCCAGCGCGACCTCCTTCATGACCAGCCGGAAGGTCATGATGTTGTCGGCGGTGGACAGCGCGTCGGCGTAGCGCAGGTCGATCTCCTGCTGGCCGGGGGCGCCCTCGTGGTGCGAGAACTCGACCGAGATGCCCATCGACTCGAGCATGGTGATCGCCTGGCGGCGGAAGTCGTGGCCGACCCCGCGCGGGGTGTGGTCGAAGTAGCCGGACTGGTCGGCGGGGATCGGCGCGGTGCCGTCGCCGGGCAGGTTCTTCAGCAGGAAGAACTCGATCTCCGGGTGGGTGTAGAACGTGAAGCCCTGCTGGGAGGCCTTCTCCAGGGTGCGCTTGAGCACGAACCGGGGGTCGGCGTAGGACGGCGAGCCGTCCGGCATCAGGATGTCGCAGAACATCCGGGCGGTGCCCGGGGTCTCCGAGCGCCACGGCAGGATCTGGAAGGTGGTCGGATCCGGCTTGGCGATCATGTCGGACTCGTACACCCGGGCGAAGCCCTCGATCGCGGAGCCGTCGAACCCGATGCCTTCCTCGAAGGCCTGCTCCAGTTCGGCCGGCGCCACCGCGACCGACTTGAGGAACCCGAGCACGTCGGTGAACCACAGCCGGACGAACCGGATGTCACGCTCTTCGAGCGTCCGAAGCACGAACTGCTGCTGCTTGCCCATGGGGACAGTCTCACCTCTGCTCTTTACGCTCGTGTTACGCCCGGGCGGCCTCCGGAAGACCCCTGGCGGCGAATGCCCCCATCATGGCCGATCACCGCCCGGTCCGGCAGTGCCGACCCCCTGGATCGGCCCTGGATCGGCCCGGGAACAGCCCCGGAGCAACCGCGGAACAACCCCGGGCCGGCTTCGGACCGACCCTGGACCGACCCCCCTCGCGGGACATTGCGTCAGATAGACGATTACACTCGGGGGCATGCCCAATCTCCGTCTCGCCCTGAGCCAGATCGACCCCTGGGTCGGTGACCTCGCCCGCAACAGCGATGAGGTGGTGCGCTGGACCAGGCAGGCCGTCGAGGCCGGCGCGCAGCTGGTCGCCTTCCCCGAGATGGCCCTCACCGGGTACCCGGTCGAGGACCTCGCCCTGCGGCGCTCCTTCGTCGAGGCCTCCCGCGGCGCGCTGGTCGAGCTGGCCGGCCGGCTGGCGGCCGACGGGCTGGGCGAGGTGCCGGTGGTGGTCGGCTACCTCGGGCGCTCCGAGCACGCCTCGCCGCGCTTCAACCGCCCGGCCGGGTCGCCGCAGAACTGCGCCGCCGTGCTGCACCGGGGCGAGGTCGTGACCCGCTTCGCCAAGCACCACCTGCCCAACTACGGCGTGTTCGACGAGTTCCGCTGGTTCGTCCCGGGCGACCAGCTGCCGGTGGTCCGGGTGCACGGGGTGGACGTCGCGCTGGCCGTCTGCGAGGACATCTGGCAGGACGGCGGCCGGGTCACCGCGGCCCGCGAGGCCGAGGCCGGGCTGCTGCTGGTGATCAACGGCTCGCCGTACGAGCGGAACAAGGACGACCAGCGGCTGGAGCTGGTCCGGCGCCGGGCCGCCGAGGCGGGCTGCGCCCTGGCGTACGTCAACATGGTCGGCGGCCAGGACGAGCTGGTCTTCGACGGCGACTCGATCGTGGTCGGCGCGGACGGCGAAGTCCTCGCCCGCTCCCCGCAGTTCGAGGAGCACCTGCTGGTGCTGGACCTCGACCTGCCGGCCGCCAGCAGCGACCACACCGACGGCCTGCTGCTGAGCGACGGGCTGCACCTGGTCCGCACCGAGCTGGACGGCGAGCCGCAGCCCGTGCCCACCGAGCAGCTGACCGCCGAGGTCGCGCCGCGGCTGTCCGACGAGGCCGAGATCTGGGCCGCGCTGGTCTCCGGCACCCGGGCGTACGTCGCCAAGAACGGCTTCAGGTCGGTGCTGATCGGCCTGTCCGGCGGCATCGACTCGGCGCTGGTGGCCTCGATCGCGGTGGACGCGATCGGCGCCGAGAACGTCCACTGCGTCTCGATGCCCAGCCGCTACTCCTCCGAGCACTCCAAGGACGACGCGGCCGAGCTGGCCCGCCGCACCGGGCTGCACTTCCGGACCGTCTCCATCGCCCCGATGTTCGACGCCTACCTGGCCGCCACCGAGCTGACCGGCCTGGCCGAGGAGAACCTGCAGTCCCGGCTGCGCGGCACCCTGCTGATGGCGATCTCCAACCAGGAGGGGCACATCGTGCTCGCGCCCGGCAACAAGAGCGAGCTGGCCGTCGGCTACTCGACCCTGTACGGCGACTCGGTGGGCGCGTTCGGGCCGATCAAGGACGTGTACAAGTCCCTGATCTTCCGGCTGGCCCGCTGGCGCAACGAGGAGGCCGAGCGGCGCGGCGAGGTGGCGCCGATCCCGGAGAACACCATCGTCAAGCCGCCGTCCGCCGAGCTGCGGCCGGACCAGGTGGACAGCGACTCGCTGCCCGACTACGACCTGCTGGACAGCGTGCTGGCGCGCTACATCGAGGGCGACGAGGGCCGGGACGCGATCGTGGCGGCCGGCTTCGACCCGGCCGTGGTGGACCGGGTGGTGCGGCTCGTCGACACCGCCGAGTACAAGCGGCGCCAGTACCCGCCGGGCCCGAAGATCTCGGTCAAGAACTTCGGCCGGGACCGCCGACTGCCGATCACCAACCGCTGGCGGCGCGGCTGAGACGAGCGCTACGCGTCGTACCGGTAGGTGGCGACCACCGGGAGGTGGTCGCTGCCGTCCCGGGGCAGGGTGCGGGAGTCGACCGGTTCGAGCCCGCCCTTGCTCATGATCTGGTCGATCCGGGCCATCGGGAAGGACGCCGGCCAGCTGAAGCCGAAGCCGTCCCCGGCGGCGCCCTGGGCCGAGCGCATCTGCGAGGTGACCGGCGCCAGGCTGCGGTCGTTCATGGTGCCGTTGAGGTCGCCGAGCAGCAGCACCTTCTTGAGCGGCTCGGCCTCGATCGCGTCGCCGAGCGCCTGCGCGCTGGCGTCCCGCTGGTTGACGGTGAAGCCGCCCTCGGCCTTCAGCCGCACCGAGGGCAGGTGCGCGACGTACACCGCGACCGGGCCCTGCGGGGTGCCGACCTGGGCCCGGAACGCCCTGGTCCAGCCCATCTTGAGGTCCACCGGCGCGACCCCGCTGATCGGGTACTTCGACCAGAGCCCGACCGTGCCCTCCACCGTGTGGTACGGGTAGGCCTCGGCGAGCCCGGTCTCGTACGAGCGCATCGCCCTGCCCGCCAGTTCCTGCAGGGCGACGACCTGGGCGCCGGAGGCGACCAGCCCCCGGATGGTGCCCGGCACGTCGGTGTTGGCGGCGGCCACGTTGTGGCTGACCACCGTCCAGTCGCCCTTGCCGCCGCTCTTGTCGGTCAGCAGGCCGCCGAACAGGTTGACCCAGAGCACGACGGGCAGCAGCAGGGCGAGCAGCGCGGTGGCGGAGCGGCGCAGCAGCGCGGGCACCAGCAGCACCGGGACGGCCAGGCCCAGCCAGGGCAGGAAGGTCTCCAGCAGGCTCCCGAGGTTGCCGACGCTGTTGGGCACCTCGGCGTGGAAGGCGAGCAGCGCGGCGGTGAGCCCGGCCAGGACGGCGACCACCAGGCCGCGCCGCCAGGTGGTCGCGCCGCGGGCGTCCCGGCCCCAGTCCCGCAGGCCGAGGAGGCCGCCGAACCGGACCGCCGGGGCCGAGTCGTCGGCACCTCCGGGGGCCGCGATCCGTTCGGTCCTGTCCGCCTGCGCCATTCCGTGGCTCCCGTTCGCTCGTGCCGTCCGCCGGCCCGGATCCGGCCCGTGGGGACGGGCGCGGCACCGGACCGGTGCCGGTTCGATCGGATACCCGGCTCAGCCTATGCCGGGACAGACGTCACGCTCCCGGAGCGGGTTCCGGCGTGGCCCGGTTTGGTGAGTTAGGCCACGTCCCGTCAGGACGCTCCGGTGGCAGTCCGGTACGGCCCGACGACGGCCCGACGGCTGCTGGAGGACGGCTCGACGGCGGCCCGGGGTCAGCGCGGCGCGAGGCCCTGGAGCAGCGCGTCGACCATCTTGCGGGCCAGGTCCGGGTCCTCCAGGTCGGAGTCGTCCCACAGGATGCTGCGGTAGAGGATCGGGCCCATCAGCAGGTCGCCGAGCAGGTCCAGGTCGAGGTCGGAGCGGAGCACGCCCTCGTCCATGGCGCGGCGGATCAGGTCCAGCCCCGCGTCACGGCGCGGCTTGACCACCCGCTCGCGGTACACGTTGTGCAGCTCGGGCAGGCTCTGCATCTGGCCCATGGCGGCCTTGAGCACCCAGCGGGTGCGCTTGGCGAGGCCGCGCCGGCGCATGTAGTCGACCATCTCGATCAGGTCGGCCCGCGCGCCGCCGCCGCTCGGCTCCGGCATCGGGGCCTCCAGCTTGCCGACCACGTCGACGAGCAGGGCCTCCTTGTTGGGCCAGCGCCGGTAGATGGTGGCCTTGCCGACGCCGGCGGCGGTGGCGATGCCCTCGATGGTGAGCTCGGACATCGTGGTGCCGCTCGCCATGAGGTCCACCACCGCGGTGAAGATGGCCTGTTCGGCGGCCTCGCTGCGCGGCCGGCCGCGGCGTGCGGCGGCGCAGGCCTGGCCGGCGTCGGCGTCGGCGGCGCAGTCCTGCTCGGTGTCGGCGGTCGGGGTGTCCGTCTTCATCCCCGTTGTTCTCCCTCGCTGTCCCCGGGGCGCGCGGGCGCCGTCCGTGTCATGGGCGGTCCGTACGGCGGGCGGGGGCCCGCCGCCGGGCCGAGGCCCTGCCGACCGGGTGCACCGGTCGGCAGGGCCATTGTCTCTCGGCTGTCCTGCGGCCCGAGCCGTGGTCCGGCCCGAGCCGTCCTGCGACCCGGCCGCCGGTCAGGCCTCCGCGGCCGCGGTCTCCCGGCTCGCGTCCGCCTGCTCGCCCGCCGGACCGGCCGGGGCGGCCGGAGCGCCGGGGGCGGCGGTGCGGCGCGGCAGCAGGAACCAGGCGACCAGCGCGCCGACCAGCGAGATGCCCACCGAGAGCGAGGCGACCACGTGCATGGCGTGGATGAAGGAGTCGTTCGCCGGGGCGATCAGGGCCTTGCCGCCGGGGATCCGGTCGGCGATGGCCAGGGTGGCCTCCAGCGACTCGCCGGCCTTGTCGCGCAGGTTCTCGGGCAGCTGGTTCAGCGTGTCGGACATCCCGTCGCGGTAGACGGTGGAGAGCACCGCGCCGAGCACGGCGACGCCCAGCGAGCCGCCGACCTGACGGAAGGTGTTGTTGACGGCCGAACCGGCGCCGGCCTTCTCGCGGGGCAGCGAGCCCATGATCGCGACGGTGACCGGCGGCATGACGTGCGCCATGCCGGCGCCCATCACCAGGCCGAGCACGATCAGCACCCAGATCGGGGTGGTGGCGGTCAGCACGATGTAGCCGACGAAGCCGAGCGCGACCAGCACCATGCCGGTCGCGGCGGTGGCGGCGACACCGAAGCGGTCGACCACCAGCCGGGCCCGCGGCGCGAACAGCAGCTGGGCGACGGCCAGCGGCAGCATCAGCAGACCGGCCTGCAGCGCGCTGTAGCCGCGCACGCTCTGGATGTAGAAGACGCCGAAGAAGGAGACGCCCATCAGCGCGAAGAAGATCACGCCGACGACCACCACGGAGGCGCTGAACACCTTGTTGCGGAACCAGGAGACGTCCAGCGCGGGGAACGCGGTGCGGCGCTCGAACCAGACGAAGGCGACCAGCGCGACCACACCGGTCAGGGTCGGTGCCCAGGCCTCGACGGCGGTGAAGTCGGCCAGCTCGCCGCCCTTGATGATGCCGTAGATCAGCGCGACCAGGCCGATGATCGACAGCAGCACGCCGACCGGGTCGAGCTTGCCCGGGTTGGGGTCCTTGGACTCGGGCACCAGGATCACCATCGCGATCACCGCGACGATCACGATCGGGACGTTGATCAGGAAGACCGAGCCCCACCAGAAGTGCTCGATCAGCAGGCCGCCGGTGATCGGGCCGATGGCGATGGCCAGGCCGACCGCGCCCGCCCAGATGCCGATCGCCTTGGGCTGCTCGGAGCGTTCGAAGACGTTCATGATGATCGCCAGCGTGGCGGGCATCGCGAGCGCGGCGCCGACGCCCATCAGGCCGCGGAAGCCGATGAGTTCACCGGGCGAGCCGGCCATCGCGGACAGCAGCGAGGCGATGCCGAAGACCACCATGCCGGCCAGCAGGGCGAGCTTGCGGCCGAAGCGGTCGCCGAGCAGGCCCGAGGTGAAGAGCAGCCCGGCGAACACCAGGGTGTAGGAGTTGATCGACCATTCCAGGTCGCTCTGGGTGGCGCCGAGGCCGACCGGAGCGGGGGTCGCGATGGTCTTCATCGCGACGTTGAGGATCGAGTTGTCGAGCACGACGACGAGCAGGGCGAGCACGAGGGTGCAGAGGATCGCCCAGCGCCGACGGTGGATGGCTTCCGGCACGCGGGGTGGCGCGGCTGCGGTGGTCATTGGTCTTCCCGTCCGTGTTGGCGTGGCACTGGCGGGCAATTCCGAGTCGGAAACGTCTCGTAACCCCCCGCACCAGAGTAGCGGGGAATACGATACGAGACGACCCCGTTTCGTAAAAACGAGGCAAAGTCCGAGGCCGCCGTCCGAGGCGACGGGCCCGGGTGTGTCACGGATCGCACCGGGACGAACGCACCCCTCTTTGCGCGCGCGCCGGGGCGTGCAAGCATGGAGGTGATCCGGGGACGCCGTACGGCGCCACGAGACGACAACCCTTCAGGAGTCCGTTCCATGAACGCTTCTTCGCCTTCGCCTGCCCAGAACCAGGCGTCGACCGCCACCCTCTACGGCGGGGTCACCAGCCGCCGCATCACCGTCCGCGACCTCGCCTCCGCCAAGCAGCGCGGCGAGAAGTGGTCGATGCTCACCGCCTACGACGCCCTGACCGCAGGCGTGTTCGACGAGGCCGGCATCCCGGTGCTGCTGGTCGGCGACTCGGCGGGCAACTGCCACCTCGGCTACGAGACCACCGTCCCGGTGACCATGGATCAGATGGTGATGCTCTCCGCCGCCGTCGTCCGCGGCACCAAGCGGTCGATGATCGTCGCCGACCTGCCGTTCGGCTCGTACCAGGAGTCCCCCGCGCAGGCCATGCACAACGCGGCCCGGCTGATGAAGGAGGCCGGGGTCGGCGCGGTCAAGCTGGAGGGCGGCGAGCGCAGCGCCCGCTCGATCGAGCTGCTGGTCGAGGCCGGCATCCCGGTGATGGCGCACATCGGCCTCACCCCGCAGTCCGTGCACGCCTTCGGCGGCTACCCGGTCCAGGGCCGCGGCGACGAGGCGGCGCACCAGCTGCTGCGCGACGCCAAGGCGGTCCAGCAGGCGGGCGCCTTCTCGGTGGTGCTGGAGGCCGTGCCGGCCGAACTGGCCGCCCAGGTCACCGAGCAGCTCGCGATCCCGACCGTCGGCATCGGCGGCGGCCCCGGCACCGACGCCCAGGTGCTGGTCTGGACCGACATGGCCGGCATGACGGCCGGCCGGGTGCCGAAGTTCGTCAAGCAGTACGCCAACCTGCGGGCCGTCCTGGGCGACGCCGCCCGGGCCTTCGACGAGGACGTCCGCGGCGGTGCCTTCCCCGCGGAGGAGCACAGCTTCCACTGACCGGCCGTCCGGCCCCGCTCCGAACCGAAGCGTCCGGCCCTGCTCCGAACCGAAGGGCTCGGAGCGGGGCCGCTGTCATGCCCGGACGGCGCTGACAGCGGCGTGACAGCCGCCTGGCAGCGGACCGCCGCGGCCGCCGCCGCGCTGACAGGGGGCTGACAGCCGGGGCGGACAACCTGGTGGCATGACACGAATCGCCACCGCCCCGAACGACCGGGGAGCCGCCGCCGGCAACGCCGTCGAGGTCCGCGGCATCGTCAAGCAGTACGGCACCACCAAGGCCCTCGACGGGGTCGACCTCACCGTGCGGGAGGGCACCGTCCTCGGCGTGCTCGGCCCCAACGGCGCGGGCAAGACCACCCTGGTCCGGGTCCTCTCCACCCTGATCAAGCCGGACGCCGGCACCGCCCACGTCGGCGGCTACGACGTCCTGCGCCAGCCCAAGCAGCTGCGCCGCACGATCGGCCTCACCGGCCAGTACGCCTCCGTCGACGAGCTCCTCTCCGGGTACGAGAACCTCTACCTGATCGGCCGGCTGCTCGACCTCTCCCGCCGTGAGGCCAGGACCCGCGCGAACGAGCTGCTGGAGCGGTTCTCGCTCACCGAGGCCGCCAAGCGGACCGCCAAGACCTACTCCGGCGGCATGCGCCGCCGCCTCGACCTGGCCGCCAGCATGATCGGCCGCCCCCGGGTGCTCTACCTGGACGAGCCCACCACCGGCCTGGACCCGCGCACCCGCAACGAGGTCTGGGACGAGGTGCAGCGGATGGTCGCCGAGGGCACCACCGTGCTGCTGACCACCCAGTACATGGAGGAGGCGGAGCAGCTCGCGAACGAGCTGACCGTCATCGACCGCGGCAAGGTCATCGCCAACGGCCTGGTGTCCGAACTCAAGGCCAAGGTCGGCGGCCAGACCCTCCAGGTCCGCCCGGCCGACCCGGCCGATCTGCCCGAGATGGCCCGCTGCCTGCGCGACAACGGCGTCAGCACCGCCACCTACTCCGCCGACACCGGCCTGCTCGCGGTGCCGATCACCGGCGACGAGCAGCTGACCGCGGTGATCGGCGTGCTCGGCGGCCGCGGCTTCGCGATCGCCGGCATCGACACCAAGGTGCCCAGCCTCGACGAGGTCTTCCTCGCCATCACCGGCAAGCCCGCCGACGCGGCACCCGCCCCCAGCCTCGCCAAGGAGCCCGTCGCATGACCACCGCCACGCTCGCCCCCGCCCGGGTCGAGGACTCCCGGATCGGCCTGTCCGGGACGCTGCGCCACGTCGGCGCGCTGACCCGGCGCAACCTGATGCGGATCAAGGCCGACCCGGAGTCGATGTTCGACGCCGTGCTGATGCCGGTGATCTTCACCGTGCTGTTCGTCTACGTCTTCGGCGGGGCGATGGCCGGCGACCAGGAAACCTACCGGCAGTACCTGGTCCCCGGCCTGCTCGGGCAGACCGGCCTCACCCTTGCGATGGCCGTCGGCACCGGCCTCAACAGCGACTTCCAGACCGGCGTGATGGACCGCTTCCGGACCCTGCCGATCGGCCGGGCCTCCGTCCTGCTCTCCAAGATCGCCGCCGAGACCCTCCGCGGGCTGCTCTCCTTCGCGATCCTGATCGGCTTCTCGATGTGCATCGGCTTCGAGGTGAAGACCGGCCTCCTGGAGGTACTGGCCACGATCGGCCTGGCCCTGGTGTTCGGCATGTCGATCGTCTGGATATCGATGCTGCTGGGCATGGCGCTGCGCAGCGCCCAGGCCGTCCAGGGCGTGTCCATGCTGGTCCTGATGCCGATGCAGTTCGGCAGCTCGATCTTCGCCCCGACCAGCACCATGCCGGGCTGGCTGCAGTCCTTCACCAAGGTCAACCCGCTGTCCGCACTGGCCGACGCCTCCCGGGCGCTGCTCAACGGCCAGGGCCCGGTGGCCCACCCGGTGATGATCGTGATGATCTGGTCCGCCGCCATCACCGCGGTCTTCGCCCCGCTCGCGGTGGCCCGGTTCCGCAAGCGGACCTGACCCTCTTCGAGGAAAAGGCCTCCGCCGGCCCTCCGCGGAAGGAGGGGCGGCGGGCAGGGCGGCCGGCTGCCCGGGACAGGCGCCGGCCGTCGTCCGGGCCCGGCGGGCCGGTGACCAGGGGACGGTCACCGGCCGGGCCCTCACCGCTCGCCCGGCCGCTCGCCCGCCGCTAGCCCGACTGCTCGTCCCCCAGCTCGCCCGACTGCTCGCCGATCAACTCCTCCAGCAGCTCGTGGGTCTGCTGCTGGGTCATCTCGTCACCGCGGGCGCGGGCCTCCTCGAACGCCTCGGTGCCGAGCAGCTCCCGCAGGATGCCGACGGAACGCTCACGCTCGACCCGGTCGAGGTAGCCGCCCTTCGGGCCGTGCAGCCCGCCGTACGCACCGGTCAGCACGGCCGCCACCTCGGCCCGCGCCAGGTCCCCGTCGCGCTCGGCGAAGGTGCACAGCACCGCGATGACGGCGGGAACCACCATCACCGTCATGTGCTCGGCGAAGCCGCTCGCGGCCGTGAGCGAGCGCAGCAGCCGCCGGCCCTCGCGCAGCATGGCGAGGCCCCGGTCCGGGTCGCCGGCCCGGGCCGTGATCCAGCCCCGGGCGCTGGTCAACAGCCCGGCCACGACGCTCGGCGCGAAGCCGCCCACGTTGACCACCTCGAGCCTGTCCAGCTCGGCCAGGGCCGGCCCGTACTCGCCGCGCTGGGCGTGGATGCCGCTGAGCGTCAGGTGGCCGAACATCAGGGCGCCGGTGGTGGACTGGTCGGTGCCCGGGGAGACGATGGAGGCCAGCGCCTCCCGGATCACCCGCTCGCCGCGCTCCATGTCGTACTCCAGCAGGGCGGTGCCGAGGTGCACCTGCAGGATCGGGATCTCCTGCGGCGCCCCCAGCTCCTCGGCCAGCTCGATCGCCCGCGCGTACGCGGCCGCGGCGGCCTCGGACTCGCCCCGGTTGGCCAGGCTCTCGCCGTGGGCGGCCAGCGCCTGGGAGACCCCCCAGAGGTTGCCGGCCCGCTCGTACAGCTCCAGCGAGCGCTCGCCGTCCGCGACGCTCTGATCCGCACCGCTCGGCCAGTCGTTCAGCATCCGGGCCCGGACCTGCAGGATGAACGCCAGGTCGCTCGACCCGCCGTACTGTTCGCAGCCGCGCACGGCGTCGTCCAGCAGGTCCTTCATCAGTTCCGGCCGGCCGGACAGGAAGGCGCCGAACACTCGCATCAGCGCCGGGAACCGGTAGCCCTGCGGCAGCTCCGGGGTGTAGACGTCCAGCAGCCCCTGGGCGACGGCGGCCGCGTCCTGGTCGCCGATCACGTCCAGGTTCCCCTCGAACAGCCCGATCAGCTGGTACATCGCGAGCAGCCGACGGGCCTCCTCCACCACGCCGTCGGGCATCGGCACGCCGTACGCGAGCACGCCGCGCTCCAGCGGCACCGGCGGCGGGACGTCCGGAGCGAGCGGGTCCGGTCCCAGGGCGGCGACCGCGTTGTACCAGTTACGGGCCTCCATGCTGTAGCCGCGCAGCGACCAGTACCAGCTCATGCCGAGGCACAGGACCAGCGCCTGCTCCTCGTCCCGCAGGTCGACCGCGCGGCGCAGCACGGCCCGGATGTTGTCCTGCTCGCGATCCAGCACCGTCAGCCAGTGCAGCTGCTGGGGGCCGTGGATGTACCGGTCGGCCTCCGCGACCAGGGCACGGAAGTGCGCCAGGTGGCGGGCCTCGGTGGCGGCGCGCTCGGCGGCGGACCCGGCGAGCCGCTCGTCCGCGTACTCGTGGATGGTCTCCAGCATCCGGTAGCGCGGCAGGCTGGCGCCGTCCAGGTCGGCGACCAGCAGCGACTTGTCGACCAGCGACAACAGCAGGTCGGCGACCTCCCCGGGGGCCACGTCGAGGCCGTCGGCGCAGACCGCCTCGGCGTCCTCCAGCTGCCAGCCGCCGGAGAACACCGAGAGCCGGCGCAGCACCGCGCGCTCCCGCTTGCCCAGCAGGTCCCAGCTCCAGTCGACCACCGCGCGCAGGGTCTGCTGGCGCGGCAGCAGGGTGCGGCTGCCCGCGGTGAGCAGCGCGAACCGGCCGTCCAGCCGGTCGGCTATCTGGCGGGCCGTCATCACCCGCAGCCGGGCGGCGGCCAGCTCGATGGCCAGCGGCAGCCCGTCCAGTCGGCGGCAGATCTCGGCGCAGGCCGCCGGGTCGCCCTGCGGGTCGAAGCCGGGACGGGCGGTGGCGGCGCGCTCGGCGAACAGCCGCAGCGCGACCGGGTCGGGCAGCGGCTCGACCGGCAGCACCGTCTCGCCGGGCACGCCGAGCGGCTCGCGGCTGGTGGCGAGCACGGTCAGCCCGGGGCACTCGGCGAGCAGCACGTCGGCGAGGTCGGCGGCGGCCTGGATCAGGTGCTCGCAGTTGTCCAGGACGAGCAGCATCCGGCGGTGGCCGCAGTGCTCGACCAGCCGGCGCACCGGGTTCTCGACCCGCTTCTCGATCACCTCGGCGACCATGCTGGTGCTGTGCAGCACGATCTCGCGCAGGCCGAGCGCGGAGACCACGGCGGCGGGCACCGCGTCCGGGCTCTCCAGCGGGGCGAGTTCGGCCACCCAGACGCCGTCCGGCCAGGCCCCGGCGGACTGTTCGGCCCGACCGGCCTCGACCGAGAGACTGGTCTTGCCGGAGCCGCCGGGGCCGGTCAGCGTCACCAGCCGACGCTCCGTCAGCAGGTCGCGCAGCGCGGCGAGATCCGCCTCCCGGCCGACGAAGCTGGTCAGCCGGCTGCGCAGGTTGCCGCCGGCGCGCGGAGGTTGGGGCGTCGCGGCGGCCCTGGTCGGCTCCGGCGCCGGCGTCGATTCCTTCTCCGCGGCGGGGGCGAGCAACTCGGCGTACACGGACTGGAGTTGTCGGCCCGGGTCGACGCCGAGCTCGTCGGCCAGGGCGCGCCTGGTCCGCTCGTAGTGGCGCAGCGCGTCGGCCGTCCGGCCGCTCTCGCGCAGCGCCCGGATCATCAACAGCTGCAGTGGTTCGTCCAGCGGCTGCCGCTCGCACAGCTCGGCGAGTTCGGCGACCAGGTCGGCGGCCCGGCCGAGCCCGAGATCGGCGGTGATCCGGTGCCGGCGGGCCTCCTCGCGCTGGGCCTCCAGCCGGGCGGCCGGCCCGGTGCGGTCCGGCAGGTCGGCGAGGGCGTGGCCGCGCCACAGCGCCAGGGCGGCGCGCAGCCGCTCGGCGGCGGCCGCGTGGTCCCCGGCGTCCAGGGCGCGGCGGCCCTCGGCGCTCAGCCGCTGGAAGTCGGCGAGGTCGGTGCCGGGGCCGGTCAGCCAGTACCCGGCCGGGCCGGAGCCGATCTCGTCCCGGCCGATGGTGCGGCGCAGCCGGCCGACCAGGGTCTGCAGCGCGGCGGAGGAGTCCTGCGGCGGGTCGGCGTCCCACACCTCGTCCACCAACAGGTCGGCCGGCACCGGGCGGCCCTGCCGCAGGGCCAGTGCGGTGAGCAGCGCCCGGAGCCGGGCGCCGCCGAGCGGCACCGGGGTTCCGTCGTCGTGGTGGGCCGTGGTCGTCCCGAGGATGCCGTAGTGCACCGGACCATTCTGGTCGATCGGCGGGGGTACAGCCGCACAATTGTGCTGGCGGCCCCGGCGCCCCCTGCCCGCTGCCCCATGCCCGCTGCCCGGCGTCCCCTGCCCGCGACGGAACGCGGCCGGGTGTTCGGACGTTCACCCGGAGCGGCTTGTCCGGTCACCGGCCCGCCCGGCATGATCGACCCCGGCCCGTATCCCGCCCTCCCCCTGCCCACGGAGCATCCACACCATGACCTTCGCCGCCACGCCGCGCTCCCGCAGCGAGGACCGCCGGATCAGCCCGGTGTTCTGGGTACTCCTCGCCATATTCGGCACCTCCGGCTGGGCGGTGTACTCGGGCTACGGCAACGCCTCGTTCGGGGTGTTCCTGTTCGTGGTCGCGGGCTGGATGGTCTCGCTCTGCCTGCACGAGTACGCCCACGCGCGCACCGCGCTGCACGGCGGCGACATCACCGTCGGCGCCAAGGGCTACCTCACGCTCAACCCGCTGAAGTACGCCAACGTGCTGCTCAGCTTCGTGCTGCCGATCGTCTTCGTGATCCTCGGCGGCATCGGCCTGCCCGGCGGCTCGGTGTGGATCGAGCGGCACCGCATCCAGGGCCGGCTCAAGCACAGCCTGATCTCGGCGGCCGGGCCGCTGGTCAACCTGGTGATCGCGGGGGCGCTGCTGATCCCGATCGGCGCGGGCTGGCTGGACGACCCGACGGTGCACGCGTTCTGGAACGGCTACGAGCTGACCATCTCGCCGTTCTCCGGCGCGCTCGGCTTCCTCGGCTTCCTCCAGCTCAGCGCGGCGGTGCTGAACCTGCTGCCGGTGCCCGGCCTGGACGGATACGGCATCGTCGAGCCCTGGCTGTCGTACAAGACGCGACGCGCCGTCGAGCCGTTCGCGCCGTACGGGATGCTCGCGATCTTCGCGCTGCTGTGGCAGCCCTCGGTGAACTCGTTCTTCTTCGGGATCGTCCACGACCTGATGAACCTCTTCGGCGTGGACCAGGACTACGCGACGCTCGGCCGGTACCTGTTCAGCTTCTGGAAGAACTAGCCCGGAACCAGCCCGAACCAGCCCGGAGCCAGCTCCTGCTAGCCCCGCTCGGCGGCCGAGGCGGCGGCCTCGGCGATCTTCGCCCGGCGGCGGTTCAGCCACAGCACGTTGCTGGCCACGCCGGCCAGCGGCACCCAGATCAGGCCCAGCCACAGGCCCTGGGTCAGCGAGAAGACGGCGGCCGCCAGCGCGAGGACGACGACGATCAGGGCGAGCAGGGACGTGCGGGGCATGGCGGAAGGCTCCTAGAACGGGTGCGGCCGACGAAACGGGTGCGGCCGGGCCGGGTTGCGGCCGCCACCCATTGTCGCCGACCTCACCTCCGGAGCGGGTCCAGGGGTGAGGTCGACACGGCGTCCATCGGTCACACGTCGGTGATCCGCAGGCCCGCGTGGGCCTTGTAGCGGCGGTTGACCGAGATCAGGTTGGCCACCAGCGCCTCGACCTGGTGGGCGTTGCGCAGCCGGCCCGCGTAGATGCCGCGCATGCCGGGGATCCGGGCGGCCAGGGCGCGCACGATGTCGGTGGCGGCCCGGTCCTCGCCCAGCACCATGACGTCGGTGTCGATCGACTCCACCGACTCGTCCTGCAGCAGCACCGCCGAGAGGTGGTGGAAGGCGGCGGTGACCCGGGAGTCCGGCAGCAGCGCAGCGGCCTGCTGGGCGGCGCTGCCCTCCTCCGGCTTCAGCGCGTACGCGCCCTGCTTGTCGAAGCCGAGCGGGTTCACGCAGTCGACGACGATCTTGCCGGACAGGTCCTCGCGCAGCGCGGTCAGCGTCGCGGCGTGGCCGTCCCACGGAACCGCGATGATCACCACGTCGCTCTCCCGGGCGACGGTGGCGTTGTCGGCACCGCGCACGCCGAGGCCCAGCTCGGCGGCCGAGGCCTCGGCCCGGGCGGCGTCCCGGGAACCGATGATCACCTGCTGGCCGGCCTTGGCCAGCCGCAGGGCCAAACCACGCCCCTGGTCACCGGTGCCGCCGAGGACACCGACCACCAGCTGCGAGACGTCCGGCAGCTCATGGGCCGGGTTTGTCGCTGAATCGAGGGAAGTCATGGGCCGATCCTGCCAAATCCCCGGCCCGGCGCGACATCCTGGCCCGCATGGACGCGGTGAGAGTTTCGGCACTCCGTGAACGGCTGTCCGGCACGGGCTGGTGGGAGACGGTCGGCGACTTCGCCGCGTCACTGCGGCACTCGGTGGAACGGCGGCGCGGGGCCGGCGGGCTGCTGCTGGTCGGCACCGAGGCGTACGAGCCCTGGCACCTGGCCGCCCACCTCGAGGACGAGGCCGCCTGGTCGGCCGTCCCCCGGCTGGCACCCACCCTGCTGCGGCACCGTCCACCGGTCGGCGCCCCACCCCACCTCGCGCACGGCCTGCGGCGGCTCACCGACGCCGGACGCGGCGCCACCGTCCTGGTGGTCGCCCCGAAGGCGGCCGGCACCCCGCTGCTGGAACGGGTGCACGACGCCCGACGGCACGGCGCGACCGTCCTCGCCGTCGACGGCGCCGCCCCCACCACCCCGAGCGACCTCGACGGGCTCGCCCACGAGCGACTGGCCGTCGGCACCGCCGCCGAGGAACCCTTCGACCTCGCCCAACACCTGGTCAGCACCGCCGCCGCACAGCCCTCCGGCCGCCGCACCACCCTCGACCGCCTCGCCGACCTGGCCGCCCGACTCACCGCGGCCCCCACGATCAGCCGCTGGTAGGCCCGTCGCCGAATCCGGCGGCGGGGACGGTGTTCAGGTGCTTGGAGCTCGGCAGCCACGCGGGCGACGGCCGCGCCCTAGACTGCCGGGCATGAAGACCGGGGGCTGGAAGCAGTGGGCGGCGGTGGTGGTCGTCGTGACCTCCGTGGTCGGCTCGCTCGGCTGGGCGCTGTCGCGAGGCAACAAGGTGGCGGACCAGGCCCGTCCCGCGGTCGGCACCACGCTCGACTCGCCGGTGCCGGACGTCGCGGCCCTGGCCGCCTCCTCCGAGGTGGCCGCCGCCGACCAGGCCCTCACCGCCGAGATCGACCGGCGGCTGGCCACGCTGCTCCCGGCGCTCTCCGGCGCCCAGGTGATCGGCGAGGGCGTCCAGGACGGCTGCGGGGTCGATCCCAGCCGGTCGGACGGGTTCGGGGCGCACTGGCCGGCCCCGAAGTGCCGTCGACAGGTGGTCAAGTACCTCGCGGTGAGCGGCGATCCGCAGCAGGCCCGATCGCGCTGGGAGCAGGCGATGACCGCCCAGGGCGCCCTGACCGTCGACTCCAACGCCTCGCCCCGGCCGGGCGAGGGACTCTGGTACGGCTTCCCGCGCAGCGACGGCGAGCACGACCTGCTCGGGGTGAGCCTGGCCTTCGACGAACGGAAGGACGCGGGCGGCCCCCCGACCCCGGGTGTGGGCTTCCCCTGGACGCTCTCCGCGCCGAACGCCGCCACGAAGGCCTGGGCCGACCGGGAGTCCAGGCCCGCGATGCCCGTGGACCAGGCCGCCGCCCAGGCGCTCGCGGGCGGGCGGCGCCTCGTCGTGCTGAGCGTGGACGAGGAGTACTTCACCGCCCCCGAGCCGCGCTGACCTGCCCGGCGTCGGCCACCCGGTGTCGGCCTACTCGGCCCCGTCCTTCGGCTTGTCGGTCCACCGCGGGTCGTTGCGCCACTCCCGGTTGCGCTCGTCCGCGATCTGCAGCGCCTGAGCGGCCTCCGCAGGGCTGTCGTACGGCCCCAGGCGGTCCTTGGCCGGGCACTCCGGGCCCTCCTCGACCTTGGCGTGCTTGATGCAGTAGAACCACTCGCCGGGCTTCCCGGTCGGCTTGCGGTGGAATCCGAGGGGCATGGTGTTCTCCCGTTCAGTCGGTCGGCGTTCACAGCTGGGGTCGATACCGATCATTCCCCGGCCCGGGGGGCTCCGCACACCGCCCGTCCGGCCGGGGCCCGGCGACTAGACTCGCGGCCATGGCTCTCGTACCCGGCATCCAGTCCCCCACCCGCAAGGTCCCGGCACACATCGCGCGCCCCGAGTACGTCGGGCGGCCCGCCCCGACGCCGTACACCGGGCCCGAGGTGCAGACCGCCGAGACGATCGAGAAGATGCGGATCGCGGGCGGGATCGCGGCCCGGGCGATGGAGGAGGCGGCCAAGCTGATCGCCCCCGGCGTCACCACGGACGCGCTGGACGCCGTCGCCCACGCGTACATGTGCGACCACGGCGCCTACCCGTCCGACCTCGGCTACCGGGGCTTCCCCAAGTCGGTGTGCACCTCGATCAACGAGGTGATCTGCCACGGCATCCCGGACTCGACCGTGCTGCAGGACGGCGACATCATCAACATCGACGCCACCGCGTACATCCACGGGGTGCACGGCGACCTCAACGCCACCTACCTGGTCGGCGACGTGGACGAGGAGTCCCGGCTGCTGGTCGAGCGCACCCGGGAATCCCTCAACCGGGCGATCAAGGCGGTCAAGCCGGGCCGTCAGATCAACGTCATCGGCCGGGTCATCGAGTCCTACGCCAAGCGCTTCGACTACGGCGTGGTGCGGGACTTCACCGGACACGGCATCAACACGTCGTTCCACTCCGGCCTGATCATCCCGCACTACGACAGCGAGCGGGCCACCGAGGTGATCAAGCCGGGCATGACCTTCACCATCGAGCCGATGCTGACCCTGGGCACCTACGACTACGAGATGTGGCCGGACGGCTGGACGGTCGTCACCAAGGACCGCAAGCGGACCGCCCAGTTCGAGCACACCCTGGTGGTCACGGCGGACGGCGCGGAGATCCTCACCCTGCCGTGACCCCGCGTCGGGGCAGCCGCCCCGAGCCCCTTCGGCCCGGAGGCGAGCGGGCGAGCCCCCGCCCCGAGCCGAAGGGGCGCGCCGGCGCCGAAAGGAAGAAGCGAAGAGGCCCCGACGAACGAGGGGTCTTGGAGCGCCGACCGTCGGCACCGGGTCAGAGCGCCCCGGAGGCGAGCGGGCGAGCCCCCGCCCCGAGCCGAAGGGGCGCGCCGGCGCCGAAAGGAAGAAGCGAAGAGGCCCCGAGGAACGAGGGGTCTTGGAGCGCCGACCGTCGGCACCGGGTCAGAGCGCCCCGGAGGCGAGCGGGCGAGTCACAGCGCCCGTCAGCCGATGAGCCACTGCTCCTCGGCGACGGCGCCCACCTCGGTGCAGGCGTCGGTCAGCACGTCCAGGACGCGCAGCGGGTCCGGCAGTGGCTGCTCGGGCCCGCGCAGCCACCGCACCTGGGAGCCGTCCGGCAGTGCGGCCGGCGGGAGCAGGGTGTACGAGCCGCGGCAGTGCCAGCGCAGGCCGGGGTGTTCGGACATGGTGTCCGGGGTGGAGTCGAGCGCGCTCGGCCACCACTCGTCCTCGTCCTGCGGGGTGCCGCGGGTGGCGGTGAAGAACAGGTAGCGGTCCTCGCCGACGGCGGCGACCGGGCCTTCGACGCCCGCCGCGGTGAGTCGTTCCAGCGCCAGCCGTCCGGCCTCGGCCGGGACGTCCAGGACGTCGTGCACCCGGCCGGTGGCGGTGATGAAGTTGGCCTGCGGGTCGCGGGCGAGCCAGCGGGAGAGCTGTTCGGGGTCGGTGGTGGCCTGGGTCTGCCAGGCGAAGGAGACCGGGTGCTGGGCCGGGGCCGGACAGGCCACCCGGTCACAGGAACAGCGGTAGCCGGCCGGGTGGGCGGCCGGGGCGAGCGGGAATCCGGCGCGTGCCGCGCCGAGCAGTTGATCGAGTCCTACGGCCGGGCCGTCCGGGTCCCCCGCCCGAGCCCGCTGACGCTCACGCTTCTGCCACCAGGTCGTCCACCTGCCGCCGGCTTCCATCGGGCCCCTTCCGCGCAACTGCCGTGCCTGGTGCGGCACAGCGTTCGACGTACCACTCGACGCAACGCACGGCGCCCCCCGCTGCTTCCCGGGGGTGCTCGACCTTGCCGTCCGCGCCCTGTCGACCGCGGCCCGGGGTCACCGGACGGCCGACGCCCGGGTCACGGTACGAAGTCGCGGCAGCACGCTGTCCGCGCCGGATCGGCCGGAGAGCACGCGGATTCGCGCCTCGCCCGGCCCGTACGGGGCCCGCTGACCCGGGTGAACCCCGAGGGCGTACAGGAAAGGATAGGGGTGCGCGGGCCCTCCGGATGACCGGGGGCGGTGCCTCTCCGGTCACACTCCCGCACGCACCCCGGGCACACTCCCGGCACTCCGCCCTCACGAGGCCTCCCGTTCCCCCTCCCACCGGGGTGTTCCCGGTCACCTCGGGGGGACCCCGGTCACCCGCGCGGAGGTGAGACCCTGGAGGGGTGAAGAGCGCGGACACCGCATTCGTCGGCGGCCCCCTGGACGGGAAGATCCTCCCGATCCCGCTGGGGCCGATGCTCGGCGTGCCCAAGAAGTACAAGGTCCCGGTCCCCGCGCACGGTGGGGTCGCCGCGCGCACACTGGTGTACGTCCGGGCCAAGCAGGTTCGGGGCCTGAGCTGGTTCTGGCGTTACGAGTACGACGAGGCGGCCTCCGCCAAGGCTTCCGGCTGACGGAGCCTCCGGCCGGCGGGCCGCCCGCTCCCCATCGCCTTCCCGGGAGGTCGGCATGGCCAGGACGGTACGACACCCGCGCAGTGACTCCCGGGCGGCGGTCGCGCACCACAACCGGCAGGTCGCCGGGGTCACCGGGGTGCTGCTGCTGGCGGTGAGCCTCTACACGGTGACGATCGGGCCCAACGGCTGGCTCTGGTTCGGTTGGGCGGTGCTGCTGCTGGTCTGCGTGGCCCTGTTCGTGGTCCGCCCGTAGGCAGCTCGTGGTCCGCCCGTGAGCAGCGGCACCGCCCGTCACGCCGGCCCGGTTCCCCCCGCGCCGGTCAGTCATCCTCGGCGAGGATGAGGTACAGCTTCTTGCGGGCTTCGGTCAGTACGGCAAGGCCCTTGGCGCGCTGCGCCTCGGTGCCGGTCCGCATGACCTGCTGGACCGCCTGGTCGACCGCGGCGAGCGCCTGGCCGACCTCCTGGACGGCCTCCCAGTCGACCTCCCGGCCGGCTTCCGCCCACGGCTCCGCCGGTCCGGCCTCGGCCACGGCCCGGCCCGAATCGGTGAGCGAGACCAGCCGCTTGCCGCCGACCTCCTCGGCGGTGATCAGGCCCTCCTCCTCCAGCAGCTGGAGGTTGGGGTAGATCGAGCCCGGGCTGGGCCGCCAGGCCCCGCCGGTCCGCTCGGTGATCTCGGCGATCATCTCGTAGCCGTGCATCGGCCGTTCCTTGAGCAGCGCGAGCAGCGAGGCGCGGACGTCACCGCGTCGGGCCCGGCCGCCACGCCGCCCGTGCGGGCCGCCTCGCCGGCCGCCGTGTCCGCCGAAGCCGTGCCCGAAGGGGCCGCCCATCGGCCGCCCGGGGCCGCCGCCGAACGGCGGACCGAACCCGCCGAACGCCTCCCGGCCTTCGAAGCCCTCCCCGGGCAACTCCCGGAACTCGGGCCCCGGCCCACGCCGGCGACCGCCGCCGCGCGGGCCCTCTCCACGAAATCGCATTCCTGAGCGCATGGCGCCCACCTCCTGGTTCGCCGAAACAGTCGAGTTACTGTCTCGATAGTTCGACGATATATCGGTGACTGTCGCTCGTCAACGACTGGCCGATAGCCCGCCGACAGTTCCCCCGACGATTCCCCGACAGCCCCTTGCGCCGTTCCCGACACGGCCGCCACGCCCCGGGCGCGTCCACCACCCAGCCGCTACGGTGGCGGGCATGGCCGGAGAACGAGATCTTGCGACGCTGCTGCGCGGAATGCGCCCGCAGCTCAACCCGGGGCGGTACGTCTACTGCACGCTCCCCGCGAAGGTGCCCGCAGGCATGCGGCCGGTGGTGACCGTCGCCGAGCCCGAGGGGGTGACGGTGGTGGTCACCCAGGAGGAGGCGGACGCGCTCGGGCTGCGCTACGAGTACGTGGCGGCCTGGATCACCCTGCAGATCCACTCGGCCCTGGAGGCCGTCGGCCTGACCGCGGCCGTGGCCGGGCGGCTCGCCGAGGACGGGATCAGCTGCAACGTGGTGGCCGGCTTCCACCACGACCACCTGTTCGTCGCCGCCGACGACGCGGAACGCGCCGTCCGTGCCCTGACGGAGCTCGCCGAACGCTAGAGCCCTTCCTGGGACTCCCGCCGTCCGCCCGACAGTCCCGCCGGGTGGCCGCCACCGACCGGGCCTTCGACACTGGGAACAGCCGCCCCGCCGGGGGCGGCCCCACCGGAAGGAGACGGCCGCCATGGCCATCTGCGTGACCTGCGGCAACGACTACTGGCTGGCCTTCGAGATCAAGACGGTCACCGGCGACACCTACACGTTCGACAGCTTCGAGTGCGCGATGGAGAAGCTCGCGCCGCGCTGCGAGCACTGCAACGTCCGGATCGTGGGCCACGGCGTCGAAGTGGCCGGGATGTTCTTCTGCTGCGCCAACTGCGCCCGGGTCAACGGCGGCCTCGGCGAGCAGATCCGCGACGCCGTGGGCGCGCATCCCGCGTAGTCGCGGGGCGTTCCCGCCCAGGAGGCGGGCCCCTCGAAGGGGCGGGGAGCGGGCGGAAGAGTCGGCCTGTACGCCGGGAACAGTCTCTTTACGAGCAGCAACCTACGGAAACGTCGTTCCCGGCGGTCCGATCGCCCACGTGATCGCCACACCTTCGGCGACCGCCACTCACTTGGCCTCTTCAGCGTCATCCTCGAACTGCAGCGGGGACCTGGACGTCTGCGGTCTCATCAAAGAGGACGGCTTCGAGCGCCTTCCGGTTTTGCGCTGCAGCGCCAAGGCAGGGTGAGACCCGACTGTTCTGCTCGGACGGAGGCAACCTGCAACTTCTCCAGCGGCTCCTCGGCCGTCGTGAGGGTCTCGTCAGACGGTGGTGGTGCAGACGAATCCGAGGTCGGCCAGGCCCTCGCTCTGGCACAGCCGGTCGGATGCGCCTCCGGCAGCTGTCTGCAAGAGCTGGTAGTCGGCGCCGTGCGCCTTGCCCCAGTGCATCGCCGCGCGCCACAGGAGCCGCCCGAGGCCGAGGCTGCGGTATTCCGGCAGAACACCGAAGTACTGCGGGAGGAGTCGTCGCCTGCCGATGGGGTCGGCCATGGTCTCCATGGGGCCGATTGCGCCTACTACGCGCTCGTCCTGGACAGCGACCAGCACGGGGCCGACGCTGTCGATTCGGGAGTGCAGGAACACGAAGCCCTCGCCGGCCAGCTTCTCGGCGAACTCGGGGAAGGTGGTCCGGATGGCTTCCGGCTGTTGGCCGAGGTCCTCGATCCCGTCGACGGCTGGTGCGGCCTGGTCGAAGGTACGCAGCTGTACGCGGGTAGAGGCGGCCACTGGGTCGGCGGCGTCCTGGAACCACACCACACGGGCTTTAGGCGCGTCGCGCCCGGCGGCGAGCTTGGCGGCCAACTCCTCGGCCTCCTGCCGGTGCTCGCGGGCGCCGTAGAGATGAACGCGCAGAATGCCGCGACCGCTGATGGTGGGGATCAGCGTGCGGGCCTGGTCCTGAACGACGGCATCCACCAGGACATGCTCGTCCTTGTGGTCGGACCACCGCCGGTCCTTGTCGTGTGGCAGGAATTCTCCGGTGCCAGCGACGGCGAACACGTCGGCCAGAAGTTCAGCGGAAACAGCTTCGGGGTGGAGCGGCCCGAGCGTCGGAAAATATGGGACGCACATCACGGGGCGCAGCAAGTCCCAGCGCAGATCCATACCCGCACCCTACTCGCCAGCCCCGCACGGCTCAGGCCCCGACGCGGAGAGCGCCGGGGCCTGAGCGTTACTGATCAGGTGCGATCAGCAGGTGGTTCAGTGGGGGTTGTCGTCGCCCGCGTTGCACGAGCACTTCACGCTGTCCATGACCTCGTCCAGGTCGCCGACGGCGATGATCTCGGTGACGGGCGGGGTCGGGGCCGCGATCGGCCGCGTGAGGTACGGCAGGCGCTGGGCCGGGCCGTCGTCCGGGAACGGACGCCTCGGGGAGAATTCGACAGCTACAGCGGTCATGTCACCCTGCTTTCTTGATCCCGTGCTGGCAGTAACTTGCGAGTGGTGCCTTCGCCTCCTGGTAGTGCTTGGCCAGCGGCCGGCACACGGTGCACGCGACGGAGAGCTGGCAGCCGGAGCATCCACCGGTGCGAAGCATGAGGCGGTCGGCGATGGCGCCGAGCCGGGCGAGGCCGTTGATCCCCTCGGCGGGGAGGCTGATCTGGTCGTCACGGCCGATCTTGCAGATGGACACCAGCCCGTGTGGGTCGGTGTGGAAGAAGTTGTGTCCGGCGTTGCAGCCGCCGAACGGCTTGCGCATCCGCAGGTGCTCCTTGGACTGCGCGGTCAGCGACTCCGCCCCGCCGTAGATCGTCGGGGTCATGTTGGTGAAGACGTTGCACTCCAGCCCCCAGCCTTCACACAGGTCGATCATCGCCTGTTCCTCGGTGGCGTTGTCCTCGGTGACGATGATGCTCATCCGCAGCGGCAGCTTGGCCCGGCGGCCGGCATTCATGCCCTGGATGAACAGGTCCCAGGCGCCCTGCCGCTGGGTCAGCTCGTCGTAGCTGGCCTTGGTCGCCCCGTACATCGACACCGTGACCCGGTAGGGCGGGCACTCGCGGAACATCTCCAGCAGGTTCTCCCGCCACAGCAACGAGGCATTGGTGGAGACGGTGATCATCATGCCCAGCTCGAACGCGCGGCGATACGAGGGCATGAAGTCCCGGTCCACGGTGGGCTCGCCCCCGGTGATCTGGAGCCAGAGGACACCGGCCTCGGCCATGATGCCCAGGCAGGTGAGCTTGTCCGCGAGCGGCATGCCCGAGTTGACCTTGAGCCCGAGATAGCAGTGCTTGCACTTGTAGTTGCAGCCGAGGTTGATCTCCCAACTGGCCCGCGAATAGCCCCAGGCGGAGGGCTCGCGGACCAGCAGGACGTCACCCGCAGGACGACCGGTCAGGTCCAGGTCGGCCCACTGGACGCGCACCGCGTCCGCGAGCCACGAGGGAGCGGCCTGAGCGGGGTTGTGGGCGCGCAGATCCTCGTAGCTGGCCTGCGGGAGCCGGAGACCACCCCGGCCACCGGGGCGCACCAACAGGTATTCGTCCAGGAACGGACTGGCGATCAGGTCATGCACGTGTTCCCTCCTTCGCTGAGCGGTATTCGGTAGCTGTGATGCCGTGCTGGCCCACCTGCCGCAGTGCGTTTGGTGGGGTCAACCGATCTCGGCCCAAACCCATTTGCCGAATGGGGCTTCGTCGACGCCCCAGCGGTTGGCGGTGCTGTCGACGAGGCCCATGCCGCGCCCGGACGTCTCGGTGAGCCCGGTCTTGATGACCACGGGCAGGGTGCGTGACGAATCGCGGACCGCCAGTCGAAGCCGGTCACCGTCCAGGCCGAGTGCGACACACAGCCGGGTGCAACCGGTATGCCGGGCTGCGTTGCCGACCAGTTCCGAGACGATCAGCCGAGCATCTTCCAGCAGATCGAGACGGCCCCAATCGGTCAGCTTCTCCTGGACCAGGCGTCGGGCACTCCTCGCCGACTCGGGGGCGCAGGGCATGTGCCGCATGCAGCGGCGGCGCTGCATGGCGGGCGCGTCAAGTGCGGTGGCCACCAAGGCGGTGTCGGCCTGGGTCGGGCCGTGCTTTGTGCGCAGCAGCGTCATCCTCGTCGTCACGGCGGCCTCCGGTAGTCAGGGGCCGCCCGGCGCTCTTCCATGGAGCCGAGGGGGATCGGTGATTCCTCGCGCCGGGCGGCTGTTAGTTATTGAACGGCGCGGGCATGCCGTAGGAGAGGGGCCACGAAGGGGTGCATTTTCCAGCAGGGGCCGCCAGCGGGGCCAGAATTGATGCCCTGTCAGCTTCGATCGAGAGGCCACTTGTGAGCAGTGTCAGCCCGGACGGGATCGGCCGACTGCTGCGGGAGATCCGCGAGGCGTATCCGAAGAAGACACGCGCCGAGCAGGCAGAGTTAGTCGCCGCCGCAAGTGGCGAGTGGTGCGATTGGGAGACCATCAAGCGGTGGGAAACCGAGAAGCGAATTCCGCAGAAACCCTCGTACCAGGGGATCGCCGACGCCTACGGTCTGACCGTGGGCCAGGTGGCCGAGGCCGCCGCCGCCTCCCGGCGGTACCGGAGTGAGCGCAGCACGAAGGGCAACAGCGTGGACAGGCGGAAGTTCATTGGAGCAGGGATAGGAGCAGCCACCGGCCTCGTCGCGCTGCCCGGCATCGCACAGGCCCACGAGGGGATCACCGCAGCGCTCAGGCCATCCGGAGAGGGTGATCTCGCCTACCTGGAGTCGGCGTTCGAGCGGCACCGGGGCGGCTACCGTGGCCGGGCACCGGAGGCGGTGCTGGCCGAGATGATGGGTGATCTCGATCTGCTGGGAGAGGTGCTGAACCGACCTCACCCGGCGCGCACCCGTGCGGACCTCGCCCGGACGGCGGCAGGCATCGCGGGCTTGGTGGCCATCGTCCAGCACGACCGCGGTGACCAGCGCGACGCCTACCGCTGGTTCGGCACCGCCGAGCAGGCCGCGCGGGAGTCCGGTGATCAGCGGATGATCGCGTGGGTGCTGGCCCGGCGCGCCATGGTCCCGCTCAACTACGGCGCTCCTGGGGCGGCCGCTCGGATCGCCGAGCAGGCCCGGCAGGAGGCGGGGAACGGCCCGACGGCGGCCGGAGCGCTCGCTGCGGCCGTCACCGCGAGGGCTCTGGCAGCCTCCGGCGACCTCGAAGGGGCCCGGCGGGCGGTGGACGACACGCGGAATCTGGCGGAGCGCCTGGACGGCGCCGAGGCGGCCGACACCTGGTTCGGCTACCCCGAGCAGAAGCACCACCTGCACCTGTCGCAGGCGTACACACTGCTGGGCGACACGGGCAGCGCTTTCCAGGCACAGGAGGACGCCCTGGCGCTCACGGACTCTCCGTCGGTAATGGCGCGAGCCCTCCTGGCAGTGGACACCGCCGCATGCCTCCGCGTCGACGGCGACCCGACCGGTGCGGCCGAGATGGCGTCCGGGGTGTGGGAGCGGCTGCCGGCCGCCTACCGTGAGGGTCTGATCCGATCCCGCACCGAGACGCTGCATCGCCAGCTCACCGGTCGGCCGTACGCGCTGCTCGGGGAGGCGCTGGCCAGCTAGCTACAACGAGGTCACCGGGGGCTCTTGGACGGCTGCTTCGACCGTTCCCGCCGCCACACGATCGCCCACACAGCACCCAGAAACACAGGCCGCAATAGGCACGAAGAGTCAGCAAGCGGCTACAGCTCTTCGAGACATGAAAAGGCCCCCTGACCTGTGAAGTTGCAGATCAGGGGGCCCTTCTCAAACCGGCGACGGAAGAGTCGGCCTGTACGCCGGGTTCTGTCTCCCGGGTTGCTTGCGCGGCCCGGGGAGGCGGCCATCCATCTAGGGCTGCCGTTGCCGACAGCCTCGTGCGGTCTACCCGCGGACTCGGGCGAGCAGCCTTCAATCGTCCGCGCACGGCGCCCGAGGGCGCCGATCCTGACCTTGCTCCAGGTGGGGTTTACCTAGCCGGCCGGGTCACCCCGGTCGCTGGTGGTCTCTTACACCACCGTTTCACCCTTACCCACCACGAAAGCGGTGGGCGGTCTGTTTTCTGTGGCACTGTCCCGCGGGTCACCCCGGGTGGGCGTTACCCACCACCCTGCTCTGTGGAGCCCGGACGTTCCTCGGCGGGTCTGGTGACCCGTCGCGACCGCCCGGCCGACTCTTCCGCCGTAGTGGTCATCGTAGCCGCTCGGGCGGCGCCTCCCGTACATCGGACCGGACGGCCGGGGGCTCGCCGCCGAGGCGGGCGGCCACCCGGGCGGCCGTCGCGCTCGCCCAGGCGGTGGTGGTGGCCAGGCCGAGGAGGAGGATCGCGCCGCCGAGGCCGACCAGGATCCACCAGCCGGCGTGGCTGGCCGCGGCGAAGCCGGTCGCGACCGGGCCGACCACGGCCGAGGTGACGACCGTGCCGATCACCGCGACGCCCAGGGACTGGCCGATCTGACGGCTGGTCGAGGCGACCGCGGCCGCCACGCCCGCCTGGGCGCGCGGCATGCCGGAGACGGCGGCGTTGGTGATCGGCGCGTTGACCATGCCGAAGCCGAAGCCGAACAGCGCGTAGGCGACCAGCAGCAGCACCGCCGGGGAGTCGGCGGAGAGCCGGGTGAGCAGCACCCCGCTCGCGGCGAGGCCGAGCCCGGCCGCGACCAGCGGCAGCCGCGGGCCCCGGCTGCCGACGATCCGTCCGGACAGCGGCGCGCAGACCAGCATCAGCCCGGCCATCGGCAGCGTCCACAGGCCGGCCTCGACCGGGCCGTAGTGCCGGACGTCCTGCAGGTAGAGGGTGTTGAGGAAGAGGAAGCCGCCGAGGGCGGCGAAGGCGCAGACCGCGGTGACGGTCGCCCCGGCGAACGGCGCGCTGGCGAAGAACCGCGGGTCCACCAGCGGCTCGGCCACCCGCCGCTCCCACAGCGGGAAGGCGACCAACGCGGCCACGGCGGCCGCGGCGAGCGCGAGGATCAGCGGGGAGGTCCAGCCGTTGCCCGGGCCCTCGATGATCGCGGCGGTGCCGCAGCCGAGCAGCACGACCATCAGCAGCTGCCCCACCGGGTCGAGTCGGCGCGGCCGGGGCGAGCGGGACTCCGGGACGTAGCGGGCCGTCAGCACGATGGCGGCCAGCGCGACCGGGACGTTGATCAGGAAGATCGACGGCCAGCCCGCGCCGTCCACCAGGAAGCCGCCGAGCAGCGGGCCGAGCGCCATCGAGATCCCGACCACGCCGCCCCAGACGCCGATCGCCTGGGCCCGCTCCTTCGGATCGGTGAAGGTGTTGGTGATGATCGACATCGCCACCGGGTTGAGCATCGAGCCGCCCACCGCCTGCAGCGCCCGGAACGCCACCAGCCACTCCAGGCTCGGCGCCAGGCTGCACAGCAGCGAGCCAAGCGCGAAGCACACCAGCCCGGTCTGGAACACCCGGCGGCGGCCGAACCGGTCGGCCACCGAGCCGAACAGCATCAGCAGCGAGGCCAGCACCAGGGTGTAGGCGTCGATGATCCACTGCAGCCCGGACGCCGGGGCGTTCAGGTCCCGCTGGATCGCGGGCAGGGCGATGTTCACCACCGTGTTGTCCAGGCCCACGATGAACAGGCTCAGACAGCAGATCGCCAGGACGAGCAGACGGCGGCGGCGCCCGGACGCGGGCGCGGGCGCGAGGGTGGAGGACTGGGGGGCATCAAGCACGCACCGATCCTCCCACCCCGACCCGGGGGCGGGGTGGCGGGACGGACCGTACGGGTGGCGGACAACAACCCGGTCATACCGCTGCGAAGCGGACGGTCCGGGTGGTCGGGTCGGCCTTCGTCAGCCGGACGTCGATCACCCGGCCGAGCGGCAGCCGGCCGACGGCGCCGTGCGGGCCCTCGGCTGTGCCCGGGCCCGCCTCCGCGCCCGGGGCGTCGCAGCGGGCCCGGACGGCGGGGTCGCGCAGCTGCACGGTGCCGACGGCGGGCCGCTTCTCGTCCACGTCGATGACCACCGCGGAGAAGTCCTCGCCCTCCCGGCCCGCCAGCAGCTCCGCCTCCACCAGGTCCACGCAGGCGCGTTCGACCTCGCCCGCGCGGCGGTCCCCGCTCGCCATCAGCGCCGGCACGGACGGCAGCGCCTCTCGCGTCCACTCCGGCACGTCCTCCCCCGCTGCCACCGCCGCGCACACCTCCTGCGCGAAGCGGTCGCCGAGCCGGCGCAGCGGCGCGGTGCAGTGCGCGTACGGGGCGGCGAGCGCGGCGTGGCCCGGCTCGGCGGGCGCGGGCAGGCCGCGGGACTCGTCGAAGGCGTGGTAGCCGGCGCCGCGCAGCAGGCTCGTACAGGCGTTCAGGAAGGCGGCGTTCAGCGGCACGTCCGGGTCCAGGGAGCGGATCAGCTCCGGGTACGGGAGCGCCTGCGGCCAGTCCACGTCCAGCGCGGCGGCGATCCGGCGCAGCCGCTCGTACCCGGCGGCGGGCGCGGCGGGCAGGGTGCGCAGCAGGCCGACGCCCGCGTCCAGCATCAGCTCGGCCGCAGCCATGCCGGTGAGCAGCGAGATCTGGGCGTTCCAGCCGTCGGCGGGGCCGGGCGCGCGGTAGCCGAGGACGTAGCCGTGCAGGGTCTCCTCGACCTCCTGTTCGGGCACCGGCAGGCTGATCCCGCCCCGGGCTCGTTCCTGTTCCTCGCGCAGCCGGCCGACGGTGGCGAGCAGGGCGAGCTGCTCGTCGGCTCCGCCGAGGTCCACCGCGCGCTCGACGGCGGCGTAGTCCAGGCGGCGGTGTGAGCGGACCAGGGCGCGGCGCAGGTCGGCGAGGACGACGGCGCCGTCGGCGTCCAGGTCCAGCTGCCAGAGCAGGGCCGGCCGGGGCTCGCCGGGCAGCAGGCTGGCGGCGTCCTCGGAGATCCGGGTGGGGTGCAGGGGGATCCGGTGGTCGGGGAAGTAGAGCGTCTCGACCCGGCGACGGGCCTCGGCGTCGATCGCGCCGCCGGGGCGCACGAAGGCGGCGACGTCGGCGATCGCGTAGTACACCCGGTAGCCGCCGCCGGCGCGGTGGGTGAGGTGCATGGCCTGGTCGAGGTCGCGGGAGCCGGGCGGGTCGACGGTGAACAGCGGCAGGTCGGTGGCGTCGTACTCGGGCAGCCGGGGGCGCTCGGCCGCCTCCTCCGCCTCGGCCAGCACCGCCTCCGGCCACTCGGTGTGGATCTCCAGGCGGGTGCGGAGTTCGGTCAGCTCGGTGTTGATCCGGGCGGAGTCGGCGGCCTTGACGCGCAGTTTTCGGCGAGGCATGGAGGCAGCGTAGGGCGAATCGGGTGATTCCGGACGGAGGCTCAGCGTCCCAGCAGGGACTTCAGGTCCTTCGCCGCGAGCGCGACCGCGTCGTCGTACCCGCCGGTGGCCAGCCGCAGCATGAACGCCACGGCGTCGTCCGGGTGCGGGTCCGTGTACGGCTCGCCGTTGTAGTCCAGGAACAGCAGCATCGCCTCGAAGGCGGTGCGCTTGTTGCGGTCGATCAGGGGGTGGTTGCGGGCCAGGCTCTGCCCGAGGGCGGCCGCCTTGGACCACAGGTCCGGGTAGGCGTCGCCGCCGAACAGGCTCGCCTGGGGACGGGCGATCGCCGAGAGCAGGCCGCCGAGGTCGCGAATGTTCTCCGGACCGCCGGCGAGGTAGGTGACGTCCTCCGGGTCCAGGTACTCGGTGTGCGTCGTCACAGGTCCCTGAGCCTCTCCAGCGTCTCCGCGTTGGCGGCGCGGATCCGGGCCACCATGGCCGCCCGGCGCTCGTCCTTGCTCGGCCGGGCCTGCTCGGTGAGCGCCTCCGGCACCTCGGACTGGCGGACCTCGAAGGCCAGCTCGGCGGTGTCCGACCCGCCCGGCGCCTCCGTCACCCGCACCCGCCCGGCCATCACCGCCTGCGCCGTCGCCCGCAGCGCGAACTCCAGCGCCCGCCGCGTCTCCTCCGGCAGGCCCGCGGGCAGCCGCACGGACAGGGACTCCTCCACGGCATCGCCGTCGTCGGGTACCAGGTCCAGGGGTCGCAGGGTCATCTCGATCACTCTCCTCGCTGCTCACGGTAGTGGCGGGCGCGGGATGTTCCCACCGGTTTGCCCCGCCGCCACCGTCTCCTTCAGGGGTGGCGGCCCGGCGGGGCGGGTGGGGCCCGGTGTAAAGGCTCGTACGGTGGGCGCACAGGGAATTGCGCGAAGGGGGTTCGGGCGATGAGCGGTGTGGTGAGAGCGACCGGGGTCGCGGTGTCGGGGGCGTTGGCGGTGACGGGGGCGTTGCACGCGGTGTGGGCGGTCACGCCGTGGCCGTTGCGGACGCCGGAGGAGTTCGCGGACACCGTGGTGGGCGCGGGTGAGGGGGTGCCGCCGGCGGCGGCTTGTGTCGCGGTGGCGGGGCTGCTGGGGGCGGCCGCGTACCTGGTGGGGGCGGAGGCCGGGGTGCTGCCGGAGGCGGGGTCGCGGCGGTTGCGGCGGGCCGGGGTGCGGACGGTGGCCGGGGTGATGCTGGCGCGCGGGATCGGCGGGGTGGCGCTGTTCGGCACCGTGATCGAGCGCTCGGAGCGGTTCACGCGGCTGAACCGCCGGTACTACTCGCCCCTGTGCGTGGCCTTGGGAGCCGGAGCGGCCGCAGTAGGGTGGCGGGGTTCGTCCGCCACAAACTGTTGAGGAGTCCGCTGTGCTGGTGCTGTTGCCGCCCTCGGAGGGCAAGGCCGGGTCCGGGGACGGCGGGCCGGTGGCGCTGGACCGGCTGTCGCTGCCCGGGCTGACGGCGGCGCGCGGGGCCGTGCTGGACGCGCTGGTGGAGCTCTGCCGGGGTGACGAGTCCACCGCCGCCGAGGTGCTGGGCCTCTCCCCCGGCCTGCGCGGCGAGATCGCCAAGAACGCCGGCCTGCCGACGGCGGGGGCCCGCCCGGCGGGCGAGGTGTACACCGGGGTGCTGTTCGACAACCTCGGCCTGGCCACCCTGGACTCCGCCGCGTACGACCGGGCCGAGCGCTCGCTGCTGGTCTTCTCCGGCCTCTGGGGCGCGGTGCGGATCTCCGACCGGATCCCGTCCTACCGCTGCTCGATGGGCGTGAAACTCCCCGGGCCGGGGGCGCTCGGGGCGCACTGGCGGGGCCCGATGGCCGCCGCGCTCCCGGAGGTGGCGGACGGGCTGGTGCTGGACCTGCGCAGCTCCGCGTACGCGGCGGCCTGGAAGCCGGCCGGCGAGGTGGCCGCCCGGACCGCGACCGTCCGGGTGCTGCAGGAGCGGGGCGGCAAGCGCACCGTGGTCAGCCACTTCAACAAGGCGACCAAGGGCCGACTCGTCCGGGACCTGCTGGTCGCCGGGGCCGAGCCGAAGACGCCCGGCGAGCTGATGGACGCGCTGCAGGAGCTGGGCCACCGGGTGGAGCTCGCGGCGGAGGGCACGGCCCGCAAGCCGTGGCAGCTGGACGTGGTGGTCACCGAGGTGCACTGAGCGGCGCCGACCCGGTGCACCCCGGGCCGACGCGGGTGCGCGGCCAGCCGGGGCAGGAGCGCGGCGGTCAGCGCAGGTGCGCGGTGATCAGCGCAGGTGCGAGGTGTCGTTGAGCAGCCGCAGCGAGGCGTTGCCGTCCGCGTAGTACTGGACGGCGCAGAGCGAGGCGGCACTCAGCTCCATCCGGTACATCGAGTCCGGCGGTGCGCCGAGCGCCAGCCGGACCAGCGTCTTGATCGGGCTGACGTGCGAGACCACCAGCACGGTCTTCCCCGCGTACCGGGCGATGATCTTGTCCCGGGCGACGCCGGCCCGGTGGGTGAGGGTGGTGAAGCTCTCGGTGCTGCCGGTCGGCTTGGCCTTGGCGGAGCCGAGCCAGGCCGCCAGGTCCTCCGGGTGGCGCTCCTGCACCTCGGCGAAGGTCAGGCCCTCCCAGTCGCCGAAGTCGACCTCGCGCAGCCCGTCCTCGTACCGGACCTCCAGGCCGAGCCGGGCGGCGACGGTCTCGGCGGTCTGCCGGGTGCGGCGCATCGGGGAGGCGACGACGGCCTGGATGCTGCCGCGCGCGGCGAGCGCCTCGGCGGCCCGCTCGGCCTGCCAGCGGCCCTTGTCGGAGAGCTCCGGGTCGCTGCCGCCGCTGCCGGAGAAGCGCTTCTCCGGGGTGAGCGGGGTCTCGCCGTGGCGCAGCAGGACGAAGGTGGTCGGGGTGCCGAGGTCGGCGGGGGCGGCCCAGCCGGCCTTGGGGGCGGCGGTCTCCAGGGGCGGCTCGTCGGCGACGGCCGGGGCCTTCGGCCTGGGCTCCCACTGGCGCCCGGCCTTGCCCGCGTCCATCGCCTCGTTGGCCAGCCGGTCGGCGTCCTTGTTCCGCTCGCGGGGGATCCAGGTGTACGTGACCCGGCCGCGCGGGAGGACGGTCCGGGCCTCGGCGGCCAGCGGCTGCATGTCGGGGTGCTTGATCTTCCAGCGCCCGGACATCTGCTCGACGACGAGCTTGGAGTCCATCCGGACGTCCACCGAGGCGTCCGGGTCGAGCTCGCGGGCCGTCTTGAGCCCGGCGATCAGGCCCTTGTACTCGGCCACGTTGTTGGTGGCGTGGCCGATGAACTCGGCGGCCTCCGCGACGATCTGCCCGGTGTCCCCGTCACGGACCACCGCGCCGTAGCCGGCCGGCCCCGGGTTGCCCCGGGACCCGCCGTCCGCCTCGACGATGAAGCGCGCCGCCACCGAATCAGACGCCCGAGTCGGCGGTGCGGACCAGGATCCGCGAGCAGTTCTCGCAGCGGACGACCTTGTCGGCCGGCTCGGCCTTGATGGCGTTCAGCTCGGTGATCGAGAACTCGGTGCGGCAGCCCTCGCAACGGCGCTGGTAGAGGCGGGCCGCGCCGACGCCGCCCTGCGTCTCGCGCAGCTTGGTGTACAGCTTGAGCAGGTCGGCCGGGATGACGGCGGCGATGGTCTCGCGGTCGCGCTTGACCTTGTCGGCCTCGGCGTCGATCTCGGCGAAGGAGGCGTCGCGGCGGCCCTCGGCCTCGGTGAGGACGACGGTGGAGTGCTCCAGGCGGGCGGACAGCTCCTCGACCCGGGTCTGGGCGCTCTCCTGGCGCTCCATGATCTCCAGCACGACCTCCTCGAGGTCGCCCTGGCGCTTGGCGAGCGAGCCGATCTCGTGCTGGAGGTTCTCCAGGTCCCTCGGCGAGGTGATCGCGCCGGAGTCCAGGCGCTGCTGGTTGCGGGCGGCGCGGGTGCGGACCTGCTCGACGTCCTGCTCGGCCTTGGTCAGCTCGCGGGCGGTGTCGCCCTTCTGGGCCTCGGCGGCGACGACGAGGTCCTTGAGCGCGGTGTGGTCGGCGGAGGCCTTGTCGATCTCGGCGTGCTCGGGCAGCGTCCGGCGCCGGTGGGCCAGCTGGTCGAGCTTCGAGTCGAAGGCCTGGAGGTCGAGCAGGCGGGTCTGGTCGGCGGGCGCGGCGTTCAAGCGGAGAGCTCCTGTGAATCGGGTCAGGCGGTGAAGGACATGGGGGCGTGCGCGGTCCACGGGTCGGTGACCCGGTGGGAGACCTTGGTCTCCACGGCCCAGCCGCCCTTGTCGGCGGCGGACTGCAGGGCGCGCTCGGCCAGGCCGAGCCAGGGCCACTCGGTGGCCCAGTGGGCGGCGTCGACCAGCGCGACGGGCGCCGCCTCGGCGGCCTCGGAGGCCGGGTGGTGGCGCAGGTCGGCGGTCACGTAGGCGTCGACACCGGCCGCCCGTACGTCGGCGAAGAGGCTGTCGCCCGAGCCGCCGCACACCGCGACCCGGCTGACCAGCCGGTTCGGGTCGCCCGCGACGCGGACGCCGGCGGCGGTGGCGGGCAGGCCCTTGGCGACCTGCGCGGCGAACGCGGACAGGGGCAGCGGGGGCTCCAGCAGGCCGATCCGGCCGGTGCCGCGACGGCCCAGCGGGTCGGTCGGGTCCGGCACCAGCGGGCCGGTCACCCGCAGGCCCACCGCCTCGGCGAGCGCGTCCGAGACGCCCGGGTCGGCGTGGTCGGCGTTGGTGTGGGCGACGTGCAGGGCGATGCCGTTGGTGATCAGCGTGTGCACCACCCGGCCCTTGAAGGTGGTGGCGGCGACGCTGGTGGTGCCGCGCAGGTAGAGGGGGTGGTGGGTGACCACCAGGTCGGCGCCCCACTCCACGGCCTCGTCGACGACCGCCTGGACGGGGTCGACGGCGAACAGGACGCGGTTGACCTCGGCCTGAGGGTCTCCGCAGACCAGGCCGACGGCGTCCCAGGACTCCGCCCACTGCGGCGGGTAGACCTCTTCGAGCGCGGTGATGACGTCGGACAGTTTCGGCACCTGTCGAGACTACCGTGCGCGCGGGGGCGGTCGGGCCTCGGCCGTTCGCCGCACCGGTCGGCGCGCCCCGTCGCGGCTGTTCGGACGGGGGTGCCGCCGGCGTACGGATGCGCGTCAACCTGCGGCGGAGGCGCGCGTGCCGCCCCGCGCGGGCCGTGCGCGCCGGTGCGCCCGGCGCCCACTGCTCACATCGGGGCTCTCGTACGAATTCGAAACCGCCTTTGGACCACCCTTACGAGTGAAGTGACCGGCTCGGCGTTGAACCGCCGGTTTTCTCGAAACTAACTTCAGTCCTGCGAACGGGAGTTGCCCCAGTCGCCCCGGCTGACGGGCGGGGCGGGCACCCCGTCGGCGCGGGCCTGGGCCCCGCCGATCAAGAGGCGCGGCCTCATCGCCCCCGGAGGGGCGGCAACAGACGAAGGGATGTGGTGGCGAATGAGCGCGGGCACATCGCTGCGTGCTGCCGGGGGCCAGGGGTCGGCGGGGCGCGGACCGGATGCGGCCGGTTCGTGGCCGGAGTCGACGCGGACGGCGCTGGCCGGTGCCGGCGGCCGGGGAGGCGACGGCGGCTGGAACATCACCGTCGGCGGCTTCTGGTGCACGGCCAGGCCGTCCGCGTCCTCACCCCTGCCCGAACAGGGGTGGAAGCTCCATGTGAGCGCGGCGTCGGTGGTGGGCGAGGAGGTGCTCTCGGCGGTCGTCCGGGTGCTCGCCGAGGACCCGTGCAGCTTCAAGTTCGCCGCCGCGCAGGAGCGGCTGAGCCAGCTCAACTCCCGTAACAGCGACCGGGGTTCGGCGGGAAAGTTCATCACCGTCTATCCGGCGGACGACGCGCAGTTCCAACGGCTGGCGGCCGAGCTCGACCGGGCCACCGCCGGGCTGCCGGGGCCGGTGGTGCTCTCCGACCGCCCGTACCGGCCCGGGAGCCGGGTGCACTACCGGTACGGCGCGTTCGCGCTGCCGGCGGAGCTGGGCAACGACGGGGAGTACCGGTCGGTGCTGCGCGGGCCGGGCGGGGAGCGGACCGAGGACGTGCGCGGGGGGTCGTACCGGGCGCCGGGGTGGGCGCGGGATCCGCTGCGCGCCGAGGCCGGTTCGGCCGGGGCTTCGGGTGCGGGTGCGGCTTCGGGCAGGCGGAAGGGCGGCGTGCTGCTGGCCGGGCGGTACGCGGTGACCGCCGCCGTGCGGCACGGTGCCAAGGGCGGGGTGTTCCTCGGCCGAGAGGCGTCGAGCGGCGCCGAGGTCGTGGTGAAGCAGGCCCGGGCGCACATCGAGGTCGACCGCGCGGGCACCGACGCCCGCGACGCGCTGCGTCACGAGGCCGCGCTGCTCGACCGCCTGGACGGGCAGGACCTGGCGCCGCGCGCGGTCGAACTGATCGAGCAGGACGACTCCGTCTTCCTGGTGCAGGAACGAATCGCCGGACAGCCGCTGGGCAGCTGGGTCACCGCCCGGCTGCGACGCGACGGCAGCCCCGACGTCGACTGGGCCGAGGCCGGGCCGGTCGCGCACGCCCTCCTCGACCTCGTCGAGCGGGTGCACGCCCAGGGCCTGGTGCTGCGCGACCTCTCCCCCGGCAACGTCATGGTCCGCCCGGACGGCACGCTGCGGCTGGTCGACCTCGAACTGGCCGCCGAGGTCGGCCGGGCCGCCGGATCGGCCGGCACCCCCGGCTACCGCGCCCCCGAGCACGGGCCCGGCCGGCTCGCCCCCGCCGGCAGCTGCGTCGCCGACCCGGCCGTCGACCTGTACGCCCTCGGCGGGCTGCTCTTCCTCCTGGCCACCGGCCACGACCCGCTCCTGCCGGACGACCTCCCGCAGGCCCGCCCGGTCGCCGAACGCCTCGGCCGCTGGCTCGCCCTCGCGGCGCGGACGGGAACGACCGCGCGCCGCCTGGCTCCGGCGATCCTCGGGCTGCGGGCCGAGGAACCGGAGCAGCGGTGGAGTGTCGCGCGGGTGCGGGAGTCGCTGCGCGAGGACGCGGGCCCGGGGGGCCGCGCCGCGCGACCCGCCGCCGTCACACCGCTGTGGCACGCCTCCACCCGGCACGCGTCCGCCCGGCAGGGCGCCGCTCGGGCCGCCGCCGCTCCCGGGGCCACCGCTGACGACGCCCCGCCGCCCGACCGCCTCCTGCTCGACCGCCTCCTGCACGACGGCCTGCGGCACCTCGCCGCCACCGCCACGCCGGAGCGGCGGGACCGGCTGTGGCCCGTGGTGCCCGCCGGTGAACGCACCGATCCGTGCAATGTGCAGCACGGCGCCGCCGGGGTGCTGGCCGTGCTGGCGCGGGCGGTCGCCGCCGAAGCGCTGCCGGGCGCGGTACGGGCGGAAGCGGCGCGGACGGCCCGGACCGCCGTGAGCTGGATCGAGCGGCGCATCGCGGCCGAGCCGGTGGTACTGCCAGGGCTGCACTTCGGGCGGTCGGGGACGGCCTGGGCGCTGCTGGACGCCGCCCGCGTGCTGGGCGACACCGCGCTGGCCGACCGCGCCGCCGGGCTCGTTCGCCGGATCGCCGTCGAGTGGCCCAACCCCGATGTCTGTCACGGCGCTGCCGGCGCCGGATTCACCCAACTACGGTTCGCCGCAGAAGACTTCGATACTCCGGACTTCCTCGACCGGGCTGCTCGCGGCGCCCGCGCCCTGCTCGCCGCCGCCCGCCGCGAGCCGTACGGGACGGTCTGGCCGGTGCCGAGGGACTTCGACTCGGCGCTCGCCGGGATCACCCATCTCGGCTTCGCCCACGGCGTGGCCGGCGTGGGCGCCTTCCTCCTGGCCGCCGCCGAGGCGACCGGCGACCAGGCCCTGCTCACCGGTGCCGCCGAGGCCGGGCGGACGCTCGCCGCGACCGTACGGTGGAGCGATCGGCAGAACGGCGAGCAGCAGAACAGCGAGCGGGGCACCGCGCAGGTCGACGGGCAGGGGACCGCCTGGTGGCCGCAGAGCGCGGCCGATCCGGAGCACATCCGGCTCGCGCACTGGTGCAGCGGCTCCTCCGGCGCGGGCAGCTTCCTGCTGCGGCTCTGGCGCGCCACCGGCGACGCCGAAGCGCTCGGCCTGGCCCGCGCCGCCGGCCGTGCCGTGCTGGCCGCCCGCTGGCACAGCGGGGTGAGCGCCTGCCACGGGCTGGCCGGTGACGGCGAGTTCCTGCTGGACCTCGCCGAGGCCACCGGCGAGCCCGGATTCCGTACCGGAGCCGAGCAGTTGGCCACCCTTGTCGCCGCCAGGGCGGCCCTGCGCGACGGTCTGCTGGTCCTCCCGGACGAGACCGGCACCGGCTGCGCCACCGCCTACGGGACCGGCACGGCAAGCCCGTTGGCCTTCCTGCTGCGACTGCGCCACGGCGGCCCCCGGCTCTGGCTGGACCCGGTGCCGCCCGCCATACACCAACTCCCGTCCGCTGGATGCGAGGTGAGTGGAGCATGAACGTGGCCATCCGGACCATGACACAGGCCCTGCGCCGGCTGAGCTTCACCTTCGCCGCCGACGGCAGTCACGCCGCCTGCCTGGCCGCTTCCGCCGACAGCGGCTGGTACGTGGAGAGTTGGCGACTGCCACAGGACGGCACGCCGGCCGCGCCGCTCGCGCTGCCGCTGTCCGGCAACCGCTCGGAGAGCCTGCGCTCGCAGCTGGTCGCGCTGCCGGACGGCTCGGTGCTGGTCTGCCGGCACGACGGCGAGCGGCACGACCTGGTCCGCCTTCACTACGGCGAAACCGCCACCGTGGAGCAGCCGTTGGCCTCCCTCCGGATGGCCGGGCTGCGTCTGCTGCCGCTCCCCGTGACGGCCGGCGCCGACCCCCGGACGCCGGTGGCGGTCGCCCTCGGCACCGACACCCGACCGGCGACCACCGCCTGGCTGGTCCGGACGGACGGCAGCGAGCCCGAACGGGTCGCCGAGATCCCGGGATTGCACGGCGGCGGCGCCTGGCTGGACCACACCGGCGCGATGCTCGCGCTGGACCGGGTGAACGGCGGCCTGGTCCGCAGCGTGGTGCTCGACCTGCGCAGCGGCACCACCACCCCGCTGCTGGAGATCGGCGAGCGCAGCAACGACCGCCTGGTGCTGTTCGACCCGGACAGCCGGTTCGCGATCGTGCGCAGCGACGCCCCCGGCACCGACCGGCTCGGCTGGGGCGTCCTCGGCGGCGGCGCGCCGCTGCGGTTCCCGGAATGCCTGCACGTCGCGGGCATGTTCCTGCGGCCGGTGGCCCTGCGGCGGGGGGCGGACGGCCCCCGGGTCGCGGTGCAGATCGACCACGGTGCCGGGTCGGCGCTCGCCCTGTGGCGGCCGTCCGCCGGGCGGCTGGACCCGTTGCCGGTGCCGCCCGGGCGGCTCGGCGCGGTCGGGCACTGGGACGCGGCGGGGCTGCGGCTGCCGTACTCCTCCCCCGACCACCCGGCGGCGCTGGCCACCCTGGACGTGGACGCGCTGCTGGCGCACGGCCCGATGCCGCTGCCCCTGCAACTCGCGCCGCTGACCTCGGGATTGCCGGGCCCGTGGCGGGGCACCGTTCTGCCCTGGCAGCCCGGCGTGGCGCCCGGCGTCCGGACCCCACCGCCCGGCTGGCGGCTGGACGGCAGCACCCCGCCCGGCGAGGGCGGCCGCTGGAATCCCGCGCAGAGCCTCGAACTGGCGGGCCCGGCCGGTCCGTTGGAGGCCGTGGTGTACGGCGGCGACACCTGGCTGAGCAGCCCGCACCTGGTGCTGGCGCTGCACGGCGGCCCGGCCGACGCCTGGCGGCTGGAGTTCGACCCGGCACTGCAGCGGATGGCCGCCGAGGGCCTGGCGGTGGTCGCACCCAACCAGCGCGGTTCCACGGGCTACGGCGTCGCGCACGCGCTGGCCATCCGGGGCGCCTGGGGCGGGTCCGACCTGGACGACGTGCTGTACCTGCTGGACGGCATCGCCGGGCAGCGCGCGGCACTCGGCCTGGAGCCGCCCGCGCTGTTCGGGGTCAGCTACGGCGCGTTCCTGGCGCTGCTGGCGGCCGCGCACGCCCCGGCCGGGCAGGTCTCCCGCTGCGCGGTGGTCGCCCCGTTCCTGTCCGGCGCCCGACTGCTGGCCGAAGCGGCGCCCCCCGTACGGGCGTTGACCACCCGGCTGGGCGGCGGCGAGCCGATCGCCGACGCCCGCGGCCCGCGCGACGTGCTGCAGCTCGCGCACCGGCTGAGCGCACCGCTGCTGGTGGTGCACGGCAGCCGGGACGAGGTGGTACCGGTCAGCCAATCGCGGTCACTGCGGCACGAGTTGCTGCGGATCGGCCGGGTCGAGGGCGAGGACTTCCGGTACGTCGAGGCGGCCGGGTCCGGGCACGAGGTGCTCGCCGAGGAGGGCGCCGCCGTCCTGCACGAGCTGCTGGCCGCGTTCCTGCGGACCGGCCGACCGGGCTGAGCCGCCCGCATCCCGCAGACTCCCGGGCCCGCCGAGGCCCGGGCACACCCCCGACGCGGTGGATGGAGACCGCCCGGGGTGCGACACCCGACGCCCCGCACGCAGAGCGCGGCGGGCGTGACCTCAAGGGGAGGAACCGATCATGGAGAACATGGTGGACTTCGAGACCGACCTCGCGGCGCTGCAGGATCTGCCGGAGACCGAGTCCGTCGAGCTGACCGGCCACGGCAACGGCTGCCAGTACACCTGCCTCGTCCTGACCTGTCTGCTCTTCACCGTCAGCTGAGCCACCGGCTCGGCCGACCGCTGATCGGGCGGTAGTCACCGGGTGCCGTCCCTGCCTGTCCGGACAGGCGGGGACGGCACCCGTCTTCTCCTTCCCTCTGCGTTCCGACACGTCCCCGTACGTTCCGACTCTCCGACGGGAGCTCCCGGTTGCCCCGCCGCCCCACCGGGCTGCGCAGCATCCACGCGGCGGGCGCCCAACCGCGCGAGGCGGCACGGGTGTTGGCACCACTGCCGGAGCTTTCGATGGCCGGACACGCACTCTGGGCGGCGCAGCGGCGCACCGCCTGGCAGGCGACCCTGCTGATCGCCCTGGTCGAGGTCGCGGTGCTCACCACCGCCGGCGCCCTGCTCGCCGACGGCGCCCTCGCCCCCGGCGCGCTCGCCGCGGCGGCCGGCTGGGCGGCACTGGGCGCGGGACTGTTCGAGCAGGTCGAGGCGCTGGTCGGGGTCGCGCACGCGGGCGCCGGACGGGCCCGGGTGGACGAGGTGCTGGCGTTCACGCCCGCCTCCTCCGGTACGGCCGCACTCCCGGCGGGCGGCCCCGGGCAGGTCGAACTGCGGGGCGTGGTGGTGCGCGACGGCGACCGGGTGCTGCTCGGCCCGCTCGACCTCACCATCCCCGGCGGCCGTACGGTCGCCCTGGTCGGACGCTCCGGCTCCGGCAAGTCCCTGCTGGCCGCGCTGCCGGGCCGACTGCGCGACCCCGACGAGGGCACCGTACTGATCGACGGCGTCCCGGTCGGCGCGCTCGCGCCGAGCGAACTGCGGCACGCGGTCGGCTACGCCTTCGCCCGGCCCGCGCTGGTCGGCCGTACCGTCCGTGACGCGCTGGCCGGCGCGGGCCCGGCCGAGGCGGCGGCCGCCCGCGCGGACGGCTTCCTGCGGCGACTGCCGCACGGCTGGGACACCCCGCTCGACGAACTCCACCTCTCCGGCGGGGAGTTGCAGCTCCTCGACCTCGCCCGGCTGCTGGCCCGGCCGGCCCGGATCGTGATCCTGGACGACGCCACCTCGGGCCTGGACCTCGCCACCGAGTACCTGGCCACCGAAGCCCTCGACCGTGCCACCCACGGCCGCACCCGCCTGGTCGTCGCCCACCGAGCCGCCGTCGCCGCCCGCGCCGACCTCGTCGCCTGGCTCGACACCGGCCGGCTCCGCGCCCTGGCCCCCCACACCACCCTCCTCGCCCACCCCGACTACCGCGCCACCCTCGCCGACGCCGCCCTCCAGGCCGCTGCCACCGGATGACGGCCCGCGCAGGAAGTCGGCGGGGTCGACTTCCTGCGCAGCAGAGCCCTCCGCCGTCCGATCCCGCCCGCGCCCGAAGGGCGGCCACCCCTCACAGAAAGCCGGCCCAGCCGACCCCTCATGCAGCCCACACCACCGCCGACCGACGGCCCCGCTCCGCCGAACCGCGCAGGAAGTCGGCGGGGCCGACGTTCCGCGTTCGGCGCTGCGCCCGGGTGGGGCTTGCTGTTCCGGCAGTTGGCGGTCACCCGGGGGCCGCTGGTGCGGATGCTCGCGTGGTCCGGGGTGGAGGCGCTGCCGCCGCTGGTGTCCGGGTTGTTCGTCGCGGCCGCCGTCGACCAGGGGTTCCTGGCCGGGCGGCCTGGACGGCGGGCGGGGGTTGTCGGCCCGGCACGGCGATCTTCAGGTGCTGTCCCCGCTCTACCGCGAGCTGGTCGGTCACTGGCTCGGTTCCGGGCCCCGGACCAGGGCGGGTCTCGCGTCGTGATCTCGATAGGATCTCGCCCGTTCCGGCCGTTATGGTGGCCGGGCCGCGATCACCGGCTACGGGCGCGTACCGAGTGCCCGATCGGGGACCCGACCGCGCGCCACCGGCGTCGGCCGGGCGCCGATGACCAGCACCCTCCGCACGGAAGACGATTTCTCATGTCCGACACCCTCACCGACATCACCGGCCACGCGTTCAACGGGACCGACGCCGACGAGAAGACGGCCGGGGACTCCGCGCACGGCCGTCACCGCGGCCGCTCCGCCGCCGACGACAGCTCGGAGTCCGACCCGCACGGCCGCCACCGCGCGGCCGCGGCGCGGGGCTGATCCCACCCGCGTCACGCACCGGGCAGCACGCGACGCGCACCGGGCCCGCCGGGGGAGCAACGCTCCCCGGCGGGCCCTCGTCCGTCGGAGCATCAGTCCGTACGTCAGTCCATGCGTCAGGTCCGTGCGTCAGTCCCTGCGTCAGTCCATCGTCACGACGGTCCGCAGCGCCTCGCCGCTGCGCATCTGCGCGATCGCCTCGTTGACGTCCGCCAGGCCGACCCGGTGGGTGATCATGCCGTCGAGGTCGATCCGTCCGGCCCGCCAGAGGTCCACGACCAGCGCGATGGTGCGCCGGACCGTCGCCCCGCCGTAGAGCGAGGGCATCAGGCGCTTCTCGTTGAAGAACAGCTCGCCCATGGTGAACTGCGCGAGGTCGTCCTGGGCGCCCGCGCCGATGACGACCACCGCGCCGCCGCGCCGGGCCGCGTCGTAGCCGGCCCGGACGGTGGCCGCGCGGCCGACCGCCTCGAAGACGTAGTCGAAGCCGCCGCCCGGCAGCTTCTTGGCCACCGCCTTCAGCTCCTCGGGGGCGATCGCCTCGGTGGCGCCGAAGGAGAGGGCGCGCTCGCGGCGGGAGGCGACCGGGTCGACGACGGTGATCCGGCCGGCGCCGCAGACCCGGGCGCCCTGCACGGTGGCCACGCCGACGCCGCCCGCCCCGATCACCGCGACGGACGCGCCGGGCTCGACCTTGGCGGTGTTCACCGCCGCGCCTATGCCGGTCGTCACCCCGCAGCCGATCAGCGCGGCGACCTCGTACGGGAGGTCGGCGGGCACCTTGATGAGGGCGTCGGCGGAGACCACGACCTCGTCGGCGAAGGCACCGGTGCCGTAGAAGCCGGAGGCGATCAGGCCGCCTTCCTCGATCCGGAAGCCCGGGGCGCCGAGCCGGCGCAGGCTGGTGACGCAGAGGTGGCCGCGATCCTGCGCGCAGTGGTCACAGCGGCCGCAGGGGGCCATCCAGCAGAGCACCACGCGGTCGCCGACGGCGAGGCCGGTCACGCCCTCGCCGACCTCCAGCACGTCTCCGGCGCCCTCGTGCCCGGGGACGAACGGCGCGGGCTGCGGCAGGACGCCGCTCATCGCGGAGAGGTCGGAGTGACACAGGCTGGCGGCACGCATCCGGACCCGGACGCTGCCTTTTCTGAAGCCGACCGCGGTCACGTCCTCGCGGACGTCGAGGGTGTCCTGGCCGGTCTTGTGCAGGACGGCTGCGCGCATGGGGCTGCTCCCTGTGTGCATCGCGTGACGCGGAGTGGATCCTAGGACGGGGCCGATTCTGACATGGCCTCCGCAATATCAGGAGAACAGGTTTCAAAAGGGTGAGCAAAGAGCCGAAAGCCCGGGCTCGCCGTTTCCGACCCCGCCAAGGCCCGCGTCCAGGCCTGCGCCCAGGCCCGCGTCCGGGCCCACACCCAGGCCCGCGTCCGGGCCCGCCGACACCGCCACCGCTACCGTCCAGTAGGGTCCGACCACGTCCGTCCCCGTCCCGACCCGAGGAGCATCGCATGTCCGACCTGCTGCAGAGCGCCCGCCCGGCGCCCGAGGTGCTGGCGGCGTTCGAGGCGGCCACCGGGTTCATGCCGGTGGACGAGGGGCTCGCGCTGTACGCGGCGGCGGTGGCGGTGGCCCGCGACACCGGCCTGCCCGTGCTGGAGATCGGCACCTACTGCGGCCGCTCGGCGATCCTGCTGGCGGCGGCGGCCCGGGAGGCCGGGACGGTGGCGCTGACCGTGGACCACCACCGCGGCTCGGAGGAGCAGCAGCCCGGCTGGGAGTACCACGACCCGACCCTGGTCGACCCCGAGGTCGGGCTGATGGACACCCTGCCCCGGTTCCGCCGCGCCCTGCACGCCGCCGGGCTGGAGGAGCACGTGGTGGCGCTGGTCGGCCGCTCGCCGCGGATCGCCGCGCTCTGGGGGCGCCCGCTGGGCCTGGTGTTCATCGACGGCGGGCACACCGACGAGCACGCGACCGGTGACTACGAGGGCTGGGTGCCGCATCTGGCGCCGGAGGGCCTGCTGGTGGTGCACGACGTCTTCCCGGACCCGGCGGACGGCGGCCAGGCCCCGTACCGGGTGTACCTGCGGGCGCTCGCCGAGGGCTTCGAGGAGGTCTCGGTGACCGGTTCCCTGCGCGTCCTGCGCCGCTCCGCCCGCTGACCCGGGCCCCTCGACAGCCCGCAGACCCCCTCCAAACCCCCGCAGACCCCCGCACACCCCCCACAGCCCCCTCGGATCCCCCGAGCCGCCCCACGGCCCCGCACCGATGCTCTAACGTCGTGCCGGGGCTGTCCGGCGCGGATTCGAACGGTACGGTGGCCGCGCAGCACCAGGCAGAGCATCGGCGGACGGTGGGGGCCAGCAGCGACATGACGGACCAGCAGAACACCGCTCCGGCGGTCTGGGACCCGACGGCGCGCGGCGGTGCCGGCGGCTGGGTACGCGGCCCGCAGCGCCCTGCCGGCACCGAGCCCGCCCCCGAGGCCCCCGCGCCGGGCACCGCGTACACCGCCGCACCCACCACCCCGCACACCACCGCACCCACCGCACCGCAGCCGGCGGCGACGCCGCAGTCCCCCGCCGACCCCCGCCTCGACCGGGCCGACCGGGCCGTCCCGCCGCCCGTGCCCGGCGCCGTCGGCGACCAGGGCCCGCCGCTGGGCGCCCGCCCGTACCTGGCCACCGCGCCCGGCTACGACCCGCCGACCGCCCCGATCCCCCGCGCCGCCGCCGCGCAGCCCCCGGCCGTCCCTCCCGCGGCCTCGCCGTTCCCCTCCCACGCGACCGCGCAGCAGCAGCCCCCGCAGGGCTACGGCTACCCCCAGCCCCCCGCCGCCCCGCCGCAGCCCCCGTACGGCGCCCAGCCCGGCTACCCGGCCCCTCACGAGGCCGACTACCCGACCGCCTACCCGGACGACGACGGGGACCGCCCGGCCAACCGCAAGGCCCCGCTGCTGATCGGCTTCGCCCTGCTCCTGGTGCTGGCCATCGGCGGCGGCCTGCTGTTCGCCGCCCGGGGCAGCGACAAGGACGGCCAGGCCGCACCGGCCCCGACGGCCGCCCCCACGGCCGGCTCCGGCAATCCGCCGCCCGCCTCCGCGCCCACCGGCACGGACGCCGCGCCGAGCGGCGCCGCGAGCACCCCGGCCTCGCCGACCGCCGCGCCGTCCCCGACCGCGACCGGCGCCGGGCCCAACGCCCAGGCCCAGGCGCAGGCGCTGGACGGCCTGCTCAGCGAGGGCGAGAGCGCCAAGGCCCCGATCGGCAGCGCCGTCGCCAAGGTGATCAGCTGCCCGTCGAAGGCCGACATCGAGAGCGCGGCCCAGGTCTTCGACGGCGGCGCCAACCAGCGCACCGCCCTGCTGACCAAGCTCGGCAAGCTGACCCTCACGGACGTGCCGGGCGGCACGGACGCGCTGAACTCGCTGAAGTCCGCCTGGCAGTTGTCCGCCGACATCGACAAGGCGTACGCGACCTGGGCGCGCGCCGTCGCCGCCCAGGGCTGCTCCGGCAGGGCCCCGACCACCCAGGACAAGAAGCACGCGGACGAGCTCAACCCGCAGGCCACGCAGGCGAAGACGGACTTCATGACCAAGTGGAACCCGATCGCGATCAGCTACGGCCTGACCCCGCGAACCCAGGACAGGATCTGACCGACCCGTGACCGGCACCGCCCCCCGACCGCCCCGCCGTTCCACCCTGCTGCGCGTCACCACCGTGGTGGCCGCGGCCGTTCCGCTCTGCACGGCGGGCTGGCTGGGCTGGCAGGCCCTCGACCACTCCGGCCCGGCGGGCGCCACAGCCGCCGCCTCCGCCCCGGCCGACCCGGCCGACCCGCAGGGCACCGGCGCGCCGGCGGGCGCCGCCGACTCCGCCTCGGCGCCCCTCACCCCACCCGTGGCGCCGCCGCCGACCTCCGACGCCCCGACCCCCGACGCCCCGGCGGCCGACGCGCCCGCCGCGACGCCGTCGCAGCCGCCGGCCGCCGCGCCGACCGGCACCCCTGCCGAGGCGAACAGCCTCGCCGGTCGCACCGTCCTCCTCGACCCCGGTCACAACCCCGGCAACGTCGCACACTCCGCCGAGATCAACCGTCAGGTGGACATCGGCAACGCCCGCAAGGAGTGCGACACCACCGGGACCGAGACCAACGCCGGCTACACCGAGGCCGAGTACACCCTGGACGTCTCCCGCCGGGCCCGCGCGATCCTGACCGCCCGGGGCGCCAAGGTGGTGCTGGTGCAGGACGGCGACCGCCCCTGGGGCCCGTGCATCGACGAGCGCGCCCGGGCCGGCGCCGACGCGCACGCCGACGTCGCGGTCTCGGTGCACGGGGACGGCGGCCCGGCGAGCGGCAGCGGCTTCCACGTGATCATGCCCGCCAAGGTGGTGGCCGGGAAAGCGGACAACTCGTCGATCGTCGAACCCTCGCACCGGCTCGGCCTGCTGTTGCGCGACCACTTCCACACCGCGACCGGCGAGCCGTACGCCGACTACATCGCGAGCCAGGGCCTGGACACCCGCTCCGACCTGGGCGGCCTCAACCTGTCCACCGTCCCCAAGGTGTTCATCGAGTGCGGTAACATGCGCAACTCGACGGACGCGAAGCGGATGACGGACCCTCAGTGGCGCCAGCAGGCCGCCCAGGGTATCGCCGACGCGCTGACCGCGTTCCTGACGACTCAATAGAAGACTCGAAGTCCCAGTAGGGAAGTTGAGCCGCACACCCCGGCGGACGGTGCTCCGCCCGGCCCGCGTGGTTTGCAACGACTTCGCCCCATTCCCGGTCCCGCCGTGCACCGGCAGGACGGTTGGGCCTAGGCTTCTGGTCCGTTCGGGAGTTTCGGCCGGTCAGCCTGACCGCACGAACCACCGTCCACGACACGTCAACGAGGGGAACGTTAGTGAATCTGCGCGCTCTCACCAGGGGAGACGCCGCCGTCGCAGGCGCGGCCGTCCTGCTCTTCATCGCCTCCTTCCTGCCTTACTGGACCGTGAGCTGCGCCGGCCGGTACTGCGGACCCGACGCCTCGCAGAACGCGTGGAGCACGGAGCTGTTCCCCATCCTGCCCTCGATCTACCTGCTGGGCATCGCCGCCGCAGTGCTGATCCTGGTGCAGCGCTTCCAGGGCAAGGACGCGGCCAACCGTCAGGTGCTCGGCCTGCGGCTGGACCAGTGGGGCATCGCGTTCGCCGTCGCGGCGCTGTGGACCTCGATCTGGTCGCTCGGCGGCGGCCCGTCCGGCGGCAGCATCAGCCACGGCTTCGGCGCCTGGCTCGGCTTCATCGCGCTGATCGTGCTCGCCGGCGCGGCCGCGGCGAGCCCGCTGGTGCCCGCGCTGAAGGCCCCGCTGGTCTCCGACCGCCCGGCCGTCCCGTACCAGGGCGGCTACCCGGCCCCGGGCCAGCCCGGCCACCCGGGTGCGCCCGGTCAGCCCGGCCAGTACGGCTACCCGGCCCAGGGCCACGACCCGGCGTTCGGCGCCCAGGGCGGCTACGGCTTCCCGGCCGCCGGCCAGCCGCAGCCCGGTCAGCTCGGTCAGCCGCAGGACGCCGGCGTGCCGGCCCCGCAGCCGACCCCGGCCGCGCAGGCCGCCCCGGCGGCGGACTTCCAGCCGTTCTGGTTCGCCGTCCCGTCCCCGCGCCAGCTGGCCCCGAAGGACAACCCGGCCGGCGCCCCGATCGGCGAGGTCGTGCCCGGTACCTGGTACCTGGCCGTCGAGCAGCGCGGTGCCGCGCTGGTCGCGCAGCTGGCGGACGGCACCCAGGGTGTGCTGACCGACACCACGGGCCTCCAGCGCGGCTGACGTCCTCGGACGCGCATACGGAAGGGGCGGGACCGGTTCTCCGGTCCCGCCCCTTCCGTATGCGTGCGCTGAGCCGCGGCTTCCGTGCCTGCGTGCGCTCAGCAGCAGTCCTGGACCACCAGCCCGGCGGGCAGTTGGTCCCCGCCGAAGACCGCGACCGTCGCCGGGTCCCCGCCGAGCGCGGCCACCGCGAGCAGCAGCGCCCCGGCCGTCCAGGTGGTGCGCTCCTCCGGCCAGATTGCGTCGTCCTCGAACACGTACCCGGTCCAGTACGAGCCGTCCTCGTGCCGCAGGTGCTGCTGGATCCAGCGCAGGATGTCCACCGCGCGGTCGGACTGCCCGATCGCCCAGAGCGCGAGGGCCAGTTCGGCGCTCTCGCCGCCGGTCACCCAGGGGCGGTCGCTGACGCAGCGCACGCCGAGGCCGGGGACGACGAAGCGCTCCCAGTCCCGCTCGATCCGGGCCAGCGCCGCGTCGCCGCGCAGGCCGGTGCCGAGCACCGGGTAGTACCAGTCCATCGAGTAGCGGCCCTTGTCCAGGAACCGCTCCGGGTGGTGGGCGATGGCGTGCCGCAGCCGGCCGGCCGCGAGCTCCCAGTCGGGCTGCGGCTCCTCCAGGTAGTCGGCGATGGCCAGGCCGCAGCGCAGCGCGTGCAGGATGCTGGACGAGCCGGTGAGCAGCGCCTCGTCGGTGGCGGTGCCGTCGTCGTCGACCCGCCAGGCGATCGGGCCGCCGGGCAGCCGCAGCGAGACGATGAAGTCCAGGGCGCGCCGGACGACCGGCCAGATCCACTCCAGGAAGGCGTCGTCGCCGCTGCTGAGGTGGTGGTGCCAGACCCCGACCGCCACGTAGGCGCAGAAGTTGCTCTCCTTGGCCCGGTCGGTGACCACGCCGTCGGTGTAGGCGGCGTACCAGGAGCCGTCCGGGTTCTGGCTGGCGGCGAGCCAGCGGTAGGCGGCCTCGGCGGCGGCGTGCTCGCCGGCCGTGTCGAGGGCCATCGCGGCCTCGGTGTGGTCCCAGGGGTCCAGGTGGTGGCCGGCGAACCACGGTATGGCGCCGTCGGGGCGCTGCTCGGCGAGGATGCTGCGCACGGTGTCGGCGGCCTGCTCGGCGTCGAGCACCCCGTCCAGGAGCAGCACCTCGGGGACGGCGGCGGTCACGCCGTGCCGCCCGGGGTGCGGTTGGGCTTGGAGGCGTAAGCGACGAAGCTCTTGCCGATGACCGGGTTGAGCGCCCGCTCGGCGGCCTTGGTGAGGCTGCTGATGACCGGGGTGCCGACGATGTCCCAGACCAGCAGCTGGTGGTAGGCCTTGACCGGCAGCGCCTTGTCGTTGTTCACGCCGACCGCGCACTTGATCCACCAGTACGGCGAGTGCAGCGCGTGCGCGTGGTGGGTGCCGTACGGCTCCAGGCCGGCGTCCTTGAGCTTGCCGAGCAGCTCGTCGCCCCGGTAGATGCGGATGTGGCCGCCCTCGACCTCGTGGTACTCGTCGGACAGCGCCCAGCAGATCTTCTCGGGCAGCCAGCGCGGCACCGTGACGGCGAGCAGGCCGCCCGGCTTGAGGACGCGGAACATCTCGTTGAGCACACCCTTGTCGTCGGGGATGTGCTCCATCACCTCGGAGATGATGATCTTGTCGAAGTACTCGTCCTCGAACGGCAGCGCCAGCGCGTTGCCCTCCATCGCGACCGCCGACGCGCCCTCGGGAGCCTCACCGGCCTGCTCCATCGCCGCGAACCACTTCGTGACCTCGGCGATCTCCTCGGTGTTCTGGTCGAGGGCGATCACATTGGCGCCGCGGCGGTAGCACTCGAACGCGTGCCGGCCCCCGCCGCAGCCCAGGTCGAGCACCCGGTCGCCGGGGGCGAGCGGGAAGCGCGAGAAATCGACGGTCAGCACTGCAGGACTCCCATTCCTATTGCTACCAAGCGTCCTTGACGCTTCGTCATGCTTCATCACGCTCGGGCGGGCGACGCGCGCACCGCCTCGGGGCGGCGGCCCGGCTGGGTATCGGGCGGCCGCGCACCGCCGGGCTGGGCCAGGTACCGCCGAGCTAGGCCACGTACCGCCAGCCGGGCCCGGAGCGGGCCCGGGCGCCGACACCGGTGGCGATCGCCGCGCGGTAGGCCTCGGCGGTCAGCTCGGCGGCCCGCTCCCAGGTGAACCGGGCCAGCACCCGCTCGCGACCGGCCGCGCCCAACTCGGCGCGCAGCTCCGGGTCGTCCAGCAGTCGGCCGAGCGCGGCGGCCAGCGAGTCCGCCTCGCCCGGCGGCACGGCCAGGCAGGTCTCCCCGTCCGGTCCGGCGACCTCGGGGATCGCCCCGCCCGTGGTGGCGACCAGCGGGGTGCCGGTGGCCATCGCCTCCGCGGCGGGCAGCGAGAAGCCCTCGTACAGCGACGGGACGCAGGCCACCTCGGCCGAGCGGTACAGGTCGACCAGCTCGCCGTCGGTCAGGCCGCTGCGGAACTCGATGCACTCCTCCAGCCCGAAGCGGCGCACCGCCTCGGCCACCGGCCCGTCCTCCTTCTGCGGCTTGCCGACGACCACCAGGTGGGCGTCCCGCTCGGTACGGACCTTGGCGAGCGCCTCGACCAGGAAGACCAGGCCCTTCAGCGGCACGTCGGCGCTGGAGGTGGTGACGATCCGGCCAGGCACCTGCTCGACCGCGTCCGAGGGCGACCAGAGCCGGGTGTCGGCGCCGATCGGCACCACCGAGATCGCGCCGGGCGCGGCGCCCAGGTGCTCGGCGATCTCGCGCTGCGAGGTGCCGGAGACGGTGATCACGCGGTCCAGCCGGGCGGCGACCCGGCGCTGCATCCGGGTGAAGGCGTACCAGCGGCGCAGCGACAGCCGCTTGAGCCGGGTGCCGGCCGCGTCCAGCTCCAGCTGCCGGTCCACGGTGATCGGGTGGTGGATCGTGGTGACCAGCGGGAAGCCGTACCGGGCCAGACCCAGCAGGCCGTAGCCGAGGGTCTGGTTGTCGTGCACCACGTCGTAGCGGCCCTTGTGGGCGGCCAGGTACCGGCGGGCGCGCAGCGAGAAGGTCAGCGGCTCGGGGAAGCCGCCGGTGCGCATGGTGGCGAACTCCAGGGCGTCCACCAGGCCGCGGAACTCGCCGCGGGCGGGGGTGCGGAACGGGTCGTCGGCCCGGTAGAGGTCCAGGCTGGGCAGCTCCACCAGACGCACCGAACCGGGGCCCTCGACCTCGTCCAGCACCGGGTAGGGCTGGGCGCCAATCACGTCCACGTGGTGGCCGAGCCTGGCCAGCTCACGGGAGAGGTGCCGTACGTACACGCCCTGACCGCCGCAGAAGGGGTCCCCGCGGTACGACAGCAGGGCAATCCGCAGCGGCTGCGCGGTCATCCTGGGCCCTCATCTCTAGCTGCTATCTGTGCTGCCGGTCGCTAAAGTAGATCAGGTTTCAGTGGCTGGGGAACTCGTCGTCGACCACGTGAACAATGAGAGACCTCGAAGATACCGGCCCGTAGCTTTTCCTCAGGAGCCAGGGCTGGTGATTCCCGCCACGCCGACGCCCGCCGAACCCTGCCGATGACCCTGCCGACGAACCCTGCCGACGACCCTGCCGGCGCCCTTTGCCGAACTCTTGCCGACCAGTGGAGCACACCGCCACTCTCGCCCGCCCGGGAGCACCCTTGCCGCCGTCGACCGAGCACCTCACCCCGAGCCCCGTGGCGCCCCGGCCCGGTGAGCTGCCGCTGACCACCCGGCAGGCCGAGCGCCGCCGGCGGATCCTGCGGGCCGCCACCGCGCTGGCCGCCCGCGGCGGGTACGAGGCGGTGCAGATGCGGGAGGTCGCGGAGAGCGCGCAGGTCGCGCTGGGCACGCTGTACCGGTACTTCCCGTCCAAGGTGCACCTGCTGGTCGCGGTGATGCTGGAGCAGTTGCAAGGCCTGCACGAACACATCCGGCGGCACCCGCCGATCGAGGCGGAGCCCGCCCTGCGGGTCGCCGACACCCTCACCCGGGCCTTCCACGCGTTGCAGCGCGAGCCGCTGCTCGCCGAGGCGATGGTCCGGGCCCTGTCCTTCGCGGACCGCTCGGTCGGCGCCGAGGTGGACCAGGTCAGCGTGGCCACCGGACAGCTCATCCTGGACGCCATCGGCCAGTCCGGCCCGCCCAGCGAGAGCCAGCGCGCGGCGGTGCGGGTGATCGAGCACACCTGGCACTCGGCGCTCGTCGCCTGGCTCTCCGGACGCGCCTCGATCGCCGAGGTCCGGGCCGACCTGCACACCGCGGCCCGACTGCTCACTCTCCCGTGAACAGTCCCTGACCGCCCTGGGATCGCCCTTCGATCGCCCTTCAATCGCCCTTCAATCGCCCGGCCGTGAACGGCCCCCGACTGGAACCTGTTCCTGCCACGGAGGGGACACCCGGCGCGGCCCGGCGGCTAGAGTCGACGGGCAGCACAACTCCATCCCGCTCCTCCCCCGGGGAAAGCCGGTGCGAATCCGGCGCTGACCCCGCAACCGTGAGCCCGGTCCCCCTTGGTCACCGGACGAGTCGGAGCGCCCGGGGCGGGGCGAGCGGCCGGCCCGGACGCACGCGCCCGGCACCGTCGAGGACTACGGAACGGCCCCCGCCAGGGCCACCACCGCTCACCGAAAGGCACACCAGCACCATGCTCACCGCCGCCCGCCTGGGCGCCGCCGCCCTGTCCGCCGCGCTGCTCGCCGGCGTCGCCGCCGGACCGGCCCTGGCCGACAGCCCCTCGCCGACCCCGGTCGCCGTCCCCGACGGCCTGTACGGGAAGAGCGACCCGACGTACGACGGTGTGTGGCGGCAGTCGCTGGCGCTCACCGCGCTGACCACGGCCAAGGTCACCCCGGCCGACTCGGCGGTCGGCTGGCTCACCGGCCAGCAGTGCGAGGACGGCGGCTGGCCCTCCTACCGCGCGGCCGGCGCGGCCTGCGACCCCAAGACCGAGGACAGCAACGCCACCGCCGTCGCCATCCAGGCCCTCGTCGCCCTCGGCGGACACCAGCCGGCCGTCGACAAGGGCGTCGCCTGGCTCAAGGCCAACCAGAACGCCGACGGCAGCTGGGCCTACAACCCGGGCAGCCCGGGCGACGCCAACTCCACCGGACTCGCCGTCAACGCGCTGTTCGCCGCCCGGACCGACCCGGCGAGCGTCGCCAAGCCCGGCTCCGGTGCGGGGAAGAACGCGTTCGACGGCCTCGCCGCCTTCCAGCTCGGCTGCAGCGCCCCCGCCGACCAGCGCGGCGCCTTCGCCTACCAGCCGGACGCCGCCACCGGCGCCCTCGCCCCCAACGCCCTGGCCAGCGGCCAGGCCTCCCTCGCCGCCGCGGGCGGACACCTGCCGGTCGCCGGCTCGGTGCGCGCCGACACCGAGCCCAAGCCCCTCGCGTGCTCCGACGGCTCCGCGCCCGCCACCGTCCCGCACGCCGAGTCGGGCGAGGCCGCCGGCGCCTACCTCTCCGCCCAGCTCACGGCCGGCGGCAACCACCTCACCCTCACCACCCCGGGCGCCGCCCCGACCCCCGACTACACCGCGACCGCCTGGGCCGCCCTCGCCCTCATCCAGAGCGGCCACCCCGACCAGGCCTCCGACGCCGCCGACTGGCTCGAGCAGCAGGAAGCCACCTGGACCAAGAACGGCACCGACGCCGGCGCCACCGCCACCCTCCTCCTGGTCGCCCAGGCCGACCACCGCGCTACCTCCGACCTCACCGGCAAGCTCACCGCCCTCGGCCCCGCCCCCAAGGCCACCGCCGCCACCTCGGACGAGGCCACCCCGGCGAAGAAGAAGCACGACGGCATCGGTCAGTACTGGGTCATCGGCGTCGGCCTCCTCATCGGCCTCGGCGGCGGCCTCCTCCTCAGCCTCCAGCGCAAGCGCAACCCGAACCTCTGATGCGCCGCGCACCCCGCCGCCGCGCCGTCCGCCGCGCCGTCCGCGCCGCCCGTCCATCCGGGCGGGGCCTCGCCGCGCTGCTGCTGCCGCTGGTCGGGGCGCTGCCGGTGTTCGCCGGTGCCGCGCCCGCGGAGGCGGCGGGGTACCGGTACTGGTCGTTCTGGCGCGGCGCCGAGGGCGGAGGCTGGGCGTACCAGCAGCAGGGCCCGGCGATCGCGGTGCCGCCGGACGCCTCCGTGGACGGGTGGCGGTTCGCGGTGAGTCCGGACGGCGGGCAGGACGCCGCGAAGCCGCGCACGGCCGGGAGCTTCGCGGGCATCTGTGCGCAGACGCCCGCGCAGGAGGGGCGCAAGCGGGTGGCCGTCGTGCTGGACTTCGGGACCGCCGAGGACGTCGGATCACCTGCTGGATCGGGCACCGGATCAGCTGCCGGATCGGTGCCCGAGCCGCGCACGGTGTGCGCCAGTGTCGCGCCGCGCGCCACCTCCGCCGAAGTGCTGGCCGCCGTCGCTCCGCCGCTGCGGTACGACACCAACGGCCTGCTGTGCGCCATCGCCGGGTACCCGACGGCGGGCTGCGCCGACCAGGTCGGCGCGGCGGGCGCCGCGCAGCCGGGCAGCGGCGGCACGTCCGCCGGCCACGGCGGCGCCAGTGGCGGCGACAGCGACAGCGGCCCGGACATCGGGCTGATCGCCGGTGGCGTGCTGGTCGCCGGCCTCGTCGGCGACGCCGTCCGGCAGGCGCGCCGCCGCCGCCGTCAGTCCTGACCCGAGCCACCCCGCCAGGAAGACCGCACCCCTCCAGGAAGTCCCCGTGAGCAGCACCCCCCGCAGCACCCGACCGCCCACCGGCCCCCGCCAACTGCACCCCGGGGCCTGGTGGTTGTGGGCGCTCGGACTGGGCGCGGCGGCGACCCGCACCACCAACCCGGCGATCCTTCTGCTGCTCGCCACCGTCGCCGGGTACGTGGTCGCGGCCCGGCGCGGCGACGCGCCCTGGTCGCGGTCGTACGGGGCCTTCCTGCGGCTGGGCCTGCTGGTGCTCGGCATCCGGCTGGTGTTCGCCGTCTTCCTCGGCTCGCCGATCCCCGGTACCCATGTGCTGTTCACGCTGCCCGAAGTGCCGCTGCCCACCTGGGCGCAGGGTGTGCGGATCGGCGGCCCGGTGACCGTCGAGGGCCTGCTCGCGGCGCTGTACGACGGGCTGCGCCTGGCCACCCTGCTGGTCTGCGTCGGCGCCGCCAACTCCCTGGCCAGCCCGGCCCGGCTGCTGCGCACCCTGCCCGGCGCGCTCTACGAGGCGGGCGTGGCGGTGGTGGTGGCGATGACCTTCGCGCCGAACCTGGTCGCGGACGTCCGCCGGCTGCGCGCCGCGCGGCGGCTGCGCGGCCGTACGGACCGGGGCGTCGCGGCCGTGCTGAGTGTCGGACTGCCGGTGCTGGAGGGCGCGTTGGAGCGGTCCGTCGCGCTGGCAGCCGCGATGGACACCCGGGGGTTCGGCCGCACCGCCGACGTCCCGCGCCGGCTCGCCCGGACCGCGGCGGCGCTCACCCTGGCCGGGCTGCTCGGGGTCTGCCTGGCCGCGTACGGGCTGCTGACCGCCGGAGGTGCCGGCTGGGCGCTGCCCGTGCTGCTGCTCGGCCTGGCCGCCGCCTTCGCCGGGTTGCTGCTCGGTAGCCGACGATCCGTCAGAACCCGTTACCGGCCGGATCCTTGGGCGCTGCCCGAGTGGCTGACCGCCGGTTCGGGCGCCGCCGTGGCCGCCCTCACCACCTACCTGGCCGCGCATGACCCCGTCGCCTTCGCCCCCATCGTCGTCCCGCCGACCGTTCCCCCACTGCCGCTGGCCGCCGTCCTGGCCGTCCTGCTCGGCCTGGTGCCGGCGTTCGCCGCCCCGACCCCGCCCCGGAGGGCATCGTGATCACCTTCGAGCAGGTCTCCGTCCGGTACGAGGACTCCGCCGCGCCCGCCCTGGACGGCGTCGACCTCACCGTCCCCGAGGGCGAACTCTGCCTACTGGTGGGCCCGTCGGGCTCCGGCAAGTCCACCCTGCTGGGGACGGTCAGCGGCCTGGTGCCGCACTTCACCGGCGGTGTCCTGCACGGCCGGGTCACCGTCGGCGGCCGGGACACCCGCGAGCACCGGCCGCGCGAACTCGCCGACCTGGTCGGCACGGTGGGGCAGGACCCGCTGGCGCACTTCGTCACCGACACCGTGGAGGACGAACTCGCCTACGGCATGGAGTCGTTGGGCCTGCCGGGCGACGTGATGCGCCGCCGGGTCGAGGAGACCCTCGACCTGCTCGGCCTCGCCGACCTGCGCGACCGGGCGCTGGGCTCCCTCTCCGGCGGCCAGCAGCAGCGCGTCGCGATCGGCTCCGTACTCACCGTGCACCCGCGGGTGCTGGTCCTGGACGAGCCCACCTCGGCCCTCGACCCCGGCGCGGCCGAGGAAGTCCTGGCCGTCCTGCAGCGGCTGGTCCACGACCTCGGCACCACCGTCCTGATGGCCGAACACCGGCTGGAACGGGTCGTCCAGTACGCCGACCAGGTACTGCTGCTGACCCCGGGCGCGCCCCCGGTCCTGGGCGAGCCCGCCCAGGTGATGGCGCACTCGCCGGTGCACCCGCCCGTCGTCGGCCTCGGCCGGCTCGCCGGCTGGCGCCCACTGCCGCTGTCGGTGCGCGACGCACGGCGCAAGGCGGCGGCGCTGCGAGAGCGCCTCGACGGCCGCGCGCCGTCCGCTGCCGGTGTCACCACCGGCTCCCCCCTTGCCGTTTCGGACCGTCTCGCCGTGCGACGCGGCCCCGTCCAGGCCCTGCGCGGCGTGGATCTCTCCCTCCACCCCGGCGAGATCACCGCCCTGATGGGCCGCAACGGCGCCGGCAAGTCCACCCTGCTGGGCGCCCTGGTCGGCCTGCACGCCCCCGCCTCCGGCAGCGTCCGGGTCGGCGGCCGCACCCCGCACCGCACCCGGCCCGCCGAACTGATCCGCCAGGTCGGCCTCGTCCCGCAGGACCCGCGCGATCTGCTGTACGGCGAGTCGGTCGCCGCCGAGTGCGCGGCGGCCGACGCCGACGCGGGCGCCGAGCCCGGCACCTGCCGCGCCCTCGTCGAACGCCTGCTGCCCGGCATCGCCGACGCCGCGCACCCGCGCGACCTCTCCGAGGGCCAGCGGCTCACCCTCGCCCTCGCCGTCGTCCTCACCGCCCGACCCCCGCTGCTGCTCCTGGACGAGCCGACCCGCGGCCTCGACTACGCCGCCAAGGCCCGGCTGGTGGAGATCCTGCGCGGCCTCGCCGTCGAGGGCCACGCGGTCCTGCTGGCGACGCACGACGTCGAACTGGCCGCCGAACTCGCCCACCGCACGGTGATCCTGGCCGAGGGCGAGATCGTCGCCGACGGGCCGACGGCGGAGGTCGTGGTCTCCTCCCCCGCCTTCGCCCCGCAGGTCGCCAAGGTGCTGGCGCCGGGGCCGTGGCTCACCGTGGGGCAGGTCGCGGCGGCGATCGGCGCGGAGGCGAACGGCGCATGAACCGTCCGGCCCCCGATCGGCGCATGGTCCGTCCAGCCTCCGATCCGCGCATGAACCGTCCGACCTCCGAGCGGCGCATGAACCGTCCGGTCCCTCTCGGCCGCCGGTCCGTCGCGGCACTGTCGTTGACCTCGCTGGTCGGCGTCGCCGCCTTCGGCTGGCCGCTGCTCGCCTCCACCAAGTCGGCGCTGGTCGGCCACTCCACCGACGCGCCATGGCTGTTCGCACTGCTCCTGCCCCTGCTGCTCGCCGTCGTCATCGCGCAGATCTCCGAGGGCCGCTCGGCGGGCGGCGGCGCGCCCGGGCTGGACGCCAAGTCCGTCGCGCTGCTCGGCGTCCTGGCCGCGGCGGGCGCGGCCCTGCGCCCGCTCGGCGCGGGCACGGCCGGGCTGGAGCCGATGTTCTTCCTGATGGTGCTCTCCGGGCGGGTGCTCGGCCCCGGATTCGGCTTCGTCCTGGGCTCGTTGTCGATGTTCGCCTCCGCGCTGCTGACGGGCGGGGTCGGGCCGTGGCTGCCGTTCCAGATGCTGGCGATGGGCTGGGTCTGCCTCGGCGCGGGGCTGCTGCCGGGCGCCGCTTCGTTGCGCGGCCGCCGCGAACTGCTGCTGCTCGCCGGGTACGGGGCGGTGTCGGCCGTGCTGTACGGCACCATCATGAACCTGCAGGGCTGGCCGTACATCGGCGGCCTGGCCGGCTCCATCTCCTTCGTCCCCGGCGACTCTCTGCCCGCCAACCTGGTCCGCTTCGCCGCCTACTGCCTCACCACCTCGCTGGGTTGGGACCTGCCGCGCGCCGTGCTGACCGTCGTCCTGTGCCTCGCCCTCGGCACCCCGGTGCTGCGCGCCCTGCGCCGGGCGACCCGGCGGGCCGCCTTCGACGCGCCCGTCGTGTTCCGGCCGCCGGAAGGGTGAACCGCCGTTCCCCTGGCGTGCCGTGCGCCCGTGGCGCCCCCGTTCGTCCACGATCATCGCGAGCGTGATCCGAACCCTCGCCCGTACGACGACCATCGCCGCGACGACCCTCACCCTCGCCGCCGCCCTCGCCTCCCCCGCCGCGGCCGTCACCTTCATCGGCCGCGACGTCCCCACCACCGCCACCATCGCGCCCGGCCGGACCGGCGCCGTGCCGTGGACGTACCAGAACACCGGCGGCGCGGGGCTGCTCCCGCCGTCCGGCATGACCGCCGTCTTCACCGCCCCGGGGAACACCACCTTCCCGGCGCAGTCCACCGTCCCCACGCAGTACAGCAGCGACGGGTCCTCGTGGGCCTCCAACAACGTCGGCCTGCGGGGATGCGCGCAGAGCAACGGCAACCGCACCCTCACCTGCGAGGGCTACGGCCTCAACGGCGGCAACAGCGGCTGGCCGTCCAACGGCTACTTCCGCTTCTCCCCGCTGGTGACCGTCAACCCGTCCGCGCCGTCGGACACCACGCTCCCGCGCGGCAACGGCACCTTCCGCTATACCAACCCCGGCAGCACCACCGAGTACACCATCACCGACGGCACCCTCACCGTCGCCACCCCACCCCGGGTGACGACCGGCAAGTGCCTGGACGTCGGCAGCACCCGCTACAACGCCGACAACGTCCGGGTGTGGGACTGCCTCGACCACACCAACCAGCGCTTCGTCCTGGACGACGGGAGGGTGAAGGTCGCCGACACCGTCGGTACGGCGCAGGAGATGTGCCTCGACGCCGACTACACCGGTGTGAACGGCGACGTCGTCCGCATCTGGGCGTGCGAGTACAGCCAGGCCGCCAGCGCCAACCAGACCTGGCTGCTGCGTCGCGGCGCGCTCGTCCTGCAGCGGACGGTCGGCAGCGGCGAGGAGATGTGCGTCGACGTCGGGTCGTCCCGCACCAACGGCGACAACGTCTTCCTGTACGGCTGCGACGTCACCAACCCCAACCAGAGGTTCGTGGTGGACCGCGGCTCGATCGAGGTCCGCGACACGCTCTGAGTAGGGTGAACGCCTGTACGCCACCGCAGAACGGAGTCCCCCGCGTGTCCGACGAGGAAGAGTCGCCCTGGACCGTCGCAGTCTGCCCGGTCACGCTCGAACTGGCCGAGCAGATCGCCGAGATGGTGGAACTCGACTGGGAGGACCCCGAGATCACCGAGAAGGCCATGGTGAGCGCCGGCTGGCGCTCGACCGGCGACTACCTCGGCGAGTTCAACGAGAAGGCGTACACGCCCGCCGGACACCTCGTGTACGGCGACGACCGCCTCGCCATGCCGTTCGCGTACGAGTACTGGATTCACCCCGACGGGGCGTGGACGGAGGACTTCTGGGCGGAGCAGCCCGGCTGGCGGAGCCTCGTCGATCCGCCGGCCGGTACGTTTGGCACCCGACTGGACGCCGTGGCCGAGCAGTTCACCGCACTGCTCGGCCCGCCCGATGAGGACGTGACGCACGAAGGCTACCGCTGGCGATACCGGATCTGGCGCCGGGGAGGCAGCATCCTGGTCGTCGCGCCGGGCCTCGACGGCTTCTCCTACTCACAGTTCGAGCACGCCTACGTCCAGATCCGCCCGCTACCGGCGGACGCACCGCTCCCGCCCGTCACCGAGCTTCCGGGCTTCCTGACCTGGTGAACACCGGCCGCACCTCTGCCCGGCACTCGCGACGGGCCGCCCGCACATCCCACCCCGCCCGGAGCACTCATGTCGGCGCGGCCTGTCCGCCGTCATCGGTGCCGCCGGAACAGCCGGCACTTTCGCCAACCGCCCCGCCAGGATCGCCCCCACGCTGTGCGTGACCGTCTGCGGCAGGGGCGCGGCCAGAATCCCCGCCAGCGCTTCTCTCGTCCAGCCACCCGCGAGCAGCCCCTCCACCCGCGCGGCCTGGTCGGACAGCGGCTTCCCCGCCAACGCCATCCGGGGCTCCCGGCGCCCGAGGTCCAGCAGCAGGGCCATGCCGGCCGTCAACTTCTCGGAGGGACGGACGGAAGGTTCTTTCACGTCCTTGACCTTCGGTTCCTTGGAAGGGCTTCCCGCGTTCCCGCCGCCTGCCGCCCCAGCTCCAGGCACCCCGGCGGCCGGGGGAACGGGAAGCGGCGGCACGGTGTGAACCGCCTTCCCCACCACCGGCTGCTCGTGGACCGAAACGTCCGTCCGCACCTGCCCGGTGACGGGATCCCGCTGCGTCCGCCGGACGTAGTGCCCGGCCGCTTCCAGCTCCCGCAGCGCCCGGGCCACGGTCGCCCGCCCCTCCAGGCTCTTCGCCGCGAGCGTGCGAACGTCCTCCCGCGCCCCATCCGGCAGGCTGAGCAGATAGCCCAGGATGCCGCGCGCCGCCCAACTCAGCGAGTGCTTACGGACGACGTGGCCGTTGTCGAGGATCGTGTACCCGGGGTCATGCTTGGGGATACGATGAATCTGCATTCGGGAGTCTCCTGCTCCTGGTGCCATACCCCGGGGTGTTGGTAGCACCGCCGGGGCTTTCTCTTGCGCAGTGTTCACCGTATCGCCCTGACAGAACGTCAATCCTTGACTCCCGTCACCCATTCGGGCGGCGCACGCGCACACCACCCGGCGCGAACATCCAGAGCCCCAAGCCGACGCTCGGTCAGCCCGCGAGAGCGCCATCCAGATACCGCTGCACCGGCTCGAAGAGCCTGGTGGGCTGATGAGAACGGGCCCTCCTCCTGGGCCGTGCGCCTCATGACATGGTGGTGACCATGAGCAAGGACCAGGGTGCCCTGATGCGGCAGTACCTGGAAGCCGAGATCGCCCGACTGAGCGCGGTCATCGGGATCAAGGGCTCCGATATGCCTGGCTTCGTGCAGCGTGACGGCGCCCGGCCGTTCATGGTCGTCGCCGAGGACGGCGCACTGCGCTACCTCGCCGTCGAGCGAGGGCAACTGGTCCACGAACAGACGACCCGCGACCCCGCCGAACTGCTGTACTGGGCATTCAGCAGCGCCACATACAGGCTCGCCAGCCGATGGGCGCTAAAGCACCCCCGAGAAGACGAAGAGCAGAGGGTGACCCGGTGGGGGCGCGCGGAACACAGTCCCGCCGGCCGGGCCCGCGCTGCCCGGCGCGGACCTGGGCCCGGTCAGAGCGAGTACGTCACCATGACCAGCCACCGCGCCTTCGGCCGGATCAGCGACGCCCTGCCCGATCTCGCCGGCGGCCATCTCTCCAATGTCGCGCCCCTGGCGGACAACGGGGCGCTGTCCAGGAGTTCAACTGCTCCGTGCCGGACGGGGAGTTCCCCGCCTGGCTGAACAGGTCCTGGAGCCCTCCGCCGAGCGGCGTAGGGCCGGTGGGTCCTACGCCTGATCCTCGACTGGGCGGCACCGGCCTACCGTGATCCGCATGGAGATTCCCGAGCAGTACAAGTACGGCGTCATCCCGCACATCTTGGTCGACGGGGCTGCCGAGGCGATCGACTTCTACGGCGCCGCGTTCGGGGCGTCCGAGCTGTTCCGGCTCGAGGGTGAGGGTGGGCGGATCGTGCACGCCGAGATCAAGGTGCAGGGCGCCACGCTCATGCTCGGTGACGCGGAGGCCCCGTTCGCACCGCCCGGCGCCGGCGCTCCGTCCGTCATCCTGCACGTCTACGTCCCGGACGTGGACGGGCTGACCGCCCAGGCCGTTGCGGCGGGCGCCGAACTCCTCACTCCCCCGGCCGACATGCCGTACGGTGCCCGGCAGTCGATGCTCCGCGACCCGTTCGGCCACGTGTGGATCTTCCTCACGCCTCTCGCGTGATTCCTGGTCAGCCGCCAGTGCATCGGTCACCGGCGGCTGCGCAGCACCGTGAGCGCCGCCGCCGCGCACACCGCCGCCGGGAGCAGCATCGCTGCCGCGAGCGCGCCGCCACCGCCGACGGCAGCTCCGCCACCGACGAACGCGCCCGTCACCGCCACCCCCAGCGTCGCGCCGACCTGCCGTACGGCGTTGAGCAGGCCGCCCGCCGTACCCGCGCTGCCCTCGGGCGCGGTGGTGACGACGGCGGTGACCAGCGCGGGCAGCGCGAAGGAGACCCCGAATCCGGCCGCCAGCAGGCCCACGGCGAGCAGCCAGTACGGCGTGCCGAGCAGCACCGCCCCCGCGAACACCGCGCAGCCCGTCGACAGCAGCGCCAGCCCGCCGAGCACCGGCCGCCACGGGCCGACCTTGGCGACGATCCGTCCGGTGAGCAGCGGGTTGAAGCCCGGCGGCAGCGTCATCGGCAGGAACGCCACCCCGGCCAGCGTCGGCGACAGCCTCAGCTCCCCTTGCAGCAGTAGCGGCAGCACGAACAGCACGCCCAGCATGGCGAAGTTCACGGCCCCGCCCGCCAGCAGCACCGCACCCATGCCGCGTGCCCGCAGCACGTCGGTCGGGATGGCGGGCGCGGGGCTGCGCCGCTCGCGCCGGGCGAAGGCGATGCCGGCCGCCGCCGCGCCCGCCCCCGACCAGGCCGCGTGCGACCACGCGGTGTCGCCGAGCGCGATCAGCGCGTCGGTGAACAGTGCGAGGGTCGCGCAGGCGGCCAGCTGGGCCGGCCAGTCGATGCGCCGCTCGCCGCGCGGGCAGTGCACCGCCCGTCCGGCGACCAGGGCGAGGACCAGCGCTGCCAGCGGGACGTTGACCAGGAACACCGCCCGCCACCCGGCGAGGTCGACCAGCGCGCCGCCGACCATCGGCCCGAAGGCCATCGCGCAGCCGCTGACCGCCGCCCACACGGCGACTGCCCGGGCCCGTGCCCCCGGCTCCGGGTGGAGGCGGGTGATCAGCGCCATGCTCGCCGGGACGCAGGCCGCCGCCGCGACGCCCAGCACGGCGCGCAGCAGCACCAGTGTCCGGATGTCCGGCGCGAGCGCGCTGAGCAGCGAGCCCACTCCGAAGGCGGCGATGCCGAAGCGGAAGGCCCGGTGGGCGCCGTAGCAGTCGGCGGCGGCACCGGCCGACAGCAGCAGCGCCCCGAAGGTGACGCTGTAGCCGGTGACGGCCCACTGCAGTCCGGCGGTCGAACTGCCCAGTGAGGCCGCCAGATCGGGTTCGGCGACGGAGAGCACGGTGGTGTCGAGCAGCACCATGAAATAGCCGAGGGCGATGCCGAGCAGGGCCCGCGATCGGGCGGGTGCAGGTGGGGCGGTCAGGGCTGGTAGGACGGGCGGGACGGCGGGCGGGACGGCGGGGGCAGTCATCGAGAGGTCTCCTGATCGACGGGTGGAACGGCCGCCCACTCTGGCCGCGCCACCGCCGTCCGTTCGACCGCCGGAGCCTCACGCACCGTTCGGATTTTCCGAACGCCCCGGTACGGCTCCGTGCCCGCACCCGTACGCTGTCCCGCAACACGGACGGGACACGCGAGGACGTTCGGGAGTCGGGGATACCAGTGGAACTACGTCAGTTGCGCGTCTTCGAGGCCGTCGTCGCCCACCGCACCGTCACCGGCGCGGCCGTGGCGCTCGGCCTCGCCCCGTCCTCCGTCTCGGAGCAGATCCGCACGCTGGAGCGCAGTCTCGGCACCGACCTGTTCGAGCGGGCCCCGCGTGGCATGACCCTCACCCCGGCCGGGGAGCGGCTGCTGCCGTGGTCCCGGCGGCTGCTCGACCAGGCCGAGCAGGCGCGCCGGGAGGTGGTCACCGCCCGAGCCCGGCTGCGGCTCGGCGCGCTGGAGACCATCGCGGCCACCCACGTGCCCACCGTTCTGGCCCGCCTCGCCGAGCGCCGGCCCGACCTGGAGATATCCCTGCACACCGACAGCGCCCGGGACGGCCTGCTCGGCGGGGTCGCGGCCGGTGCGCTGGAGGCGGCGCTGATCCTGGACACGGCCGGCGCGCTCGGCGAACTCGGTTTCTACCTGCCGCCGGCCCCGCTCGACCACGTCGACCTGCAGGACGTCCCGCTCGTCCTGGTCGCCGCCCCCACCGACCCGCTGGCCGGCGCCACCGCTCTCACCCGGGAGAACCTGCGCGGCCGGCGCCTCCTCGTCAACACCCCGGCCTGCTCCTTCTTCCTCGCCGGGGAACGCCTGCTCGGCCACGACGTCGACCGCGTCCGCACCGGCGGCGTCGCCGTCACCCGCGCCTGCGCCGAACAGGGCCTCGGCATCGCCCTCCTGCCCGAGTTCGCCGTCCACGAGCAACTCGCCGCCGGCACCCTGATCCGCCTCCCCCTCGATCCCCCGCCACTCCACCTCCGCCTCGTCTGGCGCGCCGACCGCGAATCCGTCCCGGGCCTGCGCGAAGTCCTCTACGCCGCCTCGGCGTGAACCCGCCTCAGCAGCGCCCGGGGTCGCCGAGGTCGCCCGGACAGCCTCGCGCCCCGGGGCCCGTCGAGCCCCGGGGCGCGCAACTGCCGTACGAATGTCAGCCCTTGGGCCCGGCCGACTGGACGACCTCGAAGGACCACAGGGTGGAGCCGGAGGCGGCGGGGCGCTTGGGGGCCTCGCCCTCGCCACCGCCCTGGTGGGCCGACTTCATCGGGCCCTCCATCCAGGCCTGGAAGTCCTCCTCGCTGCGCCAGCGGGTGTAGACGAGGTACTCGTCGGTGCCCTCGACCGGGCGGAGGAGTTCGAACCACTCGAAGCCGTCCGAGTTCTCCACTGCGCCGGCGCGGGAGGCGAAGCGCTGTTCCAGCACCTCGCGCTGCTCGGCGGGCACCGTCAGAACGTTGATCTTGACGACGGACATGCCGCTCCTTACTGGTCCGCCGGGGCCTCGGGTGCGGCCGCCGGCTCGGTCACTGCCAGCAGTCTGCTACACCTCACGCCGGGCGGGCCCGCGTGCCGCGGTTCAGGCGATCCACGCCGGGAGGATGCGTTCGGCGTCGCGGGGGGCGGCGGCGCAGGCGCCTTCGGGGGTGATGGCGTCGGGGTTGTAGGCGCGGGAGGGGGAGGTGGAGGCGACGATGGCGGTGAAGCCCTCGGTGGTGGTGATGCGGCGGGCGGTGTCGGCAGGGAGGACGAGGGTGTCGCCGGCGGTGAGGGTGTGGTGCTCGCCCGCCAGGTCCGCCGTGGCGGAGCCGGCGAGGAAGGTCCAGATCTGTTCGGCTTCCATGGCGTGCAGCGGGCCCTGGCTGTCGGGCCGCATCTCGACCTGCCACAGGGCCAGGGTGGTCGAGCCCTGGGTGGGTGAGGCGAAGGTGGTCATGGCGGCGTTCGGGGTCTCGGTCCGGCGGGCGTCGGTTCGGCGGATCACAGACATGGTGATGGACTCCCCTAAGATGGTCAATGACATTGTCTATATGGTCAATGAGGTTGTCTATCGTGTCAAGTGAACCGGCCCCGCCCGGCTTCGAGCTGCCGCTGCGGCTGCTCCTCGCCTTCCGGACGATCATCGACGAACTGCACGAGCGCATCGCCCGCGAAGGGCACCCGGACCTGCGGCCGATGCACGGCTTCGTCTTCCAGGCGATCGGCCCGCACGGCACCACCGCCGTCGAACTCGGCCGCCGCCTCGGCGTCTCCAAGCAGGCGGCGGGCAAGACCATCGACAACCTGGAGCAGCTCGGCTACGTCGAGCGCGGCAGCGACCCGGCCGACGCCCGCCGCAAGGTGGTCCGGCTCACCGACCGGGGCGTGGACTGCCTGGTCCGCTCGGCCCGGATCTTCGACGAGCTGCGCACCGAGTGGTCCGCCACCCTGGGTGAGGAGCAGCTCCGCCAGGTCGAGGACGGCCTGCGCCGGCTCGCCCCCGGCGACCCGTTCCGCCTCGACACCCCCCGCTGGTTCGGCGCGCCATGAGATCGCGGGTACGCGCAACAACCGGCCCACGGTGGCGTACGTCCGCTGGCTGGCCGGGCTGGGCGGCGAGGTGCGCACGGCCCGCCGGTCGGCGACGGAGCTGATGGAGCGGCTGGGCGCCCGCAGCCGGTTCGAGTTCGGCGTGCGGGCGGTCCAGCGTGGCCGGCTGCCCTCGGAGGCCTGACCGGCCTCCCGGATAGAGCAGTCAGGCCTCCGAGGGCAGCCCGCGCGTCGCGAGGGTCTGGTTCTTGTACGCCTTGACGCCCGTGATCTCGGCGCCGAACCAGTCCGGCGGGCTGAAGGCCTCCGCCTCGGCCTCCGAGCCGAACTCCACCTCGGCGGTCCGCAGCCCGGCCAACTCGCCCTGGTAGACGTCGGCGTGAACCGTGACGCCGGCCGACTCGAAGGTGTACCGGTCCTTGACCAGCTGGGCACCGGCGGTGGCCGGCCAGAGCTCGGTGAACTCCTCCTCGCCGAGCTCGCGTTCCACCTCGACCCGCACCGGAGAGCCGGCCTTCCCGCGCTTGACGCCGAGGACGCAGCTGCCGCCGATCCGGCGCAGCCGCACCTCCGTCCCGTCGTCCTTGATCGCGATGTAGCCCTGCTCGATGTGCTGCCGCACCGCGGTCTCCGGCGGCTCGAAGGAGCCCAGCAGGAACTTGCGCTCGATCTCGAGTGGCATGCCGCACCCTCTCGACGGAATTCCCCCGGCAGCCGACGCGACCGGGACCGGTAGGCGACGATACGTCACCCGATCACGCCTCGCCGCTCCACCGGACCACCTCCACGGCCCCACGGACCCACAGGCCGCACGGCCACACACCGCACGACCCCACGACCGCACGGCCACACGACCGCACGGCCACACGGCCACACGGCCACACGACCGCACTCAGAACGATCTCCCCTCGCCCCGGTACGGCGGCTCCGGTCCGACCGGGTCGGGCCGGTCCCGCAGGTCGGCGCACAGGGTGGAGCTGAGCCTGGTCAGCAGCTCGGCGAGGTCGGCGTACTGCTGCTCGTCCCAGTCCCCCAGCAGGTCGGCGAGTTGGGCGCGCCGGGCGGCGACCAGCCGCAGTGCCGCTTGCTCCCCCGGCTCGGTGAGCCGCAGCGGCAGCCCGCCGGCCCGCGCGGCCAGGCCCCGGCCCTCCACTTCCCGGGCGGCCTCCTCGATGACGGCGACCGGGACGATCCGCCGTTCGGCGAGCTCCGCCGGCTCGACCGAGCCGTGCTGGTGCATCTGCAGGAGCAGCCAGCTGGAGGCGGGCAGCAGGTCCAGCCCGGCGGTGGCGGTGATCCGCCGGAAGAGGTCGCGCCGGGCCTCGCGGGTGCTCAGTACCGACAGAGCGCGGGCGATTTCGTCCAGGGAGGTGCGTTCCACCGGGTTGAGCCCGATGGACTCGCTCAGGTCCGGCGCGGTGACGGTGGAGCGCAGCTTCTGCTCGCGCAGGAAGAGCGACAGGACGAAGGCGACCGCCGCGACGGGCACCGCGTACAGGAAGACGCGGGTGATCGACTCCGCGTACGCGTGGTAGACGTCCGCCTGGACGGCGGCCGGCAGCCGGGGGATGACCCTCGGGTCGGCGGTGATGGCCTCGGGCCGGAACCCGGGTGGCAGCGGCACCCCCGCCAGGGCGTCGGCGAGCCGGTCCCGCAGCCCGCTGGCGAAGATCGTCCCGAAGATGGAGACACCGAAGGAGGCCCCGATGGAACGGAAGAAGGTCGCGCCCGCCGTGGCCACGCCGAGGTCCTCGTAGCCGACCGAGTTCTGCACGATCAGCACCAGCACCTGCATCACCAGGCCCAGCCCGAGCCCGAAGACCAGGAAGTAGCCGCTCATCTCGGCGGTGCTGCTGTGCTCGTCCAGCCGGGAGAGCAGCAGCAGCCCGACGGTCGTCACGGCGGTTCCGGCGATCGGGAAGATCCGGTAGCGGCCGGTGCGGGCGACGATCTGGCCGGAGCCGATCGAGGTGACGAGCATGCCCAGCACCATCGGCAGCATGTGGATGCCGGACATGGTGGGCGAGACCCGCATGACCACCTGGAGGAAGGTCGGCAGGTAGGTGAGCGCGCCGAACATCGCGAAGCCGATGACGAAGGAGATCACGGCGACCAGACTGAAGGTCCGCGAGCGGAACAGCCGCAGCGGCAGGACCGGTTCCGCCGCCGTCCGCTCGACCAGGACGAACGCGAGCAGCAGCACCACCCCGAGCACGCCGAGGCCGGTGATCTGCCAGGAGTTCCAGTCCCAGGTGGTGCCGCCGAGCGAGGTCATCAGCACCAGGCAGGTGGCGACGGCGGCGATCAGGACGGTGCCGAGGTAGTCGATCCGGTGCTCGCGCCGCACCTCCCGCCCGTGCAGCACCGCGGCGATCACGACCAGGGCGACGACGCCGACCGGCAGGTTGATGTAGAAGACCCAGCGCCAGCTGAGGTGGTCGACGAACAGCCCGCCGAGCAGTGGCCCGAGCACGCTGGTGACGCCGAACACGGCGCCGAACAGGCCCTGGTAGCGGCCCCGGTCCCGGGGCGGGACGAGGTCGCCGACGATCGCCTGGGAGAGCACCATCAGCCCGCCGCCGCCCAGGCCCTGCAGGGCACGGAAGGCGATCAGCTCGCCCATGTTCTGGGCGATCCCGCACAGCACCGAGCCGAGCAGGAAGATCACGATGGAGGCCTGGAAGAAGCGCTTCCGGCCGTACATGTCGCCGAGCTTGCCCCAGAGCGGGGTCGCGGCGGTGGCGGCCAGCATGTAGGCGGTGACCACCCAGGAGAGGTGTTCGAGGCCGCCGAGGTCGCTGACGATGGTGGGCAGCGCGGTGGAGACGATGGTCTGGTCGAGGGCGGCGAGCAGCATCGCGAGCAGCAGGGCGCCGATCGGCACCCAGAGGTTGGGGACGGCGGCCTCCGGCGGGCCGGGCTCGCTCGCCGGGCTCCGGTCGGGCGCGGCGAGCGGATCCGTCATGGCGTCTCCGTGGGCAAGGCGTCTCCGTAGGGTCGCGGGCCCCGGCTGCCGGGCCCGTGCGGATGATCACTCCCAGCTCACCATGCTGGCAGATTCGTCCCGGTTTGTTCCTTCGGGTTGAGCCGAACGTAAGCACCGGGGACTTCCGCGGCCTTCGGGGCGTTCTCGGAGGAGCCAACCGGCACCAACCGGCACAACACCCCCGCCGGAGGCCGGACGCCCCTGTCCACCCTCCGGGCCGTCCTGCATAATCAGGCGCGATCGTGCGCCCGGGCCCCGCCCCGGAGCCGCCGAAACCGCTCCGAGAACGCCCCGAAACCGAGGAGGACCGGCCGATGCCGGACCAGCACTGCCCGACGTGCGGCACCGCACGCTCAACCGGGTGCGGCTGCGTCCCGGACCCGAGCCTCACCGAGACCGCCGTCCTCCCCCACCTCGAGGGCCCGCCGCTGGTCCGCCCGTACGTCCCGCAGACCGCCGACCAGGTGGCCGAGGAGTCGTCGGCGCACGCCCCGGTCGTCGACCCGTTCGCGACCACCGTGCTGCCGCCGGTCGCCCCGGGGCAGCCGTTCGCTGCGGGGCAGTCGTTCGCTCCGGGCGGGCCGGTCACTCCCCCGCTCGGACCGGACGCGGACGCCTACGCCACCACCGTGCTGCCGCCCGTCCTCCCGGGCCGGCCCCCGCTCGGACCGGACGCGGACGCCTACGCCACCACCGTGCTGCCGCCCGTCCTCCCGGGCCGGCCCCCGCTCGGACCGGACGCCGACGCCTCCGCCACCACCGTGATGCCGCCGGTGCCGCCCTCCGGGCCGGGGGCGTACGCGCCGGGGCCGCCGCGGCCCCCCGCCGGGACCGGGTACGGGTACGGGAGCGGCACTGGCAACGGCGGCGGCAACAGCGGCGGCCACGGCGGCCACGGCGGCCACGGCAACGAGATCGGCCTCTTCCCCTTCGACAACGCCCCGGCCTCCCCCGAGCCCGGGCCCGAGCCGGAGGCCGTCGGCAGCGGCCGGGCCGCACGCCGGGCGGCCGAGCAGGCCGCCAGGAACCCGCTGGCCGAGCGCAAGGGGCTGCTCGTCGGGATCGGCGCCGCGCTGGTGGCGCTCACCATCGGCGTCGCGTACGCGGTGACGCCCTCCGACGAGCCGGGCGCCAAGCAGGCGCAGCCGCTGCCGACCACCACCCTGGCGCCCGCGCCGGTGGAGCCGACTCCGGCTGCGGTGCCGACCACGCCGGCGCCGACCAGCGAGACGCCGAGCCCGTCGGCGACGCCCACCCGCAAGCCGACGCCGACGAAGACGGCCACCCCGACGCCGACCCCCACCCCGACACCGACGCCCACCCCGACCCCCACGCCGACGCCCACCCCGACACCGACGCCCACCCCCACCCCCACGCCCACGGCGCGTGTATTGAAGATGGGGATGAGCGGGTCCGACGTCATGGACATGCAGCGGCGCCTCTACGCCGCCGAGTGCGGATACGTCGACAAGTCGATCATCACCGGCACCTTCGACTCCTGGACCCGAACGGTGCTCAACGACTACCAGCGCGAGAACCGCATCAAGGGCGAGAACGACGTCTACGGCCCGAAGACCCAGGCCGTCCTCACTGCCGACCCGGGCTGCTGACCCCCAGCCACCTGGCTACTGCTCCCCGCCCACCTGGCTACTGCTCCCCGACTGCCGCGCCCCGGGCACGCGAACGGGCGGCGCCTGCCGATCAGCAGACGCCGCCCGTCGGTCACGCCGGGGGTGCCCGGTCAGCCGGTGATCGCCCCAAAGATGCTGACGCCCGCCAGCACCACCATGATCGCCGCCGCCACGCGGATGATCAGCTTCATCGGCACGTACTTGAGCAGCTTCTGCCCGCCCACGATCGCTACCCCGCCGACCGCGCACAGCGCCAGCCAGGAGCCGACGCCCACGGCCAGCGGATCGGCGTACTTGGCGGCCAGGTTGGCGGTCATGATCTGGGTCAGGTCGCCGAACTCGGCGATCGCGACGACCACAAAACTGGCCCCGGCCACCTTCCAGAAGCTGTCCGAGGACGGCTCCTTGGCCGCGTGCTCGTCCTCGTCCCCGCCGCCGTGGAACAGCAGCATCGCCGCGCCGGCCAGGAACAGCGCGCCGGTGACGCCCTCCACCCAGCGGTGCGGCAGCAGCGACAGCAGGTGCCCTGCGACGAGCGCGATGCCCACCTGGAGGGCGAAGGCGGCGGCGATGCCCGCGAAGACGTAGCTCGCGCGGTACTTGGTGCCGAGCACCAGACTGGCCAGCGCGGTCTTGTCCGGCAGTTCGGCCAGGAAGATGATGCCGAAGGTCAACGCGGCAACGGTCAGACTCATGCGCCCGCCTCGCTGCGCTCGGCAGGGGCATTCGCCCAGCCGCGCCTATTGATGGCTCGTTCGCTTCGCTCACTCATCAGGGAGTTCCTCGGTCGGGCTGCCCGGCCTCCGCAGCTCCGTCAGGGGACGCCTCGGCCCGACAGCACTGGTCATGGTCACAGCACTGCGGCCGAAGGTCTCGCCGGCAACGCTCTGCGAGCGGTGCCCCGGGCGCCGGGCCCCTGGGGGCCAGTATGTCGACGGTCCGGTGGAGGGCTACTCCCCTTCAACGCGCCCAAGCCTACCGGACGGCGTCGACCGGCCCGACCGCCACCAGGCCTCGGCCGACCAGTTCCAGCACCACCACGATCGCCACCGACTCCACCGCCAGCAACCCGACCAGGACGAACAGCTGCACCGTCCCCGCCTGGGCGGGCGAGGCCCCGCCGAGCAGCATCCCGACGAAGGCCCCGGGCAGGGTGACCAGGCCGACCGTGCGGGTCTGGTCCAGCGCCGGGACGAGCGAGGTCGCCGCGGCCGTACGACAGATCTCCAGCCGCGCCTCGCGCTCCTCGAAGCCGAGCGCCAGTGCCGCCTCCACCTCGCCGCGCCGCTGCCGCAGCTCGTCCAGGGCGCGCCGCCCGGCCAGCGAGGTCGCGGTGAGCGCGCCGCCGATCAGGATCCCCGCGACCGGGATGACGGACAGGCCCTTGGCCGGCAGCAGCCCGACGCCCAGCAGCAGGGCGAGCACCGGCAGCACCCCGGCCCCGATCGGGGCGGCCGCCCAGACCCAGTCCGGCCCGGGGGTCATCCGTCGCCCGGCGGTGCGCACCGCGACCGTGAACATCAGCAGCACGAACAGCGCCGACCACCAGAGCGAGCCGACCACCCAGGTGATCACCACGGCGACGGCCGCCAGCTGCACCACCGCCCGCAGCCCGGCCCGCAGCACCGCGTGCCCGTGGCCGAGCAGCCCCCGCCCGGCCACCGCGACGGCGGCCAGCAGCAGGACGGCGGTGACCACCCCGAGCACCGGGGTGACCGGCAGCAGCTGGCCGCCGGACGCCGCGAGGCCCGAACCATCCGGCTCGCCGCCGGACGCCGCAAGGGGCATCAGATCCAGCTGGTGAACCACATCCGGTCCTGCCAGGACGACATCGGGATCACCTCCGCCGTGTACAGCGGGTAGAAGAAGGCGAAGCAGCCGACGATCGCCAGCACGACCGCCCCGGCCCCGATCGCGCCGATCCGGCGGCGCTCGCGGCTGCAGCCGGCCGGGCCGAGGATCGCGCCGAGCATCTGGGCGACGGCCAGGCACAGGAACGGCACCAGCACGACCATGTAGAAGGAGAAGATCGTCCGCTCCTGGTACCGGAACCAGGGCAGGTAGATCCCGGCGACCGCGCACAGCACCGCGCCCGAGCGCCAGTCCCGCCGGAAGAACCAGCGCCACAGCAGGTAGACCAGCGCGAGGCAGGCCGCCCACCACAGGAACGGCGTGCCCAGGCCCAGGATCTGCGCCGCGCAGCCGCCGGAGGAGGTGCAGCCGCGGGTGCCGTTCGGGACCTGCTCCCAGTACATGGAGACCGGACGGCCGTCGACCAGCCAGGCGAAGGGGTTGGACTGGTAGGTGTGCGGGGTGCTCAGGCCGGTGTTGAAGTCGTACATCTGCGAGTGGTAGTGCCACAGGCTGCGCAGGGGCGCGGGCACCCAGCTCATCGACACCTGCGGCAGCGGGATGCCGAGGAAGCTGTCCGGGGAGAGCCCGGCGCGGCCGTCGGCCCAGTGCCGGTCGTACCCGCCCTCGCCGTTGCCTCCGCTCGCCAGCCAGCCGCCCCAGGCGCCGACGTAGACCACCAGGGCGGAGCCGACCATGGCGAGGACGGCGGGTCCGGAGTCCCGGCGGAGCATGGAGCGCCAGGGGTGGCGGGCTCCCGCCCCGCGGCGGCCGGACTGGTCCCACAGGACGGTCAGGACGCCGAAGGCGGCGAGGATCGGGGCGCCGTTCCACTTGACCGCGCAGGCGGCGCCGACGAACACCCCGGCGGCGATCCGCCAGGGGCGCCACCCGAGCCGCACCAGGTCGCCGTCGGAGGCCGCCGCCAGCCGGGCGCGGGCGTGGTCGCGGTCGATCAGCAGGCTGCCGAAGGAGGCGAGCACGAAGAACATCTGGATGCCGTCGAGCAGGCCGACCCGGCTCATCACCAGTTGCAGGCCGTCCACCGACATCAGCAGCGCGGCGGTGCAGCCGACCAGCGTGGAGCCGAAGAGGCGGCGGCCGATCCGGGCGAGCATCAGCACGGTGACGGTGCCGAGCAGGGCGGTCATGAACCGCCAGCCGAAGGGGTGCAGACCGAACAGCTGCTCGCCGATCGCCATCACCCATTTGCCGAGCGGAGGGTGTGCGATGAACTCGGGCGCGGAGCCGAGCGGGATGGACTGCGGGACGGCCAGGATGTCGGCGTTGGCGTGGTCGGGCCAGGTGCCCTCGTAGCCCTGTCGGAGCAGCGACCAGGCGTCCTTGGGGTAGTACGTCTCGTCGAAGACGAAGGAGTTGGGGTAGCCGAGGTGCCAGAACCGCAGCAGGCCGGCGAAGAGCGCGACAGCGATCGGCCCGAGCCAGCCGGAGCGGTCGGCCGCCCAGCGGACCAGGCCCCCGCGCGGGGCCGGTGCTGGGGCGGCTGGGGCCGGGGCCGCCGGGGGGTGCGTGAGCGCCGCTTGCGTCATAGCCTCGCCGATTCGCCTGTCTGCTCTGCCCGGACCCCGGCGCAGTGGCCGGATCCGGGCGGTCAACAGCCACTGACACTATGTGGCGGTGGTCGCGAAGCCAAGCGCGACGGGCGCCGACCAGGTGACCTGGTCGGCGCCCGTTTCGAACGCTCGTGCGCGCCCTTCCGCTACGCGGCGGTCTGCAGCTCCCGGACCGGGACGGTGCGGACCACGGCCGGGGCGGCGTTGTCCTGCTCCGGCGTGAGGTACGGGCGCAGCCGCAGCGCCAGGGCCACGATCAGCAGCGTCGAACCCGCCATCGCCGCCAGGTAGAGCGGCCAGGTGCCGGAGCCGACCAGCAGCACGCCGACGGCCGGGCCGACCGCGATCGCGATCTGCTTCACCAGGGAGTACCCGGCGTTGTAGGTGCCCAGCAGCCGGGCCGGGGCGAGGTCGGCCACGATCGGGCCCATGGTGGGCGCGAGCAGCGACTCGCCGACGCCGAAGAGGGCGTAGATCGAGACGATGGCGACCGTGGCGGCCATGGTCTCGGTCCGGATCAGACCGGCCACCAGGGCCATCGCCCAGGCACCGAGCCAGACCAGGCCGGCCGCGGCCATCGCGGTGGTGCGGCGGCGGCGCGCGGTGATCCGCACCATGAACATCTGCAGCACCACGATGGTCAGCGCGTTGGCGCCGATCGCGAAGCCCAGCGTGGAGGGCGCGGTGCCGACGGTGTCGGTGGCGAAGGCCGCGACGCCGGACTCGAACTGGCCGTAGCAGGTGAAGAAGATCAGCCCGGCGAGCACGCAGAGCCGCAGCATCGCCTTGTCGGCGACCAGCGCGCGCAGGCCGGTCGGGCCGTCGTTCTTCCCGTGGACGGCGGTCAGCTGGATCCGCGGCATCCGGGCGGTGCCGGTGACCAGGGCCAGGCCGAGGAACGTCACCGCCTCGATGGTGAACAGCCGGGTGAGGCTGGCCGGGTCGGCCACGTTCACGATCTGCCCGCCGACCAGCGCGCCGATGCCCATGCCCAGGTTGACCAGGGTGAACTGCAGCGCGAAGGCGTGCGAGCGCGTCGCCGGCGTCGAGCAGCGGACGATCATCGTGGCGAGCGCCGGCTGGCAGGTGGTGACACCCGCGCCGAACAGGAAGGAGGAGACCAGCAGGGCCGGGGTGCCGGTGGCGTGGCCGAAGGCGAACGCGCCGGTGGCGGCGAGGGCCGTACCGGCCAGCAGCACCGGACGGGGGCCGTACCTGTCGATGCCGCGCCCGGTGAACGGCAGGACGGCGAGGGCCGCCAGCGCGAAGACGGTGAACACCATCCCGGCCGCCAGCGAGCCCAGCCCGCGCACCTGGTCCACGTACACGAACATGTAGGGCATCGTGAATCCGCTGCCGAACGCACTGAGCGCGTTGCCGATCTGGACGCGGCGCAGCGGGCCGCCCGCCCCGCCTCGCTGCTGCCTCTGCTGCTTCACCGTGCCGACCACCGTGCACATCCCTTCCTGGCTTCAACTGGATACTCTTAAGTCCAGAAGATTTCAGAGCTAAAGTTTGACGAGATAAAGTCTTAGCACCAGAAGGCTGCGGAGTCAAAGGCTTAAGGAGTGCACGCTCGTGCGACACTGGTCCGCATGACTACGGACAAGCCGGCGCCGGCTGCCGACAAGCCCGCCCCGGCCACCCCCCTGGAGTTCGGCATCGCCGAGCAGGTCGCCCTCTACCAGCGGGAATTCCCCACCGTGGACCCCCAGGTGGAGACCATCGTGCAGACCCTCAACCGGGTCTCCCGGCGGATGGGCGTGGCGTACGACCGGCAGCTGACTGTGCTCGGAATCACCTCCGCGGAGTGGGAGGTGCTCAAGGCCCTGGTGGTCTCCGGCAGCCCGTACCGGCTGGGACCGGGCGAGCTGGCCAAGCGGCTCGGGCTCACCCCGGCGGCGATGACGCACCGGATCGACCGGATGGTCGCCGACGGCCTGGTCACCCGGGAGCGGGACGAGTCCAACCGGGTGCGGGTGATCATCGAGCTGACCGAGACCGGCCGCGACAAGTGGCTGGAGTCGATGCGGATGGCGGCGGTGTTCGAGGAGGAGCTGCTCCAGGACGTCGTGGGCGAGGAGCGCACCGCGCTCTCCGGCCTGCTGGCCCGGATGCTGCGCCGGATCGAGGAGAGCCAGCCGGACGCCCTCGGCCGCACCGCCGACCTGGGCTAGCGGGCAAGGGGGCCGGCGGGCGAGAGGGCCGCCGGACGAGAGGGCCGGGCCGGCGGATTTTCGTTGGCATTCGGCGCTCGAGGCGGCCGGCTTCGAGGTGACCTCCACGGGCGACGGTTCGGGCCTCGCCGAGAAGGGCGAGAACAACCTGCTGATCACCGGCTCGTCGACCACGATCACGGTCACCTACGCCAAGATCTGAGCGGCCGGACACGACGGGCGGCCCCGGACGAGTTCATGCTCGTCCGGGGCCGCCCGCGTTCGCCGCGAGGGTCCGTCAGGCCCCTCGCCCGCTCGGTGGTGCGTGCGTGCGTGTGTCAGCAGGGGCCGTTGTCGGCCCAGACGCCCCACTGGCCGCTCAGGCTCGGGTCCTCGCCCTTGGTCCACCACTTGTTGGTGTAGTAGTGGCCCTTCCACGAGACCTTGGTGCCGCCGGCCGCGTAGGTGGCGTTCGGGTCCCAGCTCGGGGCGGCCGCGCAGGTGGCCGGCGGGGTCGGGGTGCCGGTGGGGGTGCCCGTCGGCGTGCCGGTGGGGGTGCCGGTCGGGGTCGGCGTCTGGGTCGGGGTCGGCGTGCCGGTCGGCGGGGCCGGGCAGCCGGCGGCGGAGCCGTTGGTGGCGCTCACCATCTTGTCGAACAGGGCGGTCTTGGTGCCCAGGTCGTACAGCGAGAAGGCGAAGGAGCCGCCGAGGCCGCTGCAGTGCGCGTAGTCGATCTTGGCCTGGATCGACCGGGCGTCCTCACCGCTCCAGAAGGTGGTGCCGTCGTAGAAGTACGTGGCCTTGGCGTCGTCGTCCCAGAAGGTCTTGGACGGGTTGTCGACGAAGCCCGCGAGCTCCTTGAACATCTGGATGCCGGGGACGTTGCCGGACATCGCCGCACCGGCCGCCGGGCTGGTGGCGGGCTGGAAGAGGCCGTTCTTGCCGTTGTTCTGGACGCCGGTCCAGCCCCGGTAGTAGAACGGCACACCCATGTTGATCTTGTTGGCCGGGAAGCCGCCGGGGATGCCGTACTGCGCGTCGCCGACCGTCCACGCCTTGATGGCGTTGTCGATCGAGTACTTGCCGTTGCCCGGCTTGGCCGGGGTCGACGGGTCGTTCGGGCCGGAGTAGAGCGGCGCCTGGTGGTTGGTCGGACCCTGCGGGTCCCAACCGCCGTGCATGTCGTAGGTCATGACGTCGAGGAAGGTCAGGTACTGACCGATCTTGTCGGTCTCGACGTTCATGATCTTGTCCTGGCCGGCGCCGACCGCCGCCGACAGGGCGTAGGTCTTGCCGTCGGCCTTGCCCTGCGCGTCCAGCTGGGTGCGGAACTCCTTCAGCAGCGCCGTGAAGTTCTGCTTGTCGGCCGGGCTGGAGATGTTGCCGGCGTGACCGCCGCCGCCCGGGTACTCCCAGTCGATGTCGACGCCGTCGAAGATGCCGGCCGCCGAGCCCGCGCCGCCGTAGCCGGCGTCGGTCGGGAGGTTGCCCTTGACGAACATGTCGAGGCAGGACGACACCAGGTGCTTGCGCGAGGCGTCCGTGGCGGCCGCCGACGAGAAGTACTTGGAGTAGGTCCAACCGCCCAGCGAGATCAGGATCTTGAGGTTGGGGTTCTTCGCCTTCAGCTTCTTCAGCTGGTTGAAGTTGCCGGCGATCGGCTGGTTCCAGACGTCACCGACGCCGTCGACCGAGATGTCCGCGCCGAAGCTCTTCTGGTAGTCGGCGAACGCGTCGCCCGCACCGTCGCCCGCGTTGGGGTTGTTGTCGTTCGTGTCGGCGGCCTTGGTGGCCTCGAAACACCCGAGGTCGCTCGGGTGGATGTTGGCGAAGTCGTAGATCAGGTAGTCCAGCTTCCCGGCCACGCCGGTGTCCTGGATCGTCTTGGGGTAGTAGCCGTTCGCGTAGATCGACCACTGGTCGAAGTAGGCGACCTTGATGCCGCCGCTGGTGGCGGGCGCGCCGCTGCTGTTGGTGGTCGCGGCGTTGGCCGCGCCGCCGCCGGACAGCGCGAGGCCCGCGCCGAGCAGGAGGGAGGCGGTGGTGCCGGCCGCGATGGCGGCCAGGCTCTTCGGGCGGCGTCGGCGACCGCCCTGCGGAGCCGGGGTCCCGGCCCTTTCGATGTGTGAGCGCAGCATGGGTGCGTGACTCCTGGTTGTGGGGGTTCCCGCCGCGCCGGGGGCGCGCGTCCGGGGTGGGGCCGGACGACCGGGACATGACAGGAATGGGTGGGGAATCGTGCGGGATCAGGCCATGACGGACGCCGGGATGCGCCGAACCGGCGCCGACGGCACAAGGCCGTCGGCGCCGGTTCAGGGGCTCCCTGCACCTGGGCAATAAAAATGGACTAGACCAACTCGCCCGTCAAGGGGTCCCGTTGGGCCTTGAGTCCCGCTTAAGGTTCCACCGCCCGCGCGCCGAGCCGAGCGTCAGCGCCAGGCGCCATTACCAGGCGTCACTACCGGGCGTCAGTACCGGACGGCGTTGGCCACCTCGGCCTTGACCGTGCCGGAGAGGTCCCGGTTGCTGCGCCCGGTGGCCTGGGCGCTCTGCCCGGCGGCCACCTCCTGGACGGTCACCGCGGTCGCGTCGAGCACCTTGCCGGACCCGTCGGTGAAGTTCAGCTGGATCACGTACCGGTACGACTGCTGGCCGTGGTTGGTGACGGTCAGCTGCACCTGCGCCTTGCCGTCCGAGCCGGTGGTCACCTCCCCGGCGGTCACGTCCGCCTTGGCGTCCAGCCCGCCCTTGATCCCGGCCACCGCCGAGGAGGCGGCCGACACCGCCGCCGAGGCCTGCGCCTCCGCCGAGGCGATCACCGCGCCGGCCCCGCCGGCCGCCGAGGCCAGCGCCGAGGCGGCGGAGGCGGCGGCGCTCGCGCCCTTCTCCACCGCGGACGCCGCCTCGGAGGCCACACTGCTCGCGCTCTTGCTCGAGGAGCAGCCCGCCAACGCCGCCGCACCGAGCACGGCGGCGGCCAACATCCCGGCCACCGCCAGCCGTTGACGGCGCAGCGGGGGAGCATCCAGGTCCTGCACGGTGACCCTCGGGCTCGGGGAGGCGGCCCGGGTGAGCGGCCGGCGGCCCAGGTGGTCCAGGTGGTCGATGCGATCGATGCGGTCCATGCGGTCCCTCGTTTCCGGTGGGCCGGTTCCGGTCTGCCGGTTCCGGTCGGTTCCGGTCACCGTCCGGTTCCGGTCGGCGCCGGGCTGCCCGGCACGCCTCCCCGCCCACCATCCGAGGGCCCGGAGGCAGCCGCCAGCAGGGCTGCTGCCTCCGGGTGACCGCGCGTGGAGCACCGGACGGGCCGCGCGGCCCGTCAGGACAGCCCGGAGCCCTCCTGCTCGTCCGCCTCCACCGCGGCCCGCTCCTCGCGCAGCCGCACCACGTGCCGGCGCCGCGCCACCACGCCGTACGCGCCGGCCGCGCTCGCCACGAAGGACAGCACGCCGACCCCGGGCCGGTCGAAGACGTGCCCGGTCAGGTGGTCCAGCGAGTACCGCCCGGCGCCGGACAGGCCGATCGCCAGCCCGGTCGCGCCGAGGAAGGCCGGGTACTCGTAGCCGCCGGACATGGCGAAGAAGCCGGCCGGGGCGTGCACCGCCACCGCGCCCGCCATCGTCCCGGCCACCACCGCGCCGGCCGCCGGCGTGGCCAGTCCGGCCACCAGCAGCGCCCCGCCGCCCGCCTCGCCGAGGCCGGCCGCGATCGCGCTCTCCCGAGCCGGATGGAAGCCCATGTGGTCCATCGCCTGGGTGGTGCCCTCCAGGCCGCCACCCCCGAACCAGCCGAACAGCTTCTGGGTGCCGTGCGCGATCAGCACCCCGCCGACCGCGCTGCGCAGGGCCAGCAGGCCCAGGTCCTTACGGTTCAGGCACATGTCGCATCCTCGATTCCGCGGCGGAGTGGTCCCGGCCGGTGGTCGTCCCGGCGGGACCCGCCGGCATGGCGGTCCTGCCTCCATAGCAACCGAGAGCGCCCACGCGTTCGAGCTGGGGCCGCCATCCGGGCGAATTCACCGCCGACCGGGAATGAACCGCGGACAGGGAATGGACCGCCGGCCGGGGAGACCCACGCCACGCCCGGTCGCGGGGCGTGGCGGACCGGCCGCCCCGGACGCCACGGTCATGCTGGGCGCATGTTCGTCTTCAACCTGAGCAGCGCGTTCATCACCTTCTTCGCCGTGGTCGGCCCGCCGAAGACCCTGCTGTCCTTCGCCCGGCTGGCCACCACCCGCAGCACCCGGGAGCTGCGGCGGCTGGCGGCGTGGAGCACGGTCATCTCGGCGGTGATCGGCCTGGTGCTCGGATTCACGGCGGACGAGGTCAGCACCCTGTTCCACATCAGCGACCAGTCGCTGCAGCTCGCGGGCGGGCTGATCTTCTTCATCTACGCGGTCGCGCTGGTCTTCGGCGTCCACCTCGGCGGCGACGGCGAGGAAGGCGATCACCTGCCGAACCCGCTGGTGGACGGCATCCGCGAGCTGCTCCTGCCGTACATCGCCAGCCCGCTCGCGGTGACCGCCGTCCTGGTCGCCTCGCTCAACCACGACGACTGGGGCTGGAAGACCGCCGTCGCCGGGGCGTACGTGGCCGTCACCATGATCAACTACGTCTGCGTGGCCCTGCTCGCGCCGCTGCTGCAGCGCTCCCACCGGACCTCGCTGGAGGTGCTCTCCCGGCTGCTCGGGCTGCTGCTGGCGGCGGTCGGCGTGGAGCTCTTCCTGGAGGGCCTGTCCGGGCTCGGGGTGCACCTGCCCGAGGCGCGTTGAGCCCGGACCCACACAGGGCCGGGCATCGGGTCAGGCCGCGGCCAGCCTCGCCAGCACCTCGCCGATCCGCTCGCGCACCAGCGGGTCGGCGATCAGCCCGTCCGGGCCGACCGCCCCGCGCTCCAGCGGGATCCGGACGCAGGCCTCGTCCACCACGGCCGCGCCGGTGTAGCCGAGGACGGTGCGCAGGGTGGCCTCGGCGCCGCTGCCGCGGCCCGGTCCGGCGGCGTTGATCCAGGCGGTGGGCTTGTCCGAGATCTCGACCCCGCCGACCGTCCAGTCCAGGAGGTTCTTGAAGGAGCCCGGGAGCGTCCCCGCGTACTCGGGCGTGCAGACCAGCAGCGCGTCGGCCGCCTCGATCGCGGCCCGCAGCGCGACCACCGGCTCCGGCAGCGGGTCGGTGTCGTGGTCCGGGTTGAAGTGCGGCAGCCCGGCCAGCCCGGCGTAGTACGTGGTCCGCAGGCCCGGGGCGGCGGCGGCCACGGCAGCCGCGGTGCGCAGCACGGTCTCGTTGGTGGACCCGGCCCGCAGGCTCCCCGGCAGCAGCAGGATGTGGCGCTCGTTCGACATGCGGGGGAACCTACTCCTTGACGTCCACGTCAAGGCCAACGGCCTCGGCCTGCGCTCCCGGCCCGCGCTCCCAGCCGGCGCTTGCGGCCCGTGCTCCGGGCCCGCGCTCCCGGTCAGCGCGGCGCCAGCGGCCGCCACGGCACCGGGCTGGAGAGGATCATCGAGCTGGACGGCTGGCCGTAGCCGCCGAGCCGGTCGCAGAGCGCCTCGAACTCGGCCATCGTCGGCACCGCGACCAGCAGCACGCAGCAGGCCCCGCCGGTGACCCGGTGCAGTTGGAGCACCTCCGGCCAGGTCGGCACGTCGGGGTCGCGCAGTACGCAGCGCGGGCCGTAGCACTGGATCTGCACCAGGGCGGTGATCGGCAGCCCGGCCCGGGTCGGGTCCACATGGGCGTGGTAGCCGCTGATCACCCCCTCGGACTCCAGGCGGCGGACCCGTTCGGCCACCGCGGGTGCGGACAGGCTCACCCGGCGGGAGAGTTCGTTGTACGAGAGCCGGGCATCGGCCTGCAGCTCGGCCAGCAGGCGGCGGTCGACGGCGTCCATGGCGGCTCCCCGGGTGGTCGGGATCAGTGGTCGGGATCAAGGGAATTTCATTCGTAAAGCGAATCGGCTGAACGCCTCGCGAATGACAGCTGCAACGGCGGTTGCGGTGTCCGTCGACCATTCAAGCGGGAGCCACCACCGCCGCACAATGGGCATCCCGGTGGAACCAGGCAGTCCGTCTGGTTCACGGGAGCGGGCGACGTGGCCCGGACGGAGCAGGAGGCATCGGGATGGGGCACGACACGGTGGAGACACCCAACCTGTCGTTCGGTCGGGGCGGGGCGCCGGTTCGGAGCACCCCGTACGCCCAGTACGCCCGCCTGGACGAGCTGCACAGCCTGCAGCACCCGCGCAGCAAGGAACCCGCCGAGCTGTCGTTCATCGTCACCACCCAGGTGATGGAGCTGCTCTTCGACCTGCTGCGGCACGAGTGGACGATCGCCCGGCAGGCACTGCGCGAGGACGACCTCCCCACCGCGCTCGCGGCGCTGCGCCGGGGCACCCACGCACAGAACGTGCTGGTGGACTCCTGGGACCTGCTGGCCACCATGACGCCGCACGAGTTCAACTCCTTCCGCTCGCTGTTCGGCGAGGCCTCCGGCTTCCAGTCCGCGGCCTTCCTGCACCTGGAGTTCCTGCTCGGCAACAAGAACGCCGCGCTGCTGAAGATGTACGACGGCATGCCGCACACCCAGGACGAGCTGGTCGAGGCGCTGCGCTCCCCCGGCCTGTACGACGAGGTGCTGGCGCTGCTGGCGCGGCGCGGCCTGGAGCTGCACCCGGAGTCGTCCGAGCAGCGCTACCACCCGTCCGAGGAGGTCGCGGCGGCCTGGCGCCGGGTGTACACCGAGCCGGAGTTCGCCGCGCTGCAGCCGCTCGGCGAGGCCCTGCTGGACGTCGCCGAGCGGGTCACCCGCTGGCGCCAGCGGCACCTCTCGGCGGTGAAGCGGACCATGGGCGGCAAGCCCGGCTCGGGCGGCTCGAGCGGGCTGACCTGGCTGCGCAAGTCGGCCGAGCAGGACGTGTTCCCGGAGCTGTGGACGATCCGGAACGAGCTGTGACGGGACGGTCCGTCACGGCGCGAGAAGTGACGGGAAGAGCAGTGACGGGAAGAGCAGTGACGGGAAGAGCAGTGAGCGAGGGGAACGAGGGAATGGGCATGACCACGCGCGAGGACTGCGCGGCGCTGGACGCCGTCGACCCGCTGGCGGCGTTCCGCAAGGAGTTCGCCCTGCCGGACGGGGTGATCTACCTGGACGGCAACTCGCTGGGCGCACTGCCCGTGCGCACGCCCGAGCGGGTGCGCCAGGTCGTCGAGGAGGAGTGGGGCCGGGAGCTGATCCGCAGCTGGAACGACGCCGGCTGGTTCGAGCAGCCGTACCGGCTGGGCCGGCGGATCGCGCCGCTGATCGGGGCCGATCCGGCGGAGGTGGTCGTCTGCGACACCACCTCGGTGAACCTGTTCAAGGTGCTGTCGGCCGCGCTGCGGCTGCGCCCGGGCCGGGGCACGGTGCTCGGCGACGCCGAGGCCTTCCCGACCGACCTGTACATCGCCGAGGGCGTGACCGGCCTGGTCGACGGCGCGCGCAGCGTGCTGATCCGGCCGGAGGACCTGGACCGGCACCTGGACGGGGACGTCGCCGCGGTCGTCCTGTCGCACGTCGACTACCGCACCGGCGAGCTGCTGGACATGCCCGGGATCACCGCCCGGGTGCAGGCCGCGGGCGCACTGATGATCTGGGACGTGTGCCACGCGGTGGGCGCGCTGCCGGTCGAACTCGGCGCCGCGAACGTGGACTTCGCGATCGGCTGCACCTACAAGTACCTGAACGGCGGCCCCGGTTCGCCGGCCTTCCTGTACGTCGCCGAGCGGCACCTGGCGGCCGGTCCGCTGCAGCCGCTGAGCGGCTGGTTCGGACACGCCCGCCCGTTCGCCTTCGAGCCCGGGTACGACCCCAAACCGGGCATCGGCCGTTTCCTGACCAGCTCGCCCTCGCTGCTCGGCCAGGCGGCCCTCGAAGCCTCCCTGGACATCTGGGAGCGGGCCGACCTCGCGGCGGTTCGGGCGAAGAGCCTGGCGCTGACCGATCTGTTCATCTCACTGACCGAGGGCCTGGACGGGATCGAGGTGGTGACCCCGCGCGAGCACGCCCGGCGCGGCAGCCAGGTCGCCCTGCGGCACGCCGACGGCTACCCGGTGGTGCAGGCGCTGATCGAGCGCGGGGTGATCGGCGACTTCCGCGCGCCGGACCTGATGCGCTTCGGCTTCACCCCGCTCTACCTCTCGTACACCGAGGTCTGGGACGCCGCCCGCCAGCTGGCGGAGGTACTGGAGAGCGGCGAGTGGCGGGCAGAGCGCTTCTCCCGCCGGGGCGAGGTGACGTAGCGGTCGACCCGGCGTACCCGAGCGGCTTCCGAACCACCGGACTGATCGTCAAGTTCCGGACAGGGCAATGCCGTTCGGGGCATCGGCACCGTGACGGACGTCATGTCCGGGTGGAGTTCCAGCGCGATCGGCCCCGGGGAGACCCCTGATTGACGGAACGTCGGACTCAGGGGGGTCGCGTGAACCTCGAACTCAAGCCCGAACCGGTCGTGCTCCTCGGCCTGGCTCAGTTCTTCCTGATCCTGTGGATACTCGGCCGGCACCTGCTCCCCCGCATCGAGCGGGTGCAGGCCGAGCGTCGGGAGATCACCGAAAGCCGGACGGGACGCGCCGAGACCCTGCACGCCGAGGCCGCGGCCGTCCGGGACGCCCACCTGCGGGAACTGGCCGAGGCCCGGCACGAGGCAGCCCGGATCCGGGAGGACTACGCCGAGCGCGGCGCGGCGGCGATCGCCGCGGCCCGCGCGGAGGGCCTCCGCGACCGGGACGAACTGCTCGCCACCGCCCACCCGCGGATCGCCGCCGACCGGGCCGCGGCCACCGACCGGCTCCGCCGGGACGTCGGCGAACTGGCCGTCGCCCTGGCCGGGCGGGTGATCGGCGAGCCGGTGCACGCCGTCGCCGCCCGGCGCCGCACGGTGGACCGCTTCTTCGAGGCGAACTAGCCTTTTCAGCCGGTCAGTTCGGCCACCAGCTTCCGGTAGGTGTCGAAGGCCGGCTTGCGCGAGTAGTCGTCGCGCAGCAGGCCGAAGTGGTGGAACAGCCCCGCACCCGCGCTGTCGGCGTCCCGCAGGGCGAAGAACGCGTAACCGGTGACGGTGAGTTCGGCGGCCAGCCCGGCGACCGTCCGGACCAGCTCCTCGACCACCTCGGCCTGCCGCGCCTCGCTCCGCCCGGGGCCGGTGGGCCACCCGTTCTCGCAGATCCGCACCGGTACGGCGGACCCGATACCGGCCCTGGGCAGCAAGTCGCGACGGAATCCGGTGACCACCGCCCGTACCGCGTCGGCGAGTCCGCCGGGCGGGACGGGCCCGAAGACGTCCGGGTAGAAGTCCAGGCCGACGTAGTCCAGGGCGCGGTGGAAGCGCTCGTCGGCGAGCTTTCCGAGCTCGGGCCAGAAGGTGTCCGCGGGATCGAAGGACGGCACCGCGTTGAAGCCGACGGCCAGGTGGTCGTAACCGCGGGCCAACGCCTCCTCCTTGGCCGCGACCACGCCGGCCACCAGCGCCCGGCGGACGTTCGGGATGCTGCCGTCCACGGGCGGCAGGTCGAGGTTGGGCTCCTCGCAGATCTGGAGCAGGGCGACGCGGTGGCCCTCGGCCCGGACCGTGCTCCGGACGAAGTCCAGCCAGCCCGCCAATTCCCCGCTGCGGTCACGGTACTGGAGCACCAGGTCGAGCCTCCGGCCGTCCACGGCGTACTGCTCGGGCCGATCGGGGGCGTGCGCCGAGTCCGCGTACGAGCGGTAGGCGCGGACCAGGAACTCTGGTGCGTCGCCCTGGAGTTCGCGCAGCGCCGCAGTGATCAGCGCCGGGTCGTCGGGGCGGACGGGAGCGAGCACGCCGGTGTCGTCACCGAGCAGTCCGCCGGGATAGATGCCGAAGGTGAAGGTCATGCCGCGACCATACCCGATATTTTTGGTGTCACTGCAAGTTTGCTGCGACACCATGATTCTGGCATAGGATCCCGCCATGGGACTTCGCGAACTCAAGAAGCAACAGACCCGGGAGCTCCTCGCCGACACCGCCATGGGCCTGTTCGCCGAGCGCGGGTTCGACCAGGTCACGGTGGTCGAGGTGGCCCGGGCCGCCGGGGTCTCGCCCAACACGGTCTTCAACTACTTCCCGACCAAGGAAGACCTGTTCTTCGACCGGCAGGACGCCGTGGTCGCCCACTTGGCCGAGGTGGTCCGGCGCCGCCCGGCCGGCAGCTCCGCCGTGGCCGCCGTCCGGGCCGACCTGCTGGCCGCCCTCGAGGACGGGGAACCGACGGTCGGACTGAACCCTGGGATGGCGGCGTTCTGGCGGATCGTCGCGGACAGCCCGGCACTCCGGGCCCGGCTGCTGGAACTCGGCGAGCAGGCCGAGGCGGCACTGGCAGCCGTCCTGGCCGAGCAGTCGGGAGCCGCCGAGGACGACCCGCTCCCCCACGTGGTGGCCGGAGCCATCGCGGGGGCCCACCGCGCGGTGCTCGGCGAGATCCGGCGGGCCATGGTGGCCGGCGAACCGGCCGCCGCCGTCCGGACGCGAGTCCGGGCGGCGGCGGAGCAGGCATTCGACCTGCTCGCCTCGGGGCTCGCGGACTACCCGGCGCAGCGGTAGACCCCGCCTTCGGCCTCCCGTCGGCCCGCCCCCGGCTGCTCCGCGCCGGAGCCCGGGACGGCGCAGGCCGCCCGGTCGGATCGACGCGGGCGACCTGGGCCGATGGTCAGCTCTTCAGGTGTTCAGCCGTTCTGCTCTTCGGCCGGTCAGCCGTTCTGCTCTTCAGGTGCTCAGCCGTTCAGCCGTCCCGTACGGGCCGTCAGCCGTGGCGGCCACGGCGGCGGGCGGCCATCACGGCCAGACCGCCGAGGCCGAGCAGGCCGACGCCCGCCAGGCCGAAGACCACCGGGGCGTTGCCCGCACCGGTGGAGGGCAGCTCACCGCCCCCACCGGGGTGGTGGCTGGTCGGGTGACCGGTCGGGTGGTGGCCGGTCGGATGGTGGCTGGTCGGGGCCGGGTGCGCGCTCGATGTCGAAGCGCTGGCCGACGGCGAGTGGTGACTCGGGCTCGGGGAGGTGGGCATCGGCGAGGTCGGGCTCGGAGACGTCGGCGAGGGAGGCGTCGGGGACGGGGACGTCGGCGACGGCGAGGTCGGTGACGGAGACGGCGAGGTCGGCGACGGGCTCGGCGTCACCGTGCACTCCGGCAGGTCCCCGTCGAACGGGTAGCTGTGGATCTCGTAGCCGCCGGTCCCCGTGTGGATCAGGTTGCCCGCCAGGTACACCCGACCGTTCATGCCCGGCTGGGCGATGATGGTGGTGCCGCCCGGGTTGCCGGCCAGGACCGAGCCCTGGAACTGGGCGCCACCGAGGATCTGGGCCGTGGTCGCGGTGGGGAAGTTGTACATCAGCTTCGAGCGCAGCTCGGTGGTCTGGTCCCCTGCCAGGCCGGTGCCCGTGTAGGTGTTGATGATCGGGCTGTCGCCGAGCATGTTCACCACGACGGTGGCGCCGGCCGGGATGCGGTTGAAGACCAGGCCGATCTGCCGCCCGGCCGGCGAGGCGAGGTTCCGGGTGACGTTGAAGACCTGCTTCGCGCTGGTCCCGTCGCCGGTGAAGGTCGCCGTGCTGGAGGAGATGTCGACGGTGCCGGTCGCGGTGGCCCGCCCCACGCAGTCGGAGACCTCTTCGATCCGGGTGAGCACGGTCCGGTACGGCGCGGCGGCGTTGGAGTCCTGGATCGACTGGCCGGTGGGATCGATGTTGACGGTGCCGGTCACGCTGCCGGCGTGGCGCAGGTTGCCGAACGCCTGGCCGTGGGAGTCGCTGCCACCGATGAGGACGGTGTTGCCGGTCCTGACGTCGGCGTTCCCGCCGGTGGTGACGAAGTCGCTGCCGTTGGGCGGGACGACGCGTGAACCGACGCCGACGACGCCCATGTTGTAGACGCCGCCGCCGTTCTTGTCGACGGCCAGGTTTCCCAGCGTGACGATCTTGCCCTCGGCCTCGGCGGCGCGGCCGTTCACAATGTAGTTGCCGCCGGTGAAGACGTTGATGGTGGCGTCCCGTCCGGTGAAGTCGCCGTTGTTCGACGGCGGCCAGGTGCCGGGGCAGTCGGGTCCGGTGCAGGCGCCCAGCGGCGGGGCCAGCGGAGCGGCCGAACCGACCGTCAGCACGGCGGCCGGCGGCAGCGCGGCGACGGCTGTCGCCACCGCGACGCGGACGGCCCGGCGGCTGCGGGTGGCGGGTGTTCTCACGGCGGTCGTTCGGTGATCCGGCGAACCGGTGGCCTGCCCCATCGACTGTTCCTCCGCGCAGAGAAAAGGGCAGGTTCGGATGACCTGCCATGGTCCGTGTGATCTGCTGGCGGTCCCACAAATCCGGGATATCCAACCCTATATCGGACTATTCGCACCCTATGGACCCTCAGGTCCGATCCGGAATTCTTACGAACGGCCCAGCGATCTCCCGGGTGCGCTCCCCTGCCCGCGAAGCTCTAGGTTGGAGTCATGACCACCGAGGCCCAGGACCAGAGCGCGCCGCTCGTCGCCGTCGCGTCCGCCGACGCCGTGCTGCGGCACCCCGAGGCGGGCGAGCACCTGCTGACCGCTCTCGAACGGGAACGCGCCGCGCGTTTCCGGCACGAGTCGGGGCGGGTCGACTTCACCGCCGGGCACCTGCTGGTCCGGCTCTGCGCCGCGCGGCTGCTCGGTGTCCCGGCGGCGGGCCTGGTGCTCGCCCAGCAGTGCCCGGACTGCGGGCTCGCCGACCACGGCAAGCCGTACCTGCCGGACCACCCCGGGGTGCACGTGAGCCTGTCGCACACCCGGGGCGTGGTCGCGGCGGGCGCCGGCTACCGGCCGATCGGCGTGGACGTCGAACTGTCCGGCCGCGGCGGCTCGCTGCGGGCGGTCGCCCGCCGGGTACTGGCCCCGGCGGAGCTCGCCCTGGTCGAGGCGGACCCGGAGCCGGACCGGGCGTTCCTGCGGCTGTGGGTGCGCAAGGAGTCGCTGATCAAGATCGGGCGGGCCACCCTGGACACCCTCGGCCGGATCGACCTCTCCGCCCTGCCGTTGGCCGTACCGCCGGGGGCGCCGGTGCGCAGCCGGTACGAGGACCTGCACCTGATCGACTGGACCGACCCGGAGCACGGCGCCGCCGTCGCGGCGGTCAGCACCGCCGCACCGCGGATCGTGGAGCTGACGGCCGCGGGCTGAACCGCGGGCCCGGGCTCTCGCCACCGCCGACCCGAGCGGCGGGCCCGTGGATAAGCGGTGTTAGCGTGCCTGCTCGTGGGCGCGCCGACCGCGCGCGCCCGCTTCCCAGCTGCCCACCGGATCCAAAGGGTGCCCCGCCATGGCCAAGTTCCTGCTGAGCCTGCACGTCCTCGTGTCGGTCCTGTTCATAGGCCCGGTCGCGGTCGCCGTCAGCATGTTCCCGCGCCGGGCGAAGGCCGCGCTGGCCGGCGGGCCGGACCAGGCCTCCGACGCGGGCGGCGTGCTGCGCGTCCTGCACCGGATCACCCAGGTCTACGCGCTGCTGGGGGTCGCGGTGCCGGTGCTGGGCATCGGCCTGGCCCAGGTGATGGACGTGATGGGCCAGTCCTGGGTGATCGTCTCGATGGTGCTGACCGCGATCGCCGCGCTCTCGCTGCTGCTGTTCGTGCTGCCCGGCCAGCAGGCCGCCGTGGAGGCGCTCGGCCTCGACCCGGCGGACGAGCAGCGCGCCAAGGCCGTCAACGGCCTGCGCCTGCTGCCGATGACGGCCGGGGTGTTCAACCTGCTGTGGGCCGTGGTCGTGGTCCTCATGGTCATCCGGCCGGGCTCCAGCACCGGCGTCTGATCCCTCCGGATCCCCCGGATCCCCCGGATCCCCGCCGTCCCCCTGCCCCGCCCTGCCCACCCGGCCTCACCCGGCCCCGTCCGGTCCGTCCGTCCCCCCTCGCCCCTCGCCCCCTCCCGCCGACCGGGCTTGTTCGAGTACCGTCCTGGGCCATGACGATCATGGCGGGCATGGGCAGCCCGACGGGAACCGGCGTCGGCCCGCTGCTGCGCGGCTGGCGGGAACGACGACAGCTCAGCCAACTGCAACTGGCGCTGCGGGCGGACTCCTCGGCCCGGCACCTCAGCTTCGTGGAGAACGGCCGCTCCCGCCCGAGCCGGGAGCTCCTGCTGAGGCTGGCCGAGCAGTTGGACGTCCCGGTGCGTGAGCGCAACACCCTGCTGCTCGCGGCCGGCTACGCCCCGCACTACCCCGAGACACCGCTGGACGACCCCTCGATGGACGCGCTGCGCGGCGGCGTGGAGCGGCTGCTGGCCGCCCACGACCCGTACCCGGCGGTCGTCGTCGACGGGAGCTTCCGGGTACTGGCGGCCAACCGCTCGCTCGGACTGCTCCTGGACGGGGTCGCCCCGCACCTGCTGGAGCCGCCGCTCAACGCGATCCGGGTCACCCTGCACCCGGACGGGCTGGCGCCGCGCATCGTCAACCTGCGGCAGTGGCGCCACCACCTGCTGGAGCGGATGGAGCGCCAGCTGGAGCTGGTCCGCGCCGAACCGCTGCGGCGGCTGTACGAGGAGGTCCGCGGCTACCCCGAGCCGGCCGACGACCCGGCGCAGGACGCGGCCGGGGACGGCTTCCCGTTCGCGCTACCGGTCCGGATCCGCCACGACGGGCGGGTACTGTCCTTCCTCTCCACCGTCGCGACCTTCAACACCCCGCTGGACGTGACCGTCTCCGAGCTGGCCATGGAGACCTTCCTCCCGGCCGACGCGGCGACGGTGCGGTTCCTGCAGTCCGCGGTGGGGCCGGAGCGTCAGCTGTAGCGGGCGCTCCCACCGTTGCGGCTGTTCCCGCCCTTGCCGTCGTTCCCGCCCTTGCCGTCGTTCCCGCCGCTGCGCCCGCTCCGGCGCAGGGCGGTGAACTGCAGGACGGCGAACAGGCCGACCGCCGCGGCCTGCACCGGGATCCAGACGAAGCCGGCGGTGGTCGGCTCCAGCCACGCCTCCATCGCCACCAGGCTGAGCACCACCCAGGCCAGGTTGAGGTCGATCACCGTCCGCACGCCCAGCGGCGGCGGCTGCCGACGGGCCGCCAGCGCGCCGACCGCGACCGCGTAGACGGCGAGGAGGGCCCCGAGGCCGAACAGGGTGGCGCGGCCGAGGCCGAGCAGCTCACCGAGCGGGCCCGGGAAGGCCAGGTAGGCCAGGCCGTTGCCGCCGGTGACCAGGGCGTCCAGGGCGAGGACGCCGCGCACCGTCCACGGCGAGAACGCGGAACCCGGCCGGGCGGGGGTGAGGGTGTTCGCGTGGGCGGACATGACGGATCGCCTCCTGTCGGGGGTGGGATCCCGGGGCCTTGACGGCCTCACCGGGTTGCCCCCACCCTGCCCGGCCCGACGGCGGGCGTCGATTACCCCGCAGGTAACGGCCACTCCGGGCGCCGGGGCCGTACGGTCGCTACCGACTCCGGGGCGGGTACGGTCGCTACGGCCTCCGGGGCGGCTGCCGGAGCAGGACCCCCGCCCGCTTCACCGCGCGGGCGGTGATCGTGGTCTCGACGCGGGCGGCCCCGAGCGGGCCGAGGGTGTCGGTGAGGAAGCGGTACAGCTCGCCGTGGTCCGCGCAGAACAGCGTCGCCAGCAGGTTGGTCGGGCCGCTGGTGGCGAACACGCCGTGCACCTGCGGGTGGCGGGCCAGGGCCGCACCGACCTCGGCGAGCCGGCCGGGCGGCACGTCCAGCCAGAGGTTGGCGTCGACGGCCATGCCGAGCAGCCGCGGGTCGACGGTGGCGTGGGTGCGCAGCAGTCCGAGCTCGTCCAGCCGGTGCAGTCGGCGGCGCACGGTCGACTCGGGGGCGCCGACGGCCGCGGCCAGGACGGCGTGGGACTGCCGGGCGTCCTCGCCCAACCGATCCAGCAGCGCACGGTCGAGGCCGTCCAGCGGTGGGGGTGCGGCGGGGCGCGGGACGGCGGGACGGGCGAGCGCGGCGGCCTCCGCCTCGGTCAGGTGGCCGGCCCACCACTGCCCGGCGTCGGCGAAGGCGTGCAGCACGGCGTGGGTGGTGGTCTCGGTGACGGCGCCGGTCGCGGGCAACTGCCCGTACAGCAGCCGGTCGCGGGCGCCGGCGTCGGTCATCATGACGGCGCCGATCTCGTGGCCGCCGAGCATCACGTCGACGAAGGGGACGTCGGAGCGGTCGGCCAGCGCCTGCGCGATGGTGTTCACCCGGCCGCTGAGCACCCGGACCCGCAACAGCAGCGCACCCACGGCTGCGTCCTCGACGTCGGGCATCCGGACCACCCGCAGCACCCCGGCCTGCCGCATCCGGGCCAGGCGGCGGGTGACCGTACGGGCGGAGACGCCCAGCACCTCGGCGATCCGGCCGGGCTCGGCCCGTCCGTCCACCTGGAGGGCGCAGATCAGGCGGCGGTCGAGCGCGTCCAGTACGGCGTCCGGATCGGCAGCGGAGAGGTCCATGGTGTCCGATTCCCGTCATTCTCGGCGGCTTGAGAGTCCCGTTCGGCAGCCCCGACGGTACTACTTGTCTCGGGAGGCCGGAGCGAACCGGCCGTGAGCAGGTGAGGAAGACCGTGATGAACGAGCTGTGGACGCTGGCGCAGGGTGTGGAGGCCGCGGTGCGCGAGGTCGGCGCGAAGCTGGCGGCCCGCCGGTCCACCGAACCCGTCACGGCGCGGACGCTCGAGGAGGCCGGGGCCCGCTTCGCCGAACTGGACGGGCCGGCCGCCGCCGAGCTGCAGCAGCGGCTGACCGCGCTGCGCCCGCAGGCCGGCTGGGTGCCGGAGGAGTCGGACGACTCGGTGCCCGCCGAGGGCGAGTGGTGGCTCTGCGACGCGACCGACGGCGCGGTGCAGTACCTGCTCGGCCAGCCGCACTGGGCGGTCACCGCCACGCTGGTCCGGGACGGCGCCGCCGTGCTCGCCGTGGTGCACGCCCCGGAGCTGAACGGCGGACGGACCTACCGTGCGGTGCTGGGCGGCGGAGCCGAGCTGGACGGTCGCGCCATCACCCCGCTGGAGCGCGAGCTGGCGGCCACCGTCGCCGCCACCAGCCAGCCGCCGCGGGTGGCCGGGGACCCGGTGGCACTGCGCCGGGCGGGCGAGTCGCTGTCCGCGATGGCCGGCGCGGTGCTGGCGGTGCGCAACCTCGGCCCGACCGCACTGCAGGTGGCGCAGGTCGGCTCCGGGCACCTGGCGCTGTTCTGGGAGTACGGCCTGGACGCGGGCAACCTGCTGCCCGGCGCGCTGATCGCGAGCGAGGCGGGCGCGGCGGTGACGGACGCCGCCGGGGCGGCCTGGACGGCCGACGCCGACAGCTTCCTCGCCGCCGCGCCCGGGCTGCACGCGGACGCGCTGGGGGTGCTGGGGGCGGTCAGCTGAGCTTGAGGTCGTCAGCTGAGCTTGAGGTCAGCTGAGCTTGAGGTCAGCTGAGCTTGAACAGGGCGGCCGCGTTGTCGTGGCAGACCGCCCGCAGCCACTCCTCCCCCAGCCCCAACCCGGCCAGCGCGTCCAGCTGGTGGACGTACCGGTACGGGATGTTGGGGAAGTCGCTGCCGAGCAGGATCCGGTCCTGCAGCCCGCGCAGGCGCGGCAGTTCGTCGCGCGGGAACGGGTCGTCGGCCTCGACGAAGTCGGTGAACGCCATGGTGGTGTCCAGCCGGACGGCCGGGTGGCGCTCGGCCAGGTCGAGGAATTCGCGGTAGTCGGACATGCCGAGGTGGGCGACCACCAGGACCAGCCCGGGGTGCCGGTCCAGCACCGCGCCGATCGGGCCGGGACCGGTGAACTTGCCCGCCACCGGCCCGGATCCGCAGTGACTGACCACCGGGGTGCCGGTCTCGGCGAGCAGTCCCCAGACCTCGTCCAGCGAACGGTCCGTCGGGTCGTAGCCGCCGACCTGCAGGTGTGCCTTGAACACCCGGGCGCCGTCCTCGAGCGCCCGGGCCACGTAGCCGGGCGCCTCGGGTTCGGCGAAGAAGGTCGCGGTGTGCAGGCAGTCCGGGGTGCGGGCGGCGAAGTCGGCGGACCAGGCGTTCAGCCAGGCGGCCATCCCGGGCTTGTGCGGGTACAGCATGGACGTGAACGCCCGTACGCCGAACTCCCTTAGCCGCCGGACGCGTTCGTCCTCGGCCTCGCGGTAGGTGATCGGCCAGGGGCGGTTGATGAGCGGCCCCGCCGCGTCGAAGTACGCCCACACCTTGTCGAGGACGTTCTTCGGCATGAAGTGGGTGTGCACGTCGATCAGGCCGGGCAGCCCGAGGGCCTGCCAGAACGCGCGGACCTCCGCCACCCCCTGGCAGCCCGCCTCTCGGGCGCTCACTTCCCGGCCGCTCACGCGGGCACCGGGCGGGCGCGGTCGATGATCGCCTCGGTGTCGACCCCCGCCGGCAGCGTGCCGAAGGCCGCGCCGTGGTCGCCGCCCAACCGGCCGGCGCAGAACGCGTCGGCCACCGCCGGGTCGCCGTACCGGACCAGCAGCGAGCCCTGGAAGGCCAGCGCCATCGACTCCACCAGCCGGCGGGTGCGGTACTCCAGGTCGGTCAGGTCGGTGAGTTCCTTGCGCAGCGCGGCGACGGCCGCGTCCAGCCGGCGGTCCGCGCCCGCGGCGGCGTCGAGTTCGCCGAGGAAGGCCTCCACGCTCTCCGGGCGCTTGGCCATGGCGCGCAGCGCGTCCAGGGCGGCGACGTTGCCGGAGCCCTCCCAGATCGACACCAGCGGCGCCTCGCGGTAGAGCCGGGGCATCCCGGACTCCTCCACGTAGCCGTTGCCGCCCAGGCACTCCAGCGCCTCGGCGGCGTGCGCCGGACCGCGCTTGCACACCCAGTACTTGGCCACCGCCAGGCCCAACCGCCGTACCAGCGACTCGGTTTCGTCCCCGGCCAGGGCGAGGTCGGTGGACTGGGCGAGCCGCATCGCGACCGTGGTGGCCGCCTCGGACTCCACCACCAGGTCGGCCAGCACGTTGCGCATCAGCGGCTGGTCGACCAGCGCCTTGCCGAACGCCCGCCGGTGCAGGGCGTGGTGGACGGCACGGGTGGCGCCGTAGCGCATGCCGGAGGCGGCGCCGATGGTGCAGTCCAGGCGGGTCATGTTGACCATCTCGATGATGGTCGGCACCCCGCGGCCCTCCTCGCCGACCAGCCAGCCGGCCGCGCCGTCGTACTCCAGCTCGGCGGAGGCGTTGGACTTGTTGCCGAGCTTGTCCTTGAGCCGCATCAGGTGCAGGCGGTTGCGGCTGCCGTCCGGCAGGACGCGCGGCAGCGCGAAGCAGCTGAGCCCGCCCGGGGCCTGGGCGAGCGTCAGGAACAGGTCGGACATCGGCGCCGAGGTGAACCACTTGTGGCCGGTGATCCGGTAGGTGCCGTCCGGCTGCGGGACCGCGGTGGTGGTGTTGGTGCGGACGTCCGAGCCGCCCTGCTTCTCGGTCATCGACATGCCGGCGATCAGCCCGCGCTTGGTGCGCGGCTCGCGCAGCCCGAAGTCGTACTCCTTCGCGGCCAGCAGGGGCTCCCACTCCTCGGCCAGGGCGGGGGTCGCACGCAGCGCCGGGACGGCGGCGTAGGTCATCGAGATCGGGCAGGTGTGGCCGGCCTCGACCTGACTCCAGACGAAGAACTTGGCGGCGCGGGCGGCGTGGGCGCCGGGGCGCTCGTCCCGCCAGGGCGCGGCGTGCAGGCCGTACGAGACGGCGGTGCGCATCAGTTCGTGCCAGTACGGGTGGAACTCGACCTCGTCGATCCGGTGACCGAAGCGGTCGTGGGTGCGCAGCACCGGCGGGTTCTCGTTGGCCAGCCGGCCCCACTCGGCGGCCTGCTCGGAGCCGGCCAGCCGGCCCAGCTCGCGCAGCTCGGGCTCGGCCCAGCCCGCGCCGGCCCGCCGCAGGGCGGCGAGCAGCGCGGGGTCGGCGGCGGTGTCGTGTCCGTACGGCAGGGGCACCTGGTTGGTGACCTCATGCGTCGCTGTCATCGCGTCCTCCCAGGGCACGCAGGGTGAAGGAGACCAGGGCGGGGACCACCTCGGCGGCGGCCCTCCGGGGATCGGTGGGCGTGGCGGGCCCGGTGGGCCGGGCAGGGCCGGCGGGATCGGTGGGCCCGGCAGGCTCGGCGGGATCGGTGGGCTCGGCGGGCGTGGGCCCGGTGGGCGTGGGCCCGGTGGGCCCCGCAGGCTCGGCGGATTCGCCGGCGAGCGGGCCGGCCAGCGCCTCGCCGACCGCGCCGACCAGGGCCGCGGCGGTCAGCACCGGATCCTGCTCGGGCAGTTCGCCGCTCGCCACGGCGGCGGCGATCTCGGTGGCGATCACATCGCGGAACGCCCGCCGGAACACCAGGCGCTCACCGTCCACCACCGCGTCGGCGGGTTCGACCAGCAACGCGTACGCCAGCCGGCGCGCGCGCAGGGCGCGGGTGGCGAAGGTCTCGACGACGGCGGCGATCCGCCGCTGCGGGGTGTCCCACTGGGCGGCGGCCGCGTTGACCGCGTCGATCTCGCGGGTGACCACCCGGCGGAACAGCTGCACCGACAGCTCGGCCTTGTTGGCGAAGTGCTGGTAGAGGCTGCCGGTGGCGATCCCGGCGCGGTCCGCCACGGCGGCCATCGTGCAGCCGCCGTAACCGCGTTCGGCGAGCAGGAGGACGGCCGACTGCAGCACCGCCTCGCGCTGGGCGTCCAGACGGGCTTGTACGGCGGGCGTGCGTCGGTAGGCCACGGAAGCATTGAAGCACTGATTCAGCGCTTCGGGGAGGGGCCGGGCCGCCGGGGTCCGGGTTGCCAGGGGCCGGGGGCCGGGCTTCCGGGGTCCGGGCTGCCGGGGTGGGGGCTCCCAGGGTCGGGTCTCCCCGGACGACGCGAGGAGGCCACCCCGGGCAGCGGGGCAGCCTCCTCAGTTCGTGGTGATCGCCGACGCGCTACAGCGGGCGGCGCTCCTGCTCCTGCCGCTGGCCCTCGACGTCCAGCGGGCCGAAGGCCGGGATCAGCTGCGGCGACTTGGCCAGGGAGCGGGCGGCGTCCTGGTCGCCCAGGCCGGCCCACTCCAGCACCTTGGCGGTGGCCTCCGCCGACTGCTCGGCGGGCAGCTTGCCGATGTTGGAGCCGTGGTTGCCGCCGGGCACGGTGTAGACGTAGCTGTCCTCACTGCCCCGGCCGAGGTGGAACGGCTTGGCGCCCCACGGGTCGTTGCCGCCGTAGACGTACATGATCCGCTCGCCCTCGCGCTTCACCCAGCGGTCGATGTCGGGCATCGCGTTCCGGTTGAAGACGGTCGGGATCTCCTTCGGCACGTAGGTGCGGGCCGAGTAGAGCTCCTTGTAGTCGTAGTGCAGCAGGTCCTTCAGGCGCGAGACGTCGAAGAACGGTGCGCCCAGCTCGGTGGCGGCCTGGTAGTAGTACGCGGTGTACTTCGCCAGCGACTGGTCGCTGTTGCCGGTGATGCCCGACTGCGCGTCGAACCAGGCGTACAGCTCGTCGTCGGTCGCGGTGGCGGCCACCGGGACCTTGGCGCAGTCCGCCTCCAGGCTGTACTGCCAGAACGCCCAGACCACGTCCAGCACGCCCGCCTCGTACGCGCGGTCCGGGGTGCCGAGGGTGTTGAAGGTGGAGCCGGCCGCCTTGTTGTCAGCGACGTAGCGGGTCTCCAGGCGGTCGCGGCGCACCAGCAGCTCGCGCTGGGCGGCGTTCAGCCGGTCCCGGCACTCGGGGGTGCCGACGGTGCGGAAGAACTCGCTGTAGGCCGCGTAGTCGTTGACGTCGGTGTTGTTCGGCGCGACGTAGGCGATCGTGCCGGCCACGTCGTCCGGGTAGAAGCGGCGGTAGAAGGTGGAGGACATGCCGCCCTTGCTGGCGCCGGTGGACAGCCACTCCTGCTGGTAGATCCGCTTGAGCGCGGTCACCAGCCGGTGCGAGTCGGCGGCCCCCTGGCGGATGCCGGCCTTGGACCAGTCCGCCGGGTCGGGGCGCGAGGGGGTGAAGAAGCGGTACTCGATGGAGACCTGGTTGCCGTCCACCAGCCGAGTCGGCTCGGTGCGGGACGGGGTGGTGCCCAGGGTGTAGCCGTTGGTGTAGAAGACGGTCGGGCGGTCGTAGCCGCGGTGCAGCAGGCTGAAGCGCTGCTGGAAGGTGCCCAGCCAGGGGCGGAACTGGTCGATCGGCTGGGTGTAGGTGGCGAGGAAGTAGCGGTGGTCCGCGTCGGTCGGCTTCTCCTCGGTGATGGTCACCCCGGGGATCGCAGCCAGCCGGTCCTTGATGTCGGCGTTCGGGTCGTCGGCGGGGCTCCGGCCGTGGGCCGACCCGGCCGTCCGGGCGCCCTGGGCGTCGGCGGCCAGCGCAGGGGACGCCAGCCCGCCGAACGCGAGCAGCGGTATCAGCAGGGTGGAAACCAACAGTCTTCTCAGCGTGGTGGTCATCAACTCTCCATCTGGTCAACGGACATGACTGCCGCCTTGTGGACACAACTCTGCGGTGCGGGTGGTACGGCGGCCGCCCGGTGGACGGCCGAATGGGCCATCCGCCGTCGGCGGGTGGCCCATCGGGGCAAGGGCGCTGGTCGTTGGGCCGTTGGGCCGTTGGGTCGCCGGGTCGCTGGGTCGCCCACGCGCGGGCGGTGCCTAAGGCAGGGCGGCCGCCTATGGGCGGGGCGGGTGCCCTACGGGCGGGGCAGGGCGCAGCCCGGGAGGGTGAGGTCGAACCGGTTTCCGGTGGCGAAGCAGGCCGGGATCCCGTACGTCTCCTGGGCGTAGCCGATGCCTTGGCGCACCGTCACGGTGCCGCTCTGGTCGACCTCGCAGGGGTTGTCCAGGGTGCAGCGCTCGCCGCTCTCGTTGATCGTGTTGTTGACGGCGACCAGCTGGCCGGACGAGGCGTCGACCACCGGCGAGCCGGAGGTGCCGCCGATCACGTCGCAGCTCGAGGTGTAGCGGACGGAGTCCTTGAAGGTCCAGTCGGCTTCCTTCAACCGGTAGGCGAAGCCGTCGACCGAGCAGGAGTAGATCTTCTTCCAGTAGCCGGAGACGACCCGGATCGAGGCGCCCTGGACGGGGTGGGTGGTGGCGACGGTCAGCGGGGCGATCCCGTACCGGGACTGGATCGAGGAGTAACTGGTGTTCAGCTGGTAGATCGACACGTCGGTGTCGGTCATCGCGCCGTAGACCACCTTGGTCGCGCGCAGCGTGGCGAGGCGTCCGCCGGTGGCGCTGAGCAGGGTGAAGCTCCGGCTGGAGGGCTGGTCGAGGACCACCTGGCCGGGGCCGGGCATGCCGGACTCCAGGCAGTGGCCGTTGGAGAGCACGAGCGCGGGGTCGCTTGCGGCCGAGCCGGGCATCCGTACCAGCGAGCCGGAGCAGTTGCTGAGTGCGACCGCTCCGGCGAAGTTGACGGTGGCCGAGGGGGCGGCCTGGACCTGGGAGGCTCCGGCGAGGGTGGCTCCGGCGGCCAGGAGCGTGGCGAGCATGCCTATGAGCGGCTTCTTCATGAGAGACCTCTCGGTGTGGGGGGTCCACGTGGGGGTCCACCAAAGCTGTCGCGGACATGACGTCCTGTCAAGAGTCAAAGCGCGACAAAGAGGCCATCCCGATCCGCCATGCCCGGTTGGCACCGCCGTCGGGGCCGGGGCGCCTTCGCGCCCCCTGCCCCGCGGGTCAACTTCCCTGCCAGTGGCGCCGACCCAGGCTGATCAGGCGCAGTTGCAGGCGCGCGGTGGCGGCGATCCGCCGCTCCCGGGCCGGGTCCGCCTCCTGCGCCTCCAGGAAGGCGGAGGCCGTGGACACCATGTGGTCCACGTACAACTCGGCGAGCATCCGCAGGTCCCGCTCGCTCCACCCCCGCGACACCGGCTGCAGCGCGAGCGCGGCACCCACCTCGGCGGCAAAGCGGCCGAGTTCGGCGTCGATCGCCTCGCGCACCTGCCGGACCCCGCCGTGCCGCTCGCGCGACAGGAAGCGGACGTGCGCGCGGTGTTCGCGGACGTGCCGCTCGATCACGTCCACCGCGCGGTCGATCAGCTCCTCGGCGCCGCCGGCCTCGGCGAGCACCGAGCGGATCATGACGTGCAGGCTGGCCAGCGACTCCTCGACCAGCGCGACCCCGAGTGCGGCGAGGTCCGGGAAGTGCCGATAGAACGCGGCCGGGGAGAGCCCGGCCTCCCGGGTGACCTCGCGAACGCCGAGGCTCGCCAGGTTCTGATCGGCCAGCAGGTGCAACCCCGCGTCCAGCAACGCCCGCCGACTCTGCTGCTTCTGGGCCTGTCTGGCCCCTACGGTGTGACTCACGCCATTCAGTAAACAGTTGTTTGCCGAACTTGGCCAGCCGGGGTACAGTGGTGTCGAAGTCAGTAAACACTTGTCAACCGAAACCGGCGCCACCACAGCCGCCGTCGAAGGAGTCAGCCGTGATCCTGTTCTCCGCCCTCGTCGCCATGGCCGTCCTGATCGGTACCGCCGCCCACACCTCGCTCCCGGTGTTCCTCGCCGCCTCCGCCGCCATCACCGCCTGGCTGCTCGCCTTCGGCGCCCGCGAGGGCATCGCCCGCCTGCGCCACCGCTGACCCGGCCCCTCCCCGGACCACTCCCGCGTCCACTCCCGCGACCACTCCCAGAGAGGACCCGCACAGCCATGAGCACCGTCACCACCCCGCAGAACGCCGGCCGCCGGGAGACCGCCGAGGCCGACAACCTGGCCGTCGCCTCCTTCCTGCTCGGCCTGCCGGGCCTGCTGCTCTTCAACATCGTCCTGGGCCCGATCGCCATCACCCTCGCCACCCTGGCCCTGCTCCGTGGCACCAGCCGCCGCGGCCGCGCCGTCCTCGGCCTCGCGTTCGGCATCGCCTCGCTGGCGATCCTCGCCGTCACCACCGCCACCTCCCACGGCGTGCTCATGGACTTCAGCTCCTGAGCCGTCCTCAGCTCCCCGGCCGATCCGCCGGACAGTCGACCCGTCGGGCCATCGAACCGCCAGACAGTCGATCCGTCCGACAGTCGAACAACTGATCCGTTCAATCCGCCCCGCTCCCCCGGCCCGGCACATAGGGTGGGCCACATCGGCCGGACGACCTCAGGGGGCAGGAGTGACCACGGAGAACCGCAGCGACGCACAGCCGGCGCGGCCCACCCCGACGGGCGGACGACTCCTCGCGGTGAGCGATCTGCACATCTCCTACCAGGAGAACCGCGACCTGGTGGAGAAGATCCAGCCCACCCACCCCGACGACTGGCTGCTCGTCGCCGGCGACGTCGCCGAACTCACCACCAGCATCGAGTGGGCCCTCGGCCTGCTCGCCGAGCGCTTCGCCCGCGTGGTGTGGGTGCCCGGCAACCACGAGCTGTGGACCCACCCCGAGGACCCGGTCCAGCTGCGCGGTGTGGCCCGCTACGAACACCTGGTGGAACTCTGCCGCCGCCTCGGCGTGGTGACCCCCGAGGACCCCTACCCGGTCTGGGGGGGCGCGGGCGGGCCGGTCCGTATCGCCCCGCTCTTCCTCCTGTACGACTACTCCTTCCGTGCGCCGGGCACGACCACCAAGGAGGAGTCCCTGGCGGCCGCGTACGAGAGCGGCGTCGTCTGCGCGGACGAGCGGATGCTCCACCCCGACCCGTTCCCGGACCTCGACTCCTGGTGCCGAGAGCGCGTCCGGCTGACCGAGGCGCGGCTGGCGGCCTGCGACCCGGACGTCCCGCTCGTCTTCGTCAACCACTACCCGCTGGTCCGCCACCCCACCGAGATCCTCTGGTACCCCGAGTTCGCCCAGTGGTGCGGCACCGAGCTGACCGCCGACTGGCACCGCCGCTTCAACACCGCGGCGATGATCTACGGCCACCTGCACATCCCCCGTAAGACCAGCTACGACGGCGTGCCCTTCGAGGAGGTCTCGCTGGGCTACCCGCGTGAGTGGCGCAAGCGCGGCCTGCCGGACCCGCTGCTGCGCGAGGTGTTCCCGCAGACCGCGGACTGACTCCCTGCTCCGGCTCTTCCTCCTCACGCCCTCCTCGCGCCGTCACGCCACCGTTTCCTCCTCCGTCTCCTCCTTCTCTGCCTTCTCCTCCGTCGCGATCGGCTCCTACTCCGTGGCGATCGCCCGCAGGACGTCCAGCCGCGCCGCCCGGCCCGCCGGGCGCAGGCCGGCCACCGCGCCCGCCAGCAGCCCGGCCGCCAGGACCACGGCCAACTGCTCGGGCGGTATCGCGAAGGACCCCGTCCCGGCGCTGTCCGAGGCCCGGACCAGGGCCCAGCCGAGGAAGGCGCCGAGCCCCAGCCCGCCGACCGTGCCGAACGCCGCCACCAGCACCGACTCCCAGCGCACCATGCCGCGCAGCTGCGCCCTGGTCTGGCCGACCGCCCGCAGCAGCCCCAGTTCCCTGGTCCGCTCGTGCACCGCCAGCGTCAGCGTGTTGGCGATGCCCAGCAGCGCGATCAGCACCGCCAGCGCCAGCAGCGCGTAGACCACCGAGAGCATCATGTCGACGCCGGAGGCCGCGCTCTTGGCGTACTCCGCCCGGTCCTGCACCTGCGGACTGCCGAACGGGACCAGCGCCTTCTCGACCGCCGCCTTGCCGGCGCCCAGTGAGACGCCGTCGCGCAGCCCGACCGCGACCATGGTGTCGGCGTCCTGCCCCCGGTGCGGGGCCCAGGCCTGCCTGGTCATCAGGTAGTCCCCGGCCAGCCCGCCGCCCTCGTAGAGCGCACGGACGGTGAACGGGCCGCTCGCGCCGTCGGTGAAACCCACGGTGACGGTCTGTCCGAGCCGCCAGCCGTGCTGCTGCGCCTCGGTGCGGGAGACCGCCAGCCCGTCCGTGCCGAGCGCGGCGAGCGAGCCGTCGACCCGGCCGAGGTCGACGATGCCGGACAGCCGGGCCGGGTCGGTGACGTCCAGCGTCCGCCCGTGCCCGTCGATCCGGGCGACGCCCCGGCCGAGCCCGACCGTCTGCCGCACCTCGGGCAGCCCGGCCAGGGCGTCCGCCACCTTGGGGCTGATCCCGCTGCCGCCGGCCCCGAACGAGGCGGTGGTGACGGCGAGATCGCCCGCGAAGGACTTGCTCACCGTGTCGTCCAGGGTGGCCTTGATCGACGCGCCGAAGACCGCGAACAGCGTGACCACCGCGACCCCGATCATCAGCGCGCTCGCCGTGGCCGCCGTCCGGCGCGGGTTGCGGGCCGCGTTGCGCCGGGCCAGCACCCCGGAGACGCCGCGCAGCCTGGGCAGCGGCGCGCCCAGCGTCCGGACCGCGAAGGCCGCGGCGACCGGCCCGAGCACCACCGTGCCCGCCAGCACCGCCAGTGCCCCGGCCGCCGTCAGCAGGACGGACGGACCGTCGGTGGCGCCGAGGACGGCCACCGGGACACCCCCGGCCAGCAGCAGTCCGCCGAGCGCCACCCGGACGGTACCCGAGCGCCCCTGCGCCGCCCGGTCGACACCGGTCTCCCGCAGCGCCGCCAGCGGAGCCGTCCGCCCGGCCCGGACGGCCGGCAGCAGCGCCGAACCCACCGCGACCAGCGTCCCGACCAGCAGCGGCAGCAGGACGGCGGCCGCGCTGATCACCATGCCGCCGGTCGGCAGGGCGAAGCCGAGCACCGAGAACAGCGCCTTGAGTCCGGTCGCCACCCCGATCCCGCCCAGCAGCCCGCCGAGCGAGGCCAGCAGGCCCACCGCCAGTGCCTCCGCCAGCGTCGCCCCGAGCACCTGGGCGCGCACCGCGCCGAGCGCCCGCAGCAGCGCGTTCTCCCGGCTCCGCTGGGCGACCACGATGGCGAAGGTGTTGTGGATGGTGAACGTCGCCACCAGCAGCGCGATCCCGGCGAAGACCAGCAGCAGCGTGGTGAACATGGTCAGGAACCGCCCGGACAGCAGCTGGGTGGACTCCTGGGTGGCCGCCGTACCGGTGATCGCCTCGACGCCGGAGGGCAGTTGCGGGGCGATCCGGTCGACCAGCTCCCGCTGGGACACCCCGCCGGCCGCGCGGACCTGGATCGAACCGGCCTGCCCCGCCCCCTTGGGCGTGAGGTAGCGCTCGGCGTCCGCGAAGGTCATCGCGGTGAAGGTGCTCGGCCCCATGCCGTCCGCGCTCGCCCCGAAGGTCGCGATGCCGACGATGGTGACCGGCACCGGGTCCGGGGTGCGCAGCACGGTGGTCGAGCCGAGGTGCAGCCCGCCCGACTTCGCCGCGCCCCGGTTCACCACGACCTCGCCCGGGGCGGCCGGCGCCCGGCCCTCGGCCAGCCGGTACGGGTTGAGCCGGCCGTCGGTGAGCCAGTTGCCCGCCAGCGTGGGCGGGCCCTGACCGCCGATCGGTTTGCCGTCGCTCCCGATGAGTTGACCCGCGCCCTGGACGGACGGCTCGACGGCCGCCACGCCGGGGATCGTGCGCAGCCGGTCGGCGAGCGACACCGCCACCGGCGCCCGCACCCCGCCGGCCGTGCCCGGGGAGTCCAGGACGTCGGCGCTGCGGACCACGACGTCGGTGCCCGCGTTGGCGTCGGCGAAGAGGGTGTCGAAGTTGGCCCGCAGGGTGTCACCCAGCACCATCGTGCCGGTCAGGAAGCTCACCCCGAGCAGGATGGACAGCAGGGTGCCGGTCAGCCGCCGCTTGTGGGCGCGCAGCGACCGCAGGCTGAGCCTGAGGGTGGCGGTGTTCATGCGCCCGCTCATGCCTGCCCCCGTTCGAAGGCCTTCATCCGGTCCAGCACCAGCCCGGCGCTGGGCCGCTCCATCCGGTCGACCAGCCGGCCGTCGGCGAGAAAGAGCGCCTCGTCGGCCCAGCCGGCGGCCGTCGGGTCGTGGGTGACCATGACCACGGCCTGGCCCATCTCGTCCACCGCCCGGCGCAGCAGGCCGAGCACCTCGCCGCCGGTGCGGGAGTCGAGGTTGCCGGTGGGCTCGTCGGCGAAGACCACCTGCGGCCGCCCGGCCAGCGCCCGGGCCACCGCGACCCGCTGCTGCTGGCCGCCGGAGAGCTCGCTCGGACGGTGCTGCAGCCGGTCGCCGAGGCCGACGACGTCGATCAGCGCCTCCAGCCAGGCCCGGTCGGGGGCGGCCCCGGCCAGGTCGAGCGGGAGGGTGATGTTCTCCCGGACGGTGAGCGTGGGCACCAGGTTGAAGGCCTGGAACACGAAGCCGATCCGCTCCCGGCGCAGCAGCGTGAGCCGCCGGTCGCTCAGCGAGCCGAGTTCGGTGTCCCCGATCCAGGCGCTGCCGGCGGTGAGCGTGTCCAGCCCGGCCGCGCAGTGCATCAGGGTGGACTTGCCCGAGCCGGAGGGGCCCATGATCGCGGTGAAGCGCCCGGACGGGAACTCCACCGTGACGTGGTCCAGCGCCCGGACCTCGGTGCCGCCGACGCCGTGGATCTTCACGGCGTCGGCGACCCGCGCGGCGGTGCCGCGTACGACGTCGAGGGTGGTCACTTGGCGCCACCTCCCCGGGCGTCGTCTCGCGGCGGTTCGCTGAGCACGGCCCGCTTGGCGCGGTACTCCTCGGCGTCGATGTCGCCCTCGGCGTAGCGGCGGCCCAAGACGGCCAGCGGGTGCTCCGCGGCGGATCCGGCCCCGTACCCGAAGCCGCAGCCGCGGCGCCGCCAGACCGTGCGGCGCAGCACCACGATCACCAGGAACACCACGGCGATCCAGACCAGGGGGATCAGCAGGATCCAGGGTCCGGGCCCGTGCCAGTCGGCGAGCTGCGTGTACATGGTGGTTCATCTCCTCGGCCGTGGGCCTTCAGGACCTCGGGCGGTTCCCGAGGTGTCCGAAGCGTCCCGCCGAGGGGTCTCATCACGCGTCCTACCAGCAGCGGCAGTCGGGATACTCCCGGGAGAGTACGAGCGGCCGGTGACACGCCGGGCCGGGAGTAGCCGCACCCGGGAACGCCCGCGCCCGGGCGTAGGCACGCAGGGAGTAGGCACGCCCGGGCGTAGGCACGCAGGGAGTAGCCACACCGGGAGCGTCCGCGCCGGGACGGAATCCGCCGCTCAGCCCAGCCAACCCGGCCGCACCAGCCCCGACTCGTAGGCCAGCACCACCAGTTGCGCCCGGTCCCGCGCCCCGAGCTTCACCATCGCCCGGCTGACGTGCGTCTTCGCCGTCAGCGGGCTGACCACCAGCCGCCGGGCGATCTCCTCGTTGGACAGCCCCATCCCGACCAGCGCCAGCACCTCGCGCTCCCGCTCGGTCAGCGTCGAGATGTCCGTCAGCCCCTTCGGCGCCGCCTCGGGGGCCTTGGACCGGGCGGCGAACTCGCCGATCAGCCGTCTGGTCACCCCCGGCGAGAGCAGCGCGTCCCCCGCGACCGCGACCCGGATCGCCCGCAGCAGGTCGGCCGGCTCGGTGTCCTTGACCAGGAAGCCCGCCGCCCCCGAGCGCAGCGCCTCGAAGACGTACTCGTCCAGCTCGAAGGTGGTCAGCACGACCACCCGTACGGAGGACAGCGCAGGGTCCTCGGCGATCCTCCTGGTCGCCTCCAGCCCGTCCATCCTCGGCATTCGGATGTCCATCAGCACGACGTCCGGCACGAGTTCGCGGGCGAGCTGCAGCGCCGCCTCCCCGTCGTCCGCCTCGCCGACCACCGTGAGGTCGTCCTGCAGGTCCAGCAGGGCCCGGAAGCCCGCCCTGACCAGCAGTTGGTCATCCGCCAGCAGTACCCGAATCACTCATTCCCCGCCTTCGGTGTCGGCAGCTCCGCCCGGACCCGGAAGCCGCCGCCGGGCAGCGGCCCCGCCGTGATGGTGCCACCGAACGCGGCCGCGCGTTCCCGCATCCCGACCAGCCCGCTGCCGGACCCGCCGGCGTCGGAGACCACCGTCGGCCCCGGGTCCTCGACCCGGACCACCAGCAGGGCGGGGTCCGTCCAGTCCAGCACCACGACCGCCTGCCGGGCCGCCGAGTGCCGGATGACGTTGGTGAGGCCCTCCTGGACGATCCGGAAGGCGGTGAGGTCGACGGTGGCGGACAGCGCGCGGCGCTCGCCGCGCTCGTGCACCTCGGCCTCCAGTCCCACCCGGTCGGCCTGCTCGGTGAGTTCGTCCAGCCGGTCCAGCCCGGGGGCCGGGCCGCGCGGCGCCGCCCCGGGCCCGCGCAGCGTCGCCAGCACCTGGCGGACCTCGCCGAGCGCCTCCTTGCTGGTCGACTTGATGGTGACCAGCGCGGTGCGGGCCTCCTCCGGCCGCCGGTCGAGCAGTGCCAGCGCGACCCCCGCCTGGATGTTGATCAGTGACAGGCTGTGCGCCAGGATGTCGTGCAACTCCCGGGCCATCTTGAGCCGTTCCTCGTTGGCCCGGCGCTCCTCCAGCTGCTGGCGGAAGGCCCGGTGGGCGGCGATCCGCTCGCGCCGGAACCGGACGATCTCGGCGATCGCCAGCACCAGCAGCAGCCAGGCCAGCAGCCCGAGTTCCTGCAGCCAGGCGGTGCCGGACGGCGGGGCGGCCCGCTGCCAGTTCGCGGGCAGCACGAAGGTGACGAGCACGTGCACCAGGTAGACCCCGCCCAGGCCGGCCCAGGCCGCCCGGCGGTGCCCGGCGGCGATCGCGGCGCAGCAGGCGATCAGCCAGCTCAGGAACGCCGGCCCGTACGGGTACCCGGCGGCCAGGTACCCGGCGGTGACCACCGAGGTGCCGGCCACCACCGCGACCGGACGGCGGCAGCGCAGCACCAGCAGGGCCGGCCCGAGCAGCAGCAGGAGGTAGCCGAACGCGTCCAGCGGCGCCCGCCCGGGCTGGTTGTGCGCGGCGAACCGCGAGCCGACCAGCTGGACCACCGCGACCGCCACCGCCAGCCCCAGCGGCAGGCCCGCCTTGGCCGCGCGCACCCACGGCGGGCGCCACGGCTCGGGCGGCTCCGGCGCGGCCGGATCCTCCGCGGACGGCTCCGGCGGTTCCTCCGCAGGCGGCTCCGGCGGCTGGGACATGGGCGGCATCATGCCCACAAGCTAGACCCGCGCCCCGCCCCCACGCGTCCTCCACGGGTGGCGTTCGGGCGTACTCCCGCTGGAGTACATCCGAAGGCGCCCTACTCCCCCGCCCTGCCCCCCACTCTGCCCCCTCTGCTCCCCTCTGCTCCCCCCGCTCTGCCCGTCTCAACGGTCTGGCGGTCTAGCGGTCCTCGGTGGCAGCCCGCGCCTCCTCCTCCGCCTTCTCGAAAGTCGCCGACGCCTCCGGCCGCGCCAGCGTGACCACCAGCTCCCCGTCGCTCATGTCCGCGATCAGCGTGTCCCCCTCCCGCACGGAGCCGTCCAGCAGCAGGTTGGAGATCCGGTTGTCCAGCTCCGACTGGATCGTCCGGCGCAGCGGCCGGGCCCCGAACTCCGGCTGGTACCCGCGGTTGACCAGGAACTCCTTCGCCGCCTCGGTGACGTCCAGCCGGACGTCCTGTGCCCGCAGCCGCCGCCGGCTGCGCTCCAGCAGCAGGTCCACCACCGACAGCAGGTCCTTCCGGGTGAGCCCGTGGAAGACGATCACCTCGTCGATCCGGTTGAGGAACTCCGGCCGGAAGTGCCCGCGCAGGTCCCGCATCAGGTCGTCCCTGATCTGGTCCACGTTCCCGGAGTGGTCCAGGATCCGCTGCGAGCCGATGTTGCTGGTCATGATCACCACGGTGTTGCGGAAGTCGACCGTACGCCCCTGGGAGTCGGTCAGCCGCCCGTCGTCCAGCACCTGGAGCAGCAGGTTGAAGACGTCCGGGTGCGCCTTCTCCACCTCGTCGAAGAGCAGCACGCTGTACGGCTTGCGGCGCACCGCCTCGGTCAGCTGCCCGGCCTCGTCGTAGCCGACGTACCCGGGCGGGGAGCCGACCAGCCGGGAAACGGTGTGCTTCTCCTGGAACTCGCTCATGTCGAAGCGGATCATCCGGTCCGGGTCGCCGAACAGCAGCGCCGCCAGCGCCTTCGCCAACTCGGTCTTGCCGACGCCGGTCGGGCCGAGGAAGAGGAAGGAACCGGTCGGCCGCTCCGGGTCGCCCATCCCGGCCCGGCCGCGGCGCACCGCCTGGGCGACGGCGGTGACCGCCTCGTCCTGGCCGATCACCTTCTCGTGCAGGTGCTCCTCCAGTTTGAGCAGCCGCTCCTTCTCGGTCGCGTTCAGCTCCGCGACCGGGATGCCGGTCCGGGAGGACAGCACCTGCGCGATGTCGTCGGCCGTCACGTCGACGACCTCCTCGCGGGACTCGGCGACCGCCGCCAGCTCGTCCTCGGTCTGCCGCAGCTCGGTCTTCAGGTTGGCGGCCCGGACGAACTCCTCGTCCGCGACGGCCTCGTCCAGCTCCCGCTTCAGCTTGGTGATCCGGTCCTGCACCCCGGTCGCCTCGGTGGACCCGCTCAGGCTGCGCAGCCGCACCCGCGCGCCGGCCTGGTCCAACAGGTCGATCGCCTTGTCGGGCAGGAAGCGGTCGCTGACGTACCGGTCGGAGAGCGCCGCCGCCGCGTCCAACGCCTCGTCGGTGAACCGCACCTGGTGGTGCGCCTCGTAGGCGTCGCGCAGCCCGTGCAGGATCTCGATGGTCTCCTCGACGCTCGGCTCGGGCACCAGCACCGGCTGGAAGCGCCGTTCCAGCGCGGCGTCCTTCTCCACGTGCTTGCGGTACTCGTCCAGCGTCGTCGCGCCGACCACGCTCAACTCGCCGCGCGCGAGCGCCGGTTTGAGGATGTTGCCGGCATCCATCGAGCCCTCGCCGCCACCGCCCGCGCCGACCACGGTGTGCAGCTCGTCCAGGAACAGGATCACGCTCTTCTCGGCGGCCGTGACCTCGTCGATCACGTTCTTCAGCCGCTCCTCGAACTCTCCCCGGTACTTGGAGCCCGCCACCAGCGCGGTCAGGTCGAGGGCGACCACCCGCTTCTCCTTGAGGCTCCGCGGCACGTCCCCGGAGACGATCCGCTGGGCCAGGCCCTCGACGATCGCGGTCTTGCCGACGCCCGGCTCACCGATCAGTACCGGATTGTTCTTGGTCCGCCGGGAGAGGATCTCAACGGTCTGCTCGATCTCCTCGGCCCGCCCCACCACCGGGTCCAGCCGGCCCGAGAGCGCCTCCGCGGTGAGGTCGCGCCCGTACTCGTCCAGCGTCGGCGTCTCGCTCGGGTGCGCGCCCGTACTGCTGCGCTCGCCACCGGTACCGCGCCCCTCCAGCACCGACTTCAGCACCTCCTGCGAGGGCGCCGATTTGCGCAGCGCCACGCCCGCACCCGAACGCTCCTGGTCCAGCAGCGCGCCGAGGATGTGCTCCGGCCCGATGTACGAGGCACCGGCCGCCTGCGAGCGGGCGTGCGCGGCGAGCAGCGCGCGCTTGGCCGAAGGGGTGAGCGCCGGCTGCCCGTCCACCGCGTCGGGGTTGCCGACCGGCAGGGCGTGCTCCAGATCGCCGGACAGCTGGTCCGGGTCGATGCCCGCGCGCTCCAGCATCCGCCGCGAGGGGTCCACCTGGGTGGCCGCCCAGGCCAGGTGGGCGGTGTCGAGGTCACTGGAACCGTCCTCGGACGCGCGCCGCGCGGCCAGTGCGAGCAACTCCTGCGAGGACTCGCTGAGCAGCCGCCCGATCGGCACCCGCTGCACGGCGGGCGGGGAAGCCAGCGGGCTCATTCCGAAGAACCGGCTGAGGAGATCGGAGAACGGATCGTTCGATCCGAACGGGGGCATGGTCACGGCGATTCACCTTTCCCAAGCGGTTTGCAGCCACACAAACACAGGCCGTGCGACCGCGCCTGTCGAGTCGGACAGTGCCTCCCACGGCCGCCGTCAGCGGCCCGCCGTCAGCCGTCAGCCGTCAGCCGTCAGCCGTCAGCCGTCAGCCGGTGAAACGATCCAGCAGCACACCGCCGCTGTACGTCACCGCCATCGCCAGCAGCCCGCCCGCGACATTGCGCCCCACCGCCCGGGCCGGACCGGCCCCGCCCATCCGGGCACTCGCCCAGCCCGACAGCGTGAGCGCGGCCACCACCGACACCACCGTCACCGGCAGCCGCCACGCCTGCGGCGGCAGCAGCACCGCCAGCAGCGGCACCAGCGCGCCCAGCGTGAACGCAGCCGCGCTGGCCAGCGCCGCCTGCCACGGATTGGTCAACGCCTCCGGGTCGATGCCGAGTTCGGTCTGCGCGTGGGCCGCGAGCGCGTCCCGCTCGGTCAACGCCACCGCCACGTCCCGGGCCAGGTCGTCCGTCAGCCCGCTGCCCCGGTAGTAGTCGGTGAGTTCGTCGAGCTCCCCCTCCGGGTCGTCCGCCAGCTCCCGCCGCTCCTTCGCCAACGCGGCCCGCTCGGTGTCCCGTTGGGTGCTGACCGACACGTACTCGCCGGCCGCCATCGACATCGCCCCCGCCAACAACCCGGCCACCCCCGCCGCGAGCAGCGCCGTCCGCGAACCGGTCGCGCCCGCCACACCCGTCACGATGCCCGCCGTCGACACCACGCCGTCATTGGCCCCCAGCACCGCCGCCCGCAGCCAGTTCAGGCGCGCCGACAACTCCGCCCGTGTCTCCCCGGCCTGCCCAGCCATCGCCCACCACTCCCCGACACCTGACCGACCCCCCGATCCTCACCCACCACCCACCGCCCCGCCACCCCGCCGACCGGACACCGCGCGTCAACGGCCGGGCCGCACCACCCGCCGGCCCAACACAGGCGCCAACGCCTGCCGTAGATCCTCCGGTCCCCGGTAGAGCACCCCGGTCATCCCCAGCGCCACCGCCGCATCGACGTTCTCCTGCCGGTCATCGACGAACAGGCACCGCTCCGGCGCCACCCCGGCCCGCTCCGCGGCGATCTCGTAGATCCTCCGCTCCGGCTTGGCACTGCCCACCAGGGAACTGTTCACCACCTCGTGCGCCAGCTCCGTCAGCCCCAGCCGCGCCAGGTCCTCGTCCAGCCACACCGTCGCATTGGTCACCAGCACCACCCGGCAGTGCTCCCGCACCTGCCGCAGCAGCCCCACCGCAACCTCGTCCGCCCAGAACGGCGAGTTCGCGAACGCCTCCGCCAGCCCCCGCGCCTGCGCCTCCGACACCCGCCCGAGCAGCCCGCGCGCGATCGACTCCACCCACTCCGCCTTGCCGATCCGCCCCAGCAACAGCGGCAGGTCGTTCTCCGGCGCGAACCCGACTCCCGCCGTACTCCCCTCCCCCACCCCCGCCGCCCGCTCCAACGCCGCCACCCCGGCCCCGTCGAAGAACCGGATCACACCGTCCACGTCACACAGCACCGCATCAAACGCCCTGGCAGTCATCCCGCCTCCCTACCAGCAGCAGCACCGCACCCCGAGACCGGGGTACGGGGTGCGGGGTGCGGCCGGCGCTGACGGGGCCCAACTCTTGGCCCTCGGCAAACCCCGGCCGACAGTTGGGCCAGGGTCTCCCCCGGCCCCCGGAAAGACCGGGGGGCAGCTGCCCTACGGAGCTGGATCTCCCGGCAACCGGCCGCACCAGGCCGACCGCAACCCCCGCCACCGACAACGCCCGAGGACCGGCCCCGGAGGTGAGTACCTCCCGGACCGGCCCTCGGCGCACTGGTGGGCGCGGACGGTTTCGAACCGCCGACATCTGCTTTGTAAGAGCAGCGCTCTACCGCTGAGCTACGCGCCCCCGGTCGTGGCCCGGTGGGCGCACGACGAGTGCCTAGGGTACCTGGTCCCGGGGGGTGGTGGGGGCCAGGCGCCCGGGTGGGGTGGGGGTGGGCGGTACGGGGCTGGGGCCGTGGTGGCGGCGGCGGTGGGGAGTCCGGGTGGTGTGTGAAGGGGGCGGGGCACGGGCGGGGAGGCGGGGGCGAAAGGGGTGGGAGGGGGTGACGGGTCGGCGGGGTGATCGGGGAGAATGGGGGCCGGATCAGCGGGTCGGAGCAGGGAGCGCGCAGTGACGGTGGCCGGCGGGAGCGGGCGGGGGCGGCGTCGGGCGGGGAATGCGCTGGCGGACGCGCTGGTGTTGCCCGTGGTGCTGGCGGGTGCGCTGGGGGCGGTCGGCCTGGCGTCGGCCGGGACCGGCGGCTGGTGGGGCCGGCGCGGCGGCGGGGAGGGCGTACGGGCGGGGGCCAGGGAGGCCCGGGCCGCGGCGCAGGAGGCGTTCTACGAGCTGGAGGAGACCCAGCGCGAGGTGCAGCTCGCGGTGGAGACGGTCCGTGCGGCGGAGGACGGGCCGACGACGCAGCGCGCGCTGGCCGATCTGGCGGCGATCTCCGGCCGGGTCGACCAGGTCACCGTGAACTACCTGGGCGCGCTCGACGCCCACAACCTGGACAGCGAGACCCTGGACGCGGGGGCGGCCGCGCAGGCCAGGCGCCAGCTGGAGGACGTGAAGGGCCAACTCGGCTCCGCCCGCGCCGAACTGAACGACTTCCTGCGCCGTCTGCAGCCGACCATCCAGCACGCCGAGCAGCAGCTGATGCGGGTCACCCCGGCGGTCGAGCAGGCCAAGCGCGCGCTGCTCACGGCCTCCAACGCGCTGGACGAGGCGCGCGGCGCCGGCCTGCGGGCGGACGACCTGGCGGCCCGGCTGGCCGAGCTGGCTCCGGAGCTGGGGCGGCTGAACGAGGGCCCGGCCCGGCACGGGGTGGCCGGCACGCTGCAGCGCGCGGACGACGTGAAGCAGCGCGCCGAGGCGATCGCCGCCGACGCCGCGCAGCTGCCGGAGCGGGCGCGCGAGATCGACCGGCGGGTGGCGAGCCTGCGGACCCGTATCCAGGCGCTGGAGACCAAGGCCACGACGGTCGAGCCCGCCCTGAGCGAGCTGCGCCGCCGGTTCAGCACCGCCTGCTGGCAGGATCTGCAGCGGGTGCCGAACCAGGTCGCGGAGACCGGGCGCGCCGCCGAGCGCAAGCTCGCCGAGGCCGCCCGTGCCCGGGACGAGCAGCGCTGGGCGGACGCCACGGCCGCGATCGGGACGGTTCGCGCGCTGCTGGACGCCGCGGACGGCTCGGTGGTCGCGGTGAACGACCGGCTGCGGCAGCTGAACGAGGTGCAGCACGACCCCAACCGGGAGATCGAGCGGGCTCGCTTCGCCATCCGGGACGCGCAGCGGCTGGCGATGGCCGGGCGCAGCGCGCCGGACCCACGGCACGCCGCCCCGCTGGACGAGGCGGTGGCCCGGCTGGACCGCGCGGTGGCCACGCTGGAGTCGGCCGGCCGGCATCCCGACTACTGGGTCTTCCTCACCGAGCTGGCGGCGGTGCGGGAGACGGCCGCGCAGGTGATCGGGCTGATCCGCGGCGACCTGGGCGGACACCACTAGCCGGTGACCGCGGGAAACCGGCGGGGTCACCTCGGTACCCTGCCGGTATGCCACGCTACGACTTCCGCTGCCGCTCCTGCGGCGCCACCTTCGAGCTCCGCCGTCCGATGGCGCAGTCCGGCGACCCCGCCGTCTGCCCGCAGGGCCACGAGGACACCGTGAAGCTGCTGTCCACCGTCGCCGTCACCGGCGCGGCCGCCGGCCGACCGGCCCCCGCCCCCAGCGGCGGGGGTGGGGGCGGCTGCTGTGGCGGCGGCTGCTGCGGGGGCTGACCAGGGCGCCGACCAAGGCGCTGGCCAAGGCGCTGGCCAAAGCGTCGGCCACAGCACTGGCCAGAGCGCGCTGCCCAGGACGGCTAACCCGCTGTAGCCCCCGCCAGGAACCGTCGGACGATCTCCTCCCCCGCCGTCACCCCCACCTCTTCGAGGGCGGTGACGCCGGGGGCCGTCCAACCGCTGTCCGCCAGTTCGCCGTGCCCCGGCCGCCACCCCGCGTCCGCCGCGAGCAGCAGGTCCGCGTCGAGCAGCGAGTCCCCGGCCGCGAGCACGGTGGTCGCGCCGCCGCGCCGTACGACCTCGGCGAGGGCGGCGCTCTTGGTGAGCGGCGCCGGGACGGCGTACACCTTGCGGCCCTGCAACGAGACCGCCCAGCCGCGCTCGGCGCACCAGCCGGTCAGCTCCTCCAGCCAGCCGGCCGGCAGCGCAGGGCGCTCGACCACCAGGTAGGCGAACAGTTCGTCGGCGACACGCCGCTTGTGCGTCCACTCCGGGTCGGCGCACAGCGCGAGCCGCCGGACGACCTCCTCCAACGGGGCCGAGCCGGCGGCGATCCGCGCGGTGATCTCGGTGCGCCAGTCCCGGTCCGGCACGCCGTCCACCAGCAGTTGCCCGCCGTTGGCGCAGATCGCGTACTCGGGGACCCAACCCGCGGTCGGGCCGGGCAACTTGACCCGCTCGTACTGCTCCGGCGTCCGGGTGGTGGAGGGGACGAAGCGGGCCTGCCGGGCGAGGTCGGCGAGCAGTCCGGCGGCCCGTTCGGTCATGTAGGACAGCGGCCGGCCCTGGTACACCTCGACGCAGAGCAGCCGCGGCGCGAGCCGGTCGGGAATGTCCAGGGCGAGGGCCCGGTCGGAGTAGATCAGCGTCCGGTCGAGGTCACTGGCCACCAGAACACCCATCAGGAATTCCCCTCCGTCGCGGACACCTCGGACACCTCGAACGTCGGAGACACCACAGACACCACAGACACCACAGACACGTCAGGCACCTCGGGCACCTCGGGCACCTCGGGCACCTCGGACGCCACGGACCGCCCGTCGGCCCCGGTCGCCCCGCGGCTGTAGCGGGGGTGGATCAGGCCGACGCAGGTGTACGGCAGGCCGTCCACCTCCTCGACCTCGACGCCGCGCTGGGCGGCGAGCAGCCGGACGTGGTCCAGGTCCGCACCGGCGCCGCGACGGGCGAGGATCCGCCAGGGGACGCGGCGCAGCAGCACCCGGGTGGTCTCGCCGACGCCGGGCTTGACCAGGTTGACGTTGTCGATGCCGTACTCGGTGCTGATCCGCTCGACGGCGGCCCAGCCGGCCCAGTCGGGCGCCCGGTCCGGGTCGGCGGACAGCCGGTCCGCACTCTCGACCGCCGAGGCGCGCACGTCGCCGAAGCAGGAGGCCACGGCGTCCAGGAAGGCCGCCGAGACGTCGCTGCCGGCCAGCCCGGTGTAGTGCTTGGCCCCGTGGAAGTCGTCCGGCCCGATCAGCCCGGCCCGCAGGACGGTGCGCGAAACCAGCCCGGACACCGTGGAGTTGAGGCACGCGGACGGGATCAGGAAGTCGTCCCGGGTGCCGTACGTGCGCACGCAGCGGCCGGGGTCGGCGAGCACCGCGAGGTCCGGGTCGAAGCGGGTGCCGGCCAGCGCGTCGGCGAGTTCGCGGGTGATCGCGCCCTTGCCGGTCCAGCCGTCCACGAACACCACGTCCTCGGCCCGGTGGTGGGCGGCCAGGTACCGCAGCGCGACGGGGTCGATGCCGCGGCCCCGCACGATCGAGACGGCGTAGTGCGGTACGGACAGGCCGTGGGCGAAGGTCAGCCAGCGGCGGATCAGGATGCCGACGGGTGTGCCGGCCCGGGCCAGCGAGGCGAGGACCAACCCGGGGCCGCGCTCGCGCAGCAGCGTCTCGGCGACGGTGCCGACGGCGAGCGCGATCCGGCGAGCGGAGCCGTGCAGCGCTTGGTGGAACAGCTCCTGGTACTCGGGGCTGGGCTGGTACTCGACCGGCAGCGACTCGGCGTAGTGCGCGCCGCCGTTCTGCACGGCCTCCTCGCGCTCCTCGGTGGGGGCTTCCAGGGCGACCTCGGTGAGGTCCTTCAGCAGCCAGGCCACCTCCTCGGCGCGGTACGAGGAGAACTCCGGCCCGTACAGCGGCGTCGGCAGAGCAGCAGCCGACCCGCCCGACCCCGCCGACCCGCCCGACCCGTCTGACCCCGCCGAGCCGCCCGACCCGCCTGACCCGCCCGCCCCGGCCGGCAACGCCACCGGTCGGTGCGAGGGCAACACCGCGAGCACCACCCGGTCGGTGACCTCCCGCAGCCGGGCCAGCAGTGCCCGCTCGCCCCGGTGCAGCGCCGGGGTGTCGGCGACGTCGTCCACCACCAGCACGATGGCGTCGAAGCGCCGCGCCGGGTCGGTGCCGGGGGCGACGTTGTACGCGTAGCGCTCGCGCGAGGCGGCGTCCTGCGGGTCGTCGTGGGCCGGGAAGGCCAGCCGGGTACGGATGGCGTAGCCGGGGTCGTCCACCGCCAGGACTGGCGAGCGGGTGGTGGTGGAATACCGGACGCGGTCGCCGCCGAGCTGCTCGGACAGGGTGTCGGCCAGGCGCAGCGGCGCGTACATCAGCTCCTCGAAGCCGAGCACCAGCACCCGCTGCGCCTCGGCGGGCAGGGCCTCGGCCAGTTGCCCGGCCAGCCGGGGCAGTACGGCGTCCAGCCGGGCGCGGTCGCGGACGGTGAAGCCGTGCCGGCCACCGTCCGGGAGTCCGGCGGGCCAGTCCAGCTCGACCCGGACCAGCGGCGCGGGGTCGGCCACCGAAAGCACGCCGCCCACCGGAGGCACGTCGCCCACCGCAGACGCATCACCCCCCGGGGCCACCTCGCCCGCCGTCGCCGCCGCGATCAGCCGTTCGGCCCGGTCCAGGATGTCCTCGGGCAGCTCGACGCCGCCGCTCGCGGTGGCCACCAGGTCGAGCCGGACGCCGAGTTCGGCGGCGGCGTCGGTGAGCCGGTCCCGGTCGGCGGCGGAGCGCAGGTCGACCAGGGCGACCACGACGTAGTGGTCGCGCGGGTGGCGGGCGTGCAGTTCGCGGATGGTGTTGAGCACCGTCCGGCCGGTCGAGAACTCGTCGTCCACCAGCACCAGCGGCCCGTCCCCGGCGAACAGGTCGGGGTCGGCCGGGAGCAGCAGGTGCGAGGTGGCGTGCGAGTGCTCCTCCTCGAAGCCGCCGAGCGGGGGGATCCCGGGCACCGGGCGGCGGGTGGAGTGCAGGTAGGGGGCGTCCAGGCCGTCGGCGACGCTGTGGCCGAGGCCGGTGGCGGTCTCCGCGTAGCCGAGGACGACGGCCCGCGCGGCCGTCTCCTCGCCGAGCAGTTCGCGGACCCGGCGGCCGAGTTCGAGTCCGGCACCGTGGACCACCGAGGGCCGCTGTGGCACGTGCTTGCCGAGCACGTTGGAGACCAGCAGGTGTGCGCGCTTGCGGTTCTCCCGGAGGGCCAGGCCGACGAGTTCGGGGAGGCGCTCGGAGCCGGTCAGCGTGATCCCGGCCCGGTCGGCGACCCAACGGCCGGTCCACGTCTGCGGTGTTGCTGTCACTGCTGGTCCTGCCTTCGGTGGTGCGATGGTGCGTTCGTCATTTTCTGGCCCGTCATCCATAGCCCGTCGTCCATAGCCCGTCGTCCACGGCCCGTCGTCCACGGCCCGTCGTCCATGGCCCGTCATCCACGGCTCGTCCTGTCCGCCGTACGGAAACTCGTCCTATCCGCCGTAAGGAAACGGGAGGCGACGGCTCGCGCTCAGCCACGCGAACAGCCTCAGCCGCACAAGCAGGCCGACAGCAGCTCCGCGAAGCTCACGTCCTCCTGGGCCACCCCGAACACCTCCGCCCGCAGGAGCACCCGCTCCGCCCAGGCGCGGTGCGGCCGGGCCTCGTTCATCTTGTTGGTGTACGCCGAGCGCAGTACCCCGCCGCCGTCCTGCTCCTGGCGGAGGATGTCACGGGCGTCGCAGTACTCCTCGTGTGTGACCACGGAGAGTGCGTGCACGGCGGGCACGTGGCTGGGGTGGATGCAGGTCTTGCCGAGCAGGCCGTTGGCCCGGTCGAGTTCGACCTCCCGGATCAGCCCGTCCAGGTCGTGCTCGATGATCCGGCGGCGGATTTCCTCGCCGGAGGCTCGGACGGTCCCGACGGCGGCGCCGAACGAGGCCTCGGTGAACGGGGTGCGGCGCAGCTGCGGCTTGAACATCCGCTCCTGCACGGGGAAGTACTCCCAGACCGGGCCGGTGACGGTGTGCCCCGTGCCGTCCGCCCGGCCGAGCACGTTGACCACGTCCCCGATCACCGCCGCGACCAGCGCGACGTCGTACGCGGTCAGGTCGGGCGAGCGTCGCAGGCCGTAAGCGGAGCAGAGGTCGGTCACGCCGAGGCGGACGGCGAGTACCCGCTCCCGGTGTCCGGCGAGCAGTTCGGCGATGCCGAAGAGCTGCTCGCGCCGGGTCTCCAGGTGGGCCAGCTCGGGCGATTCCAGGACGGGCATGGCGAAGAGCCGTCGCCCGGTGGCGGCCTCGGCGGCGGCGAGTGCGGCCAGGTAGGCGCCGCCGTTCTCCGGGGTGAATTTGGGCAGCACGAAGCCGCTGAGCAGCTCGACGGCCGGACCGAGCCGCTGGGCCAGGTCGGGAATCTGGGCGGCAGCGCGGACTCTGATGAAGAGCAGTGGGTGACTCTGTGCGCAGTCGGTGAAATCCTTGACCAGGTCATTCAACTGCTCGACCAGGTTCCGCTCCCCGGCGTCCACCTCGTGGTCGGCGATCGCGTCCTCGAGGCAGAGCACCATCGACACCACGCCCCGAGCAGCCTGTTTGCGGATGTCGGCGGCGAGTGCGGGCCTGGTGGCCGGGCTGTAGAGGGTGCCGCCGAGCGCGGTGGCGAGCACCTCGGGCTCGCTCTGCGCGGTGAACGCGCGGGGCTGCTCCAGGAAGAGCCGGCCGCGTACGTCCTCGGCGAGGTGGCCGAAATGGCGCAAGGTGCTCTCCTCCAGAATGTGGACGGGCCTCGGCCCCTTGCCGACGACGCCCCTGTCGACCGGACGGCGTCGCCGCCGACCGGCCGAGGCCGCCGTCAACCGGCCGACACCCTGGTCAACCGGCCGACCGGGTGCCATGGTTCCCCGGTCGCGCCACCGGTGGACGTCCCTCCGCCGAACCCCCCGGGGGGCCTACGACCGCCCATCGTACGGACGGGATCCGGCCGCCCCCGGTTCCCCGGCACTGAACTCCCGGAACATCCCGGTCCACTTGGACGATCATGGGTTCGGCGGCGCCAAACCCCAGGAAGCGCAAGTCTTGGCAAAGTCCGACCCGGCGGGGACCGGTCCGGTCACGTTGTCCGAAGGGGTGGCGAACAGGCAGGATGGTCCGCTATGACGCACGTGATGGCCAAGGGCGCCAACATCGCACTGCCGGCGGCGGCGGTCCGCGCCGTGCTGCGCTGGAGCGCCACGCCCGGTGCGCCGGACGTGGACGCGTCCGCGCTGCTGCTCGGCGCCACCGGCAGGGTCCGTTCGGACGCCGACTTCGTCTTCTACAACCAGCCGCGCCACCCCTCCGGCCTGGTCCGCCACCTGCCCAAGCAGCAGACCTCCGGCGGCGCCGAGATCATCGACACGATCGAGGTCGAGCTCGGCAAGCTGCCCGCCGAGGTGGACCGCGTGGTGCTGGCCGGCTCCTCCGAGGGCGGACCCTTCCGCGCGGTGCCGGGCCTGCGGCTGCTGCTGTTCGACGCCACGGCCGGGGAGGGCGCGCCCGCGCTGGCCGAGTTCGGGATCAGCGACGCCGAGAGCGTCACCGCGCTGGTCGCGGGCGAGCTGTACCGGCGGTCCGGGTCGTGGAAGTTCCGGGCGATCGGCCAGGGCTACACCTCGGGGCTGATCGGCCTGGCCACCGACTTCGGCATCACCGTCGAGGACGAGGCGGCGGGCGCCGCACCCGGTCCGGCGCCGACCCCGGCGCCGGTCTCCACCGGCTCGCCCACCGGCGCGGTGGACCCGCGCAGCACCCCGCTGCCGGACCGGCGCTCGGCCGCCCCCGAGCCGGGCACCTTCACCCTGGCCCCGGCCGTCCCCCAGCCGCAGCCGCAGGCCTCCCCGACCCCGGTCGGCGCCACCACGGGCGCACCGACGGGCGCACCGACGGGCGCACCGCTCACCGCACCGCCGCCGCCCTCGACCCCACCGACCATGACGCCCCCGCCGGCGGCCCCGCCCACCGCGCCCCCGGCCGTCCCGCCGGCGCCGCCCACCCCGCCACCGGGCCACCAGCCCGGCACCGGCTACGGCTACCCCCCGCCGCAGCCCGGCACGGGGTACGGCTACCCGCAGCCCGGGACCGGTTACGGATACCCGCAGCCCACCCAGCCGTACCAGCAGCAGCCGGCCGCCGGTTACGGCTACCCCCCGCCGAACCAGCCCGTCCCGCCGCAGCCGCACCCGGGCGGCTACGGCTACCCGCCGCCCGGCACCGGCCAGCAGCCGCCCGTCCCGCCCCAGCCTCCGACGGGCCAGCCTCCCGCCGGCCAGTCCCCGGCACCCACCGGCGAGGAGTTCGCGCTGCCCCCGCAGGGCCCGCAGTTCCAGCCCCGCTGACACCCGTCCGGGGCGGCGGCCGCCCGACACCGGCGGCCCCGCCCCGAACGCGCGGCGTCCGTCAGTCGCCGCCCGGCTGGTTCTTGTAGCCGCGCTGCCACTGCATCCCGAACCCGTACAGCCGGTCGATGTCCGACTGGAACCCGTTGACGTACCGCACCTCGCGGCGCACCGTCAGCTGGTTGTCCCCGGCGTTCTCGATCAGCACCACGGCGCAGGAGCGCGCCGCCCGGGCCCGCTCCTCCAGCTTGATCTCGATCCGAGGACCGGTCTGCGGCACGATCGTCACCACCGCCTGCGACTGCTCGAAGGCCGGCGTGCCGTCGTAGATGTAGACGAAGATCAGCAGCCGCTTGAACTTGTCCTTCTTCTCCAGGTTGACGTACATCGTCTCGCCCGACGGCGCCCCGTACTGGTCGTCGCCGCTGAGCTTGACGTAGGGCGCGTTCTGGAGGTCGCCGAAGAGGCCGCCGAGCGGCTGCACCACGCCCGTGGAGCCGTCGGAGAGTTCGTACATGCAGGCCAGGTCGAGGTCGACGTTCATCGGCTCGTTGCCCTGCGGGGAGTCCGGCTCCCGCGGGCTGAGGATCCGCGGGCTGAAGAACCGCTTGACCGTGTCCCGGGTGCTCGAACGGCCGGTGCCGGCGCGCATCGACCAGTGCAGGTTGACGTAGAGGTAGCCGGTGGTGGCGGCCGACCCGGTGATCGCGTGCTGCGGGGCCGACTTGGTGAGTATGACCTTGTGCTGACCGCCCGGGTTGTCGAAGGTGTAGCTCCGGTCCCCGCGCAGGTACTCCCAGATCGAGACCATCCCGTCCTCTCCCCCTGCTCCCGCCAGGCGATCTGACGTTCCGCCGACCAATGATCGGGCATCGGCCCGGCCGACGGATACCCCGTCCACGCCCTCCCCTACCCCGCCAGGCGAACCACGGGCGAACCACAGCCGAACCGGCGGGTCGATTGGCCGGAGCAAGCCGCCCTCCCGTAACATGCCGCCCCTTCGGACGCGATATCGTCTAGCCGCACAGGTGTCCCGCCCGCCCCTGCGCGGGCGCGGTGGGGCAGCCGTGCGGTGACGAACAAACCGTCAGGCAGTGCCCGCGCGGCGGAACCTGACCGCCTGTGTCGCACTGTGAACCTGTCCCCTGCGGAAACCCGAGGCCCGACCCGCAATGAACCTGACCTCCATACAGCTGGTCTGGACCGTCGTCGGCGGCGCAGCCCTGCTGTTCGTCTCCGTCCTGATGGCGACGCTGCGTTTCAAGAACACGAAGAAGGACGAGGCCGGCGACTCCTGGGAGCGCAGCGAGGAGCGTCGCCGCCGCAAGGAGATGATCTACGGCATCTCCTCGTACACGCTGCTGTTCTGCTGTGCCGGTGTCGCCGCCGCGCTGTCCTTCCACGGCCTGGTCGGCTTCGGCAAGGAGAACCTGGGCCTGGCCGGCGGCTGGGAGTACCTCGTCCCGTTCGGCCTGGACGGCGCCGCGATGTTCTGCTCGGTGCTCGCCGTCCGCGAGGCCAGCCACGGTGACGCCGCGCTCGGTTCCCGGCTGCTGGTCTGGGTGTTCGCGATCGCCTCGGCCTGGTTCAACTGGGTGCACGCCCCGCGCGGCTTCGGCCACGCCGGCGCCCCGCAGTTCTTCTCCGGCATGTCGATCTCGGCGGCAATCCTGTTCGACCGCGCGCTGAAGCAGACCCGCAAGGCCGCGCTGCGCGAGCAGGGCCTGGTGCCCCGCCCGCTGCCGCAGATCCGCATCGTCCGCTGGCTGCGCGCCCCGCGTGAGACCTACGCGGCCTGGTCGCTGATGCTGCTGGAGAACGTCCGCAGCCTGGACGAGGCGGTCGAGGAGGTGCGCGAGGAGCGCCAGGCGAAGCTGGACGCCAAGGTCCGCGCCCGCACCGCCGACCGCCGCGAGCGCGCCGAGCTGAAGGCCATCTCCCGCCAGGGCGGCGGCATGCTGGCCCGGGCCCGCGGTGGCCGCCAGGTGCCCGCCCTCACGGCTGCCGGAGACGGCCCGAGCGCTACGGAGCCTGCCCTAGCCGCGGAGACTGACGCCACCTCCTCGACCTCGCACACCTCCACCGCTTCGGCGGAGCCCGCCGCCCTGGACAGCGGCCGCCGCCCCCGCGCCGCCGTGGGCTCCTCGTACTCCTCGTACTCGTCCCCCTCGACGTACTCGTCCGCCTCGTCCTCCTCGGGCTACTCGTCGTCCTCGGACTACTCGTCGTCCTCGGCCTATTCGTCCTCCTCGAGCTCCTCGAGCTCCTCGGCCGACACCTTCGGTTCGTCCCGTCGCGGCTCGTCCATCGACCTGTCGGCCGACGACGACACCCTGTCGATGCCGAAGCTGGACTCGCTGGAGCGCAAGCTGCGCGCGATCGAGCAGCAGCTCGGCTGACCCCACCCCCGCACGACGCGCGACGCACAACTCGGAACGCACAACTCAAAACGCGCACCACACGACGCACAACACACGACGCACAACGCGAAACGGCCGCCCCCGGGATTTCCCGGAGGCGGCCGTTTCGCATGTCCTGCCGGCGGCGGCTACGTGTCGGAGCCGACCAGCTCCGGTTCCTCGTCCGCGCCCTGGCGCCGGTTGCGCAGGATCGACGAGCCGAGCGCGAGGCCGATGAAGGCGACGCCGATCAGGCCGGTGACGATCTCCGGGATGTGGTACTTGATGCCGACCAGCAGGATCACGGACAGCGCGCCGATCGCGTAGTGCGCGCCGTGCTCCAGGTAGACGTAGTCGTCCAGGGTGCCCTTGCGGACCAGGAAGACGGTCAGCGAGCGGATGTACATCGCGCCGATGCCGAGGCCCAGGGTGATCTGGAAGATGTCGCTGGAGATGGCGAACGCGCCGACCACGCCGTCGAAGGAGAACGACGCGTCCAGGACCTCCAGGTAGAGGAACAGGAAGAACGCGGCCTTGCCGGCGACCTGGACGACCGACTTGCCGGACTTCTCCGCCTCCTCCTCGCGCTCGGACTCCTCTTCCAGGCCGGACTCGAAGATCGAGGACAGGCCGCCGACGACGAGGTAGGTGACCAGGCCGAGGACACCGGCGAGCAGAACGGTTTCGGCGTGCTCCCCGGCGAAGAAGTTGGAGGCCAGCAGCAGGGCGACCAGGGCGACGACGGTGGAGAAGGCCTCCAGCTTGCCGACCTTCTCCAGCGGGCGCTCGATCCAGGACAGCCAGTTGTAGTCCTTCTCCTCGAACACGAAGTCCAGGAAGATCATGAGCAGGAAGACGCCACCGAAGGCGGCGATCGCCGGGTTGGCCGCCTCCAGGTACTGGCCGTAGGTCAGGCCGTCGTAGGTCTTGTCGGAGTGCAGCGCGAGGTCGATGACCGTCGCGGGGTTGAGCTTCGCGGTGAGTCCGACGACCAGCAGCGGAAAGACCAGGCGCATGCCGAAGACGGCGATCAGCACGCCGACGGTCAGGAAGATCTTCTGCCAGTACGGGTTCATCCGCTTCAACACCGTGGCATTGACCACCGCGTTGTCGAACGACAGGGAGATCTCCAGGATGGAGAGGATCAGCACGATGCCGAAGCCTTGGGCTCCCCAGAGCAGTCCGGCCGCAGCCAGGCCGATGGCGGTGATCGCGAACGACCAGCCGAATGTGCGGAGGAACACGGGAGTTGGCTACCTTTCGGGTTCTGGCCGTGCCGGGGGCGGCCTCGTCCCCGAGACGCCCTGACCGGGCCGGGCCCGGTCAGGTCACCCCCGCACTGCCCTCAGTTCTCATGATCGGGTCGGGTGCGATGGTCCGATTTCCGCCCCTACTGTACGTTCACGCCGAAGTCGAGTGCGATGCCGCGCAGGCCGGAGGCGTACCCCTGGCCCACCGCGCGGAACTTCCACTCGCCCGCGTAGCGGTACAGCTCGCCGAAGATCATCGCGGTCTCGTTGGACGCGTCCTCGGACAGGTCGTAGCGGGCGATCTCCTGGCCGTCGACCGAGTTGACGACCCGGATGTAGGCGTTGCGGACCTGCCCGAAGTTCTGCAGGCGCGCCTCGGCCTCGTAGATCGAGACCGCGAAGACCACCTTCTCCGCCTGCGCCGGGACGAGGTCCAGGTTGACCAGGACCACCTCGTCGTCACCCGTGTCGTCGCCGCCGGTGAGGTTGTCTCCCTGGTGCTCCACCGAGCCCTCGGGGCTCTTGAGGTTGTTGTAGAAGACGAAGTACTCGTCACCGAGCACGCGTCCGCCACCGCAGAGCAGGGCACTCGCGTCGAGGTCGAACGGGGCGCCCGTGGTCGAACGGGCGGACCAGCCGAGGCCGATCTGGACCTGCGTCAGGTTCGGCGCGGCCTTGGTGAGCGAGACGTTGCCGCCCTTGGCGAGCGTGACCACCATGACGTTGTTCCTCCCTTGTTTCTCCCGGGGCGCCTTCCAGGTGTATCCCCCGCGGCCCCGGCCGACCGGCTTTGGTCGGCTGAACTTCCTGAACTCACATCCTCGCAGCGTGGCGGGCCACCGCGGCACCGGGTCGGACGAACTCCCGACCGGCCCGCGCCCGCCCGCGCGAACGGCGCCCCGAACCGCCGCGCGAACCACCACACGAACCGCCGCGCGAACGGCCGTACGAGAGGCCGCACGGGAAGCCACGCGAACGGCCGGCACGAAACGGGGCGGCCCGGACCTCCGCGGGTCCGGGCCGCCCCGGGTGAAGCGCGCCGCCGGGCGCCGACGAGGACTCAGACGTTGACGCCGAAGTCCTGGGCGATGCCGCGCAGGCCGGAGGCGTAGCCCTGGCCGATGGCGCGGAACTTCCACTCGGCGCCGTTGCGGTACAGCTCGCCGAAGACCATCGCGGTCTCGGTGGAGGCGTCCTCGGAGAGGTCGTAGCGGGCCAGCTCCGTGTTGTCGGCCTGGTTCACCACGCGGATGAAGGCGTTGCGCACCTGGCCGAAGCTCTGGCCGCGGTTCTCGGCGTCGTAGATCGACACCGGGAAGACGATCTTCTCCACGTCCGCCGGGACGCCGGCCAGGTTGACCTTGATCGCCTCGTCGTCGCCCTCGCCCTCACCGGTGCGGTTGTCGCCGGTGTGCTCGACCGAGCCGTCCGCGCTCTTCAGGTTGTTGAAGAACACGAAGTTGCCGTCCGAGGCGACCTTGCCCTGGGCGTTGCAGAGCAGTGCGCTGGCGTCCAGGTCGAAGTCCGTCCCGGTGGTGGTCCGGACGTCCCAGCCCAGGCCGACGACCACGGCCGTGAGCCCGGGGGCCTCCTTGGTGAGCGAGACGTTGCCGCCCTTGCTGAGGCTGACTCCCACGTGTCCTCCAAGAATCGGGAGGCACGCCCTGTGGTGCCCCCGGTGGTGCGGTCCGGGGCTCCGGGAGCGCACCTGCTCCCGCACCCCACTCCGCCAACGGCCCGAGCGTAGTACGCGGTTCCCGTCGGCAGCGCGGTTCCGCTCGGACACGACCGTCGGACACGGCCGTCGGGCACCCGAGCGGCGGGGGCGGGGGCTCAGAGCGCGGCGGGGGCGGCTCAGAGCGCGGCGAGGGCCTTCAGGTACTCCTGCTCGTCCCGGGCGTCCGGGAGGCCGTTGACGACGCTCCAGCGCACCGTGCCGGCCTTGTCGATCACGAAGGTGCCGCGCAGGGGGCAGCCGCGCTCCTCGTCGAGGACGCCGTACGCCCGGGTGACCTCGCCGTGCGGCCAGAAGTCGGCGAGCAGCGGGAACTCCAGGCCCTCGCGGTCGGCGAGGACGCGCTGGGAGAACTGCGAGTCGCAGGAGAGGCCGAGCACCTGGACGTCGTCGTTCTGCAGCCCGGCGAGTTCGCGCTGGATCGCGCCCAGCTCGCCGGTGCAGACGCCGGTGAAGGCGAACGGGTAGAAGACCAGCACGACGTTCTTCTCGCCGCGGAATTCGGCGAGCCGGACCGTCTCCCCGTGCTGGTTGTTGAGCTCGAAGTCCGGAGCCCGGGTGCCGACCTCGATGGCCATGGACAGGACCTTTCTGACGCGCGACCGCGCCGCGCGGCGGGCGCGGCAGGCCACATCCTGCCATTCGTCGACGCACGTTCGGCCGAACGGATGACGCGGGGCCGCCCGGCGCCCGTCTCCTTTCGCCCTGGGCGAACGCGCCACCACCCCTCGGCCGGGTTCCGGAGAGTCCCCTCCGGGCCCCCCGGGCCGCCGCCCCCAGGCCGCCTCCGGACGCCGAAGAGCACGAAAAGGCGCCGGGCCCCGTCGGAGCGTGACTCCGAGGGGGCCCGGCGCGGGGCTTCAGAACCCGTTCAGCGCTTGCCGCCCGGCTTCGCCGTGGACTTGGTCGCGAGCCGGGTGGCCGCCCAGTCCTTGGCGATGTTGATCGAGCTGGTCTGGGAGAGGCCGGCGGTCTTGGCCGCGTCGTTGATCTCGGAGGCCTCGACGTGGCCGTCCCGCCCGGTCTTGGGCGTCATCAGCCAGATGATGCCGCCCTCGGCCAGGTACTCCAGGGCGTCGACGAGGGCATCGGTGAGATCCCCGTCCTCGTCGCGGTGCCAGAGCAGGACGGCGTCGGCGACGTCGTCGTAGTCCTCGTCGACGAGATCCGTCCCGGTGAGCTCCTCAATGCCTTCGCGGAGCTCCTGGTCAGTGTCGTCGTCGTACCCCAGCTCCTGGATGATCTGGCCCTCTTCGAAGCCGAGACGGGTCGCCGGGTTGGACTTGTCCGCGGGGTCCGCGGTCGCGCTCACGGGAATAACCTCCAGTATTCGGCTCGGCATCCATGCCAAGGCTGTGGCCGTAGTCCACACGGGCGCGGCGGTTCGCGCAAGTACCCGACCCCCGATCCCCTCCAAAGGTTGACGCGCCACACCGGAACACGCCGTTCCGACGTGTCGGGAATCACACCGATTTGCCCTTCTCTGCATAGGACAACGATGCTTCGGGTGGTCCCGGCCCACAGGCCGTACGTGTGCCCGAGATGCGAACGGCATTCGGGGTCCGCGCGTGCGCGGGCGTAGAGTCTCCTGTTGGCCCTCACCCCGGCCGCCCGCCATCGGGCGGACGGGACACCAGGTCGGACCACCTCTTTTCGTAACACCCGGGGGTGTACGGAGCGGACGGACACGCCCGCGCCACGCACCACCAGACCGGCCCGCCCACCAGGCGGAACGGTTACCGATCGGTAGAGATGACGGATCTCCGAGCGCGGTAGCACGATGGAGGCGGCGCGACACACCTCAGTTTCGACCGACAGTGAAGGAACAGCGTGGCTTCCGGATCCGATCGCAACCCGATCATCATTGGCGGCCTTCCGAGTCAGGTCCCGGACTTCGATCCCGAGGAGACCGCGGAATGGCTGGAGTCGCTCGATGCGGCCATCGACGAGCGGGGGCGTGAGCGTGCCCGTTACCTGATGCTGCGGCTGATCGAGCGCGCCCGCGAGAAGCGTGTCGCCGTGCCCGAGATGCGCAGCACGGACTACGTCAACACCATCGCCACCAAGGACGAGCCGTTCTTCCCCGGCAACGAGGAGATCGAGCGCAAGATCCTCAACGCGACGCGATGGAACGCGGCCGTCATGGTCTCCCGGGCGCAGCGCCCGGGCATCGGCGTCGGTGGGCACATCGCCACCTTCGCCTCCTCCGCGTCGCTCTACGACGTCGGCTTCAACTACTTCTTCCGCGGCAAGGACGCCGAGGGCGAGTCCGGCGACCAGATCTTCTTCCAGGGTCACGCCTCCCCCGGCATCTACGCCCGCGCCTTCCTCCTGGACCGACTGACCGAGCAGCAGCTCGACGCGTTCCGCCAGGAGAAGTCGAAGGCCCCGTACGGCCTGTCCAGCTACCCGCACCCGCGGCTGATGCCGGACTTCTGGGAGTTCCCGACCGTCTCGATGGGCCTCGGTCCGCTCGGCGCGATCTACCAGGCCCGGATGAACCGGTACCTGGAGCACCGCGGCATCAAGGACACCTCCGACTCGCAGGTCTACGCCTTCCTCGGCGACGGCGAGATGGACGAGCCCGAGTCGCTCGGCCAGCTGTCCCTGGCGGCCCGCGAGAGCCTGGACAACCTCACCTTCGTGGTGAACTGCAACCTGCAGCGCCTCGACGGCCCGGTCCGTGGCAACGGCAAGATCATCCAGGAGCTGGAGTCCCAGTTCCGGGGCGCCGGCTGGAACGTGATCAAGCTGGTCTGGGACCGCAGCTGGGACCCGCTGCTCGCGCAGGACCGCGACGGCGTGCTGGTCAACAAGCTGAACACCACGGTGGACGGCCAGTTCCAGACCTACGCCACCGAGACCGGCGAGTACATCCGCGAGCACTTCTTCGGCTCCGACCTGCGCCTGCGCAAGATGGTCGAGAGCATGACCGACCAGCAGATCCAGCACCTGGGTCGCGGCGGCCACGACCACAAGAAGATCTACGCGGCGTTCAAGGCGGCCCGCGAGCACAAGGGCCAGCCGACGGTCATCCTGGCCCAGACGGTCAAGGGCTGGACGCTGGGCCCCAACTTCGAGGGCCGCAACGCCACCCACCAGATGAAGAAGCTGACGGTCGAGGACCTGAAGCGCTTCCGCGACCGGCTGCACCTGCCGATCACCGACAAGCAGCTCGACGAGGGCTACCCGCCCTACTACCACCCGGGCCGCGACTCGGAAGAGATCCAGTACATGCACGACCGCCGGCAGGAGCTCGGCGGCTACGTGCCGACCCGCAAGGTGCGCCCGCGCAAGCTGGAGCTGCCCGGCGACGACGCGTACAAGGCGGTCAAGAAGGGGTCCGGCAACCAGACCATCGCCACCACCATGGCGTTCGTCCGGGTGCTCAAGGACCTCATGCGGGACAAGGGCATCGGCAACCGCTTCGTGCCGATCGCGCCGGACGAGTACCGCACCTTCGGCATGGACTCGCTCTTCCCGTCGGCGAAGATCTACAACCCGCTCGGCCAGACCTACGAGTCGGTCGACCGGGACCTGCTCCTCGCCTACAAGGAGTCGCCGACCGGCCAGATGCTGCACGACGGCATCTCCGAGGCGGGCTGCACCGCCTCGCTGATCGCCGCCGGCTCCTCCTACGCCACCCACGGCGAGCCGCTGATCCCGGTGTACGTCTTCTACTCGATGTTCGGGTTCCAGCGCACCGGCGACCAGTTCTGGCAGATGGCCGACCAGCTGGCCCGCGGCTTCGTGATCGGCGCCACCGCCGGCCGCACCACCCTGACCGGTGAGGGCCTGCAGCACGCCGACGGCCACTCGCACCTGCTGGCCTCGACCAACCCGGGCGTCGTCGCGTACGACCCGGCGTACGGCTTCGAGATCGCGCACATCGTCCAGGACGGTCTGCGCCGGATGTACGGCTCCAGCGCCGAGCACCCGAACGGCGAGGACGTCTTCTACTACCTCACCGTGTACAACGAGCCGATCAAGATGCCGGCCGAGCCCGAGAACGTGGACGTCGAGGGCATCCTCAAGGGTCTGCACAAGTACGCTCCGGGCACCGCCGGCCAGATCCCGGCCCAGATCCTCGCCTCCGGCGTGGCCGTGCCGTGGGCCCTGGAGGCCCAGCGCATCCTCGCCGAGGAGTGGAACGTCAAGGCCGACGTCTGGTCCGCGACCTCCTGGAACGAGCTGCGTCGCGACGCGGTGGAGGCCGAGGAGTTCAACCTGCTGCACCCCGAGGAGCAGCAGCGCGTGCCGTACGTCACCCAGAAGCTCCAGGGCGCCGAGGGCCCCGTCGTCGCGGTGTCCGACTGGATGCGCGCGGTGCCGGACCAGATCTCCCGCTGGGTGCCCGGCCAGTACCAGTCGCTGGGCGCCGACGGCTTCGGCTTCGCCGACACCCGTGGCGCGGCCCGTCGCTTCTTCCACATCGACGCGCAGTCGGTCGTCCTGGGGGTGCTCACCGAGCTCGCCAAGCAGGGCAAGATCGACCGCTCGGCGCTGAAGGACGCGATCGACCGCTACCAGCTGCTGGACGTCACCGCGGCCGACCCGGGCGCCGCCGGCGGCGACGCCTGATCACCCGCTGGGCACTGAAGGGCCGGACTCCCCCGGAGTCCGGCCCTTCGTCGTCCGGTTCGCCGCTGGTCGCCCTCACCCGCGCGTGAGGAGCGCCCACGACGTGCGCCGCCGGACACCACGACGGCCCCGGACTCCGCCGAGTCCGGGGCCGTCGCGTACGGGCGCGCGTCAGATGTGCACGGCGGGGCCCGCGTCGGTGGTGCCGCGGCGGGTGAGCAGGCCGAGCACGGCGGCGGCGAAGGCCACCACGGAGGCGACCGCGAAGGCGAGCGACATTCCGCTGACGAAGGACTCGTGGACGGCCCCGGCCATCGCGTCCACCGCCTGCTGCGGGGTGCCGGGCGGGGCCGGCGGGGCGATGCCGAGCTGGGCGGCCTGCTTGAGGCCGTCGGCCTGCGGGCCCTCGACCGGCGGCAGGCCGGCCTTGGCCCAGTTGCCGGGCAGCACGTCGCCGACCTTGGCGGCCATCAGCGCGCCCAGTACCGCGGTGCCGAGGCTGCCGCCGACCTGCATCGCGGACTGCTGGAGGCCGCCGGCCACGCCGGACAGCTCCAGCGGGGCGTTGCCGACGATCACCTCGGTGGCGCCGACCATGACCGGGCTGATGCCGAGGCCCATCAGGACGAACCAGAGCGACATCACACCGGTGCCGGAGCCGGTGTCCAGGGTGGACATCCCGAACATCGCGGTGGTGGTGATCAGCATGCCGGCCACGATCGGGATCCGCGGGCCGAGCTTGCCGATCGCGATGCCGGCCACCGGCGAGCCGACGATCATCATGCCGGTCATCGGCAGCAGGTGGACGCCGGCCTCGACCGGCTTCATCCCGTGCACGTTCTGCAAGTAGAAGGTCACGAAGAAGATCGCGCCGAAGAACGCGAAGGCCATCAGCGCCATCAGCAGGACGCCCGCCGACAGCGGCACCGAGCGGAACAGGCTGAGCGGGATCAGCGGCTCGCGCGCCTTGCCCTGCCAGAACGCGAAGAGCGCCATCAGCACCACCGCGCCGCCCAGGAACAGCAGCGTCCTCGTGTCGCCCCAGCCCCACTCGGGGGCCTTGATGATGCCGAAGACCAGCGCGAACATCCCCACCGACAGCAGCACGATGCCGGGCACGTCGAAGGACTTGGCGGCGTTCTCGGCCCGCACGTCCTTGAGGACCCACAGGCCGAGCGCCAGCGCGATCAGACCGACCGGGATGTTGATGAAGAACACCGACTCCCAGCTGACGTGCTCGACCAGCAGGCCGCCGACGATCGGGCCGGCCGCGGTGGAGGCGCCGATCACGCCGCCCCAGATGCCGATCGCCATGTTGAGCTTCTCGGCCGGGAAGGCCCCGCGCAGCAGGCCGAGCGCGGCCGGCTGGAGCAGCGCGCCGAACAGGCCCTGGAGCACCCGGAAGGCGATCACGGTCTGGATGTTGCCCGCGAAGCCGATCGCGGCCGAGGTGGCGGCGAAGCCGACGGCGCCGACCAGGAAGGTGGACTTGTGGCCGAAACGGTCGCCGATCTTGCCGGCGGTGATCAGGAAGACCGCCAGGGCGAGCAGGTAGCCGCTGGTGACCCACTGGATCTCGGAGGGCGCCGCGTGCAGCTTCTCCTGGATCACCGGGTTGGCGATGGCGACGATCGTGCCGTCCAGCGCGACCATCATGACGCCGACCGCGACGGTCAGCAGGGTCAGCCAGGGGTGCCCCTTGAGGCCGCCCCCGGGCGGTGGCAGCGGCGGGGCGTCCGCCTCGGAGTTCTTGACGACGGACTGGCTCATCTGGGCCCTCCGGGGGCGTGGCTCGTTCGGAACGTGGTCGTGGCGCCCCGGCCCACCCGTCCCCACAGGTGCCCCGGCCCGACGGGCGCCACTCGCCGGAGATTATGTCAGCCGCTGACATTCGGCAAACAGTGACTTCTGGCCATTACTGACATTTGTCAGAACGCTAAGGTTGTGCTCCCACCCGCCACACCAGAGCCCCGGAAGGCCCCCGCCATGGCCGCTCACACCCCCCGCCCCGCCGACACCCCGGAGGACCTCGGGCGGACGCCCGGGCTGCGTGAGCGAAAGAAGCAGCAGACCCGGTACGCCCTGGTCCAGGCCGCCCACATGCTCTTCCTCAGCCAGGGCTTCGCCCGCACCACCGTCGACGAGATCGCCTCCGCCGTCGACGTCTCCCAGCGCACCTTCTTCCGCTACTTCGCCAACAAGGACGAGGTCGCGCTCGCCGTCATGGCCGAAGCCGAGGACTACTTCATCGAGTGCCTGCGCCACCGCCCCGCCGAGGAGACCCCGCTGCAGGCCCTGCGCGCCTCGATCGTCAAGGCCTGGCGCGACCTCGGGAACGCCAAGGCCTCCGGCCCCGGCTCGATCACCAGCGCCCTCGAACTCATGCGGATGATCGAGGACGCGCCCACCCTGCTCGCCGCCCACCTGCGCCGGGTCACCGAGCAGGAACGGATCGTCGTCCGGGTGCTCGCCGAACGCGAGGGGCTGGACCCGCGCGAGGACCTGCGCCCCACCGTGCTCGCCGCCGTCTTCGGCAGCGTGCTGCGCGCCGCCCACCTGTCCTGGACGGCCGACCGCGAACCCGACGGCCCGGAGGGCATGATCGCCCTGATCGAGAGCCACTTCGACCAGCTCGGCCCGGCCCTGGCCGGCCACTGGCGCACCCCCGCACAGCGCCCCGAGTAACGCCCGGGTAGCACCCCCGGGTCATACCGGGGTAGCACCCGACACCCCGGCAGCACCCGGAAGTTCGCGCTCCGGTGCGACGCCCCGGCGGGCCCCGGCCTCCTAGGCTGGCCCACGATGAAGAACCTCACCCCCGCCGACCTCCGCAGGTACGCCGGCCGCCTGCTGCGCTCCCTTCACCACCACCTCATCACCCCGACCGGCGGCCACACCCCGCTGCTCGGGGAGTCGCCCAGGTCCTGGCTGCGACGGCTGCCGTACGCCGTCGCCCTGATCCTGCTGTCCTCGCTGATCCCCTCCGGGATCGCCGTGCTGGTCGACTCCTACGGCCTGGTGCTGCCGGTGGCCGGCGCGCTCACCGTCGCCCAGACCGCGCCGCTGCTGCTCGCCATCACCCGGCCGCTGGCCGCCTGGTGGATCAGCGCCGCCACCCTCGTCGCCACCGCCACCATCTCCGCGCACTACGACCTGCACGGCGGTACCTGGCCGTGGACCGCGCCGATGATCCTCGCGTACCTCTTCCTGCTGATCGCCCTCGCACTGCGGGAGAGCCGGCCCACCCTGGTCGCGGTCTGGCTCGCCACCGTCCTGCTCACCGTGCTCACCACCGCGCTCGGCCTGCCCCGCTCCGGCGACGGCACCACCGTGCTGCTGATCGCGCTCAGCGGCGCCGTGCTGCTGCTCGGCTGGGCCGTCCGGGACCGCGCCGAGGCGCGCCGGCTGCTCACCGAGCAGGAGCACATCAGCGAGGTCGAACGCGAACGGCGCACCCTGCTGGAGGAACGCGCCCGGATCGCACGGGAGTTGCACGACGTGGTGGCCCACCACATGTCGGTGATCGCGGTGCAGGCCGCCAGCGCGCCGTACCGGATCCCCGAGATGCCGGCCGCGGCCGCCGAGGAGTTCACCGCGATCGCCGGCACCGCGCGCGAGTCGCTCACCGAGATGCGCCGGCTGCTGGGCGTGCTGCGCAGCGAGGAGTCCCGCGGGGAGAAGGCCCCGCAGCCCGGGGTCGGCCAACTCGCCCAGCTGGTCCAGACGGTGGGGCGGGCCGGGGTCCCGGCCGAGCTGGCGGTGGACCACGGGCTGGTGGAGACGGTGCCGCAGGCCGTCGGCCTCTCCGCGTACCGGATCGTCCAGGAGGCGCTCGCCAACGTGGTGCGGCACGCCCCCGGCGCGCAGACCTGGGTGTCGCTCTCCTCGGACGGCCCGGCACTGCTGGTGACCGTGGTCAACGCGCCCCCGCCGGAGCGCACCGAGTCGCTGGAGGCCTCGGTCGAGGGCACCGGGCACGGCCTGGTCGGAATGCGCGAACGCGTCCGGCTGGTCGATGGCAAGCTGGACACCGGCCCGCTGCCGGACGGCGGCTTCAAGGTGGCCGCCGTGCTGCCCCTCGGCACCTTCAGCACCCCTCGGGAGACCACCGCATGACCATCCGCGTGATCATCGTCGACGACCAGGCCATGGTCCGCGCGGGCTTCGCCGCCCTGCTGGGCGTCCAGAGCGACATCGACGTGGTGGGGGACGCGGCGGACGGCGCCCAGGCCCTGGAGGTCGTCGGCCGCACCCACCCGGACGTGGTGCTGATGGACGTCCGGATGCCCGTGATGGACGGCCTGGAAGCCGCCCGGCGGCTGCTCGACCCCGCCGTGCCGGGCGCGCACACACCCAAGGTGCTGATGCTGACCACCTTCGACGTGGACGACTACGTGTACGAGGCGCTGCGCGCCGGGGCCAGCGGCTTCCTGCTCAAGGACGCCCCGCCGGCCGACCTGATCGCCGCGGTCCGCGTGGTCGCGGCCGGCGAGGCACTGCTCGCCCCCTCGGTGACCCGCCGGCTGATCGAGGACTTCGCCCGCACCCGTCCGGCCAAGCGCCACGACCCCAAGGTGCGGCTCAACGGCCTGACCCCGCGCGAGACCGAGGTGCTGGAGCTGATCGCCCGCGGCCTGTCCAACCAGGAGATAGCCGCGAAGCTGGTGCTCGCCGAACAGACCGTGAAGACCCACATCGGGCGCATCCTCGCCAAGCTCGACCTGCGCGACCGCGCCCAGGCGGTGGTGCTGGCCTACGAGTCGGGCCTGGTGACCCCCGGTCAGTAGCGGCTGTTACTCCCCCGCTCGCTACGCGTCCGCTCGCCTCCGCTCGGAGCTGGCCTGATACCCCGGTAGCACCCGGGAGTTGGCCCCGCGGTGTGACGTCCGCGGGGCCGTCGCGTTCCTACCTTCCTCTCTGTCGCAAGCCGAACGGACGAGGGAGATCAGGGACATGCGCAAGTTTCGGGCCGGACGGGCGCTCGCCGCCGCCGCGGTGGCACTGGCAGCGGTGCTCGGCGCCGGCGGCTGGGCCGCCGACACCCAGACCCCCGTCACCGGCCCGCCGCCCGGCAGTGCCGCCTGGACGGCCGACACCTCGCTCGGCCTGCGGCTGCCCGACCCGGCCACCGCCGCCCCGGCCCAAGTCGCCGCCTTCTTCGCCGGGTTGGCGCCGAGCACGCAGGACGCGCTGGCCGTCCGGCACCCCCTGGTGGTCGGCAACCTGGACGGCGCCCCGGTCGCCCTCCGGTACCGCGCCAACGCCCTGGCCCTGGCCGCCGAACGCACCCGCGAACTCGCCCGGGCCGCCGACCCCGCCCTCGCCCCGCAGGACCACGAGGCCGCCCGCACCCGCGCCGAGCGCTACCGCACCCTGCTGGACGGCGGCCGGCAGATCCTCGCCTTCGACCCGCGCGGCCGCGGGCAGGTCGCCGAGGTGTACGGCGACCTCGCCGGCGCCCGCCGCACCGCCGTGATCGTCCCCGGCTCGGACATCGACCTGTCCGGCTTCGACCGTGCCTCCGACCCGTACGGCACCCCCGCCGGCATGGCCCGCGCGCTGCACCAGGCCACCGACCGGCAGACCGCCGTGATCGCCTGGGCCGGCTACACCACCCCGGTCGGCCTCGGCCTGGACGCCGCCACCGAGGACCTCGCCCGGGTCGGCGCCACCCGCCTCACCCGACTGCTCGACGGACTCGCCGTCAGCACCAGCCCGCAGGCCCCCGCCACCGTGTTCTGCCACAGCTACGGCTCGGTGGTCTGCGGCCTGGCCCGCCCCACCCCCGCCCAGGCCTCCGGTGTGGTGGTGCTCGGCTCCCCCGGCATGGGCGTCGACTCGGCCGCCGACCTCGACCGGCGCGTCCCGCTCTGGGCCACCACCCGCAACGGCTCCGACTGGATCGGCGACGTGCCCAACGTCCGGCTGCTCGGCCTCGGCCACGGCGCCGACCCGACCGCGTCCGGCTTCGGCGCCCGCCCGCTGCCCGCCACCGGATCCCACGGCCACACCGGCTACTTCGCCCCCGGCACCGCCTCGCTCGCCGCCTACGCCGCCGTCGCCCTCGGCCGCGCCTGACCGCCCGCACCGGAAGGAGCACCACCATGGCCCACCCCCTCACCGCCCTGCGCCACGCCGCCCGCCGGGTCGACGCCAAGACCCCCGCCACCCGCGACCGCGCCCTGGACGGGCTGCGCGCCCTCGCCCTGCTCGCCGTGCCGGTCGGGCACTGGATGCTCGGCGGCTTCACCCGCTCCCCCGACGGCGCGCTGCACAACGCCAGCCCGCTCTCCTCGCTCGGCTTCTTCGCCCCGATCAGCTGGGGGCTCCAGATGCTCGGGGTGTTCTTCCTGGTCGGCGGCCACTCCTCGGTCCGTTCGCTGGACCGGGCCCGCGCCCGGGGCGAGTCGTACGGCGGCTGGCTGCGCGCCCGTACGGTCCGGCTGCTGCGCCCGGTGCTCGGGGTCACGGCCGTGTGGGCCCTGCTGCTCCCGCTGCTGCCCGCGCTCGGCGTCCCCGCCGACACCGTCCGCACCGGCGCGACACTGGTGGTGCAACCGCTCTGGTACATCGGGGTCTACCTGGGGCTGACCGCGCTGACCCCGCTCTGCGTGGCCGCCGGGCGCCGACTGGGCGGCTGGTCGGCGGGCCTGCTGGTGGCCTCGGTCGCCACGGTGGACCTGCTGCGGTACGGGCCGTGGGCGCAGGCGGTGCCGTCCTGGGTCGCGCTGCTGAACATCCTGCCGGGCTGGCTGTTCGGCTACCAGCTGGGCGTGCTCTGGGCGCAGGGCCGGCTGGGCCGCCCGGCGGCCCGGGTGCTGCTGCTCGGCGGCGGGGCGCTGTTCGCCGTCCTGCTGCTGGTGTTCCACTACCCGGCCAGCATGGTCGGCGTGCCCGGGGCCGAGCGCACCAACTCCCACCCGCCGTCCCTGCTGGTGCTCGCCCTGGCGGCGTTCCAGTGCGGCGCCGCGGTGCTGCTGCGGGAGCGGCTGGGCCGGCTGCTGACGCGCCGTCCGCTGCTGTGGCTGCCGGTGGTGGCGGTCAACCTGTCGGCGATGACGATCTTCTGCTGGCACCAGAGCGCGATGCTCGCGGTGGCGGTGCCCGGCGCGGCCGGCCTGGGCGCCGTGCCGGGCCTGACCACCGCGCCGGACTCGCTCGGCTGGGTGGCCGCCCGGCTGGCGCTGCTTCCGCTGTTCGGAGCCGTCCTGGTGGCGATCGGGTGGTTCACCCGACGGTTCGACGGGCCGTGGACGTCCTTCTCCCGGGCCGGGAAGGCGGCGGCCGGCGCCGCGGCGGCGCTGTTCGCGGCGTACGCGCTGGGCGTGGTGTGACCCTCCCGGGAGGCTGCGCCCGAGGGGATGCACCCGCATGCGAACCACCACGCGCCGTGATGTCCTGTGACGGTCGGCGACCATCGCAGGACCGCGCCCGCCCACGGCCCGTCCGTCCGCATTCGCCGCTCCTCCCCACCACCCCACGCTCCCGAGGAGTGCCATGTCCCTGTCCCCACCCCGTCCCCAGCCGCGGCGACGGGCCCGCCGACGGCTGCCGGGCACCGCCGTGGTCCTCGCGGTGACCGCCGGCACCCTGCTGGGCGCCGTCGCCCCGGCCGTCGCCCACGGCGGACCGGCCGCCCCCGGGGCGGACGGCCTCACCCCGCACGTCGACTCGCCCCGGGTGATGGCCGAGCTGCGGGAGGACGAGGTCGCGGCGCTCGGCCAGGAGCACGCCGAGGAGCACGCCCGGATGCGCGCCGCCGTCCGCGGCATCGGCGACTACCCGCAGACCACCCGCACCAACCGGTACAACGCGCTGACGGCCTCCCAGGCCGATCACAACAAGGCCTTCGACCCGGCAACTTTCGGCGCGTTCAACCAGTACTTCCCCTCCCCCGACTTCGGCGACCACGTCGCGCTGCTGCCGACCGGCAAGGTGCTGCTGTTCTCCTTCGAGCGGATCGAGACCAACCCGGAGAAGGAGCCCGCCCCCACCCAGACCATCGGCAAGGAGAACGCCGGCCGCGCCTTCCTCTGGGACCCGGCCAGGGGCACCGGCCCAAACGCCTTCAAGCAGGTCAACCCGCCGGTCTCGGACATGCCGGACGGCCTGGGCGAGCCCCGCCCGGTCCCGTTCTTCTGCTCCGGCCACTCGTTCCTGCCCAACGGGATGCTCGGCGTCTTCGGCGGCAACCTGGGCGGCAACGGCGGGACGGGCGCCAAGCTCTCGCTGGTCTTCGACCCGTGGACCGAGACCTGGACCCGCAACCCCGACATGTCGGTCGGCCGCTGGTACCCCTCGGTGGTGACCGGCGCCGACGGCCGCCAGCTGATCATGTCCGGCCAGTCCGAGCTCGGCTACGGCACCCCCACCCCGGTGGTCGAGCGCTTCCCCGCCAAGTCCTTCCCGGTGCCGGTGAAGAAGACCGACGTCCCCAAGGACACCCCGGTGGAGCGGTTCAAGGTGGACGCCCCGTTCAGCACCGACTACCCGCACCTGTTCTCGCTCAACGACGGCAGCGTCTACGGCTTCGGCCGCCAGCCCGGCGAGCAGTGGAAGTTCGACCCGGCCGCCGAGACCCGCACCGACCTGGCGGCCCGCCCGGACGGCCGCAGGCGCAACTACGGCTCCGCCGTCATGCTCCCCAACGGCGTCAACGGCCCGGACTCCGCGCTGGTCCTCGGCGGCGACCGGGACAACCCGAGCACGATGCGCTTCTCCAACGGCAGTTGGACCGCCGAGAAGTCCCGCGCCTTCGGCCGCACCCAGGACGACACCGTCCTGCTGCCCACCGGCCGGCTGCTGACCGTCAACGGCGCCTACGACATCCGCGACTACGGCAACGGCCCGTACAACCCCAACGCCGACCTCAAGTACCGCCAGATCGAGCTGCGCGACGACCAGGGCAACTGGCAGCTCGGCCCGGTCCAGCGACTGCCGCGCGGCTACCACTCCAACGCCGTCGTGCTGCCGGACGGACGCGTCCTGGTGACCGGCGACGAGCTCCAGCAGATGGCCAACAACACGGACATCAACGGCACGGTCAGCGGCATCCCGGGCACTTCCGGGCCGGTCACCATGAACGGCACCATCGAGATCTACGAGCCGTCCTACCTGCACCAGGGTGACCGGCCCGCGCTGGCCAACCCGCCCACCACACCGGTCGGTTACGACAAGAGGTTCACCGTCACCAGCACCACCCCGGGCCTCGCCGCCAAGGCCGTCCTGCTGGCGCCGACCACCTCCACCCACTCGGTCAACACCAGCCAGCGCCACATCGACCTGCGGCTCACCGGCCGGGCCGGCAACCGGCTGGAGTTCCAGGCCCCGCCGGACGCCAAGGCCGCCCCGCCCGGCTGGTACATGCTCTTCCTGCTCAGCGACAAGGGCGTGCCCAGCGTCGCTCAGTGGGTCCAGCTCAGTTCCTCGGCCTGATCCCCCACCCCACCCCAGAAAAGGACCTCCCATGGCAACGGATCTGAGCCTGCGCGACAGCGACGAGATCCAGGGCGACATCCTCGCCGGATTCAAGAAGGACAACGTCAGCCTCCTGTTCCTCAAGTTCGAGGACGCCGCCCGGGCCCGCGACTGGCTCCGCAAGCTGACCCCGCAGATCTCCACCACCCGCCAGGTCGCCCAGTTCAACGAGGCGTTCAGCGACGCCAGACAGGCCTCCGGCGGCGACGACCCCAAGTCGCTGACCGCCACCTGGCTCGGCATCAGCTTCACCTACGAGGGCCTGCGTATGCTCTCCGCCACCGACCCGTTCGCGACCGCCCCGCCGGTCGGCAGCGGCCTGGAGGCCTTCAAGGAGGGCTCGGCCAAACGGGCCGGCGCGCTCGGCGACACCGGCGACAACTCCCCGGAGAACTGGCTCTTCGGCAACGGCCGGACCCAGTCGGTCCACGCCGTGCTGAAGATCTCCGCGGACACCGAGCGGGACCTCCAGGCGGCCGTCGAGGCGCAGCGGATCGCCGCCGCCGAGTGCCGGGTCCTGATCGCCTACCAGCAGAACGCCCAGACCCTGCTGGGCAGCCGCCGCGGCAAGGAGCACTTCGGCTTCAAGGACGGCATCAGCGAGCCCGGCATCAAGGGCTTCGACCGGCCGAACCCGGCCAGGCCGGACGAGGTCGACGGCCACCCGGGCACCCGGCTCATCCCGGCCGGCGAGTTCGTCTGCGGCCTGGAGAACGACCAGTTCAGCTTCCCCAAGGACCAGTACCCCGTGTGGGCGCGCAACGGCTCCTTCCAGGTGGTCCGCCGGCTCGCCCAGGACGTCCCCGGCTGGTGGTCACAGGTCGCGGTGAAGCTGAGGGAGCTCAAGCAGGCCAAGGCCGTCCCGGACACCGCCACCACCGAGTGGCTGGCCGCCCGGATGGTCGGCCGGTGGCGCTCCGGCGCCCCGGTCTGCAAGCACCAGCTCAACGACGTCCCGAACAACCCGAGCGCCGCCTCGGACAACGACTTCGACTTCCGGGACGACCCGGAGGGCCTGGTCACCCCGCTCTGGTCGCACCTGCGCAAGACCGAGCCGCGGGCCGGCCTGCAGGAGAGCCCGGACAAGGACCCGTTCCCCGCCAAGGACCTCAACGGCCGACGGATCATGCGCCGCGGCACCCCGTACGGCGCCCCGTTCGACCCGGCCTCGGAAGGCCCGGGCGGCCCCGACGACCCGCGCGGCCTGCTGTTCATCTGCTACCAGGCGGACATCCAGCGGCAGTTCGAGTTCATCCAGGCCGACTGGATGGACCAGCCGAACTTCCCGCCGAACCGGGACAGCGGCGGGAGCGTCCCGCCCGGGCACGCCAACCCCAGGCCGGTACCCGGCAAGGACCCGGTCACCCAGGAGGCCCCCGACGTCGACTTCGAGAGCCGGGACGCGAGCGGCCTGATCACGCACACCCCGGTGAGCTTCCGGCAGTTCGTCCAGACCACCGGCTCGGTGTACGCCTTCATGCCCTCCCTGAGCATCCTGCGCGGGCTCTGCGAGGGCCGGCTCACCCCGGTCGGCGGCCAGGGCACCACCACGCAGCCGGGCGGCAACGGCCAGGGCACCACCACGCAGCCCGGCACCGGCGGACAGCCGCAGCCCAAGCCGCAGCCGGTGAAGGCGTACCCGTGCGACGAGTTCATCGGCGTCCCGGACCAGTTCCGCCGAGGCGGGCAGAGCCAGTACTGGGCGTTCCACGGCGACCGCTGCCGGCTGATCTCGGTGGCCGACGGATCCGCCCACACCGACCGCAAGGTCGAGGACGACACCTGGCTGACCACCTGGTCCTGTCTGCAGGGCGTCGGCCGGGTCGACTGCGTCCTGCCCGTACCGGACCAGCAGGACCCGGCCGGCAAGAGCTGGTACTGGGTCTTCCACAGCACCGCCGGGCGCCAGCAGTACCGGCTGGTCTCCATCACCTGCGGCGGAGGCCGGTACACCACGGCGCTCGAACGCTCCGACCGCGACCTCACCCTCTGGGGCTCGCTCAGCGGCGTCGGCCAGGTGGACTGCTGGCTGCCCGTCCCGGACCAGCAGCGGGTCGGCGGCAAGAGCTGGTACTGGTGTTTCCACACCACCGCCGGGCGCCAGCAGTACCGGCTGATCTCGATCGCCGACGGCTCCTCGCACACCGACGTGCGCGAGCGCACCGACCGCGAACTCTCCCAGTGGGGCTCGCTGAGCGGCCTGGACCGGGTGGACTGCTTCCTGCCCGTCCCGGACCAGCAGCGGGTCGGCGGGAACAGCGAGTACTGGGTGTTCAGCGGCCAGAAGTACCGCAGGATCTCGATCTCCGACGGCAGCGGCCACCCGGACCGGCTGGTCTCCGCCGACCGCTCCTGCGACGGCTGGTCCTCGCTCTCCTGACCGGGCCCGCCTGACCGGGCAGACCTGGCACCCACGCGCCCCCGGTGCGCCATCGCGCGCGCCGGGGGCGCGTTGTCAGCGCCCTGCTCTAACCTGCCGCCATGGTGACGTTCGATGAGTTCCGCGCGATGGCGCTGGCCCTGCCGGAGACCGCCCAGGAGCCGACCTGGGACATCGAGACGCTGCGGGTCCGCGGCCGGATCTTCACGATGGGCTCGCCCGACGGCGACCGGGTCACCGTCAAGGCCTCCCCCGAGGACCAGGCCGAGCTGCTCGCCGCCGAGCCCGAGGTGTTCTCCTCCGCCCCCTACGTCGGGCGGCACGGCTGGGTGAGCGTCCGGCTGGACCTGGTGGACCCGGACGAACTGCGCGACCTGGTCACCGAGGCCTGGCGGCGGACGGCGCCGAAGCGGCTGGTCCGGGAGTTCGACGCCTGAGCGAACGGCCCTGCGGGTCACGGCCCGCACCACGGGGAGACGTCGGCAGGACACCCCCGGTCCATGTGATCCATCCCACAGTTTAGGCACGCCCGCCACCCCGTCGGGCCCCCTAGGCTTGCGCAGGGAATCAGCAGTTCTAATGCACCCTCCGGGCACCGCCCGCGAAACGGTGACGGGCCCCAAGGGAGTTGGTGCGGTGCGCAACCGTCGACGCTGGAAGCGTGTACTGATCGGGGCGTTCGCGGGTTGCGCCGTGCTCGCCGACGCCGGCGCCTCGGCGGCCGCGGCCGCGGTCTCCTCCGAGCAGCTGGCGATCTCCACGCCCCCGGCCGGCAGCGCCGCCTGGATCCAGGACCACTCCTTCGGCCGCACCCTGCCCGACCCGGCCACCACCTCCCCGGCCGCCGCCGCCGAGTTCTTCGCCTCGCTCGCGCCCACCGAGCTGGACCGACTGATCCGGGACTACCCGCTGGTCGTCGGCAACTACGACGGCGCCCCGCTGGACCTGCGCTACCGCGCCAACCGGATCGCCCTGGCCGTCGAACGCGACACGGCCCGGGCCCGCGCCGAGGACCACAGGCTCGACTCCGACACCCGCGCGCTGGCCGTCTCCCGCGCCAACGACGTCGAGCACCTGCTCGCCCCCGGCCGACAGATCCTGGCCTTCGACCCGCGCGGCCGCGGCCTGGTCACCGAGGTGTGGGGCGACCTCGCCGACGCCGAGCGGATCTCCGTCCTCGTCCCGGGCTCGGACGCCGACCTCGGCCACTTCGACCAGACCGCCGAGCCGCTGCGCTCCCCGGCCGGCATGGCCCGCGCCCTCTACGCCGAGGAGCAGCGTCAGGCCCCGGGCACCCGGACCGCCGTGGTCTCCTGGACCGGCTACGTCACCCCCTCCGGCCTCGGCCCGGACGCGGCCACCTCCCGGCTCGCCGACGTCGCCGCGCCCCGGCTGGAGCGACTGCTCGCCGGCCTCAAGGAGACGACCCGGCCGGACGCGCCCCCGTCGCTGCTCTGCCACTCGTACGGCTCGGTGGTCTGCGGCACCGCCGCCCCGAAGATCCTCCGCGCGGCCGCCTCGCCGTCCGACACCTCGGGCATCACCGACATGGTGGTGTTCGGCTCCCCCGGCATGGGCGTGCAGAACGCCGCCGAGCTGGGCGGTGGCGTGCACGTCTGGGCCGCCCGCAACCCCGGTGACTGGATCGGCAACGTCCCGTTCCTGGAGGTCGGCAAGCTCGGCCACGGCGCCGACCCGACCGGTGGCGGCTTCGGCGCCGAGCAGATCTCCTCGGCCCGCGCGGTCGGCCACACCGGCTACCTCACCGACGGCACCGACAGCCTGCACAACTTCGCGGCGATCTCGCTCGGCCACTACCGGGACGTGGTCCGGACCGAGCCCAACTCCTGACGGCCCGACTCCCGCCCGGCCGGACTCCCGACCGGGGCAACACCCGACCGGCCCGACTCCCGACCGGGCCACGCCGGTGCGGCTACGACGGCTGGTCCTGGTACAGCCGTAGGGCGTCCGCCGCCGCCCGGGCCAGCTCGCGCCGGGCGGCCGGCGGGGCCAGCACCTCGACCTCCGCGCCGAAGGCCAGCAGCGACCGGACCGCCGCCGGAGCCGGGAAGGCCATCGCCACCTCGACCCAGTCCTCGGCCGGCCCGATGCCCGCCTCCGGCGGCGGCGCGGTGACCCGGCCGCCGTGGATGCGCAGGAACTGGTCCAGCCGCCCGCGCCGGATCCGCACCCGCACCGGCAGCTCCTTCGGCAGCCGCTCCACCTGCTCGCGCAGCGCCGCCCACACGTCACCGAGCCCCACCCCGGCTCGGCGGCGCACCGCCTCCTCGGTGGTCTCGGCGGCCAACACCCGGTCGGCCCGGAACAGCCGCGGCTCGCCGTGCAGATCGGCCACCAGGTACCAGACCGCGGCCTTGCTCACCAGCCCGTACGGGTCGACGGTGTACTCCACCGGCGCGGGCGTGCCGCTGTGCCGGTAGCGCAGCCGCAGCCGCCGGTCGGCGAAGACCGCGTACTGCAGCTCGCCCAGGTCCGGGCCCGGCGCGGCCGCGGGCGGGCCGCCCTGCATCCAGCGGGCCGGGTCGACCAGGATCCGCTCGCTGATCCGCTCGGCGGCCGGCCGGTGCGGGGCCGGCAGCGCCGCCATCACCTTGCGCAGCGCCGAGCCGAGCGCGCCGTCCAGCCCGAGGTCGCTGTGCGCGCCCTGGGCGGAGAGGACGAACAGCGCCCTGGCCTCGTCCGCGGTCAGGCCGGTGACGTCGGTGCGGTAGCCGGGCAGCAGGCCGATGCCGCCGTGCCGCCCGCGCTCGGTGAACACCGGCACCCCGGCGGCGGAGAGCGACTCCACGTCGCGGTAGATGGTGCGCACGGACACCTCCAGCCGCGCGGCGAGTTCGGTGGCGGACACCCGGCCGCGGGTCTGCAGCAGCAGGAGGACGGAGAGCAGGCGGTCGGCCTTCATGGGCCAAGAATCCCAGCAATCCTGACGGAACCTGTCAGGTTTTACTGGGAGATTGCGTTCCGAGCCCGAAAGCCCGCCCGACCACGGGGAGTTGACCGCACATGAACGCCGTCCAGGACGCCCGCCCGCAGTACCTGCTCGCCCTCGACCAGCTGGAGAAGCTGTTCGCCACGATCACCCCGGCTGACCTCGACCGGCCCACCCCCTGCACCGAGTTCACGCTGCGCCGGCTGCTGAACCACGTGGTCGGCGGCATCCACCGCCTCGCGTACCTCGGGGAGGGCGGCCGCTTCGAGGACATCGTGCCCGCCATCGAGGACCCGTCGGACGAGGGCTGGCCGGCCGCGCTGGGCCGGGCCCGCGCCCGGGTGACCGCCGCCTGGGCGGACGACGCCAAGCTCGGCCGCCCGACCTTCGCACCCTGGGGCGAGGTCCCCGGCGGGGCCGCGGTCGGCGGCTACCTGATGGAGGCGGTCACCCACACCGGGGACATCGCCACCAGCCTCGGCAACGGCTTCGCGCTGGACGACGCGCTGGCGCGGACCGCGTTGGGCATCGCCGAGACCGTCCTGCCGCCCGAGAGCCGCGTCGAGGGCGTCCCGTTCGCCGCGGTCCAGCCGGTCGCCGAGGACGCCGACGTGCACGCGAAGCTGGCCGCCTGGCTGGGCCGCACAGCCTGAGCCGGGCCGCACGGCTGAAGCCGGCCGGATGAGCACGGCAGCCGGTCGGGCCCGGGAAGTCGGCGACTTCCCGGGCCCGACCGGCTGTTGCCGGCTACTCCCGGCCGACCGAGGTGAACTTCATGTCCGCGTAGCGCTCCCCCGCCACCTGGCCGGCCACCGGCTCCAGCAGCGCCAGCTCCGCCGCGGTGAGCCGCAGCGTCGCCGCAGCGGCGTTCTCGGCGAGGCGGCTGCGCTTGCGGGTGCCCGGGATCGGCACGACGGTCAGCCCGTGCACCTCGGCCCGCTGGTGCACCCAGGCCAGCGCGATCTGCGCGAGGGTCACCCCGCGGGCCGTCGCGATCTCCCGGATCGGCGCCAGCAGTTCGGCGTTGGCCGCCGCGTTGGCACCGGTGAAGCGCGGCTGGGTGCGCCGCACGTCGTCCGCCGCGAGCTGCTCGGCGGCCTGGAAGGAACCGGTCAGGAAGCCCCGCCCGAGCGGCGAGTACGGCACGAAGGCGACGCCCAGCTCGGCCGCGACCGGCACCGCCGAGCGCTCGACGTCGCGGGCGAACACCGACCACTCGGACTGCAGCGCCGCGATCGGGTGGATCGCGTGCGCCTCGCGCAGCTCGGCCCCGGTCACCTCGGACAGGCCGAGGTGGCGCACCTTGCCGGCCTTGACCAGCTCGGCCATGGTGCCGACCGAGTCGGCCAGCGGCACGGCCGGGTCGCGGCGGTGCATGTAGTAGAGGTCGATCTCGTCCACGCCGAGGCGGCGCAGCGAGGCGTCCACGGCGGCCCGGATGTACGCGGGGTCGTTGCTGATGCCGCGGTAGCCCGGGTCCTCCTCCTTGCGGACGAGGGCGAACTTGGTGGCGAGCACCACCTTGTCCCGGTTGGCCCGGACGAACGGGCCGATGAACTCCTCGTTGCGGCCGTAGCCGTAGGCGTCAGCGGTGTCGAAGAAGGTGACACCGGCCTCCAGCGCGGCGTCCAGGGTAGCGAGCGACTCGCCGGCGTCGGCCGGGCCGTAGAACTCGCTCATGCCCATGCAGCCGAGGCCCTGGACGCCCACCAGCGGGCCGTCGGTGCCGAGTTCGGCGGTGGGAAGGACGGGGTGAGTCATGCGCTCTGCTCTTCCTCTACGCGGTAGTACTGGCATTGGGCCGGGGTGCCGGCGGCGTCGGCGATCTTCCCGGCATAGAGATCGATCTTGTAGTCGAGGACGACGAGGGTGGCCTGGAGGTCGACGATCCTCTGCCGGACCTCCTCGCGCTGGGCCTCCAGCAGCAGGCGCCGCCCCTCGTAGGTCTGCTCGCCCTGTCGGGCCATGTCCACGTACTTGAGCATGTCCGCCACGGACATGCCGGTCAGTCGCAGCCGGCCCAGGAAGGCCAACCGGTGCAGGTCGGCGTCGCAGTAGCGGCGCTGGCCGCCGGCCGCGCGGTCGACGGGGTCCAGCAGGCCGATCCGCTCGTACCAGCGCAGGGTGTGGGCGGTGAGCCCGCTCGCCGCGGCGACCTCGCTGATGGTGTGCCGCGGGGTCCGGTCCGGATCGCCGACCGGGCGGCCGAACACCTCGGAGCAGCTGCGCAGGTCGATCTCGATTCGTGCGGGTGTGGCCATCGAACGTTTCCCCCTGTCCTGTGCGACGGGAACGACGCTACCGAGTTGGAGTGCACTCCAAGCAAGCCCGACCGGCCCGACAGCCGGGTGCCCCCGCCACCCGGCTGACCGCAGGGTGCCCCGCCGCCCCTCGCCCGCCCCGGCTACAGTCGGGATCCATGGAGAGCTTGCGTGTGATCGAGAACTGGCCGGTGCCCCACGCCGCGGCGGCGGTGGTCCGGGGGGCGGACGGCGCGGTGCTGGGGGCGCACGGGCCGCAGCAACACCTGTTCCCGCTGGCCTCGGTGACCAAGCTGCTCACCTCGTACGCGGCGCTGATCGCGGTCGAGGAGGGCGTGTTCGAGCTGGACGACCCGGCCGGGCCGCCCGGTGCGACCGTCCGCCACCTGCTCGCCCACACCTCCGGCCTGGGCTTCGACGAGGACCGGGTGTTCGCCGAGCCCGGCAACCGCCGGCTCTACTCCAACGCGGGCTTCGACGCGCTGGCGTCGGCGCTGTCCGGGGCCGCCGGGATCGAGTTCTCCCGCTACCTCGCCGAGGCGGTGTTCGAGCCGCTCGGCATGGCCGACACCCTGATCCACACCGCGCACAAGTCCCCGGCCGGCGCCGGCGGCCTGTCCACCGTCGCCGACCTCGCCCGGTTCGCCGCCGAGCTGCAGTCGCCCAAGCTGCTGGACCCGTCCACCGTCCTGCGGGCCACCCGCGAGGTCGCCTTCCCCGGCACCAGCGGCGTGCTGCCCGGCTACGGCCACCGCCGCCCGAACGACTGGGGCCTCGGCTTCGAGATCCGCGACGGCAAGAGCCCGCACTGGACCGGCACGGCCAACTCCCCGGCCACCTTCGGCCACTTCGGCCAGTCCGGCACCTTCCTGTGGGTCGACCCGCAGGCGGGCGTGGCCTGCGTCGCGCTCACCGACCGGGACTTCGGCCCGTGGGCGGTCGAGGCCTGGCCGGCCTTCTCGGACGCGGTCCTCGCCGAGCTCCGCTGAGGGCCGAGCTCCACCGAGGCCTTTCCGAGAAGGTCTCAGCCGTACGAGACCGGCGAGTGCATCTCCCACAGCAGGAGTTCCGCGCCGGTCTCGCCCGCGGCCGGGTCGGCGAAGGCCTCGCCGGTGATCCGCACGCTGTCGCCCGGGGCCATCGAGCGGCCGCCGCCCTTGGGCCCCGGGATCGTCCGGTAGCCCAGCGAGCCCGCCGTCAGGTGGACGTACCGCCAGGGGGCGGCGGGCAGCTCCGGCAGCGGCTGCCACGGCCCGGCGGTCGCCAGCCAGAGCGCGGCGTCGCTGCGGCGCAGCCGCAGGGCCTCCGTTCCGGCGTCGCGCTCCAGGCCGGAGGCGAGCAGTGTCAACCCGCCGTCCGCCGGTTCCACCTTGCGCAGCCCGTACGCCGGGGCCGCGTCGAACTCGTCCGGCTGGAGCCACATCTGGACGAAGCGGACCGGGCCGGTGGCGCCGCCGATGTTGCGTTCGGTGTGGGTGACGCCGGAGCCTGCGCTGAGGTGCTGGACCATTCCGGGGCGGACCACCCCGCCGTGGCCGTGGGAGTCCCGGTGGGCGAGCGCGCCCTCCAGCACCCAGGTGAGGATCTCGGTGTCCCGGTGCTTGTGCTCCTCGAACCCGGCGCCGGGGGCGAGGAGTTCCTCGTTGCAGGCGAGCAGCGCGCCGAAGTGCGTGTTCTTCGGGTCGTAGTGGCCGGAGAAGGAGAACGCGTGGCGGGTCTCGATGCCCTCGGCAGGAGCGGAGCGGTAGCGCTCGGCGGTGCGGCGCAGGTCGGCGCGGGGGCGGTCAGCGGCGTCGGTCACGCGCCCACCGTAATGGTTGTGCCCCTTGCCACCGCGCCGCTGTGCCGGGGGGTGTGCACGAGCAGTCACTCACGTGAGGCAGTCTTGTCCTTGTGCCAGCCGCTTCCGCGAACTCCAAGAGCGAACCCAGTCCCGTACCCGAACCGACCGGGAAGAGCCCGGCTCCCCGGTCCGGGCGCGACCGTCCCGGCCGTGCCGCGCCCCGCCTGACGGCGCAGGAGCGCAGAAACGCCGCCGAGCGCGCCGAGCGCCGGGCGGCGACGCTCAAGCGGCTGGAGAAGTCCTCGGGCAAGCTGGCCACCGCCGCGATCTCGCGGATGGACGACCAGCTCGGCTGGTACCGGCGGATGCCGCCGGAGCACCGGTCGTGGATCGGCCTGGTCGCCCAAGCCGGTATCGCCGCCTTCACCGAGTGGTACCGCCATCCCGAGGCCGCGAAGGCGATCTCCACCGACGTCTTCGGCACCGCCCCGCGCGAGCTGACCAGGGCGATCACCCTGCGCCAGACCGTCGAGCTGATCCGCACCACGATCGAGGTGATGGAGGAGGCCATCGAGGAGGTGGCCGCCCCCGGCGACGAGGCGGACATGCGCGAGTCGGTGCTGGTCTACGCCCGGGAGATCGCCTTCGCGACCGCCCAGGTGTACGCCCAGGCGGCCGAGGCGCGCGGCGCCTGGGACGCCCGGCTGGAGGCGCTGGTGGTCAACTCCCTGATGTCCGGCGACGCCGACGAGGGCGTGCTCTCCCGCGCCGCCGCGCTCGGCTGGGGCCAGCCCAGCCAGATCCGGGTGGTGATGGGCAGCGCGCCGGACGGCGACAGCGAGCTGGTGGTGGAGGCGATCCGCCGGGCCGCCCGGTACGCCAAGCTGCACGTGCTGACCGGGGTGCTGGGCAGGCGCCTGGTGGTGGTGGTCGGCGGCAACAAGGAGCCGGTGCAGGCGGCCAAGGCGCTGATCGGCCAGTTCGCGCCGGGCCCGGTGGTGGTCGGCCCGACCGTGCCGGACCTGCTGTCCGCGACCCGCTCGGCGCACGCCGCCGCGGCCGGGCTGCGCGCCTGCGCCGCCTGGCCGGACGCTCCCCGCCCGGTGCTGGCGGACGACCTGCTGCCCGAGCGGGCACTGGCCGGCGACCAGGCTGCGCGCCACCAGTTGGTGGAGGAGATCTACACACCCCTGGATGAGGCGGGCTCGGCACTGCTGGAGACGCTCAGTGTCTACCTGGAGCAGGCCTCCTCCCTGGAGGGCGCGGCCCGGATGCTCTTCGTCCACCCCAACACGGTGCGCTACCGGCTACGACGTGTGACCGACGTCACGGGGTACGCCCCCTCCGACGTGCGTTCGGCGTTCACTCTGCGGATCGCACTGGCCCTCGGCCGGCTGACCGCCGTGGGCGAGCCCAGCTGAGCCGGAGTGTAGGGACCATACAATCCCGGATGGTTTTCTTCGTTACCGTCGCCTACCCGCCCCCGGGCGCCTGGCGAGAGAGGGTTGAACCGTGCTCGTAATCGTCGCCCCTGGACAGGGTGCCCAGTCCCCCGGTTTCCTCAGCCCCTGGCTGGAGCTGGACGGTGTCGCCGACCGCCTGCGCGGCTGGTCGGACGTCGCCGGGCTCGACCTGGTGCACGCCGGCACCGAGGCGTCCGCCGAGGAGATCAAGGACACCGCCGTCGCCCAGCCGCTGCTGGTCGCGGCCGGTCTGGTGACCGCCCGGGAGCTGTTCCCGGACGAGGACGCCGCCCGCAAGCTGGTCGGCGCCGTCGCCGGCCACAGCGTCGGCGAGATCACCGCCGCCGCCGGCGCCGGGGTGCTCAGCGCCCATGACGCCCTGACTTTTGTCCGCGAGCGCGGCCGGGCCATGGCCGCGGCCGCCACCGTCACCGAGACCGGCATGACCGCCGTGCTCGGCGGCGACCCCGAGGTCGTCGCGGCGGCGCTGGACAAGCACGGCCTGACCGCGGCCAACAACAACGGCGGCGGCCAGATCGTCGCCGCCGGCACGCTGGCCCAGCTGGAGGCGCTGAAGGCGGACCCGCCGGCCGGCGCCAAGCTGATCGCCCTGAAGGTGGCCGGCGCGTTCCACACCGAGCACATGGCGCCCGGCGTCGAGCGGCTGGCCGGGCTGGCCCCGACCCTGACCGCGGCCGACCCGCAGGTCCGCTACGTCTCCAACCGGGACGGCGGGGTCGTGGACTCCGGCGCCGAGGTGCTCGCGCGCCTGGTGTCGCAGGTATCCAACCCGGTCCGCTGGGACCTGTGCATGGAGACCCTCGGGCAGCTGGGTGCGACGGCCGTGATCGAGCTGTCCCCCGCGGGCACCCTCACGGGGCTGCTCAAGCGCAACCTCAAGGGTGTGGCCACGCTCGCCCTCAAGACCCCCGCCGATCTGGACAAGGCCCGCGAGCTCATCGCGGAGCACGGCGGTCAGGAGCAGGAGACCACCGCATGACCAAGCCCCAGATCCGCCCCGCCGGCGGTGCGCAGTACTCGCGCATCCACGGCGTCGGCGGCTACCGCCCGGTCCGGGTGATTCCCAACGCCGAGGTCCTGGAGTGGATCGACTCCTCGGACGAGTGGATCCGCACCCGCAGCGGGATCACCGAGCGCCGCTGGGCGGGCCCGGAGGAGACCGTCTCCGAGATGTCGGTGCAGGCCGCCGGCAAGGCCATCGCCCAGGCCGGGATCTCCCCGGAGCAGATCGGCGGCGTGATCGTCGCGACCGTCTCGCACTTCAAGCAGACCCCGGCGATCGCCACCGAGATCGCCGAGCGGCTCGGCTGCGGCACCGCCCCGGCCTTCGACATTTCGGCCGCCTGCGCCGGCTTCGGCTACGGCCTGGGCCTGGCCGACGGCATGATCCGCGGCGGCAACGCCGAGTACGTGCTGGTGATCGGCGTCGAGCGGCTCAGTGACCTGACCGACAAGTCGGACCGCTCGACCGCCTTCATCTTCGGCGACGGCGCCGGCGCCGCGATCGTCGGCCCGTCCGACACTCCGGGCATCGGCAAGCTGATCTGGGGTTCGGACGGCTCGCAGGCCGACGTGATCACCCAGACCGAGGCCTGGGACACCGCCTTCGCCAAGCCCGACGCGATCAACGGGCCGGGCGAGGACACCAAGTGGCCGTTCCTGCGGATGGACGGCCAGCCGGTCTTCCGCTGGGCGGTCTGGGAGATGGCCAAGGTCGCCCAGCAGGCGCTGGACGCCGCCGGGGTGACCGCCGACCAGCTCGGCGCGTTCATCCCGCACCAGGCCAACATGCGGATCACCGACGCCATGATCAAGGCGCTCAAGCTGCCGGAGTCGGTGCCGGTTGCCCGTGACATCGCGGAGACCGGCAACACCTCCGCGGCCTCCATTCCGCTCGCGATGGAGCGCATGCTGGAGACCGGCGAGGCCCACAGCGGCGACCTGGCGCTGATCATCGGCTTCGGGGCGGGTCTCGTGTACGCCGCGGCAGTCGTTACGCTCCCCTAGGCGCGTTTCGCCCACTCATCCACAAGCCTGTGTCCGGCCGCCGGCCGGACACGTTCAACACCGTAGAGGAGCAGCCAGTATGGCTACCAAGGACGAGGTCCTGTCCGGTCTCGCCGACATCGTCAACGAGATCGCCGGCATCCCGGTCGAGGACGTTGAGGTCGACAAGTCGTTCACCGACGACCTGGACGTCGACTCGCTGTCCATGGTCGAGGTCGTCGTGGCCGCCGAGGAGCGCTTCGACGTCAAGATCCCGGACGACGAGGTCAAGAACCTGAAGACCGTCGGCGACGCCGTGGACTACATCCTGGCCAACGCCAGCGCCTGAGCGATCGACTCGTTCGCTTCGGCCAGCCCGTCCGAGGTGCCCTGAGCACCTCGGACGGCTGACCCGTCGGTCCGGCTCGCCGAGCCGGACCGACCCTCCGGCCGGGACGCCCCACCGGGGCGCCCGGCCGGGCCCGTCCTCGGCTCCCGCCGACCCCCCGCACACGTGAGAGAAGAAGAAACCAGTGACCGCTGAAAATCGCACCGTGGTCGTCACGGGTATCGGCGCCTTCACGCCGCTGGGCGCCGACGCCGCCGGCACCTGGGAGAACCTGGTCGCCGGTAAGTCCGGTGTGGCGGCCCTGACCGAGGAGTGGGCCGAAGAACTGCCGGTTCGGATCGGCGCGCGCACCGCCGTCGAGCCGGGCGAGATCCTGCCCCGCCCGCTGGCCCGCAAGCTGGACCGCTCGGCCCAGTTCGCCGTGATCGCCGCCCGCGAGGCCTGGGCCGACGCCGGCTACGAGACCCCCGCCACCGACGAGTCCTCCAAGCTCGCCCCCGAGCGCCTGGGCACCGTCATCGCCTCCGGCATCGGCGGCGTGACCACCCTCCTCGACCAGTACGACGTGCTGCGGGAGAAGGGTGCCCGCAAGGTCTCCCCGCACACCGTCCCGATGCTGATGCCCAACTCCCCGGCGGCCAACGTCGGCCTGGAGGTCGGCGCCCGCGCGGGTGTGCACACCCCCGTCTCCGCCTGCGCCTCCGGCGCCGAGGCGATCGGCTACGCGATCGAGATGATCCGTACCGGCCGCGCCGACGTCGTGGTGGCCGGCGGTACCGAGGCGGCGATCCACCCGCTGCCGATCGCCGCGTTCGCCAGCATGATGGCGATGTCCAAGAACAACGACGACCCCCAGCACGCCTCCCGCCCGTACGACAAGGCCCGCGACGGCTTCGTGCTGGGCGAGGGCGCCGGCGTGGTCGTCCTGGAGTCGGTCGAGCACGCCGAGGCGCGCGGCGCCCGGATCTACTGCGAGGCCGTGGGCCAGGGCCTGTCCTCGGACGCCCACCACATCGCCCAGCCCGAGCCGACCGGCGCCGGCGTGGCCCGCGCGCTGGCCGACCTGTTCGAGCGCAACGAGCTGGACAAGGCCGAGATCGTGCACGTCAACGCGCACGCCACCTCGACCCCGCAGGGCGACACCGCCGAGCTGAAGGCGCTCCGCAAGGAGCTCGGCGACGACCTCGACCACATCGCCATCTCGGCCACCAAGTCGATGACCGGTCACCTGCTGGGCGGCGCCGGCGGCGTCGAGACCGTCGCCACCGTGCTGGCCCTGTACAACCGCCTCGCCCCGCCGACCATCAACGTCGACGACCTGGACGACGACGTGGACGCGGACATCGTGCGCGGCGAGGCCCGCAAGCTGCCCGAGGGCCGGATCGCGGCGCTGAACAACTCGTTCGGCTTCGGCGGCCACAACGTGGTGCTGGCCTTCCGCACCCGCTGACACCCGCTGCCCCGAACAGCCCGTACGAAGGGGCCGGCGCTCTCCGCGAGCGCCGGCCCCTTCGTCGTACCCTCCGGTCTCAGACCACCTGGTGCAGCCAGCGCACCGGCGCGCCCTCGCCCGCGTAGCGGAACGGCTCCAGCTCGTCGTCCCAGGGCTTGCCGAGCAGCCGGGCGATCTCGGCCTCCAGGTCGGCCCCCTCGCTGCGGGCGCGCAGCAGGACGGCGCGCAGCCGGTCCTCGGGGATGAGGATGTCGCCGTGGATGCCCGTGACGGCGTGGAAGATGCCGAGCGTGGGCGTGCTGCTGTACCGCTCCCCCTCCGCCGTGGCGCAGGGCTCGCTGGTCACCTCGTACCGCATCAGCTGCCAGCCGCGCAGCGCGGAGGCGATCTTCGAGGCCGTGCCGGGCTCCCCTTGCCAGGAGAGCTCGGCACGCCAATGCGCGGGTGCGGCCGGCTGGCGGATCCAGTCCAGGCTCACCCTCACACCGAGCACCCCCGCGACGGCCCACTCGACGTGCGGGCACAGCGCGCGGGGCGCGGAGTGGATGTACAGAACTCCACGTGTCGTCACCGGGACCTCCAGGCTGTGGACGAGGGTCGCCTTCCCCAGCTGCCTCGTGCCTGCAGTTGATCCACAGTTACCCACGTTAGCCGACATTAAGTCACTAAATTGAGCAAAACGGACAGGCTTTCGCTCAATGCTAGTCGAATCCTCAACGAGGTCTACCCCTCGGCCGGATCTCTCCCCCGAACGGCCCCATCGCCGGGCGGAACCACCGTACCGCGCCGCCCCGCAGGATGGCTGACGCACTTTCGGATCCGGCCGGAATGCGGTAGTGCGACCGGATCCCCTGCGCCCGACTGCGAACCGTTGACGGCGAACCGCTGACGACGAGCCGTTGACGACAGACCGCCCCGCGTGCCCGGTCGGGGCGGCGGGGCGGTCGGTGTCCTGACGCGGCGTCAGCCGTCCAGGCGGACGATCATCTTGCCGGTGTTGCCGCCGCGCAGCAGGTCGAGGAAGGCGTCCGCGGTGCTGTCGATGCCCTGGGTCACCGTCTCGCGGTACTCCAGCTCACCCGAGCGCACCCACGCCGAGACCTCCTCGACGAACTTCGGCTGGAGGTCGTAGTGGTCGCCGACGAGCAGTCCCTCCATGCGGAAGCGCTTGGCGATGATCTGCGCCAGGTTGCGCGGGGCCGGAGTGGGCTCGGTGGCGTTGTACTGCGAGATCATGCCGCACACCACGATGCGTCCGTGCAGGTTCATCACCTCGATCGCCGCTTCCAGGTGCTCGCCGCCCACGTTGTCGAAGTACACGTCGATGCCGTCGGGGGCCGCCGCCTGGAGCTGCTCGACCACCGGACCGTTCTTGTAGTTGAACGCGGCGTCGAATCCGTACTCCTCCACGAGGAGCTTGACCTTCTCGTCCGAGCCGGCGGAGCCGATCACTCGCGCCGCGCCCTTCAGCTTGGCGATCTGGCCCACGATGCCGCCCACCGCGCCGGCCGCGCCGGACACGAACACCACGTCGCCGGCCTTGATCTCCGCGATCCGCGTCAGCCCCGCGTACGCGGTCAGACCCGGCATGCCGAGCACGCCGAGGTAGGTGGAGAGCGGCGCGGCGTTCGGGTCCACCTTGACGGCCGTCCTGGCGTCGAACGTCGCGTACTCGCGCCAGCCGAAGAAGTGCAGCACGTAGTCGCCCTCGGCGAAGCCCTCCGCCTGCGAGGCGACGACCTGGCCGACCGCCCCGCCCTGCATCGGCTTGTCGAGCTCGTACGGCTCCGCGTAGGACTTGCGGGCCGACATCCGGCCGCGCATGTACGGGTCCACCGAGAGGTAGACGTTGCGGACCAGGATCTCGCCCGGACCCGGGGTCCGGACCGGGGCCTCGACCAGGGCGAAGTCGGTCGGCACCGGCCAGCCCTCCGGGCGGGCGGCGAGGTGCCATTCACGGGCGGTGGCGGGGGCGGCCTGCTCTGCCATGGGACGTGCTCCTTACGGTTCAGGTGCATGAAAGGTTGAGAAACTTAAGTAACGATGGGCATGAAAGGTTCATCTTGTCAACTTTTCAGGTAGACTCTGCACCATGGACACTCAGCCGGCCCAGGACGCCACGCCGCAGCCCGACGAGATCACCCGCGACGTCGTCGACCTGATGGCCAACCTGGTCGCGCTCTTCCACCGCGAGTACGAGGACGCCGCCGCCGCCCGCTCGCTCACCGGCGCCCAGGCCAAGGTGCTCGCACTGCTGCGGCGCGGACCGATGCCGATGCGCCAGATCGCCCAGACGCTCAGCTGCGAGCCGTCCAACATCACCGGCATCGTCGACCGGCTGGAGTCCCGCGGCTTCGTCACCCGCGAGGCCGACCGGCAGGACCGCCGGGTCAAGCTGGTCGCCGCCACCGACACCGGCTCGGCGGCCTCCGCCGAGCTGCGCGAATCGCTGAACTTCGCCCGCGAGCCGCTGGCCGCGCTCGGCCCGGACGAGCGGACGGTCCTGCGCGACCTGCTCCGGCGGATGCTCGCGGGCGCCGCCGGCCCCGGGGCGTGACCAGCATCACAGGCCCGACGGGCGATCCGTTCGCCCATCGGGGGTAACCGAACCGCCCCCCGGAACGTCTAACGTTCGAATCGTCGAACGCGAGAAACCTGAAGACGGGGGGCACAGAGGATGAGCAGCAGCACGCGCCGACGCCGCTACCTGCGGACCGCCATCGGCCTGGCCGCCGTTCTGGTGCTGTCGGTCGTGGGTGCCGGGGCCTGGTTCTACCACCGGCTGGACAGCAACATCACCACCTTCGACGCGGGCGGCGTCGCCACCGAGCGCCCGCCGTCCCCCGTTCCGGCCACCCCGGGCGCCTCCGTGCCGGTCAACGTGCTGCTGCTCGGCTCGGACACCCGCGGCGACGGCAACAACGCGCTGGGCGGCGGCGACGAGGGCGTCGGCCACTCGGACACCGCGATCGTGCTGCACATCTACGCCGACCACAAGCACGCCGTCGGCGTCTCCATCCCCCGCGACACCCTGGTCACCGTCCCGTCCTGTCGGCTGCCGAGCGGCGCCTGGACGGCGCCCAAGAACGACCAGATGTTCAACTCCGCCTTCACCGTCGGCGAGGACGCCAAGGGCAACCCGGCCTGCACGCAGAACACCGTGGAGAAGCTCACCGGGCTGCGGATCGACCACACCGTCGTGGTCGACTTCAAGGGCGCGGCCGCGATGGCCGACGCCGTCGACGGCGTCGAGGCCTGCGTGCCCAACGACGTCAACGAGTTCGGCATCCACCTGAAGAAGGGGCTGCAGAAGCTCTCCGGGCAGTCCGCGGTGGACTACCTGCGAGCGCGCCACGGCATCGGCGACAACTCCGACATAGGCCGGATGAAGCGCCAGCAGGCCTTCCTCTCCTCGATGATCAAGAAGGTCCAGAGCCAGGGCTTCTCGCTGCCCACCCTGCTGCCGCTGGCGGACGCGGCCACCAAGTCGCTCACCGTGGACGAGGGGCTGGGCACCGCGATGAAGCTGGTGGACTTCGCCCGCTCGGTGCAGGACATCAAGCTGTCCGACGTCACCTTCGTCACCGCGCCCTGGCGCTTCGCCGGCGAGCGGATCCGGCTGGTCCAGCCGGACGCCGACACCCTCTGGAAGCTGCTGCGCGAGGACCGCACCCTGGACGGGCAGAGCACCGCCGGGACGGGCCAGGTGACCTCTTCCCCCACCGCCGGCCCGGGCGCGACGGCCGGCACCGACACGCCGCTGACCCCCGAGCAGGCCGCGGCGCCGATCACCGTGGTCAACGGCGTCGGTACCCCCGGTCTGGCGGGCTCCGGCGGCGAGACCCTCAAGGGGAGGGGCTTCCGGAACGTCACGCTCGGCTCCAACTCCCCGGGACACCAGGTCACCCGGATCGCGTACGACCCCGCGCTGAAGGCCACCGCCGACCAGGTGGTGGCGCTCTTCCCCGGCGCCCAGGCGGTCGAGGAGCCCGGCTCGGAGTCGATCACCGTCACGCTCGGCGCCGACTACCGGCCGGCGGGCACCCGGATCGACTCGGCGTCCTCCCCGATCCCGACCCCCGGCGCCGCGACCCCCGGTGCCGCGGCCGACGGCACGCCCGGCGGCGCGCCGACCGGCGGCGTCCCCACCGGGGGCGTCCCGACCGGCATAGCGGAGAACACCCGCAACGCCGACACCGACCCGTGCGCCAACCTGTCCTTCGGCTGACCGGCCACCGGACCCGGGGTCCCGGCTACTCGGGGTCCGGCAGCCCGGTGACCACGGCGGTGAGACGGGTGCCGCGCGGGAAGGCGCCCGCCCCGGCCAGGTCGGCCAGCCCGGCGAGCAGCTTGGCGACGTAGCGCCGCTCCACCGGGACGCCGTGGCGGCGCTCGAACCGCTCGGCGAAGGCCGCCAGGTCCGCCGGGACCCGGCCGTAGCCGCCGCCGTGGTGCGCGTGGTCGATCCGCCAGTTGTCGAACTCGCGTCCGTACGCGGCCAGATGGAGCCGGGCGACCTCCGCCTCCAGGTACCCCTCGCCGCCGCGCAACACGGCCACGCCGAGCGCCCGAGCGCCCGGCGGCAGGCCCGCCGCGATGCCGGCCAGCGTGCCGCCGGTGCCGACCGGGCAGCAGACCACGTCGCGTGCGCCCAGATCGGGCAGTTCGGCCGGGATCGCGGCCGCGCCGACGGCGGCCAGGGCGTTGGAGCCGCCCTCCGGGAGCACCAGGCAGGGGCCCCAGCGGCGCTGCAGGCCGTCGTCCGTACCGCCGTCGTCCGTACCGCCGTCGTCCGTACCGCCGTCGTCCGGGGCGCCGTCGTCCGTCGGGTCCGCGCTGCCGGCTCGGCCGGTGGCCTCCCGGTACGCGGCCCGGGTCAGGAACTCCAGCCGCATCCCCGCCGCCTCGGCGGCCCGCAGCGACCAGTTGCGCGGCCGGTCCGCCAACTCCTCGCCGCGAACCAGTCCGACGCTCTCCAGCCCGAGTGCCCCGGCGGCGGCCGCGACGGCCCGCAGGTGGGTCGAGTACGCGCCGCCGAAGGTCAGCAGCCGGGTGTGGCCCCGCTCGACGGCGGCGGCCAGGTTGGGCGCGAGCTTGCGCCACTTGTTGCCGGGAACGGTCGGGTGCAGCAGGTCGTCCCGCTTGAGCCGCAGCTCCACCCCGGCCCGGGCGAACGCCTCGTCGGTGCAGTCCACCAGCGGGGTCGGCAGCAGGGCGGGTTCGAGCACCCGGCCAGCTTACGGGCCGGCCCGAACGAGCCAGGCGAACGGGCCGGGCGTACGGGCCAGGCGTACGGGCCGGGCGTGCGGGCAGCGGGTAGCCCCCGGGCAGCGTGGAGCCCGACCGCCGGATCGGCGACCGGGCTCACGGCGCAGGGGTGGGTCAGCCCCCCGTCGAACCGTCGGCACGGCTGGCGTTGACCGCCCGGCGCAGGGCGCGCGGGACGGGGCCCGCCGCGGGGGCGAGCTTGTCGATCCGGGCCCGGAACTCGCGGCGCCGGCGCCAGGACAGGGCCGAGCCCAGCCGGGCGGCGTCGACCAGCGCGACCAGTGCGGCGTCCGCCGGTTCGACCCGGCTGAGCGGGCCCTTCAGCGCCGAACCGACCAACGCCATCACCGACTTGCGCAGCCGGGGCTCCGGCAGGATCACCCGGGAGAACGGGAACAGCCCGAGCACCCGGCGCTCCTCGATCCGGATCCGGCCCGCCGCCGCCAGGCCGTTCCGGACGACCCGTGCGGCGCGGGCCGTCGAGCCCTGGTTGCGGCCGACCCAGCTCCGCCAGCTGCGCCGACGCCCCTGCCGGATCTGCTCCAGCAGGGCGGCGGAGAGCGGGTCGAGGCCTTCGGCCTGCACCCCCTCGACGGCGGCCGGGTGTCGGCCGTCGTCCCGGATCAGTCCGCGCCGCAGGAGTTCGACCAGCGCCGACGCCCGCAGCACCAGGTCGAGCCGGTCGGTGGCGGTGAGCCGCTCACGCTCGGGGTCGTAGGCGAGCAGGTACAGCTTCTCCGGCAGATTGGCGGGCACGTCCATGGTGGACTCCAAAGCTGTGGGCAGTGGGGTGGAACCGTCCGATCATTCGGCGTCGGATTCGCCGTCCTCCGGGCTCTCCCTGGGCGGGCGTCCGCGCCGGGGAATCCGGTTCGCACCGCCGGGCATCCGGCCCGCGTCCGTGAGGGCGCGGCGGAGCAGGAACTCGATCTGCGCGTTGGTGCTGCGCAGGTCGTCCGAGGCCCAGCGGGCGAGTGCGTCGTGAACTGAAGGGTCCAGTCGCAACAGGATCTTCTTCCGTTCCGTCGCCAATGCCGCGCCTTACTGGTAGAGGGAGCCCGTGTTCACGACGGGCTGGGTGCCGCGGTCGCCGCAGAGCACCACCAGGAGGTTGCTCACCATGGCGGCCTTGCGCTCCTCGTCCAACTCCACCACGTCGCGCTCGGCGAGCCGGTCCAGCGCCTCCTCGACCATACCGACGGCGCCCTCGACGATCAGCCTGCGCGCGGCCACCACGGCCCCGGCCTGCTGACGCTGCAGCATCACCTGGGCGACCTCCGGCGCGTAGGCGAGCCGGGAGATCCGGGACTCGACGACCCGAACCCCGGCCGAGGCGACCCGGGCGGCGATCTCCGCGGAGAGCTTGCGGGCGATCTCGTCCGCCCCGTCGCGCAGCGACAACTGCCCTTCCTGGTGGGCGTCGTACGGGTAGCTGCTGGCGATGTGCCGCACGGCCGTCTCGGTCTGGATGGCGACGAAGTCGGTGTAGTCGTCCACCTCGAACATGGCCATCGCGGTGTCCTCGACCTGCCAGACCACCACGGCGGCGATCTCGATCGGGTTGCCGTCCGCGTCGTTGACCTTGGTGGTCTCGGTCTCGTGGTTGCGGATCCGCAGGGAGATGTGCCGACGGCTGGTGAACGGGTTCATCCAGGTCAGGCCCTCGGCACGGACCGTGCCGCGGTAGCGCCCGAGCAACTGCACCACCCGGGCCTGACCGGGCGAGACCACCGTCAGCCCGCACAGCGTCAGCAGCGAGCCCAGCAGCAGCAGCGGCCCGACGACGATCAGTCCGGCACCCAACCCCTGCTGCCCGTCCGCCAGTTGGACCCCTCCGCCGATGATCGACCCGGCCCCCGCGACCAGGCCGAGCAGCGCACCGAAGAGCACCGGCAACCCGGCGGCCCCGGTGATGAGCCGCTCGGTGATCTTGGGGACCGGAAGGTCCAGGGCAGGTCCGTCTTCGACGGTGAAACGCGGTGTGGCCATGAGACCGACTCCTCCAACGAGCGTCCGCATCCGATGGCAAAGTGATATCACTTTTTCCGCGCACCGCACCAGGGGGCCGACACCGGGAACACCGACGCGCCGCCGACAGGGCGCCGACGGGGCACAGGGCCGGGGAGCCACCAGGGGACGCCGGGGCCGATGCCCACAGGCGGGTGAATTCCGGCGCGCCACCCGGGGAAAGGGAGTGGCCGCGTCCTAGACTCGCGTCGTCGCAGGCGGCGGAGCTCCGGCTCAGGGCCTGCCCGCGGACGGTCATACGCGCTCGTACGGCACTCGTCGCGCATCGAGAAGGTGGGGCGGGTGGGACTCGAACCCACGACCAAGGGATTATGAGTCCCCTGCTCTAACCGGCTGAGCTACCGCCCCGGTTCGCCGCGCGCCGGTCGATCGGCCACGGCAGCAGCAGACGGCCCCAGCGAGGCCGTCCCGGGCAGCATAGCCGGTCGATCACCCGTGGTGCGCGCCGGGGGCGCACCTGGGTGCGGGACGGCGCGCGCCTCTCCGGGCGGCGCAGCCCGGGTGGCGGCGCGACGCCCGTCCGGGGCAGCCTGGGCGGATGACGATACGTAGGGCGGGGGTGGTGGCCGGGCTGTTCGCGACGGTGCTGGCCGCGGCGGGCTGCACGACCTCGGCGGGGCCCGGCGGGGGCGTCCCCACGGTCACCTCGGCACCGGCCACGGCCGCCTCGGGGAGCAGCCACGGCTGGAGCAGGCAGCGGTTCAAGGGGGCGGTCGGCCGGCGCACCGGAGTCACCCGCACCGCCAAGCCCAGCGTCCTCAACGGCCTGGTCGGCGCGGTGTTCACCCGCAACGCCGACGGCGACCACTTCTGCACGGCCAGCGTGGTCGACAGCGCCGGGCTCAACCTCATCGTCACCGCCGCCCACTGCGTCTGGGACCCGAAGCTCGGTCAGCGCGCCGACCTGGTCTTCGTCCCCGGCTACCGGGACGGGGACACCCCCAGCGGCGTCTGGCCGCTGCTGGCGGTCACCGTCGACGACGGCTGGAAGGACCACGCCGACCCGGACATGGACGTCGCCTTCGCGGTCGTCCAGGCCCAGAACGGGCAGCAGGTCCAGCAGGTGCTCGGCGCCAACCGACTGGGCGTCAACCGCGGCTACCGGGTCCCGGTGAAGGTCACCGGCTACCCGGGCAGCAGCGACGTCCCGATCACCTGCTCCAACACCACCTCCGAACAGAGCCCCACCCAGCTGCGGATCGACTGCCCCGACTACACCGGCGGCACCAGCGGCAGCCCCTGGGTCACCGACTTCGACCCCACCACCAGGACCGGCACCGTGGTCGGCGTGATCGGCGGCTACCAGGAGGGCGGCGACAGCCCGGACACCTCGTACAGCAGCTACTTCGGCGACCGCGTCCAGGCGCTGTACGACCGCGCCACCGGCTGACCGGCGCCGCACCGGGAACCCGACGGTGGCGCCGCCCGGCACGGCCTGGTAGATCTTCCTCACGAACGGCGGAACGCACGGCCCGGTGCCCGCCCCGAGGAACGAGACGGAGCCCCGATGGCCCCCCGCCCGGTACGGCCCGCGCGCCCGGTTCGTACGGCCGCGCTGGCCGCCCTGCTGCTCGCCGCCGGCACCGCGTGCGGCGGGCAGGACGGGGCGCCGACCGCCGAGGTCGCGCAGCAGAGCCCCGCGCGGGACCGGATCGGCACGCTCTCCATCCACACCGCGCAGGGCCCCCGGGCGTGCACCGCGAGTGTCGTGCAGAGCCCCCGGCACAACCTGCTGGTGACGGCGGCGCACTGTGTGCAGAGCCGCCGGATCGGCCTGCTGGACGGCCTGGTGTTCACCCCGGGCTACCGCAACGGGTCCACCCCGTACGGGACTTGGCCGGTGCGGTCGGTCACCGTCGACCCGCGCTGGGCGTCCGACGACGACCCGGAGTACGACGTGGCGTTCGTCACGGTGGGCACGGTGGACGGCCGGCAGGTCGAGGACGCGGTCGGCGGAAACCCGATCGGCACCGGGCAGGGCTTCGGGCTGTCCGTCTCGGTGACCGGCTACCCGAACCAGAGCGACGAGCCGATCACCTGCTCGGTCCGGACCCGCTCGCAGAGCGCCACCCAGGAACGCTTCGACTGCGGCGGCTACACCGACGGCACCAGCGGCAGCCCGTGGGTGACCGAGAAGGGCACGGTGGTCGGCGTGATCGGCGGCTACCAGGAGGGCGGGGACACCCCGGGCACCTCGTACAGCGTCGCCTTCGACCAGCGGGTGACCGACCTCTACCGGAAGGCGACCACCTGATTCCGGGGCCCGCCGGGGCGGCCGTCACGGTGTGACGTACGCGACACCGGGCGGCGGCAACACGAAGGCCCCCCGGTCGACCGAGGGGCCTTCGCTCTGAGCAGTCACCGGGCGCACCCGGTGCAGCTCCCGCAATTGGACTCGAACCAATAACCTGCCGATTAACAGTCGGCTGCTCTGCCAATTGAGCTATGCGGGATCGCGGCACTCGACTTCCGTACCACGGGCGGGCAGAGGACCCGGAGGGCCTCGTCCCGAGCTCCCCCAATTGGACTCGAACCAATAACCTGCCGATTAACAGTCGGCTGCTCTGCCAATTGAGCTATGGGGGATCGGCTTCCGCCCCGGCCTCCGGTTTCCCGGACTCCGTGGCGCTCGCTGCGGGACATACATTAGCGCACTCGGGGGGGTGGTCCGCCAATCGCTTTCGCCGGTTGCCCCGGGGTTGCCGCCCGGCGTGCCCCGCGCGCGCCCGCAGCCGCTCCCGGGGATGCTGGGGACGCGGACGACGGTTCGCCGTCCCGACGGACGGGTAGGGCAATGCGGCAGAAGGCCGCCAGGAGAGGGTGGATCCGACCATGTGGAAGCTGTCGTTGGCCGCGGGGTTCGCGGCCGGCTACGTACTCGGCTCGCGAGCCGGGCGTCAGCGCTACGAGCAGATCGCCAAGGTCACCCGGCAGATCGCCGAGAACCCCACAGTGCAGGGCGCCGCCGACCGGGCGAAGCACCAGGCCGGCGCGGTGGCCGGGAAGGCCGCGGGCGCGGTCGCCGACCGGGTCGGCGACCGGCTGCCGTCGGCCGTCACCGACCGGGTGCCGTACTTCAACCGGGCCCGGACGGAGGACGACGGCTGGGGTACCTTCCGCCCGTGACGGGGCGGTGATGCCACGGCAAAGCGCGCCCCAACGCGGGGTCGCGAAGCGGCAACGGCTCACCCGGCCCGGACGCGTCCCGGGCCGGGCTGAGGCATGATCTCGACATGGCCATCGTCGCGGGGATAGACAGCTCGACCAGCCGTACCCGGATCGTCGCGTGCGACACGGAAACCGGCGCCGTCCTGCGCTCCGGCAAGGCGCCGCACCCCGTCCCCGAGGACCAGGACCTGCGCCCCGGCGAGGCCGACCCGCAGGTCTGGCTGCACTCGCTCGGCGACGCCGCGGCCGGCGGCCTGCTGGAGGGCGTCCGGGCGATCGGCGTCAGCGCGCAGCAGCACGGCATGATCGGCCTGGACGCGGGCGGGGTACAGGTCCGGCCCGCGATCCTGTGGAACGACCCGCGCTCCAGCGGCGCCGCCGCCAAGCTGCTGGACGCCCTCGGCGGCCCGGCCGGCTGGACCGCCGCGATCGGCGCCGTGCCCGCCCCGACGTACACCATCGCCAAGCTGCGCTGGCTGGCCGAGTTCGAGCCGGCCAACGCCCGCCGGGTCGCCGAGGTGCTGCTGCCGCACGACTGGCTGGTCTGGCAGCTGCTCGGCCACCCCAAGCGCCGCACCACCGACCGCGGCGACGCCTCCGGCACCGGCTACTGGTCGCCGATCACCGGCGAGTACCGCCAGGACCTGGTCGAACTGGCCCTCGGCCACGAACTCAAGCTGCCCGACGTCCTCGGCCCCGCCGAGCCCGCCGGGCACACCCCCGAGGGCCTGCTGATCTCGGCCGGCACCGGCGACAACATGGCCGCCGCCCTGGGCCTGGGCCTGCGCCCGGGCGACGCGGTGGTCTCGCTCGGCAGCGCCGGGACGATCTTCGCGGTGCACGAGGAGGCCGTGGTGGACGCCTCCGGCCTGGTCTCCTCCTTCGCCGACGCCAGCGGCCGGCACCTGCCGATGGTCGCCACCCTCAACGCGGCCCAGGTGCTGCGCTCCACCGCCGCGATGCTCGGCCTGGAACTGGAGGGCCTGAGCGACCTCGCCCTGCACTCCTCCCCCGGCGCGTACGGGCTGGTGCTGCTGCCGTACCTGGACGGCGAGCGCACCCCCGCGCTGCCGCACGCGGCCGGCACCCTGACCGGCCTGCGCGCCGACGCGATGACCCCTCAGCACCTGGCCCGGGCCGCCGTCGAGGGCATGCTGTGCAACATCGCGGACGCGCTGGACGTGCTGCGCGCCCAGGGCGTCGGAATCAACCGGGTGTTCCTGCTCGGCACGGCCGGGCGGCTGCCCGCCGTCCGGCACATCGCCCCGATGCTGTTCGGCGTCCCGGTCGTGGTGCCGCCGCCGGGCGCGCACGCCGCCCGCGGGGCCGCCCGGCAGGCCGCCTGGGCGCTGGCGGGCACCCCGGAGCCGCCGGAGTGGGAGCTGCCGGACGCCGAGACCGTCGAGCCCGACGGGGAGCAGGACCTGGCGATCGGTTCGGCGGTGCGCCGGCAGTACCGGGCCGCCCGCGGCCAGATCCACCCGGAGACGGCGGCCTGACCGCCCGCCGGGGTGGCGCCTGACCGCCGTTCGGGGTGGCAGCCGGTGAAGATGCGTCACCCGGCGCCCGGTGGCAGCGTGGGACGGGACACAACCACCGACACGAAGGGCGGCAGGATGCCATGGCGCTGCACAAGGGAGCCGCCGGGGACCGCCGGCTGAGCGTCGCTCCGTTCACGGCCGCCGCCGACCCGCTGGGCGCGATGAAGCTGGCCCCGCCGCTGCACCGGCTCGGCGACGGCCCCGTGCCGGCCGAGACCGCGTACCAGCTGATCCACGACGAGCTGATGCTGGACGGCAACGCCAGGCTGAACCTGGCCACCTTCGTCACCACGTCGATGGAGACGCAGGCCAACCGGCTGATGACCGAGTGCCTCGACAAGAACATGATCGACAAGGACGAGTACCCGCAGACCGCCGAACTGGAGCGGCGCTGCGTGGCGATCCTCGCCGACCTCTGGCACGCCCCCGACCCGGACACCGCGGTCGGCTGCTCCACCACCGGCTCCAGCGAGGCCTGCATGCTGGCCGGCATGGCGCTCAAGCGCCGCTGGATGCGCCGCAACCCCGACCGCTACGCGGCCGGGGCCCGGCCCAACCTGGTGATGGGCGTCAACGTGCAGGTGTGCTGGGAAAAGTTCTGCAACTTCTGGGAGGTCGAGGCGCGCACCGCGCCGATGGAGGGCGAGCGCTTCCACCTCGACGCCGAACAGGCGGTCGCGCTCTGCGACGAGGACACCATCGGCGTGGTCGGCATCCTCGGCTCCACCTTCGACGGTTCGTACGAGCCGATCGCGGAGATCTGCGCGGCCCTGGACGCGTTCCAGGAGCGCACCGGCATCGACGTCCCGGTGCACGTGGACGGCGCCTCCGGCGGCATGGTGGCGCCCTTCCTCGACCCCGGGCTGGTGTGGGACTTCCGGCTGCCCCGGGTGGCCTCGATCAACACCTCCGGGCACAAGTACGGCCTGGTCTACCCGGGCGTGGGTTGGGCGCTCTGGCGCGACCAGGCGGCGCTGCCGGAGGAACTGGTCTTCCGGGTCAACTACCTCGGCGGCGAGATGCCGACCTTCGCGCTCAACTTCTCCCGTCCCGGCGCCGAGGTGATCGCCCAGTACTACGTGCTCCTGCGGCTCGGCCGGGAGGGCTTCCGGGCCGTCCAGGGCGCCTCCCGCGATGTCGCCACCTACCTGGCCGGGGAGATCGGCGCGCTGGACTGCTTCCGGCTGCTGACCCGCGGCGACCAGCTGCCGGTGTTCGCCTTCACCACCGAAGGGGACGTCCCGTTCGACGTGTTCGACGTCTCGCGGCGGCTGCGCGAGCGCGGCTGGCAGGTGCCCGCGTACACCTTCCCGGCGAACCGGGAGGACCTGTCGGTGCTCCGGGTGGTCTGCCGCAACGGCTTCTCCCGGGACCTCGGCGACCTGCTGCTGGCCGACCTCCACCGGCTGGTGCCGGAACTGCGGCGCCAGCCCGTCCCGCTCAAGGAGCTCGGGGTGCCGGCCCGGTCGGGCTTCCACCACTGAGCGAACGCCGCGGGACATCGACGGGAACACCACGGGAACGTCACGGCGGGAGGGCGCAGTGAAGCGCCCTCCCGCCGGACTGTCCCGGACGGGCCGGGGCAGCCTCCCCCCGCGAGGCTGCCCCGGCTCGGTGGGGGAACCGGGACGGATTTCGGACGAACGGCACGTGACCGTCCGGTATCCGACGAACCCACCGGGCGGCCAACCGCTCCGGTGAGAGAACTCTGCACGATGGCCGGATAACTGTTCGAGCGTCTCCGGGGCTTGTGAGACACTTCCGTCCGTCTCAGCGCCATGACCAGGGGATTGAGACGCCAGGCCGATGAGGTTGGAGACAACGGAGACACCCGAACGGCCCGGGCCGGAGCCCGTTCCGCCCGTCTCCCTCCCCCGTTCCGTCCCTGATCTTTGGAAGGCCGCATGGGTTCCGCCTGGAAGAACCTGCCCGAGGAGCTGTCCGAGCCCGCCAGAAGCCTGGCCGAGGAACTCCGGGCCATCAAGGACGCCGCCGGACTCTCACTGTCCGAGCTGGCCACCCGCACGCACTACAGCCGGGCCTCCTGGGAGCGCTGGCTGAACGGCAAGCGGGTCGTCACCGAGCAGGCACTGGACGCGCTGATCGGGACAGTGGACTGCGACGGGGCCGCGCTGCGGGCGCTGTGGGAGCGGGCGGCGGTGCCGGGGGAACCGGCCGAGCCGTCGGCGCAGGACTCCCCGGCCGCGGAGCCGCCGCCCGGTGGGCCGTCCCCCGGCGAAACCGGTGTGCCGTCCTCCGACGAGCCCGGTGTGACCTCCGACGAGGCGTCGCACGGCGAGGCGTCCGCCGGGGAACCGGACGAGGCGCTGGTGACCGGCCAGGATCCGGAGCCCGCCCCCGTCGTCTGGTGGCGGCGCCCGGCGGCGCTGGTCTCCGGCGCGGCGGTGCTGGCAGCCCTGCTGGTGCTGGTCGGCCTGCGCGCCGCCCGGCACGAGGGTCAGCCGACGGCGGTCGCCGAACCGGTCCCGACCACGTCCCCGGCCGCCACCGGCACCACCGGCGCCACCGGCGCCACCGGCAAGCCCATCCCCGCCGCTCCCACCTGCCAGGCCCTCGGCTGCGACCACCGGGACCCCAAGTACACCGGCTGCGGCAAGGACGCGCGGACCCTGTACACCGACGTCATCGGCAAGGTGGTCATCTACCTCCGGTACAGCCAGACGTGCCAGGCCGCGTGGGCCGCGATCACCGAGGGCGAGCCGAACGACTTCGCGACGATCATCAACAGCACGGGTGACAGCGAGCAGGCCCTCATCCACTACGGCTACGACAACTACTCGAACATGCTGAACGCGGCGGACCCGACGATCGGCTTCCACCTCTGCGGACACCAGCCGGGCGGAGACCGCTGCACCGAGGAGATCTTCGACCTGGCCGCCGTGGTGGCCTCGACCCCGATCCCGATCGGCCCCGCCTCGCCGCCGCCGGGCACCGGAGCGGGTGCGGCCACCACACCGGCCACGACCCCGGCGACGGCCCCGGCAGCCCCGAGCGACTCGCCGACACCGTCCTAGTCGAGGTACCCGCGCAGCTGCTCGGCGAAGGCGTGGTCGCGGAGCTTGACCAGCGTCTTCGACTCGATCTGACGGATCCGCTCCCGTGTCACGCCGAACACCGCGCCGATCTCCTCCAGCGTGCGCGGGCGGCCGTCGTCCAGCCCGTAGCGGAGCTGGACGACCTGGCGTTCCCGTTCGCCCAGGGTGGCCAGCACCGCGTCGAGGTGCTGGCGCAGCAGCAGGAAGGTCGCGGACTCGGCGGGTGAGGCGGCGTCGGCGTCCTCGATCAGGTCGCCGAACGCGACGTCGTCCTCCTCGCCGACCGGGGTGTGCAGCGAGATCGGCTCCTGGGCCAGCCGGAGCAGCTCCCGCACCCGTTCCTCGGTCAGTCCCAGGGCGGCGCCGATCTCGGCCGCCGTCGGTTCCAGGCCGCGTTCCTGCAGCAGGCCCCGCTGGACCCGGACCACCCGGTTGATCAGCTCGACCACGTGGACCGGCACCCGGATCGTCCGGGCCTGGTCGGCCAGGGCCCGGCTCATCGACTGGCGGATCCACCAGGTCGCGTAGGTGGAGAACTTGTAGCCGCGGGCGTAGTCGAACTTCTCCACCGCCCGGATCAGGCCCAGGTTGCCCTCCTGGATCAGGTCCAGCAGGGTCAGCCCGCGTCCGACGTAGCGTTTGGCGACGGAGACGACGAGGCGCAGGTTGGCCTCGATCAGCCGGCGTTTGGCGATCCGGCCCCGCACCACCAGGGTGTCCAGCTGCCCGGCCAACGGGTCGGACGGCGGGGCCCCGTTCAGCCGCTCCTCGGCGAACAGGCCGGCCTCGACCCGGCGGGCCAGCTCGACCTCCTCGGCGGCGGTGAGCAGGCGGATCCGGCCGATCTCGCGCAGGTACTGGCGCAGCAGGTCGGCGCCCGGCCCGCTGCTGTCGGCCGGCTCGCGGCGCTCGTCCGCCGCGTCGGCATCGTGGTCGGCAGGGCGCTCGGCATCGCCGCCGGTGTCCGCTTCGGGCTCCGGCTCGGGCTCCGGCTCGGGCTCCGGGCTGTCCGGGTGGCCTTCCGGCAGGCCCTGGGCAGGGACGCGCGCGCCGTCCGGGGGCGCTGCCCCGGCCCGGCCGTGGTCGGTCTCCTGCTCCCCCGCCGGTTCGGCGGGGTTCGCTCTCGTGCTGGTGGTGGTCGCTGCGGCGAGGCCTTGCTCCACGGGCATCCCCTCGGGGCGGGCGCGACTCTGGCGGACCCGCGCTGTACGGAGGTGAGACGCCCTCCAGTGTGCGGTACGCCACACTCCGTGGCCGAGACTCGTGCGCCGACTTTCTGTGCAGCGAGTGCTACAGGGCGGCGGCGCCCCGGCTCTTCAGTTGATCGCCGTACTGCTGGAGCTGCCACAGCTCGGTCTGCACCGCGTGCAGCTGCTCCGTGTCGGCCCGGTGGCCGAGCCGCTGGAGGTAGCCGCGGACCTCGGCGATCCTGCGGTCGACGGCCAGCAGGCGGAGCTTGACCAGGAACTCCCCCGCGTAGACGGCGTCCACCTTGCGGCGCGAGCGCACCGGCTCGACGGTCAGCTCGGTGACCAGCGAGCGCACCCGGTCGTCCGGGGACGCCTCGCGCACCGCGCTGGTGAAGTCCGGCAGGGTCGCCCCGTACGCGGCCCCGCCGGCCTTGGCGACGGCCTGCCGGACGGCGGTGTACGGCGGGGTCGGGAACTCGTCGTCGCCGTAGTGGTCGAAGGCCGGGCTGACCAGGTCCGGGTGCTGCAGGGCCAACTTGAGCAGCTCGCGCTCGACGAACTGGGCCGGGTTGCGCGGGTTGAGCCGGAAGGCCTGCTGCGCGGGGCGCGGCGGCTGTACCGGTTCGGGGCGGCGCTGCGCGGCACCGCGGGGATTCTGCTGGCGCTCGCGGTCCCAGCGGGCCAGCTGGGAGACCCTGCGGACGACGAAGGGCTCGTCCAGGATGCCGAGCATGCCGGCCAGCCGGACGGCGTACTCGTGCTGGATCGAGCGGTCCTTGATCTTGGCGACGATCGGGGCCGCTTCCTCCAGTGCCGCCGAGCGCCCCTCCGGGGTGTCCACCCGGTGCCGGGCCACCGCCGAGGTCAGTGCGAACTCGAACAGCGGGACCGGGTTGTCGATCAGCTGCTTGACCGCCTCGTCGCCCTGGGCCAAGCGCAGCTCGCACGGGTCCATGCCGCCCGGGCTCACCGCGATGGAGGTCTTGGCGGCGAACTTCTGGTCGTCCTCGAAGGCCCGCAGGGCGGCCTTCTGGCCGGCCGCGTCGCCGTCGAAGGTGAAGACCGTCTCGCCCCGGTACTGCGAGGTGTCCATCAGCAGCCGACGGATGATCTTGATGTGGTCCTCGGCGAAGGCGGTGCCGCAGGTGGCCACCGCCGAGGTGACCCCGGCGAGGTGGCAGGCCATCACGTCGGTGTAGCCCTCGACCACCACCGCGCGGCCCGACTTGGCGATCTCCTTCTTCGCCAGGTCGATGCCGTACAGCACGTGGGACTTCTTGTAGATCGGCGTCTCGGGGGTGTTCAGGTACTTCGGGCCGTTGTCGTCCTCGCGCAGGCGGCGGGCGCCGAAGCCGACCACCTCGCCGGCGATGTCCCGGATCGGCCAGACCAGCCGGCCCCGGAAACGGTCGATCAGGCCGCCGCGCTGGCCCTGCGAGGCCAGGCCGCCGAGCAGGATCTCCTTGTCGGTGAAGCCCTTGCCGCGCAGGTAGCGGACCAGGTGCTCCCAGCCGACCGGGGCGTAGCCGACGCCGAAGGCCGCGGCCGCCTCCTCGTCGAAGCCGCGCTCGGCCAGGAAGCGGCGACCGATCTCCGCCTCCGGCGAGGTCAGCTGCTCCCGGTAGTAGGCGGCGGCCACCTTGTGCGCCTCGACCAGGCGGGTGCGCTCGCCCTGCTGGTGGCGGGGGCTGTAGCCGCCCTCCTCGTAGCGCAGTGTGATGCCGGCCTGGGCGGCCATCCGCTCGACGGCCTCGGCGAAGGTGAAGTGCTCGATCTTCATCAGGAAGGCGATGGTGTCGCCGTTCTCCTGGCAGCCGAAGCAGTGGAACACGCCCTTGGCGGGGTTCACGTAGAACGAGGCGGACTTCTCGTCGTGGAAGGGGCAGACGCCCTTGTACTCGCCACCGCCACCATTGGTCAGCTGTACGTAGTCGCCGACCACCGCGTCGATCGGCAGTGCGCTGCGCACCGCCTGTACGTCTTCGTCCCTGATCCGCCCGGCCACCCCGGAAGTCTACTGGGGCGGCCGGGTTAACCGGCCGGGTTAACCAGCCGGGTTGAGGGGTCGGGTCGAACGGCGGACCGGCTACGCCCAGGCCGCGCCGACGAGCTTGGCGTGCAGGGCCAGGGCCGAGGCGTCGGTCAGGGTGGCGATCTGGTCGATGACCGTGCGCAGGGCGGCGCGGTCGTCCTCGGCCTCGCGGTACATCGCGGCGAACACCGGGTCCAGGCCCTCGGGGGCGCGCTGGGTGAGGACGTACGCCAGCTCGGCGATCACGATCCGCTGGCGGGCCCGCAGCTGGGCCTGCTCGTCGCGCTGCATGACGAAGCGGACGGCGACCGCCTTGAGCACCGCGCACTCCAGCCGGACGTCCCGCGGCACCACCAGCTCGGCGGCGTAGCGGGTGAGCCGGCCCGGGCCGTAGCGGGCGCGGGTGGCCTGCTCGGCGGCCAGGCAGAAGCGGCCGATCAGCTGGCTGGTGAGGTCCTTGAGCCCGGCCCGGTCGCGCGCGGTGCCGTCGTACGAGCGGGGCCACCATTCCTGGGCGAGCAGTCGGTCCAGGGCGGCGGCCAGCTCCTCCGGCTCGGCGTCGGGGGCGTAGCGCTCGGCGACCTTGAAGAGCTCGGCGCGCTCGCTCGGGGCGCGCAGCACGGCCGGGTCGATGTGGCCGGCCTGGAGGCCGTCCTCGACGTCGTGGGTGGAGTAGGCCACGTCGTCGGACCAGTCCATCACGGTGGCCTCGAAGCACTTGCGCCCGGCCGGGGATCCGGCCCGCAGCCAGCGGAAGACCGGCAGGTCGTCGGCGTAGACGCCGTACTTGGGCGAGGCCGGGTCGCTCGGGTGGGTGCCCTTGGTCCACGGGTACTTGGTGGCGGCGTCGAGCGCGGCGCGGCTCAGGTTGAGGCCGACGCTGCGGCCGGGCCAGGGGGCGAGCCGGGTCGACGGCTCCTCCGTGGGGGCGAAGCGCTTGGGTTCGAGCCTGGTCAGGATGCGCAGCGACTGGGCGTTGCCCTCGAAGCCGCCGCACTCCTCGGCGGCCTGGTCGAGGGCCTCCTCGCCGGTGTGGCCGAAGGGCGGGTGGCCGATGTCGTGGGCCAGGCAGGCCGTCTCCACCAGATCCGGGTCGCAGCCCAGGGCCGCGCCCAACTCCCGCCCGACCTGGGCGCATTCGAGGGAGTGGGTGAGCCGGGTGCGCGGGAAGTCACTGCGCATCGGGGCGACCACCTGGGTGGTGCCGGCCAGCCGGCGCAGCGCCGCCGAGTGCAGCACCCGGGCGCGGTCGCGCTGGAACGCCGTACGGCCCGGGCGCTTGTCGGGTTCGGGGACCCAGCGGGCCTCGGCGGCGTGGTCGTACGGGATCGGGGCGGCGAGGCGGTGCGTGGTGTCATCCATATGGCACTCACGGTACGCCGCGCCCCTGACACGCGGGGTATGCCGCGCGCGAAGGAGCGCGGGCCGGGGCGTGAACGCCGCGCGGCGCGCGGGTGCCCGTCCCGGTGAATCCTCCTCACCCGGACGGCTCAGCCCCGGAGCGCCTTGAGGACGACGCCGGCCACCGCCTCCTGCCCCTTGGCGTTCGGGTGGATCGGCGCCATTCCGCGGGCCGGGAACGGGGGCTCGACCCAGCGCTGGTCCTCCCCCGCGCACATGTCGTGCCCGGCCGAGGGTCCGGCCGTGTCCACGAACACCGCTCCGGCGGCCTCCGCGTGCTTCTTGAGCATGCCGTTGAGCTGCTGCTCCTTCTCCGAGAGGAAGCCCAGGTCGGAGACGGCCACGGTCTTGCCGAGCACCGGCAGGCAGCCCGACGGCTCGACCGGCAGCAGCGTCGGGTACCCGATCACGTACACCCGGGCCTGCGGGGAGCGCCGTTTGATGTCCTGGAGGATCCCGCCGAGCCGGTCGCCGGCCGCGTCCACCTTGTGTTGGACCTCGTCGGCGCCGTCGGCGGAGGAGTAGTGGTCACGGCAGGGCGAGGCGGCGCGGGTCTGCTTGATCACGCCCTTCACCACGTCCATCAGGTTGTCCTTGGCGCACTCGGTCACGACCTCCATGAAACCGGCGTCGTTGCCGCCGATCCCGAGGGTGACCAGCCGGGTGTCCGCGCTCAGCGCGTCCAGCTGGGCCGGGTTGCTGCCGTTGCCGGTGTCCTGCGCCGCGGTCAGGTCCACGGTGGTGGCGCCGGTGCAGCTGACGTCCCGGAACTGCCCGGACGCCACCCCGAGGCCCTTGGCCACCAGGGACGGGTAGTTGACCGCCGAGCGGGAGCAGCCGCGCGGCTCGCCGGTCTGCGGGGGGATCTGCATGCCGGCCGTGTACGAGTCGCCGAGCGCGACGTACGGGCCGGTGGGTGGCGGGGTGGGTGTCGGCGACGGGGTCGCGCCGGCCTTCGCACGGCCGGGCACCGCGCCTGCGAGGTCCTTCCCCTGGCTGTCCGAACCGCCTCCGCCGGTGCATCCGGCCAGCAGCAGCGCGGCCAGCCCGGCCGTCAGGGCGACGGTCGGGCGTGTGGTCCTGGGCATGGCATCCCCCCGGGGGTACGACGAGTCACGGTCGGCTCCTCACGGCAGCCCGTCCCCCGGGCACCTCGGGCTCCAACGAGCGGCCGTCGACGATGACTCCCGCCTTCGCGAAATCCTCCCAAGGGGAATCCGCGTTCCCGTCAGGGCCCCCGGGGCCGCGCCGGAGGAGCCGGCTCCGCGCCCGCTCCCGACTACTCCGCGCCGCGCTCGTGCTCGGCCAGGAACTGCTCGAAGCGCCGACCCAGTTCGTCCGCCGACGGCAGGTCGACCGGCTCGGCCAGCAGGCTCTCCCGGTCCTCGGAGCCCGCCACCGCGTCGTACTGGCCCTCCATGCCGCGGATCGCCGAACGCAACTCGCCGTCCCCGTGGGTCAGCTGCTCCTCGATGTCGGCGTAGACCTCGCCGACCCGCTCGCGCAGCCGGGTGCCGGGCAGCACCAGCCCGGTGGCGGACTGCACCGCCTCCAGGACGAGCACGGCCGCCGCCGGGTAGGCCGAGCGGGCCACGTAGTGCGGGACGTGCACGGCGAAGCCCAGGACGTCGTGCCCGGCCTCGGCCAGGCGGTACTCCAGCAGCGCCTGCGCGCTGCCCGGGACCTGGGCCTGCTCGAACCACTGCGGGTACCCGGGCGCGAGGTCGAGCCGGTTGCCGTGCGGCGTCAGGCCGACCGGGCGGGTGTGCGGCACCCCCATCGGGATGCCGTGGAAGTCGATCGACAGGCGGACCTCGAAGCGCTCCACCAGCTCGCGGACGGCGCGCGCGAAGCGCTCCCACTCCACGTCCGGCTCGGGGCCGGTGAGCAGCAGGAACGGCGCGCCGGCGGCGTCGTGGACGAGCTGGAGCAGGATCTCCGGCGGGTCGTAGGACGTCCAGTGGTCGTGGTCGAACACCATCGCCGGACGGCGGGCCCGGTAGTCGACCAGCCGGTCGTGGTCGAAACGGGCCACCACCTGCGGCGATCCCGTCTCCAGCAGGTGGGCCACCACCTGGCCGCCGGCCTCGCCGGCGTCCATGAAGCCCTCGAAGTGCTGGAGCAGCACCAAGCCGGCGCCGGTGTCGCGCAACTGCGCGGTGGCGGTGGCCACCGCGGCCACGCCCTGCTGATCCAGCTCGTACAGCGCCTGGAAGTCACGCACCGCGCACCCAACCCCGTTCTCTGCTCGTCGTCCCACCGGCTTCTCGTCCTGTCCAGCGTGCCGGGCACCGCCGGAATTCCCGCCACGCCGGACGACTCGTCCGGAGCCTCGGCCGACCCCTCCGGACCATGATCGCACCCGACGGAAGATCCCCTGGTCACAGGCCTGCGAGGGCCCGTTCCGAGGTGCGCCGCAACAGGCCGCGCCGCCATTCGCGCGCCGCGAAGTGACGCACCGCCTTCTGGCGGGTATCGTCCTCTCGCTGCCTCGCATCGTCGCGTCGTCGTCACGTCGTCCGTAACGCCGTCGGCCACGTCCCGGTCCGGTGCTCGGCCAGCCACCCACGACGCATCTTGCCTTCACCTGGCCGCCTGCTTCCCTTCGCGCTCTCGTTTCCTTCTCGGCCATTTCGCGGACGCACACTGTCCCCTCGCACTTCCCGCCGGACCGGTCCGAGGACCCGTGTCCGTTCCGGCACCCCGCGCCGCCCGTTCCGGGCCGCCGCCCCCGCCCCGCCCGACCGGATCCTCCGGCGCGCACGGCTACCCGGGCGGACGGACCCGGGCCGGGGCGAACCCCGAAACCGCATCCCGAGCCGCACCCCGGCCCGGGAGGCGCCCTCCGACCGATGAAGGACCGAAGGTTCCGTGCCCGTACCTGTCATCCTCACCGGCCGCACCGTGCGGCTGGAGCCCCTCGCCGCGCACCACGCCGAGGCCATCGCCAAGGCCGGCGCCGAGGACCGTACGACCTACGCCTTCACCCCCGTTCCGCACGGCCTGGAAGCGGCCCGCGACTACATCGCGCGGGCCCTCGCCGACCAGGCCTCGGGACGGTCGCTGCCGTTCGCGACGGTGAACGTCGCCGACGGCCGGGTGGTCGGCTCCACCCGGTTCCTGGAACTGGACTACTGGCAGGGCCCGATGGTGTGGCCGCCGGTGCCCGGTGTGCCGTTCGGCGATCCCGCCACGGCCGTCCCGGACGCCGCCGAGATCGGCAACACCTGGCTCTCGCCGCGCGCCCAGGGCACCGGCATCAACACCGAGGCCAAGCTGCTGATGCTGCGCCACGCCTTCGAAACCTGGGGCGTGCAGCGGATCTCCCTGCGCGCGGACGCCCGCAACCTGCGCTCGCGCGCCGCGATCGAGCGGCTCGGCGCGACGGGCGAGGGCGTGCGCCGGGCCCACTCGCGCGGGCTGGACGGGGTGGTCCGGTCCACCGCGTTCTACTCGATCCTCGACGCCGAGTGGCCGGCCGTCCGGGACATCATCGAGATGCGGATCGCCGCCGCCACCTCGCCGAGCGCCCCGGATCCGGCGATCAACCAGGAGTGCCTTAGACAGGGCGGCAGCGGCGCCGGGCAGCTGATGATCACGGCCTGACCGGGGACCACTCACCGTCGGCGGCGTTCCTCAGGAGCCGAGCGAGGAGCAGGGGGCTCCGGTCCGCGTCCGTCGGGAACCGGTGGTGGGCCGTCTCGGCGACGGCGGAGACCGGGCGCCAGCCGTTCCGGACGCGGGCGACGGTCACCTCCCAGCGGGCCGGGCCGTCCGGGTGGCACAGCCGCAGGGTGCCCTCATAGGTGAGGACCTGCCAGCGGTGGTCCATCGCGGCCGGATCGGACCCGGTCCGGATGCGCTGCCACTGCTCGTCGGTCCACACCACGTCCGGGACCGGGAAGAGACGCGGCACCAGCATCTCCTCACGGCCCCGGCCGTCGGGGATGCTGTCCGGCTCCGGGAACGCCCAACCGGGCAGCGGCTCGCGCGCGGCCGTCCACGCGGCCGGGATGCCGCGCGTGCCGGTGCGGGCGGCGACCACTCCCCCGGTGATCGCCGCGACGGTGTCCATGTCCCCGCCCGCTGCGATCGCCTCCCACACCGCGGCCCGGTAGTCGGTCAGCCGGCGGGCGGCGCACCACAGGGCGTAGGGGACGGTGTCGGCAGCCGACGTCCGGCTGCCGTTGCCGAGTACGTGGGCGGCGACCCGGAGGTCCGGTTCGGCGAGCAGCCCGATCGCCTCGGTCAGGCCGTCGTGGACGGCGCCCAGCGGAGTGTGGTGGGCGACCCTGCCCAGGAAGGTCTTCGGCGTCATGGTCTCGGTCCGCGCCCGGACCGCGAGAGCCGCCGCCACCGCGACCGCGATCGCGCCGTCCACCGCCTGCGGGTGGGTGTGGGTGACCACCGCAGTCCGGGCCGCCTGCCGGACGGCCTCGTCCAGGTCCTCGGCGTACGCGGCGCCGAGCGGGGCGACCCGCATCGCGGCGCCGTTGCCGTACGAGCCCTGGCCGTCGAAGAGTTCGGCGGCGAGCCGCTTCGCGTCGCCGCCCTCGCGGATCAGCCGCAGCATCCGGTTGGCGGCCGGGCCGTAGCCGCGGTCGAAGTCGTGGCGGCGGGCGAAGGCGTGGGTGAGGTCGAAGGTGTCGATCGTGCCGCGTTCGGTGTGGGCGGCGTGCACCGAGCAGGCCATCTCGGTGTCGTCGGTCCACGGCCAGGGGCCGGGCGGGTCGGTGCGGTCGGCGAGGTGGGCGCGGGCGGTTTCGGGGACGAAGAACTGGGCGCCGAGGGCGTCGCCGACGGAGAGGCCCCGGAGCGCGTCGAGCGCCGGGCCGGTGTGTGGAGTTGTCATATGGGCGCCAGCTCAGCCGGTCGGCCGCCGTTTCGTCAACACGTTTGCCGGAACGCCCCCGACGAGGGATGTTTCGCATACCTCCGATCGGGGCGGGCAGCACCCTGACATGACCCGCGCGAACCCGCTCGACCCGGTCGCCCTGCTCGGCGCCGACCAGCAGCACATCGCCACCCGGGCGCAGCTGCGCCGGCTCGGGGTGCCCTCCGGCACCATCGCCCACCGGCTGCGGCCGGGTGGACCCTGGCAGCAGGTGCTGCCCCGGGTGATCTGCCTGCAGAGCGGGAGATTGACGGCCCATCAGAAACTGCGGGCCGCCCTGGCCTATGCGACGCCGAAGGGGCACGAGCCGCAGCCGGGGGAGGTGCTGCTGACCGGCTTCGCGGTACTGGCCGACGCCGGGCTGCCGAGCGCCGGGCACCCGGCCGACCTAGACGCGGTCGACGTCCTGATTCCACGCCAACGCCGCGTCGGGGAACGGGAGTTCGTCCGGATCCACCGGGCCGGCGGGGCGATGCCGGGCGGCTTCGAGCGGGACGACGGGCTGTGGAGCACCACGGTCGCGCGGGCGCTGGCGGACCTCGCCCCGAGGGAGACCGGGCAGCGTCGGTTCCGGGCGCTGTGCGCGGAGGCCGTCCAGCGGCGGCACTGCGAACTCGGCGAACTGCTGGACCAGTTGCTGACCCGGCCGGGCGTGCTCGGACTGCCGCACGTGGCCCGGGTGGTGGAGGACCTCACCGCGGGGGTGCGCTCGGTGGTCGAGGGCGAGGCCCACGAGCTGCTGTCACACGCGGGCCTGCCCGAACCGCTGTGGAATCCGGTGCTCTTCCTGGACGGACGCTTCCTCGCCGTCCCGGACGCCTACTGGCCACACGCCTGCGTGGCCCTGGAGATCGACTCCCGCGCCTGGCACCTGCGCCCGGCCGATCACGAGCGCGGCCTGGCCCGCGCCAACCGGCTCACCGCCACCGGCCTCCCGGTGGTCCGCACCACGCCGGTCCAGCTCCGCCGCGACCCGGCACCGGTGCTGCACGAACTGACCGCCCTGGTCACCACCGGCCCGCACGGCCCGCACGGCCGGATCACGTGGCGCCGGGCCCACTGACGGTCCGCCCGGCATGCCCGGCATGCCGGGCGGAGGCCGCCTCGGCGGCGGTCACCAGGCGCTGGAGTTCGGCGAGGTGGGCGGCCAGGGCCTTGCGGCCCGCCCTGGTGGCGGCGAGCCAGGTGCGGGGGCGCTTGCCGACGTAGCCCTTCTTCACGGCGACGTACCCGGCCTCTTCGAGAGCGTCCACCATGGCACCCTGTTTCCGGGATGGAAAGTACTTTCCATCAGCCGAGCCAGGTCGGGTCGAGTCGGGCCAGGTCGGGCCGGAAGGACGGGGCCGGGAGGCCGGCTCAGCAGCGGGGGTCGATCTCCTGGAACGTCGCGTAGTGGTCCCCGGACCAGTACTGCTCGCCGGCGGTGCCGGTGACCACGCGGCGGGTGCCGCGGTCGTCGGAGCCCGGGGTGACCACGGTGTACTCGTGGTAGTAGCCGCCGGCCTTCTTGGGGAGGCGGCTCTCGCGGTTCTCGAAGACGATGCCGTCACGGCTGTACGGGTAGGGCCCGCCCTTGGCGATCAGGCCGAGGGTGTCCTGGGCCTGGCTGGGGAGCTTGGTGCGGCAGACGTCGGCCAGCGCGGGGTCGGCGGGGACCCAGGTGCCGGCCGCGGAGGGGGCGCCGCCGGCCGGTGGGGACGGCTTGGGGGCCGAGGGCTTGGGAGCCGAGGACGTGGACGTCGAAGAACCCGCGGCGGCGGCCGCCGTGGGGCTCGCGGCGGCCTTGGAGCGGCTGCTCCCCCTGTCGGCGAGGAGGTACCCGGCCCCGGCCAGGAGGGCCAGGATCAGCACGGCCACGACGACGAGCGGGTTTTTGCGACTGGTCATGCGCCCCAGCTTGGCAGGCGCCCGGGCCCCGCCCGGCGAGCCGCACACGTGGTCGCCGCCACACCCGCCGGTGCGCGGACGTACGGCCGGGCGCAGCCGTAGGGCCGGGTACAGGCATGCGGCCGGGCGCAGACGTACGGCCGAGCGGGAACGGACGCCGTTGTCCGTTCCCGCTCGGCCGTGTTACGTACGCCGGTTCTCCTGCGCCGAGCTCCGGTGTACGCCCTCCCGGTGGGAGGAAGAGCGGTCAGTCGTGCCCGCGCGTGAGGAGGGGATGCCTTCCCTCCCTCAGCGCGAGTCGCTGCCCGCCGTCTCGATGGCGGCGCGGCCGGCCTCCAGGCGCGCCACCGGGATCCGGAAGGGGGAGCAGGAGACGTAGTCCAGCCCCACCTCGTGGAAGAAGTGGACCGACTCCGGGTCGCCGCCGTGCTCGCCGCAGACGCCGAGCTTGAGGTCGGGGCGGGTGGCCCGGCCGGCCTCGACGGCGTGCTTGACGAGCGCGCCGACGCCGTCGCGGTCGATGGTCTCGAACGGGGAGACCCCGAAGATGCCCTTCTCCAGGTAGGCGGTGAAGAACGAGGCCTCCACGTCGTCCCGGGAGAAGCCCCAGACCGTCTGGGTCAGGTCGTTGGTGCCGAAGGAGAAGAACTCGGCGGCCTCGGCGATCTGCCCGGCGGTGACCGCGGCGCGCGGCAGCTCGATCATGGTGCCGAGCTTGATGTCCAGCTGGACGCCGGTGGACTGGGCGACCTCGGCGAGCACGCGCTCGCACTCGTCGCGGACCAGCTCCAGCTCCTGGACGGTGCCGACCAGCGGGATCATCACCTCGGGGCGCGGGTCCCCGCCGGCCAGCTTGCGCTCGGCGGCGGCCTCGGCGATGGCCCGGACCTGCATGCCGAACAGGCCGGGGATGACCAGGCCGAGGCGGACGCCGCGCAGGCCCAGCATCGGGTTCTGCTCGTGCAGCTTGTGCACCGCCTGGAGCAGCCGCAGGTCGTTCTCGTTCGGGTCCTTGCGGGCCTCGGCGAGGGCGACGCGCACCGACAGCTCGGTGATGTCCGGCAGGAACTCGTGCAGCGGCGGGTCGAGCAGGCGGACGGTGACCGGCAGCCCGTCCATCGCCTGGAACAGCTCCAGGAAGTCGCTCTTCTGCAGCGGCAGCAGGGTGGAGAGGGCCTGCTCGCGGTCCTTGTCGTTGTCCGCGAGGATCAGGTGCTCGACCTCCTTGCGGCGCTCCTCACCGAGGAACATGTGCTCGGTGCGGCACAGGCCGATGCCCTGGGCGCCGTAGCGGCGGGCGCGCCCGCCGTCCTCGGCGTTGTCGGCGTTGGCGCGCACGGCCAGGCGGCGGCGGCCGTCGGCGTGCGACATCAGCCGGTGGACGGCCTGGACCAGCCCGCCCTGGACGTCGGCGCCGGCGTGCAGGGTGCCCTCGAAGTACTCGACCACGGGGGACGGCAGGACCGGCACCTCGCCGAGGTAGACCTTGCCGCTGGCGCCGTCGATGGAGACGATGTCGCCCTCGTGGACCACCAGGCCGTCGGCGGTGGTGAACTTGCGAGCCTTGGTGTCGACCTCCAGCTCCTCGGCGCCGCAGACACAGGTCTTGCCCATGCCGCGGGCGACGACGGCGGCGTGCGAGGTCTTGCCGCCGCGCGAGGTGAGGATGCCCTCGGCGGCGATCATGCCGTCCAGGTCGTCCGGGTTGGTCTCGCGGCGGACCAGGATGACCTTCTCGCCGGAGCGGGACCACTTGACGGCGGTGTACGAGTCGAAGACGACCTTGCCGATCGCGGCGCCCGGCGAGGCGGCGAGGCCCCAGCCGATCTGCTTGGACTCGGGGGTCGGGGCGAAGCGCGGGAACATCAGCTGGGCCAGCTGGCCGCCGGTGACGCGCATCAGGGCCTCGTCCAGGTCGATCAGGCCCTGGTCGACCAGCTGGACGGCGATCCGGAAGGCGGCGGCGGCGGTGCGCTTGCCGACCCGGGTCTGCAGCATCCAGAGCTTGCCGCGCTCGATGGTGAACTCGATGTCGCAGAGGTCGCGGTAGTGGTTCTCGAGCTTCTGCATGATCGCCATCAGCTCGTCGTACGACTTCTTGTCGAGCTTCTCCAGCTCGGACAGCTGCAGCGTGTTGCGGATGCCGGCGACGACGTCCTCGCCCTGGGCGTTGGACAGGTAGTCGCCGTAGACGCCCTGGGCACCCGTGGAGGGGTCGCGGGTGAAGGCGACGCCGGTGCCGGAGTCCTCGCCGAGGTTGCCGAAGACCATGGAGCAGATGTTGACCGCGGTGCCGAGGTCGTTCGGGATGCGCTCCTGGCGGCGGTACAGCCGGGCGCGGTCGCCGTTCCAGGAGTGGAAGACCGCGTGGACGGCGAGGTCCATCTGCTCGCGCGGGTCCTGCGGGAAGGCCCGGCCGGTCTCGCGCTCGACGATGCCCTTGAACACCTCGACCAGTTCCCGGAGGTCGGAAGCGTCCAGGTCCAGGTCGTTGACGGTGCCCTTGGCGTGCTTGGCCTCCTCCAGGGCCTCCTCGAACAGCTCGCCGTCGACGCCCAGGACGGTCTTGCCGAACATCTGGACCAGGCGGCGGTAGGAGTCCCAGGCGAAGCGCTCGTTGCCGGACTGGGCGACGAGGCCGACCACCGAGGCGTCGGAGAGGCCGATGTTCAGGACGGTGTCCATCATGCCGGGCATGGAGAACTTCGCGCCGGAGCGCACCGAGACCAGGAGGGGGTTGTCGGCCTGGCCGAGCTTCTTGCCCATCTGCTGCTCGAGGGCCTCCAGGTGGGCGCTGATCTCCTCGTGGAGGGAGGAGGGCTCGCTACCGGTCTCCAGGAAGACCTTGCAGGCCTCGGTGGTGATGGTGAATCCCGGGGGGACGGGGAGTCCCAGGTTGGTCATCTCGGCCAGGTTCGCGCCCTTGCCGCCAAGAAGATCCTTGAGGTCCTTGTTTCCTTCGGTGAAGGAGTAAACAAACTTCTGCTGGGACGGCACGGGTCGGTCTCCTCGTACGCGGTTGCCCTGACGTCGGAGAACATACCCATTTCGAAGGCACTTCTCTGCCCTGAATAGGCCACCCGAGGCCGGTACCGAGAGGTAACCCGCTAGATCGAATGCACATAAAGGCGTTCACCTCTGTTGGTGAAATCGTCCGCCTGACGCTAGCCAGCGTTCAACTCTTGAAGACAACGAAACCCGAAGATCGCACGATTCGGACGCTGTGTAGCGACCGCGGGTCCGTCGCGTTGCCCCGGCTTGATTTCCTGCACCCGGATCGGCCGATCCCCGGATGACGGCTTCGGGAAGCGATTCACGGCCGACCTGTCCATTTCGTCCACTGACCCGACATCAGCCCCCGCGGCGTGTGGCAAGCGTCACCAGCGTGTCTCACCGCTCGAGCGTAGATGGCCTCCGCCGATCGTCGCACAGCGTCCAGAAACGTGCCCGTTCCGTGACATCCGGACGCCGAAAAGGAGCCCTCCTGTCCAGAATGGACAAGAGGGCTGGGACCTAGTGGCAATCGGACCGCGAGGGCCCATTTTGCCGGTCCGTATAGATCATCCGCCGGAGGTGTCCGATTCGGCGTCCTCACCCGGGCGGGCGCAGTCGTACGGATCGTCCAACCAGTTCTCCGGCAGGACCACCCGGCCGTTGCCGCTGGTCCGCCCGCGCGGGCCGTCCGCGCCGGCCGGCCAGCCCTGCGACTGCTCCACCTCGGACAGGGTTTCGGCCAGTTCGGCCAACGAGGACGAATTGGCGAGCCGCACCCGCAGCTCGGAGCCGACCGAGAAGCCCTTGGTGTACCAGGCGACGTGCTTGCGGAAGTCGATCACGCCGCGCGCCTCGTCCCCGATCCACTCGCCGAGCAGCTGCGCGTGGCGCACCATCGCCCGCGCCACGTAGCCGAAGTCGGGGCGGGCGTAGTCGACGTCGCCCTCGAAGATCGCGACCAGGTCCTTGAACAGCCACGGCCGGCCCAGGCAGCCGCGGCCCACCACGACGCCGTCGCAGCCGGTCCCGCGCATCATCCGCAGCGCGTCGTCGGCCGACCAGATGTCGCCGTTGCCCAGCACCGGGACGTGCGCCGGGACGGACTCGCGCAGCCGGGCGATCGCCGACCAGTCGGCCGTCCCGCCGTAGTGCTGGGCGGCGGTGCGCCCGTGCAGGGCGATCGCGGCCACGCCCTCCTCGGCGCCGATCCGGCCGGCGTCCAGATAGGTGAGGTGGTCGTCGTCGATGCCCTTGCGCATCTTCATGGTCACCGGCAGGTCGCCCGCGTTGGCGACGGCCTCGCGCAGGATCTCCCGCAGCAGGTTGCGCTTGTACGGCAGCGCCGAGCCGCCGCCCTTGCGGGTCACCTTGGGCACGGGGCAGCCGAAGTTGAGGTCGATGTGGTCGGCCAGGCCCTCGTCCGCGATCATCCGGGCGGCCTTGCCGACGGTCACCGGGTCCACGCCGTACAGCTGGATCGAGCGCGGCTTCTCGCTCGGGTCGAACGTGATCAGCTGCATGGTCTTGGCGTTGCGCTCGACCAGCGCCCGGGTGGTGATCATCTCCGAGACGAACAGGCCCTTGCCGCCGCTCTGCTCGCGGCACAGGGTGCGGAAGGGCGCGTTGGTGATGCCGGCCATCGGTGCCAGCACGACGGGCGGCCACACCTGGATCGGGCCGATGTCGAGCGGCGCGAACTCGGTGTCGGGCGCGGTGGGTGCGGGCGTGGCTGTCATGCGCGGCTGACCTCGGGTCGAGGGGACGGGACTCTCCATTGTCCCCCACCAGGGTGAGCGGCCGGCCCGGCGGCGGGACCGGGACGCCGCCGGGCCGGTCCGCGCGAGGGGCGAGCGCTACGACGGATTGATGGTGATCGACCCCGAGGTGACCGTGGCGTGGATGCGGTTGGGGCTGCCGGAGTCCGCCAGCTGCGGATCGATCCGGCCGCTGCCGGAGCCGATGTCGCTGGAGAAGGCGTAGCGGCTGCCCTTCGGCAGGGTCATCGTCAGCGAGCCGGAGGTGGACCTGGTGTCCACCTGCTGCGGCGCCTTGGCGAAGTGCAGCTCCATCGAGCCCGAGGTGGTCTGGGCCTCCACCCGCCGTGCGCTCAGGTCGGCGCTCTGGATCAGCCCGGAGGTGGCGTGCGCCTTCACGTCCCCGGAGGTGTCGACCAGCAGCAGTTCGCCGGAGGTGAGCCTCAGGTCCACGTTTCCGCTCAGGCCCTCCACCTGGACCGAGCCGGAGTCCACCGACCCCGTCACCTCGGTGGCGGCCGGCACCTCCAGCTCGAGGTCGGCGCCGCAGCCGACGTCCGCGACCGGCAGGATCTGCCGGCAGTGCACGCCGACGGTGACGACGCCGTCGGCGAGGACGGTCGACACCACCGGCTTGCGCACCATCCAGTCCAGCCGCTGGTGGACCACCACCCGGCTCTCCCGGCCCACCCTCACCTTGACGGAGGCGCTGCCGGTCTCCAGCGTCAACCGGTGGATCGTGACGTCGTCGTACGACCGGGTCGAGTTCGACTGCTGCTGCGCCGCCGTCGCCCAGGTCTGCAGTCCACCGACGGCCATGACCAGGACGGCCGCGAGCGTCCCGGTGACGCGCCAAGCCTTCGCCACGCCCACCGTTACCCGACCTCCAGGAACCGCAGCACCGCCATCACCCGGCGGTGACTGTCCTCGGCCGGCGGCAGGTCGAGCTTGGTGAAGATCGAGTTGATGTGCTTGGCCACCGCGCTCTCGCTGACCACCAGCGAGCCGGCGATCGCGGCGTTGGAACGGCCCTCCGCCATGAGCGAGAGCACGTCCCGCTCGCGCGGGGTCAGCTTCTCCAGCGGGTCCCGGTGGCGGCGCACCAGCAGCTGGGCGACCACCTCCGGGTCCAGGGCGGTCCCGCCCTCGGCGACCCGCTGCAGCGCGTCCACGAAGTCGTCCACATTGGCCACCCGCTGCTTGAGCAGGTAGCCGACCCCGCTGGTGTTGGTCGACAGCAGGTCGGCGGCGTAGCGCTCCTCCACGAACTGGGAGAGCAGCAGGACGGCGGTGTCCGGCCACTGGCGACGGATCACCATCGCGGCCTTCACGCCCTCGTCGTGGAAGCCCGGAGGCATCCGGACGTCCGCGACCACCACCTTGGGGCGGTGCTCCTCGACCGCGGCCAGCAGTTCGGTGGCGTCCCCGACGGCTGCCACGACCTCGAAGCCCACCGCCTCCAGGACCTTGACCAGGCCGACCCTCAGCAGGACCGAGTCCTCGGCGATCACAGCGCGCACGGCAACTCCACAGTGATGGTGGTGGGGCCCCCGAGGGGGCTGAGAACGGACAGCGTGCCGTCGACCGAGGCGGCGCGCTTGCGCAGACCGGTCAGCCCGGTGCCGCGCGAGGGGTCCGCGCCGCCCACGCCGTCGTCGCTGATGACCAGGCGCAGCCGGCCGCGGGCCGTCCGCACCGCGAGGTCGACCCGGTTGGCCCGGGCGTGCTTGGCCACGTTGGTGAGCGCCTCGGAGACGGTGAAGTAGGCGACCGCCTCGACGGTCGGGGCGATCGGCTCGGAGAGGTCGACGTCCAGCCGCACCGGCAGCGGGGCGCGCGCGGCGATGCCGGACAGCGCCGCGTCCAGGCCGCGGTCCTCCAGGACCGCCGGGTGCAGGCCGCGGACCAGGTCGCGCAGCTCGTCGATGGCCGCCTGGGCCTCCTCGTGCGCGTCGACGATCACCTGCATCACCTCGGGCGGGACGTCCTTGAGGGTGCGCCGGGCCAGGCCCAGGTTCATCGCCAGCGAGGTGAGGCGCTGCTGGGCGCCGTCGTGCAGGTCGCGCTCGATCCGGCGGCGCTCGGCGTCCACCGCGTCGACCAGCCCCGCCCGGCTCTCGGCGATCTCCTCGACCCGCCGCTCCAACGCCTCCGCCCGGCCGGGACCGAGCAGCAGCAGCGCCGCCCACACCTCCAGGCGGGCCATCAGAGTCGCCGGCCAGGCCATCGCCACCAGCAGCAGCACCCCGCCGATCGTCAGCAGGACGTCCAGCCCGGCCAGGTCCGAACGCAGCGTGGTACCGGCGGGCATCAGCCAGATCCAGCCGTACACGGTGGCCAGCACCAGGGCGGCGCCCCACACCCACACCACCACCAGCGCGGCCGCCGCCAGCAGCGGGCCGACCACCAGGTGGTGCAGGGTCTGGCGCCACGTCACGCCCAGCAGCCAGATCCGGCGCCCGGCGAGCGGGCGCGGCGGCGGCACCTCCACCCCGCGCAGGGCACGCAGCCGCCCGCGCTGGAGAGCGGTCAACGGGCGGGTGCACACCAGGACGGCGGCGAGCACCGGGAAGACCAGCTTGGACTCGGTGACGGCCAGCCAGACCGGCAGGGCCGACGGTATTCCGGCGGCTATGAAACGGGTGTCCCGCCAGACCCCGGGCAACCACGAGGGGCGCCGCAGGCTCCTGACGAGTGCTCGGCGCAACGTGGTGGAGGGCATGGCCGACAGCGTAGGGCCCGGTGATCATCAGCCGCCATGAAGGGGGGTACCCGGTAGGGGTGTACCTGGATACACCCCCAATCCGGGGCGGGACACCACCGACAGGAGGGGGTGCCCGACGGAAAGCTTGAGCCCATGACGAGCACCGCATCGCACTCCGCCACTCCGCCGCACGGGCGGCCCGTCCCCGGGAACCACGGGGGTGCTCCCGGGGGCGCGCTCCTCCCGGCGTCGGAGCCGGAGGGGGCGCTGTCCGCCGGAGCCGGGCCCTGGTCGGTCCGCAGCGTCGGGTCCGGCCGCGGCCGGGCCGCGCTGGAGCTGTACCAGCACGGCGAGTTGGCCGACGTCCTGGTCGCCGCCCGGCTCACCCCGCAGCTCCTGCGCGGGGCGCGGCGCAGCCCGTCCGGCGGGCGGGCCTGGCACGTGCTCGCCTGGGGCCGGCTGGCGGCCGACGGTACGGCGCCCTCGGTGGTGTTCGCCGGGCGGCGGGCGTTCCGGCCGGTCCGGTCCGCCGGGTCGGTCCGGTCCGTCCGGTCCGCCGTCGCGGCCGAAGTGGTCACGGTGGCCGGGCGGTTCTGGCTCGCCTGGGCCGAGGGCCCGTTCGACACGGTGCTGGCCGAACACCCGGCAGGCGGGCCGGCCGAGCGGCTGCCGCTGGAGCGGGTTCCGGCCCGTCGGGTCGGGGGCGCGGCGTGAGCACCGCCGTCCTCTCGGCCCGGCCCGTCGGCCTCTGCGCCCCGTTCGCCGGTTCGGCCTCCTCGTTCGTCCTGCCCGTGCGCTTCGCCCGGGTGCCCGTCATGGCGGCGGTCGCCCTGCTGCCCTGGCTGACGATCCTCGCCGTCTGCCACGAGACCCCGTGGGTCGTGCTCGACCTGGTGGAGTTCTCCGCCCTGCTCTCGCTGGACGCGCTGCTGCGCCGGCGCAGCCCCGCCGCGCTGTGGGCGGGCGCGGCGGTGGCCCTGATGCTCACCTCGGACGCGCTGGCCGACATCGCCTGCGCCGGACCGGGGCACGCGGTGCTCGCGGCGCTGGCCATGGCGGGCTGCGTCGAGCTGCCGCTCGCCGTGGTGTGCCTGCTGCTCGGGCGGGACGCGGCCGTCCGCGCCTAGACCCCGGTGGGCAGCCGGTCCATCAGGGCGCGGGTCCCGTCGTCCAGCGGGGTGTAGGTGATGATCCGGGTGCCGAGCGCGGGGCTGAGCCAGAAGTTGGTGTACTCGCAGCTCAGCAGGCCGACACCCGGCACCTGGAAGCGCTTGATGCCGTTGCCCGGCCGCATCACGTCGTGCCGCTGCCAGAGCTCCGCGAAGTCCGGCGAGGCCTTGAGCACGCGGGCCAGCAGCACCTTCCAGGCCGGCTCCGCGCTGTGGTCGGCCATCGCCGAGCGGAACCGGGCCACCATGCCGAGCCGTTCGGTCCGGTAGTCGACCAGCACGTCGCGGAACCGCGAGGGCGTGAAAGCCATCCACATCAGGTTCCGGTCCTCGGGCGGCAGTGCGGCGAGGTCGCCGACGATCCCGGTGTACTGCGCGTTGTACGCCAGCACGTCGTACCGGGAGTTGACCACCAGAGCCGGGTACGGCGCCAGCTGATCCAGCACCAGCCGCACGCTCGGGGTCACCGAGGGGCACTCCTTGACCGGTGCCGGGTCGTCCGCGGCGGCCAGGGTGAACAGGTGCGCGCGCTCGCTCGGGTCCAGCAGCAGCGCCCGGGCCACCGCGTCCAGCACCTGGGTGGACACCTGGATGTCCCTCCCCTGCTCCAGCCACGTGTACCAGGTCACCCCGACCGCGGCGAGCTGCGCGACCTCCTCCCGCCGCAGCCCCGGCGTACGGCGGCGCCCGGTCATCGGCAGGCCCACCTGCTCGGGCGCGATCCGCTCACGGCGGCTGCGCAGGAACGCGGCCAACTCGTGCCGGCGGGCGTCGCCGGGATTGACCGGGGTGCCCGGCGCGGCCGGGTGCGGCCCGGCGGAGCCGGTGCGGGCCTGGGTCGGACGGGCTTGCGCGGCGGGGGTCATCAGGCTCATGCTCCCCAGCATGCGGCAACCGTCAGCCTGTTGCCAGGTACTTCTTATACCTGGATAACCACACTCTGGTACCAGGGTACGGAGCGGCGCATCGTATGACCCGTGACCCAACAACTCGCCGTCGCCCCAACCCCGCACCGCACCGCCACCACCCCCGGCACCGCGGCCCCCCGCACCTCCGCACCCGGAACCGGCACTCCCACCCTTGCCGCGCCCACCCTCGGCACCGCCGGGCTGGTCACCGTCCTGCTCGGGGCCTTCCTGCCGATGCTCGACTTCTTCATCGTCAACGTCGCCCTGCCCACCATCGACAAGGACCTGGCCGCCGGGCCCGCCGTCCTGGAGCTGGTCGCCGCCGGCTACGGCATCGCCTTCGCCGTGCTGCTCGTCCTCGGCGGACGCCTCGGCGACATCTTCGGCCGCCGCCGGCTCTTCGTCGTCGGCGCCGCCACCTTCGCCCTCACCTCACTGGCCTGCGGCCTCGCCCCCGACGCCTGGTCGCTGGTCGCCGCCCGGGCCGCCCAGGGCGCCTCGGCCGCGCTGCTGATCCCGCAGGTCCTCGGCACCATCACCGCCGCCACCGACGGCGCCCGGCGCGGCCGCGCGCTCAGCGTGTACGGCGCGGTCGGCGGGATCTCGGTGGTGATCGGGCAGGTGCTCGGCGGAATGCTCGTCGCCGCCGACCTGTTCGGCACCGGCTGGCGCTCGGTGTTCCTGCTCAACGTGCCGTTCGCGCTGCTCGCCGTGGTGCTCGCGGTCCGCTACGTCCCGGAGAGCAGGGCCCCCCAGGCCGCCCGGGTCGACGTGCCCGGCACCGTCCTGCTCACCGGCACGCTGCTCTCCCTGCTCATCCCGCTGATGGAGGGCCGGGCCGCCGGCTGGCCGCTGTGGTCCTGGGTGCTGCTCGCACTGTTCCCCGTCCTCGCCGCCTCCTTCGCCCTGGTCGAGCGCCGCGCCGAGCAGCGCGGGGACACCCCGCTGGTGCCGCCGACCCTGCTGCGCATCCCGGAGATGCGGCACGGCCTCGGCATCGCACTCCCCTACTTCGCGGGCTTCGGCGGCTTCATGTTCGTCATCGCGGTCGCCCTCCAGCAGGGCCTGAAGCTCGGCCCGATCGCGGCCGGCTGGGCGCTCGTCCCGATGGCCGTCGGCTACTTCAGCGCCTCGCTCGCCGGCCCGCGCCTGATCGGCCGCTGGGGCAGCCGGGTGCTCAGCGCCGGCGCCGTCATCCAGGCCGCCGGCCTCGCCACCCTCGCCCTGACCGTCCTCGCCGACTGGGCGCACTTCTCCCCGCTGCGGATGGCCCCGGGCGTCGCCCTCGCGGGCATCGGGCAGGGCCTGATCGGCACCCCGCTGTTCCGGGTCGTCCTCTCCAAGGTGCCCGCCACCCGCGCCGGCGTCGGCAGCGGCGTCCTGGCCACCGGCCAGCAGTCCAGCCTCGCCCTCGGCGTCGCCACCCTCGGCACCCTGTACCTGTCGCTCTCCCCCAGCCTCGGCATGGGCCGCACGCTCGCCCTCTGCCTGGGCATCCAGCTCCTCGGCTCGTTCACCATCCTCTACCTGACCACCCGGCTCCCCCGCTCCATCGGCTGACCCCCAGGGCCTCCGGGCCCCGGGCGGCGGCGGACGGCCCCGCGATCGCACACCGATCGCGGGGCCGTCGGCGTTGCGCTGCCGGGTTTCTGGCCATGCGGCCCTCGGCGTTGCGCTGCCGGTTTCCGGCGGTGCGGCCCGTCGAGCCGACCGCCGGTCCGCCCCGGGCGGGGCGTGCCACCCGTTCGCGTGAAGTCGACGCACGTTCCTCGCAATCGCCGCACGGTCCGCCCTACCGTGAGTCGCATGACAGCCAGAGTCCCCATCCGACAGCTCCAGCAGCACGCCAGCGAGTTGGTCGACCGGGTCGCGGCCGGCGAGCGCATCGAGATCACCCGCAACGGGCGGCTGATCGCCGTACTCGCGCCGCCGGACCCCGAGCAGCGGGTGCTGGAGGACCTCGTTCGTGACGGCACCATCGACCCGGAGAACGCCGCCACCGCCCGTGGCCTGGCCGACTGGTCCCCACCGGTGCTCGACGTCCGCCTCGGCTCGGCCGCCGACGCCCTCCACGCCATGCGCGAGGAGGAGGACCGGTGATCTACCTCGACTCCTGCGCCATCCTCAAACTCCTGGTCCCGGAGGAGGAGTCGGACGCGCTGCGCACCTACCTCTCCTCACACGGCTCCGAGGGCCATGCGACCAGTGCGCTGGCCCAGGTGGAGGTCCCGCGGGCGCTCATCCGAGTCGGCGCGCCCCGGGAGCTGCTCGATGCTTCGGAGGAACTGCTCGACCGGCTGCTCCGGGTCCGGCTCTCCGACCCGATCCTCCGAGCCGCACGACAGTCCCCCACCCGGCACCTGCGTGCACTCGATGCCGTCCACCTGGCCAGTGCCGAGCACCTGGAACACGCGCTCACGGGGTTCGTCACGTACGACAAGCGCCTGGCCGAGGCAGCCGACGAACGGGACCTTCCGGTGGCCTCGCCGGGGGCGGTGCCGGGCGCCGGCCCAGCATGATCCTTCGCCAGGGCGCCGGCTTCTGCGGACCCGGGCCGGTGGTCCGTTCGCGATCAGAGAAGACTGACGCCATGAGCTTCGTCCTGCTGTTCCTGCTCGCGCTCGTCGCCGCCATCGCCGGCATCACGCTGTTCCTGGTGCGCCGGGAGCGGGCGCGGCGGCTCCACTCGGATGACGTGGCGGGGATGCTGATCGAGCAGTAGCTGACCGTCCGGGCCACGCGCATGCGGGCGACCTATTCGAGTGTGTCCCTCCACAACGGCACCGCCCTGGTGACCGACGAGGTGCACCGGTACCACTCCTGACACCCGACCAGGGGCGGCATGAAGCCTCCGGCCCGGCTCAGCGGCACAGCGCCGTGTCCACGACGCTCTCCAGGTGCCGGGTCACGCCGTAGTCGGTCGGGACGGTGGTCACCGCGATGTTGACGGCGCGGCCGTCGTCGGTGGCACCGCCCCGGGTCTCGTACCCGGGGATGTCGCCGCCGTGACCCCAGTAGACCCCGCCGCAGGAGAGCGGCCGACTGAAGATCCCCAGCCCGGCGCCCACGCCGGTGTCTCCGACCGGGACGGTGGTGCGCATCTGGGCGAGCTGGGCCGGCGGGAGGAGGCGTCCGGCGAGCAGCGCGGAGAAGAACCGGTTGAGGTCGGAGTCGGTGGAGATCATCTGCCCGGCGGCCCAGCCCGCCGAGGGGTCCATCTCCGTGAAGTCGCGCAGCGGACCGTCGGCGGTGTCCTTCCGGTAGCCCTTGGGGTGGGCCTCCCGGATGGTCCGGTCGCCCACGGCGGGGAAGTAGGTGTGGCGCAGTCCGACGCGCCGGATGATGCGCCGGTCGATCTCCTCTGCGAGCGGCCGGCCGGTGATCTTCTGGACGATCAGGCCGGCGAGCACGTAATTGGTGCTGCTGTAGCCGAACTTCTCCCCGGGCGCGAAGTCGGGCTTCTGCCGGAGGGCGAGGTCCAGGAGTTCGCGGGGCTCGAAGTACCGGTCCCGGAGCGAGGCTTCGTCAAGGAGACCCTCGTAGTCGGCCAACCCGCTGGTGTGCTGCAGGAGTTGGCGGACGGTGAGGTGCAGTCCGTCGATGCCCTCGCTGCGGACCACGCCGGGGAGGTAGGTGTCGACCGGGGCGTCGAGGTCGATCTTCCCCTCCGCCACCAGCTGCAGCACGACAACGGCGGTGAAGGTCTTGGTGTTGCTGCCGATCCGCACCTGCCCGTCGACCGGCACCTTCGCCCCGCCGGCCAGGTCCCCCACTCCCGCCGTGTAGTGGCGGATCCGGCCGTCGCGGTCCCGTACGGTCGCGAGCGCGGCGGGCACACCGTCCGCCTGCACCAGCGCGCTCAGTCCCCGCTGTACGGGGTCCGGCCGGGCGCCGGCGGAGGCGCCGGATGCGGCGGAGGCGCCGGGTGCCGCCAGGACGCCGGCCGCGACCGTCGCCGCGACCACGGCCGAGAGCGAGAGGGCCATGTGGCGGAAGCGCTGACGCATGAGTGAACTCCTCTGGGGTCGTGGGGAGTAGGGCCTCCCTGGTCACGATCGCCAGTCTGGTCGCACGGTTCGCCGACGACCTCCCCCGATCGAGGGAGCACCTTCGCCCTCGCCTCTCGCATTCGCCATCGCCCTCGCCTTCAGGGCCTGGCGGGCCCGCGCAGCGGCAGGGTCCGGCTGTAGACGACGCTCGTGGTCGTACTGCCGAAGCCGGCCAGTTCGTCGACGAGGGTCTCCAGGTGTTCCATGGAGGTCGCCGCGACCTTCAGGGTGTAGCAGTCGTCACCGGTGGTGCGCAGGCACTCGAGGATCTCCCGCCGCTCGGCGAGCAGCCGGCGCAGCGGCTCGTGGCGGTTGCCCGGGTACTTCAGCCGGACGACGGCGAGTACGGGGTAGCCGACCGCCGCGAGGTCCACCGACGCGTGGTAGCCGGTGATGACGCCCAGCGACTCCAGGTTCCGGACGCGTTCGGTGGTGGCGGACGCGCTGAGGCTCACCCGCCGCCCCAGCTCGCTGAGGGAGATGCGGGCCTCCCCTTGCAGCTGCTCGATGATCGCCCAGTCGGTGTCGTCAAGATTCACGGCCATGGGGCGAATCTACCGGGAGAATCGCGGCGGCCGCCGCCCAGTACCGGGAAGACTCCGTTCCGGTCGCCATGATCACGGGGATAGCCTCGAAGCATGCAACTTGGCGTCAACGTACCCAATTTCGGGCCCGGGACCGATCCCGGCGTGCTGCGCGAGTGGGCCAGGACCGTGGAGGGGCTCGGCTTCGACCTCCTGATGGTGTCGGACCACGTGGCGGTGACCCCGGACGTGGCCGAGCGGTACCCGGAGCCGTTCTACGAGCCGTTCACCACGCTGTCCTGGCTGGCCGGGATCACCACCGGCCTACGGCTTGGCACGACCGTGCTCATCCTGCCCTACCGGAACCCGCTGTTGGTGGCGCGCATGGCCGGTACTCTCGACCGGCTCAGCGGCGGCCGGTTCGTCCTCGGCGTGGGGGTCGGCTGGGCGCGGCAGGAGTTCGACGCGCTCGGGGTGCCGTTCACCGCGCGCGGCCGGCTGACCGACGAGTACCTGGGCACGCTGCGGGACGCCTGGGGCGGGCAGGACGGCGGGCAGGACGGCGGGCGGAACGGGTCCGTACCGGTGTGGGTCGGCGGCCACAGCGAGGCGGCGCTCCGACGGGCGGCCCGGTTCGGCGACGCCTGGCACCCGCTGCGGCTGCCGCTGGCCCGGATGCAGGAGGTGCTGGCCGGGCACCCGATGCCGGGCTTCGCGCCCCGCATCGCCCTGCGGCTGACGACCGCCCCGGTCGAGGGCCTCGAGCGGCCGGCCGGTGTCGGCACCATCGAGCAGATCCTCGACGATCTGCGGCAGTTGCGTGATCTCGGCGCCGAGACCGTCGTGTTCGACCCCTACCACGGCGACCCGGAGGAGACCCGCCGGCCGCAGACGGCCTGGCAGGCCCTCACCACCGTGGCCACCCACTGGAAGGCAGCAACCTCGTGATCACCGAAGCCGACGAGACCCTCCTGCGCCGAGCCATCGCCATCGCGGCCCGCGCCATCACCCTGGGCGACGCCCCGTACGGCTCCCTGCTGGCCGGTCCGGACGGCGAGATCCTCGCCGAGGCCCACAACACCGTGCGGCGCGACAACGACATCACGGCCCACCCGGAGCTGAAGCTGGCCCGCTGGGCGGCCCGCGAACTCGACCCGGAGACGGCCGCCCGCACCACGATGTACACCAGCTGCCAGCCGTGCGGGATGTGCGGCGGCGGCCTCGTCCGCTCGGGCATCGGCCGGGTGGTGTACGCGCTGTCGACGGAGCAACTCGTGGAGCTCAACCCGGAGTCGGGGGCGTGGCCGGTGGTGGCGGAGGAGGGCCCGGCGCTGCACGGGGAAGCCCGGGCCCCCATCGAGGCCTACTACCGGCCCCGTTGATCGTTCGGAACGAGATCTCAACGGCTCTTGAGGAAGTCGACCTTGACGTCGAGCGCCAGCAGATCGTCGTCATCCACCGTGAAGCCGCGAAGAGCGATGTTGAACGTCGCCTGCGGGGTCTCCCGCGGCAGGTCCAGGGTGAGGGTCAGCCTCGTGTCGCCCTTCGGGATCGGGCTCTTGCCGTCGCTGGTGCCGCAGGCCAGCTTGAGGCTGCCCTCACCGCGCAGTTCGGCGAGGAGGTCGAACTGCTTGGTCAGCACCTTGATCAGACCCAGCTTGACGGTGACGTCGACGTAGGCGCCGTCCGCGATCGGCTCCTGCACCGTCGCGTCGATGGTGAAGACACTGGTCTGCCCCGGGGCGGGAGGGTCCGGGGTGACCGTGATGCCGTTGATCTGCAACGGGTCCGTCGGCGAACCGTCGTTCGTGTAGTCCCAACCGGACATCGGAACCTCCGTGGGCGACAAGGGGAGTTGAGCACGGCAACGCCCGCCCAGTCTGGTGCGCCGACGGCCCGCACCAACGCGACGCGCTATTCAAACCACTCGAACGGCTGATCCGCCCGCGAGGAGGCCGTTCAGGAGCTGGTCGACGTGGGCGGCGGCCAGGGCGGGTTCGAGGGGCTGGTGCTCGACCAGGAGGCGGTACCAGAAGAGCCCGAAGAAGTGGTCGGTGGCGGCCTGCAGGTCGGCGGTGGGCGGGAGTTCGCCGCGCTGGACACCCCGGGAGAGCAGGCCGAGCACGACGGCGCGCCGACTCTCCACCCACTCCCGGAACGGCCCGGCGAAGCCGGGGTCGAGCTGGGCCTCCGCCATGAGGCCGCGCAGCGTACGAACCCGGACGGGGTGCGCGGTGACGCCGTACAGGGCGGTGGCGAAGGCGGTCAGGTCGCCGGCGAGTGAACCGGTGTCGGGCTCGGGCATCCGCTGCTCGACCGCCGTGCGGTAGGCGTCCATGACGAGGATCGCCTTCGACTTCCACCAGCGGTAGATGGTGCTCTTGGCGACGTCGGCGCGGGCGGCGATGCGTTCGATGGTGACGGCCTGGTAGCCGAGCTCCTCGACGAGTTCGATCGCGGCGGCCAGGACGGCGTCATGGGCGTCCTGGCTGCGGATCCGGCCGCCCGTGCGGCGGCTGTGGGTTTCTCCACTGTGGCGGGGTTCTCCGCTGTGGGTTTCTCCGGAAGACACCTCCTCACGCTAGCAGCGTGCTACCTTTAATCGAAACGCGACGGATCGTTTGAATTCAGGGGAGTGGATCGATCATGAGCGACATCGTGGTGGCACACGGCTACGGCGCGAGCGACGACAGCGTCTGGTTCCCGTACCTGACCCGGCAGTTGGCCGACGCCGGCCACCGGGTCACCGTGCCCCGACTGCCGGAGACCGAAGCGCCCAGCCTGGAGCCGTGGCGCAAGGCCTACGGCGACGCGGCGCTCGCCGCCGGCCCCGCCGAGTCCACCGTCCTGGTCGGGCACAGCATCGGCGGCGTCAACGTGCTGCGCTTCCTGGAACAGCACGACCACGAGACGAACGGGGTGTTCGCGGGCGTCCTGCTGGTCGCGGCCTCCGCCCACGAGGTCGGGTACGACGCACTCGCCTCCTTCTTCGAGGACGAGTTCGACTGGGCGCGCATCCGCCGCTCGGCCCGGAACTTCCGGATCCTCCAGGCCATGGACGACCCGGTCAACCAGCCCGACCCGACCGAGCACGTCCGGCTGTTCGTCGAGGGCCTCGGCGCCACCGCCGTCGTGACGCCCACCGGCGGCCACTTCGGAGCCACCCCGGACGACCACGTCGAGGTGCCGGAGGCCGTCCGACTGGTCCTGGAACTGCTCGCGGCCTGACCCGGCCAGGGGGTTCACCGTCCCGCCCAGTACCTTCGCCTTCGCGGAGGCGCCGTACGGGACGGCGGCGCTTGCACACGGCGGGCGGACCCTTGGGGAACAGTCGCGATAGAACGGTCACGCGAACGACGGCCACCGGTTCGCGGCCCACTCCCGCCAGTCCGCCCAGCCGGGCGGCAGGCCGGCAGCGACCCCGAGGCCTTCCAGCTCCGCCGCGTCCGGCTCCTCGAAGTGCGCCCGCCCGGCCAGGATGTCCGCCTCTGTCATCGGGAACGTCTCCTCGGGAGTGGTCGCCCAGCGATGGGCGATCCGGGCACGCTGGGTCCCGTCGTCCACCGGCAGGTAGAGCATCCGGAAGCACGCCCCCTCGGACTCCACCAGCCAGCGGATCGCGGACCGCTCCTCCCGCGACCAACAGCCGTAGTCCACCACGACGTTGGTGCCCAGCCTGACCGCCTCCAAGGCGAGCCAGAGCATGCGCCCCTCCAGCACGTCTCGCTTCCCGTCCGCCTCCGATGCGCCGAACAGCGGAATCATCCAGTCGTCGGGCGTCAGCCGCAGCGCGCCCTGCTCCTCGGCGAGCTGCCGGGCCATCGTGGTCTTTCCGGCCCCTGGCAGGCCGACCATCAGGAACAACGTAGTCACCGCGGGATCGTGACAGGGAAGCCGAGCGGACGGCCACCGCATTTTCCGCGCGACCCCGACCTGCGACCATGGGCCCGTCGGCACATCGAGCAGGGGGACCGGACCGCATGGAGCTACGGCAGCTGCGCTGCTTCGTCGCCGTCGCCGAGGAACTGCACTTCGGCCGGGCCGCCGAGCAGCTGCTGCTCGGCCAGCCCGCCGTGAGCCAACAGGTCCGGCGCCTGGAACGGGAGTTGAAGGTCACGTTGTTCGACCGCTCGCCCCGGTACGTCCGGCTGACCCCGGCCGGCGACCGCTTCCTGCCCGCCGCCCGGGACGTCCTGGCCGCCGAGGACGCCGCCCGCGCCCTCGCCGCCGACCTCGCCGCCGAGGCCGCCACACCCGCCGTGCTCCGGCTCGGCACCATCACCGGACTCGGCGAGCGGCTCGACCTGATCCTGGACACCTACCAGCGGCGGGCCCCCGGCGTGCGCGTCGAACTCCACTCCGCCCCGGTACGGGAACGGCTCGCCCGACTGGCGGACGGCCGCCTCGACGCCGCCTTCGTGCGCGGCGCCATCCCCGAGAGCAACACCGAACTCCGCTTCCTGCCCGTCTGGCAGGACGAGCTGGTGCTCGCCCTCCCCGCCCGGCACGCCCTCGCCGACCAGCCCGACATCGACCTCGCGGACCTCGCCGCCCTGCCCCTGCGGCTGACCGAACGCCGCAACCACCCGGCGCTGGTGGACCTGGTGACGGACGCCTGCGCGCAGGCGGGCTTCCAGCCGGTCCTCGGCCCGGCCCACGGCGGCACCCTCCAGGACACCCTCGCCGCGATCGGCACCGGAACCCCGATGTGGACGGTGGTGTACGCCGCCAACGCCCGGATGACGAACACCCACCGGATCGCCTTCCGCCCCTGCCGAACCCCGCTGACCCTCCCGACCTCGATCGCCGTACGACGCTCCGCCCCGCTCCCCCGGCTGCTCCTGCAAGCCTGCCGCCAGACGGCCGTGACCAGCCCGACCAGCCCGACCAGCCCGACCAGCCTGACCAGGGACGATCAGGATTCGTGATCGCTGCCAGAGCGATTCGGGTCTGGGTGCGGGCGGCCCGATCGGGTGGACTGTTCTCAGCCGGAAAACCCGGCAGGAACACCCCACAGGAAACCGGTCAGGAGCCGAAGATGCCGATCGTCACCATTCAGCAGGGCCCGCGCGAGGTCGAGCAGAAGCGCGAGCTGGTCAAGAAGGTCACCGAGGCCTTCGTGGAGGCCCTGGAGGTCCCCGCCGAGAGCGTGTTCGTGTGGATCCAGGAGTACCCGGCCGAGAACTGGGCTGCGGCCGGCAAGCTCACCGCGGACCGGTAGCCACCGGCCAACGGACGACGGGATGCGGCCGCTCCCACCTCCGCCCGCCGCACGGCGGCATCGAGCGGACGGCCCGCCCCGACGACGTCGACCCTCCCCCTGCTCGCACCTCATGACGTTACCGACCCGCCCCCGCACCTCCCTGCTCGCCGCCGCAGCATCCTCGGTCGCGACCGGGGCGGGCGCGGGGGCCGTCGACTCCCGTCCGCTGCGCCGCCACGACCCCGGCCGGGCCCGGTGCCGGGAAAACCGGTTGGCCCGAAAACCAGTTGGTCCGACCCCGCCATCGGCCTGACAATCCCCGGATGACCGATGACCAGAGCAAGATCCACCGGCGACGCGCGGCCAGCATGTCCTGCAAGCGGTTCCTCTCCGGCGACCGCATCATGAGCATCCGCGAGCGCCTCGCCCAACTCACCGCCCTGGACGGCCTGGACGTCTTCCCCGACTTCTACGGCAGCGACGGCCCGGTGCGACAACTGGAGGAACGGACCGCCGCTCTGCTCGGCAAGGAAGACGCGGTCTTCTTCCCCACCGGCACCATGGCGCAGCAGGTCGCCCTGCGCTACCACGCCGAACGCACCGGCAACCCCGCCGTCGTCCTCCACCCGCTCAGCCACATCGAACGCCACGAGCGCCACGCCTACACCCAGCTCACCGGCCTGCGCGGCCTCTGGCCCACCACCGAGCAGCGCCAGCCGACCGCCGAGGAACTCCGCGCGCTCGGCGAGCCCTTCGGCACCCTCACGGTCGAACTCCCGCTGCGCGACCCCGGCTACCTCCTCCCCACCTGGGACGAGCTGACCGAACTCGTCGCCGCCGCCCGCGAAACCGGCGCCCGGGTGCACTTCGACGGCGCGCGCCTCTGGAACACCACAGTCCACTTCGACAGGCAGCTCGACGAGATCGCCGCCCTCGCCGACAGCGTCTACGTCTCCTACTACAAGGACCTCGGCAGCATGAGCGGGGCCGCTCTCGCCGGAGACGCCGCCCTCACCGCCTACGCCCGCACCTGGCGCCACCGCTACGGCGGCCAGCTCTTCCAGCAGTGGCCGGCCGCCCTCGCCGCGCTCCACGGCATGGACACCGTCCTCCCCCACCTCGCCGACTACACCCGCCATGCTGCGACGCTCACCCAGGCCCTCGCCGCACTCCCGGGCGCCCGCCTCTACCCGGAGGTCCCGCCGACCCACGAGTTCCAGCTCTGGCTGCCGCACCCGGCCGAGGCACTGAACGCCGCCCACCTGACCCTCGCCGAGCAGGAGGACACCTGGTTCATCGGCTACTGGCAGGACGCCGCCCCCGGCCTCGCCATGGCCGAGGTCAGCCTCGGCGGACCGGCCCAGGGGTGGACGGCGGACGAGGTGACGGCGGTCGGGCTACGGTTCCTGGAGCTGGCCGCAGCCGGCTGACGGGATCTCCCGAGGCACCCGGGCCAGGGCTGCGCGGATGCTGTCGGCGGCTTCGGGGATTTCGACTCCGAGTTCGCGTAGCCAGTTCACAGTCTCGGCGATGGGCAGGCGGGCCCGGCGGGCCGTCGCCACGAGGCAGGAGAGCGAACGGGGCCGACCCACCCCGCTGGTCAGTTCTGCTCAAGGTGATACGCCGCGATCAAACGGTTCGCGAGCACCAGACCCTTTGTGTCACTATGACGATATGAGCGAGATGCACGTGGGGAACCCTGCCGCCGTCCGCAGCCGTGAGGAGCTGGCTGCGCTGATGGCCGACGGGGTGCACCCGAAGTGGGTGATGTTCTGGGGGCACACCGCACGCAAGGACGGCGGCACCCGGCAGGAGTGCATGAGCCAGTGGTGGCCCGGCGAGTTCACCGTCGACGGGGTGACGTACGCCTCCGCCGAGCACTGGATGATGGCCGGCAAGGCCCGGATGTTCGGGGACGAGGACATCGCGCAGCAGGTGCTGAAGGCCCGGACGCCCGCCGAGGCGAAGAAGCTGGGGCGGCTGGTCAAGGACTTCGACGACGAGGTCTGGGTGGCCGGGCGGTTCGAGCTGGTCGTGGCGGGCAACGTCGCGAAGTTCGGGCAGGACGAGTCGCTGCGCGCGTACCTGCTGGGCACCGGCAGCCGGGTGCTGGTCGAGGCCAGTCCGGTGGACCGGATCTGGGGTATCGGGCTCGCGGCCGACGACATCCGGGCGCAGCAGCCCAGCGAGTGGCGCGGGCTGAACCTGCTCGGCTTCGCCTTGATGGAGGCGCGGGCGCGGCTGGCCGCATGAGCACGGTCGCTCCGCTGCTGGACGGGACGGTGGTGGCTTCGGCCGCCACCGCCTTGCTCCTGGCTCCGGGGGTGCCGAAGGCGTCGAAGACGCCAGAGGTGCCGGTGCTGCGGGCCAGGGCCCGGCCCAGCCGCCGGGGCGCGATCGGGCCGGAGGCGGTACTGGCCGCCATCGTCGCGCTCATCTACCTCAACCAGCTCCTGGTCGCCGTCTACGTGAACCGGGTCCACGGCGGGGACCCGTCCTTCATCGCCCACTACCTGCCGCCCGGCTGGTTCGATGTCCCCCGCCTCAGCGCCCTCGACTCCCTCGCCGCCCGCTTCCCGGCGCCGGAGCTGTTGGCGCCGTCCGTCCTGCGGGTGCAGGCGTTCCTCGAACTGCCGCTCGTCCTCCTGGCGTTCGTGTCGGTCGTCCGGCGGCTGGACCGCGAGCCGTACGTCCGGCTGGCCCGTTCGCCGCTGGTCCCGCTCGCCGCCGTCTCGTACACCGTGGCGTTCTGCGCGGTCGAGTGGGACCTGCGGAATCCGTACACCATGGACGACCTCGCCCTGCGCGTGCTCTCCGCCGCCGTCACACCGCCGCTGATCGCCTGGTTGGCCCGGCGCGAACCGGCCGGCGACCGCCCCGCCCGCCGCCACCTGTTCCTCTTCGCGCTCGACCTGTGGGCGTACGGGCAGTTGATGCTGGTGCTGTACGACACCGCGCTGCTCTACAACCTCGCCCGGATCGGCGGCCATCTCCTCTCCGCCGCAGTCGCGTTGACGGTTCTCGTCGGCACCCGCCTCGCCGACAGCCGCCTCGCAGCCACCCGCCACACGGCCGCCCGCCTCGCGGCCCGCTCCGTCACACCGCCGGCCGCCCCCCGCACCGCCACCCTCACCGAGACCATCGGCCGGGCGCTCACGCTCTTCCTCGTCCCAGCCCTGGCGATCCGCTACGCCGAGACCTTCGGCACACCCCAACTCGCCGCGCTCGCTGGACTCTTGGTGATCGGATCGGCAGCCCGGCGGGACACCCTGTGCCTTCTCCTGCCCGCGGCCGCAGGTGCCGTGGTCGGGTATGCCGTCGCCGTCCTCGCCCCCGGCCCGTACTACGAGGCGACCCTCCTACGGAGCGCGACCGGCGCACTTCTTGCAATGACCGCCCTCTGCGCGCTCCTTGACACCACTCGGACACGACTGGTCGTGCGCTCTTAACTCCCCAGCCACATACCAACGCCAGGATGTCCTGCAGTCAGGGTCTGGATGGACAGGTTGGGGCGATCATGCGCATGCGGCCGACGGCACAACCCGCAGGCCAACAGCTGGGGGGCGAGCGACAAGCCGCCGAACTCCGCGCAGAGCTGGACGAATTACTCCGTGCGAGCCGTTACGCGAGTCAGCGTGAACGGCGACTGAACGAGGCGATCCGGGCGAGCCCGGGGCGCCAGCGGCCGGACGGTGACCTGCTGCGGCAACTCGCCCAGGCCCGCACCCTCCGCGAGGGGTTGGGCGCCCGGTGCCTCCAACTCAGCGACCGGTTGGAGGCCTTGGAGACACGACTCAGACACGGAGAGCAGGACCCACACCAGCAGTACCACCAGCAGTACCGACCGGAGCCGGAACCGGCGCATCAGCCGGAGCCGCAGCCGCAACCCTCGCCCCGGCAGGCCCCGCCCTCCCCCGCCCGCCCCGACATCGGCGCCCTCACCGAGCGGATCTCCACCCTCCACCGCACCGGCGCCCTCACCGAGGCCGAGGAGCTGCTCGACCAGGCGGCGGCCCGCCTGGAGCCCGCCGACGCCGCACTGTTGGTCGGCATGCTCGCCCAGTACGGCCCGACCGGCGCCTCCCTCCACCTCGCCCGCAGCACCGCGCAGGCCGCGCCCGAGCACGCCGTCGCCGTCCTGGCGGAGCTGCGCGAGCTGGGCCTGGCCGAGGAGGCGGCCGAACTGTTCCACGCCTTCTGGGCCTACCCGGCCGCCTCCGTCCCGGGGCTCCTCTCTGCGCTGGAGCAGGCGGGGCAGAACGCGGACGGCGCGACGCTCCTGTGGGAGTGGGGCTCGGCGCCGACGCCCGAGCTGACGTCCCTCGCCGCCTGCCTCCAGCAGCACGGCCGCCCCGGCGACGTCCGGACGCTGCTGCGCCAGGCGGCCGGCCGTCCCACCGCCGACCTCGCCGACCTCGTCACCGAGCTGCCGCCGGCGCTCGCCACGGACCTGCTGCAGGAACTGGCGGCGCTCCGCCCGCCCGTCGAACTGGTGCGCCTGGCGGCCGCGTTGGACGGCGCCGGCAGCCGGAACCTGTACGGCGAGCTGCTGGACGCACTTCGCGCCGGCGGGCCCCGCCACCGCACCACCCTCGCCGCCCTCCGCGCGGCCGGCCTGCCGACCACCCCGCCCACGGCTCCCCGCTCCCGCTGGGGACGCAGGTAACGGCTGCCACCGCAGCGAGGCCGCACACAGCGAGGAGCCCCCGACCGCCCCGAGATCAGGGCGGTCGGGGGCTCCCCGAACAGGCGGACCCGTCCTAGCAGCCGATCAGGCGCGCACCCAGGTACGCCTTGACCTGGTCCAGCGAGACGCGCTCCTGCGACATGGTGTCGCGGTCGCGGATGGTCACCGCGTTGTCCTCGAGGGTGTCGAAGTCGACGGTGACGCAGAACGGCGTGCCGATCTCGTCCTGGCGGCGGTAGCGCTTGCCGATCGCGCCGGCGTCGTCGAACTCGACGTTCCAGGCGGTGCGCAGGTCGGCGGCGAGGCCGCGGGCCTTCGGGGAGAGGTCGGCGTTGCGCGACAGCGGCAGGACGGCGACCTTGACCGGGGCCAGGCGCGGGTCGAGCCGCATGCCGACGCGCTTCTCCATGACGCCCTTGGCGTTGGGCGCCTCGTCCTCGAAGTAGGCGTCGATCAGGAAGGCGAGCATGGCGCGGTTGAGGCCGGCCGCCGGCTCGATGACGTACGGGAAGTAGCGCTCGCCGGACTCCTGGTCGAAGTACTTCAGGTCCTGGCCGGACGCCTCGCTGTGCACCCGCAGGTCGTAGTCGGTGCGGTTGGCGACGCCCTCGAGCTCGGAGAACTCGCTGCCACCGAAGTTGAAGCGGTACTCGATGTCCACCGTGCGCTTGGCGTAGTGGGAGAGCTTCTCCTTCGGGTGCTCGAAGAAGCGCATGTTCTCGGTGCGCAGGCCGAGGTCGACGTACCAGTCCCAGCGCTGCTGGAGCCAGTACTCGTGCCACTGCTCGTCCTCGCCCGGCTTGACGAAGAACTCCATCTCCATCTGCTCGAACTCGCGGGTGCGGAAGATGAAGTTGCCGGGGGTGATCTCGTTGCGGAAGCTCTTGCCGGTCTGGGCGATGCCGAACGGCGGCTTCTTGCGCGAGGTGGTCTGGACGGCCTTGAAGTTGGTGAAGATGCCCTGCGCCGTCTCGGGGCGCAGGAACGCGAGGCCGCTGGCCTCCTCGGTGACGCCGAGGTGGGTCTTCAGCATGCCCGAGAAGTCCTTGGGCTCCGTGAACTGGCCCTTGGTGCCGCAGTCGGGGCAGTTGACGTCCTTGAGACCGTTCGGCGGCGGGAAGCCGTGCTTGGCCTCGTACTTCTCTTCCAGGTGGTCGGCCCGGTGGCGCTTGTGGCAGGAGAGGCACTCGGTCAGCGGGTCGTTGAAGGTCGCGACGTGACCGGAGGCCTCCCACACCTCGCGGGCCAGGATCACCGACGAGTCGAGGCCGACGACGTCCTCGCGGGCCTGGACCATCGCGCGCCACCACTGGCGCTTGATGTTCTCCTTGAGCTCGACACCCAGCGGTCCGTAGTCCCAGGCGGCACGCGTGCCGCCGTAGATCTCGCTGCAGGGGTAGACGAAGCCACGGCGCTTGCTCAGGCTGACGATCGTGTCGATCTTGTCGGCGGCCACAGTGCTCTCTTCAGTACGTACGGCACGGTCAGGGCACGGCTGGTTGCGCGTACCCGAATACCTCAGGTTACCGGCCATATGGGTACGTGATTCAAATCGGTATCGTCCGGCCGCCCCCACTCTTCGCCACCCCCCGTTCACCCGTCCGAGTGAGTTGACAATCATTTCCATCTTAGATGAGAATGATTGTCATGATGATCGGACTGCCTCGACGACGGACCCGCCGCTCCATAGCCATCGCCGCCACCGCGCTCGCCGCGCCCCTCGTCCTCACCGCCTGCGGAGGCAGCAGCAGCGCCGACAGCGGCAACGGCAAGCTGAAGGTCGTCGCCTCCTTCTACCCGATGGAGTTCCTCGCCCAGCAGATCGGCAAGGAGCACGTCGCGGTCACCGATCTCACCGCCGCCGGCGTCGAGCCGCACGACCTGGAGCTCACCGCCAAGCAGGTCGGCACCGTCCAGAAGGCCGACGCGATCCTCTACCTCAAGGGCCTGCAGCCCACCGTCGACCAGGCCGTCGCGCAGTCCTCCGGCAAGCACAGGATCGACGCCACCGCCGCCAGCCCGCTGGTCGACCACCACCTCGACGAGGGCTCCGAGGGCGACGGCAACGCAGCCGACGGCCACAAGCACGAGGGCCCGGCCGGCGACCCGCACATCTGGCTCGACCCGACCCGCTACGCGGCGATCGCCAAGAGCGTCGGCGACGAGTTCGCCAAGGCCGACCCGACCCACGCCGAGGACTACCGGAAGAACACCGACGAACTGGTCACCAAGCTCACCGCGCTCGACCAGGACTTCCGGGCCGGACTGAAGGACACCAAGACCAAGACCTTCGTCACCAGCCACGCCGCCTTCGGCTACCTCGCCGACCACTACGGCCTCACCCAGGTCGCCATCAACGGCGTCGACCCGGAGTCCGAGCCCACCCCGGCCCGCCTCGCCGCCGTACAGAAGGCCGCCAAGGACAACGGCGTCACCACGATCTTCTTCGAGACCCTGGTCAGCCCCAAGCTCGCCGACACCGTCGCCAAGGACCTCGGCCTCAAGACCGCCGTCCTGGACCCGCTGGAAGGCGTCAAGGACCCGGCCAAGGACGACTACCTCACCGTCATGAAGCAGAACCTGGCCAACCTCCAGGCCGCCCTCGGCGCCCCCGCCGGCAGCGGAACGCCTGCCACCCCGGCCGGAGCCGACGCCCCCACCCCCGACGCCACCACCCCTGCCGCCACCAGCTGACGGGACGGAACACCATGACGACCCACCCGATCCCCCCGGCCGTCCGCCTCCGTGCCGCCGTCGCCTCGCGCGGCGGCCGGCCGGTGCTGCGCGGCGTCGACCTCACCGTCCGGCCCGGCGAGGTCGTCGCCCTGCTGGGCGCCAACGGCTCCGGCAAGTCGACCACCGTCAAGACCGTGATCGGCTCCGTCCCGCTGGAGCACGGCACCCTGGAGCTGTTCGGCGCCCCGTACGGCTCCTTCCGCGCCTGGCACCGGATCGGGTACGTCCCGCAGCGCACCACCGCCGCCTCCGGCGTCCCGGCCACCGTGCGCGAGGTGGTCTCCACCGGACGACTGCCGCAGCACCGGCTGCTGCCGTTCCGCCGCAAGGACCGCGAGGCGGTGGACCGCGCGCTGGCCGCCGTCGGCATGCTGGAGCGGGCCGGGGACGGCGTGGCCGACCTGTCCGGCGGCCAGCAGCAGCGGGTGCTGATCGCCCGCGCCCTGGTCGGCTCCCCCGACCTGCTGATCATGGACGAGCCGATGGCCGGCGTGGACTCCGCCAGCCAGCAGGTGCTCGCCGACACGCTGCGCGCCGAGGTCGGCCGCGGTGCCGCCGTCCTCCTCGTGCTGCACGAACTCGGGCCGCTGGAACCGCTGATCGACCGCGCCGTCGTCCTGCGGGACGGCTGCGTCGCGCACGACGGCCCGCCCGTGCCCAACACCGGCCTGCACGCGCTGCCCGGCCACGACCACGTCCACCCGCACGCCGACCTGACCCCGCCGAGGCTGCTCGCATGACCGAGATGCTGTCCTACGACTTCATGCAGCGCGCCCTGCTCGCCGCCGTCCTGGTCGGGATCACCGCCCCGGCCGTCGGCATCTACCTGGTGCAGCGCCGCCAGGCCCTGATGGGCGACGGCATGGGCCACGTCGCGATGACCGGCGTCGGCCTCGGCTTCATCTTCCAGACCAGCCCGGTCTGGATGGCCGTGCTGGTCTGCGTGCTCGGCGCCGTCACCATGGAGCTGGTCCGCTCGCGCGGCAACCAGCGCGGCGACATCGCCCTCGCGATGCTCTTCTACGGCGGCATGGCCTGCGGCAAGCTGCTCGTCTCGCTCTCCGCCCAGGCCGGCGCCGGCTCGCTGGAGAGCTACCTGTGGGGCTCGATCCTCACCGTCGCCCCCGCCGACCTGGCCGCGATCGCGGTGCTCGGCGCGGTGGTCATCGCGGTCACCGTCGGCCTGCGCCGCCAGCTGTTCGCGATCTGCCAGGACGAGGACTTCGCCCGGGTCACCGGCCTGCCGGTGCGCACCCTCAACCTGCTGCTCGCCGTGATGGCCGCGGTCACCGTCACCGTCGCCATGCGGGTGGTCGGCCTGCTGCTGGTCAGCGCCCTGATGGTGGTCCCGGTGGTCGCCGCCCAGCAGCTCACCCGATCCTTCGCCGCCACCCAGGCCGCCTCGATCGCGCTCGGCGTGGTGGTCTCGCTGGCCGGCGTCACCGGCTCCTACCAGCTCGACGTGCCCTCCGGCCCGGCCATCGTGCTGCTCGCCATCGCGGTCTTCGCGGTGTTCAGCGCGCTCGCCGCACCGCTCGCCCGCCGCCGCCACCGCCACCGCGCCGACACCGACCACGGACCGAAGGTCTGCGACGTCGAACTGCCGCTCCAGTCGCCGGAGCGGACTTCCTCCGACACGACCACCCCTGACGGGCGGGCCGGGCTGGCACAATGAGGTGCGAGCCGACCACGACCCCAGGAGGACCCCCGGTGACCACCGCAGGCCCGTCGCCGCGTGCCCGATCGACCCGGCAGCGTGCCGCCGTCTCGGCGGCCCTGGACGAGATCGCGGACTTCCGCAGCGCACAGGAGCTCCACGACCTGCTCAAGCACCGCGGGGACTCCGTCGGTCTGACCACGGTCTACCGCACCCTGCAGTCGCTGGCGGACGCCGGTGAGGTCGACGTGCTGCGCACCGCCGACGGCGAGGCCGTCTACCGCCGGTGCAGCAGCGGGCACCACCACCACCTGGTCTGCCGGCACTGCGGCGCGACCGTCGAGGTGGAGGGCCCCGCGGTGGAGCGCTGGGCCAACTCGGTCGCCGCCGAGCACGGCTTCAGCGACATCGCGCACACGCTGGAGATCTTCGGCACCTGCGCGGAGTGCGCCAAGAAGCTCTGAGCCGGCCGACCGGCACACCTGCCGTACCGGTCGTACGAAGCCGTACGCAGCCATACGCGACGGAAAGGACCCACCGGGATCTGCCCGGTGGGTCCTTTCCGTCGCGTACGGAGCGCGTCAGCGCTGGGACGGCCGCGGCGCGGGGAGCTCGTTCGGGATCGCCCCGCCGAAGCGCCGGTCGCGCCGCGCGTACTGCTCGCAGGCGCGCCACAGGTCGCGGCGGTCGAAGTCCGGCCAGAGCACGTCCTGGAACACGAACTCGGCGTAAGCAGACTGCCAGAGCAGGAAGTTGGAGGTGCGCTGCTCACCGCTGGGGCGCAGGAAGAGGTCCACGTCCGGCATGTCCGGGTGGTACATGTACTTGGCGAGGGTCTTCTCGTTGACCTTCTTCGGGTCCAGCCGCCCGGCCGCGACCTCCCGCGCGATCGCCTGCGTCGCGTCCGCCAGCTCGGCCCGGCCGCCGTAGTTGACGCACATGTAGAGCGTGACGGCGTCGTTGCCCTTGGTCTGCTCCTCGGCGACCTGCAGCTCCTGGACGACGCTCTTCCACAGCTTGGGCATCCGGCCGGCCCAGCGGATCCGCACGCCCATCGCGTCCATCTCGTCGCGGCGGCGGGCGATGACGTCCCGGTTGAAGTTCATCAGGAACTTCACCTCGTCGGGCGAGCGCTTCCAGTTCTCGGTGGAGAAGGCGTACAGCGAGATGTTCTTGACCCCGAGCTCGATGGCGCCCGCGAGGACGTCGAGCACCACGGACTCGCCGACCTTGTGGCCCTCGGTGCGGGGCAGCCCGCGCTCCTTGGCCCAGCGGCCGTTGCCGTCCATCACGATGGCGACGTGCTCGGGCACCAGCTCGCCGGGGATCTTCGGGGGCTGTGCGCCGCTGGGGTGCGGGGTCGGGGGCGCGTACGCCCGCTGCTTGCCGCCGCCGAAGAGCCGTCGCGCTGCCATGTGCTCACTTCTCCACGTATCTCATCGAGCGGATGCCCCGCTCCAGGTGCCACTGCAGATAGGCCGCGACCAGGCCGCTGCCCTCCCGCCAGTACCGCGGCTCGCAGGCGTCGGCCGTCCGCCAGTCCCCTGACAGCAGCGCCCCGAGCAGTACCAGTGTCTCAGGGGAGGGTACGGCACATCCCGGCACTCGGCAGTCCGGGCAGAGCACCCCGCCTGCGGCGAGCGAGAAGAAACGGTTCGGCCCCTCCAGACCGCACTTGGCGCAGTCCGTGAAGCTCGCGCCGTACCCGTTCACCGCGAGCGAGCGCAGCAGGAAGGCGTCCAGCACCAGGTGCGACTCGTGCACCCCCGCCGCCAGCGTGCGCAGCCCGCCCACCAGCAGCAGGTACTGCTGGACGGCGGGCTCGCCCTCGTTCTCGGCGAAGCGCTCGGCCGTCTCCAGCATCGCTGTGCCCGCGGTGTAGCGGCCGTAGTCGGTGACGATCGAACCGCCGTACGGCGCAATGGTCTCGACCTGGGTGCAGAGCGGCAACCCGCGGCCGATCAGCTCACTCCCCCGGCTGAAGAACTGCACGTCCACGTGCGAGAACGGCTCCAGGCGGGCACCGAACTTGGACTTGGTCTTGCGCACCCCGCGCGCCACCGCCCGCACCTTGCCGTGCTGGCGGGTCAGCAGGGTGATGATCCGATCGGCCTCGCCGAGCTTCTGCGCCCGCAACACGACGCCGTCGTCCCGGAAAAGACTCATGCCGACCATTCTCCCCCAGCCGCCGACAGCGGCGGACGGCCGCGGGCGGCGACGCACCGCGGGCGGACAGCGCCGGACAGCCGTGTTGCCCGCACCGGGGCCGTGGGGGAGGACCACTGCGGTGCGGGTCACGGCGGGCCCGGAGGGGGTTCGGGCCCGTTTGTGGGGGATTTCGGAGATGGTCGACGGGTGAAGCGGCGACGAGGGGCTACGTGTACGGGCTACGTGTACCGGTTGCTCGTGCCGGCTACTTGTACGGTGCCCGGGTCGCCGCCTCCAGCAGCGCCCCGACCCGCGCCTGCGGCAGGTCCAGGCAGCGCCCGACCGCGGTCAGCGCCTCGCGCTCCTGCGGCAGGTAGCGCCCGTCGGCCAGGGCGATCGCCGCGCCCTGCAGCAGCAGCCGTTCGCGGCCGTGGTGGGCGAGGTGCGGCGTGAGCGGTTCGAGCACCGCGTGCAGTTCGACGGCCAGGCCGCCGGCCATGCCGTGGGCGTCGTAGAGTTCGCCGCCGAGTCCGGAGAGCGCGGCGAGCGCGGCCAGCACCTGGGCCTCGCCGCAGTCCTCGAACCCGGCCTCGCGCACCGCCGCGCAGGCCGCGTCGCGCGCCTCCCGGTGGGCGGTGCCGCCGGCCGCGAGGAGGGCCAGCGCGATGGTGTACTGGGCGTCCCGCAGCATCGCGCCGAGGCGTACGCAGGTCAGCTGTTCGAGGCTCTCGACGCCGTACCGACCGTGGCAACTGGTGCACTGCACGCTGCCGATCACCGGTCCGAGCGGGAGCACCGGGGTGCCGAGCAACCGCAGCCACCGCCGGCCGTGCTGCCGGCGGTAGTTGCGGTCCCCGCCGCAGCCCGGGCAGAAGAAGTCACCGAGAACGTCAGTCCGCCACCGCGGGCGAACACCCCACAACCTGGTCACGGCGCCACTCCCCAGACATGGCAGGCGGCCTGCTCGACGATGGGCAGGTCACGCGACCGGACACCGAGCCGTCCCACCGACCCGGCTTTCCGGTGGATCGATGTTGCCATGGTTACCGGCACGTGTCAGTACCTCGAACGGCTTCCGATCCCAAAAAATGTGGCGCAGGACACAGCGCCCCCGCGCAGGTGCCTGGGTACGGCGAAGGGCCGCCCCGCAGGACGGCCCCGCCGTGTGCCACTCGTACGAACTACCCGCGCTGCGACCGGTTGACGGCGCTGATCATGGCCTTCAGCGAGGCCAGCACGGTGTTGCCGTCGATGCCCACGCCCCACAGCACCTGGCCGTCCACCGCGCACTCGACGTACGCGGCGGCCTGGGCGTCGCCGCCCTCGCTCAGCGCGTGCTCGGCGTAGTCCAGGACGCGCACGTCGAAGCCGATCCGGGCCAGCGCGTCCGCGAAGGCCGAGACCGGGCCGTTGCCGGCACCGCTCAGGGCCACCGGCGTGCCGTCCACCACGGCCTCGGCGGTCAGCGCGTCCCGGCCGTCCTCGGTGGTCAGGGTGCGCGAGCCGCTCAGCGCCACCCGGCCCCACGGGTTGTCGGTGGTCGGCAGGTACTCGTCCTCGAAGACCCGCCAGATCTCGGCCGGGGTGACCTCGCCTCCCTCGGCGTCGGTCTTGGCCTGGATGATCCGGGAGAACTCGATCTGCATCCGGCGCGGCAGGTCCAGCTTGTGGTCGTTCTTCAGGACGTACGCGACGCCGCCCTTGCCGGACTGGCTGTTGACCCGGATGACCGCCTCGTAGGTGCGGCCGACGTCCTTCGGGTCGATCGGCAGGTACGGCACGCCCCAGGTGTGTTCCTCCACCGGCACGCCCGCCGCCCTGGCGTCGGCCTCCAGGGCGTCGAAGCCCTTCTTGATGGCGTCCTGGTGCGAGCCGGAGAAGGAGGTGTACACCAGGTCACCGGCGTACGGGTGGCGCGGGTGCACCTCCATCTGGTTGCAGTACTCGGCGGTGCGGCGCACCTCGTCGATGTCGGAGAAGTCGATCTGCGGGTCGATGCCCTGCGAGAACAGGTTCATCCCCAGCGTCACCAGGTCGACGTTGCCGGTCCGCTCACCCTGCCCGAACAAGCAGCCCTCGATGCGGTCCGCGCCCGCCATGTAGGCAAGCTCGGCGGAGGCGACGGCGGTGCCGCGGTCGTTGTGCGGGTGCACCGACAGACAGACGAACTCGCGGCGGGACAGGTTGCGCGACATCCACTCGAACTGGTCGGCCTGAACGTTCGGGGTGGCCCGCTCGATGGTGGCCGGCAGGTTCAGGATGATCTCGCGGCCCTCGCCCGGCTGCCAGACGTCCATGACCGCCTCGCAGACCTCCAGCGCGAAGTCCAGCTCGGTGTCGACGAAGATCTCCGGCGAGTACTGGTAGCCGAAGACGGTGTCCTCGCCCAGCAGCTTCTCCGCGTACTCCATCACCAGCCGGGTGCCGTCGGTGGCGATCGCCTTGGTGGCCGCCTTGTCGTTGCGGAACACCACCCGGCGGAACAGCGGCGCCGTCGCGTTGTACAGGTGGACGGTCGCGCGCGGGGCGCCGACCAGCGCCTCGACGGTCTTCTCGATCAGCTCCTCCCGGGCCTGCGTCAGCACCGAGATGGTGACGTCCTCGGGGATCGCCCCCTCCTCGATCAGCGACCGTACGAAGGCGTGGTCGGTGGCACCGGAGGAGGGGAAGCCGACCTCGATCTCCTGGTAGCCCATGCCGACCAGCAGGTCGAACATCTTGCGCTTGCGGGCCGGGGACATCGGGTCGATCAGCGCCTGGTTGCCGTCCCGCAGGTCGGTCGAGAGCCAGCGCGGCGCCTTGGTGATCACGGAGTCCGGCCAGGTGCGGTCCGGCAGGTCCACGGTGCCGAACGGCAGGTAGCGCCCGTACCGCATGCCGGAGGGCTGCTGGCGCACGGCGGCGGCGGTGATCGGGGTGGGCCGGTCGACGAAGGCGCGAGCGGCGGGGATGGACGCGGCGGAGGTCTGCTCGGTCATGGAGGTGACTCTCGGCTTCCTGTGGATGCGTGGTGCGGGCGGGTCGGGAGGGATCAACACCGACTGGCCGGCCTCTGCTGCCGCTCGCGACCCGCCATTGGATCGCCGATTCCGCGCACAGCTCGTTCCCCGCGGCGAGGGAGCCGGCCCCAGTGGACTACAGGCCCTCGACGCGGCAGCTAAGAAGAAGCAGCCCGTTGCGCATGATGCCCCAGCGTAACCCAGCGCCGCGCGCCCCCGAAGTGATCCGGGCTCCCGTTCCACTCCTTGAGACGCCGACCGGTCATGTCAAGGGTGGTGACATTCGGTCATCGAGGCCTCACCCTGGGCCACATGACTGCAGCAGTACCGATCTGCGCGATTGTCCCGCCGTACGTCCTGGACCGCCTCGCCGAGGCCGGTCACGAAGCCGCCGTCCACTCCCTCGCACTCGACGCCGCGCACCGCGCGGCCCGCCTCTCCCCGCCCCCGCCCACCGGCGGCGCCCCGGGCCTCAACCGGGTGATCTCCGACGCCGCCCACGGCCAGCGGCTGCCCGGCCGCACCGCGCGCACCGAGGGCCAGGCGGCGGTCGCCGACGCCTCCGTCAACCACGCCTACGACGGCCTCGGCGCCACCTTCGCGCTCTACGCCGACGCCTTCGGCCGGCACTCCATCGACGACCACAACCTGCGGCTGGACGCCAGCGTCCACTACGGCCGCAACTACGACAACGCCTTCTGGAACGGCCACCAGATGGTCTTCGGCGACGGCGACGGCGAGATCTTCGGCGACTTCACCGCCTGCATCGACGTCATCGGCCACGAACTCACCCACGGCGTCACCCAGTTCACCGCCGGACTCGACTACCAGGACCAGCCCGGCGCGCTCAACGAGTCGGTCTCCGACGTCTTCGGCTCGCTGGTCAAGCAGTACGCGCTGCGCCAGAGCGCCGCCGACGCCGACTGGCTGATCGGCGCCGGACTGCTCGCCCCCGGCGTCCAGGGCGTGGCGCTGCGTTCGATGAAGGCGCCCGGCACCGCCTACGACGACCCCCGGCTCGGCAAGGACCCGCAGCCCGCGCACATGCGGGACTACGTGAACACCGCCGAGGACAACGGCGGCGTGCACATCAACTCCGGCATCCCCAACCACGCGTTCTACCTGCTGGCCACCGCCCTCGGCGGCTCGGCCTGGGAGCGCGCCGGGCGGATCTGGTACGACGCGCTGACCGGCCGCACACTGCCCGCCGACGCCGACTTCACCGCCTTCGCCCGGGCCACCGTGGCCGCCGCCAAGGCCCGCTACCCCGACCAGTCCTCGGTCGCGGACACCGTCACGGCTTCCTGGGCGCAGGTCGGGATCAGCCCGGGGTGACCGGATGACCTCATCACCGTACGGCCGGGCAGAGGAGCCGAGACCGGCTGAGACCGGGTTGAGGTGCGCTTAAGGTCACGGTCCGGGAAAAGCGCCGCAAAAGCCTTCCCTGCGTACCACCATGGACACCATGCGTATCCAGGTGACCCGGACCGGCGGCTTCGCCGGAATCGTCCGCCACGCGGAGCTCGACAGCGCCGAGCGCACGGACGCCCCGCACGTCCACGCCCTCGCCCGCGAGGCCGTCGCGGGCGGGCTGCGCGCCCCCTCGTACGGGGTGCCGGACGGTTTCCACTACGAGATCACCGTCGACGGCCGGACGGTGTACTGCGCCGACCCGAAGCTCACCGACTCGCAGCGGGAGCTGGTGTCGCTGGTGCTGCGCGAGGGCGCGTAGCACCAGCGACGGCGGCGGAAGCGGCGACCGGCGCTCGAACTCCCCGGTCAGGGGCCCCGGTTCAGGGGCCCCGGTTCAGAAGCCGAGCTTGCGCAGCTGCTTCGGGTCGCGCTGCCAGTCCTTGGCGACCTTGACGTGCAGGTCGAGGTAGACCGGCGTGCCGAGCAGCGCCTCGATGTGCTTGCGGGCGGTGGTGCCGACGTGCTTCAGCCGCGAGCCCTTGGCGCCGATCACGATCGCCTTCTGGCTCTGCCGCTCGATGTAGACGTTGGCGTGGATGTCCAGCAGCGGGCGGTCCGCCGGGCGGCCCTCGCGCGGGAGCATCTCCTCGACCACGACGGCCAGCGAGTGCGGCAGCTCGTCCCGCACGCCCTCGAGCGCGGCCTCGCGGATCAGCTCGGCGACCATGATCTGCTCGGGCTCGTCGGTGAGGTCGCCGTCCGGGTAGAGCTGGTCGCCCTCCGGCAGCAGCTTGGTGAGCAGGTCGGCGGCCAGTTCGACCTGCTTGTCGCCGACCGCGGAGACCGGGATGATCTCGGCCCACTCGAAGCCCAGCTCGATGCCGAGCTGGTGGATGGCGATCAGCTGCTCGGCCAGGCGCTTGGAGTCGACCAGGTCGGTCTTGGTGACGATGGCGACCTTCGGGGTCTTCTTGATCCCGGCGATCTCCTTGGCGATGAACTTGTCGCCGGGGCCGATCTTCTGGTCGGCGGGCAGGCAGAAACCGATCACGTCGACCTCGGCCCAGGTGCTGCGGACCAGGTCGTTGAGGCGCTCGCCGAGCAGCGTGCGCGGCTTGTGCAGACCGGGGGTGTCGACCAGGACGAGCTGGGCGTCGGGGCGGTGCACGATGCCGCGCACGGTGTGCCGGGTGGTCTGAGGGCGGTCGGAGGTGATCGCGACCTTCGTCCCCACCAGGGCGTTGGTCAGGGTCGACTTGCCCGCGTTGGGCCGGCCGACGAAGCACGCGAACCCGGAGCGGTACGAGGAGGAAGGGGCATTCATGGGCTCCATTCTCCCTGATCACCGGAGCCCCGCTGCCCGGGGTCGCCCCCGGGCGCGTTCAGCCCTGCTTTCCGCCCTTGGCGTTCCCGGGAATCAGCGAGACCACCACCAGCACCAGCAGGAATCCGAGCGAGCCGAACAGCCAGCCCTGCGAACCGGTCTCCTGCCATTTCCCCAGCCCCATCACGAACAGCAGCAGCCCGGCGAAGAACGCCACCGCCCCCATGTCCCAGCCCCCCTCACCGAGTCCACTCCCCCGGTGAGATTATCTGCAGAACTCGTGGGGGCCGCCACGCCGGGTGGTGCCGGGCCGAGAAGGCCCCGCAAGGGCCCTGGCCGCCCCTCAACAGCCCCCCAGAGCCCCTCCGTGCCCCCTCGGCAGCCCCCCAGCGCCGCTCAGCGCGCCTCGGCCGCCACCCGCAGCGCCCCGTCCGGACCGGCCAGCAGCACCGGCGTCCCGGCCCCGCCCAGGTCCCGCACCGCCGCCAGGTCGGCCTCGGCCGGCTGCTCCGCCTCGCTCACCACGGCCGCCGCCTCCAGCGACTTGGCGCCGCTGGCCACCGCCATCGCCACCGCCGTCTGCAGCGCGCTCAGCCGCAGCGACTCCAGGGCGACCGTCCCGGCCACGTAGGTCCGGCCGGTCTCGTCACGCACCGCGGCCCCCTCGGGGACGCCGTTGCGGGCGCGGGCCGAGCGGGCCAGGGTGATGATCTTCTTGTCTTCGGGGTCGAGCTCGACGATGTCACTCATGCCGCCGAGCATAGGCCGCCGCCCGTCGCCACCGGATCGCGAGCGCCCCGGAGGCGAGCGGGCGAGTAGCAGCGGCTCAGTGGCCGACCGGGTGGGTCGGGCCCGGGTTCGGGCGGAGGACCTTGACGAAGGTCTTCGGCCCGGACGGCATCGGCTCCTCGTTCTCGGCGCGATGGCGCCAGTACGGGTTGTCGTGCGGCAGATGGCTGCTCACCCGGCCGTACATCCCGAATGTCGTCAGGACGACCCCGAAGACGAACGCGAACAGCACGTTCGACATCCGGAAGTTGAGGATGTTGGCCTCCGGCCGTCCGAGCACCGTCAGGCCGTAGAAACCGGACAGGACGAACAGCACGCCCACCGCCATGTTCAGGTTGGCGGCGAAGTTCCCGCCGATCACCGCCCCGATCACCAGGATCGCGCCCGCCACGATGGACAGGACGGCCAGCGCGCCGTTGGTCGACAGCCCCGCGACCTGATCGCCCCGGGTGTCGAGGAAGCCCGGGTGGTCGGCCAGCCCGAGGGCCCCGAACACGATCAGGAAGACTCCTCCGAGCCCCGCTCCGATCCGCCAGACCATGAGGAGCTTGTGGTCGACGGGCAGTTCGTCTTGCAGCTTCATGGCGACCTCCAGAGCTCAGCCATGGCCTAGCTGTAGGGGTGGCTCCCCTGCATGTGGGGCGTCTCGTGCATGTAGAGCGAGCCGCACTGCTGGCAGCAGCGCAGCCCGGTGCCCCACTCCTGCTCGGGCCGCGTCTCGGCGTCGTCGGGCATGGTCCGGCCGCAGAGCGCCGTCGAGAGGTCCCGGTCCCGCACCACGTGCCAGGACCTGACTCCGCCGGCCACCCCCTGCGGGCCGTACTCCGCGCGCAGTTTGTGCGTCATGCCCTCCATGGTCGCTCGGCGGCAGCCCACCCGCTACTCGCCCGCGAACTCCTCGGCCTCGTCGCCCTTGCGGACCGGGGTGGCGACCATCGAGCCGATCCGGTTGCGGCGGCCGGCCGAGGACTCGGCGGTCAGCAGGATGCCGGTCAGGCCGTCCGTGGCCGGCTCCGGCAGCGGGATCTCGCAGGCGGAACCGGGGATCGGCACCCGGCCGAGGTGCTTGGCCAGCAGGCCGCCGACGGTCTCGACGTCCTCGTCCTCCAGCTCGATGCCGAACAGCTCGCCCAGGTCCTCGACCAGCAGGCGGGCGGTGATCCGGTACGAGCCGTCGCCGAGGTCCTCCACCGGCGCGATCTCCCGGTCGTACTCGTCGGTGATCTCGCCGACGATCTCCTCCAGGACGTCCTCGATGGTGACCAGGCCGGCCGTGCCGCCGTACTCGTCGATCACGATCGCCACGTGCGAGCGGCGCTGCTGCATCTCGCGCAGCAGGTCGCCGGCCGGCTTGGAGTCCGGGACGAACACGGCCGGGCGCATCACCGCGCCGACCTCCTCGGCCTCCGCCTCCCGGTTGATGTGGGTGCGCCGCACCAGGTCCTTGAGGTAGACGATGCCGACCACGTCGTCCTCGTTGTCGCCGACCACCGGGATCCGCGAGAAGCCGGAGCGCAGCGCCAGGGTGAGGGCCTGCCGGACGGTCTTGTGCCGCTCGATCATCACCAGGTCGGTGCGCGGCACCATCACCTCGCGCACGATGGTGTCGCCCAGTTCGAAGACGGAGTGCACCATCCGGCGCTCCTCGTCCTCGATCAGGTCGTCCTTCTCGGCGAGGTCCACCAGGGCCCGCAGTTCCGCCTCGGAGGCGAACGGCCCCTCCCGGTAGCCCTTGCCCGGGGTCAGCGCGTTGCCGAGGAGGATCAGCAATCGCGGGATCGGGCCGAGCACGGCGGCCAGCGGCAGCAGCACGAAGGAGGCCGCGGTCGCCGTGGTGAGCGGGTGCTGGCGCCCGATCGTGCGCGGCGAGACCCCCACCGCGACGAAGGACACCAGCACCATCACGCCGAACGCCAGCAGCACGGCCTGCCAGGTCGGGGTGAGGTTGCGCACGCACACCACGGTGACCAGGACGGCCGCCGCCATCTCGCTGGCCACCCGGATCAGGGTCGCCAGGTTGAGGTAGCGGATCGGGTCGGAGGCGAGGGTCAGCAGGCGCGCGGAGCCGCGCCGGCCGACCCGCACGGCCTCCTCCGCCCGGAACCGCGAGACCCGGGAGATGCCCGCCTCGGCGCACGCGGCCAGCCAGCCGAGGACGACGAGCAGCACGGCACCGAGGATGAAGCTCGTACTCTCACCACTCACAGGGGTCGGGCTCCGCGCTCAGTGGGTGGTGGGGGCCGGGGAGATGCCGCCGAGGCCGCGGCCCGCCCGCCAGTCGTCCAGGATGCGCTTCTGGAGGGCGAACATCTCCTCCTCTTCCTCGGGCTCCTCGTGGTCGTAGCCGAGGACGTGCAGCACGCCGTGCACGGTGAGCAGTTGCAGCTCCTCGTCCATCGAGTGCTTCGAGGGGGCGGACTTGCCCTGCTGCTCGGCGACCTCGGGGCAGAGCACGATGTCGCCGAGCAGGCCCTGCGGCAGCTCCTCGCCCTCCTTGCCGGGACGCAGCTCGTCCATGGGGAAGGACATCACGTCGGTGGGCCCGGGCAGGTCCATCCACTGGATGTGCAGCTCCTCCATCGCCGCTCCGTCCACCAGGATCACGGACAGTTCGGACTGCGGGTGGATCCGCATCTTGTCCAGGGCGAAGCGGGCGACGTCGAGGATGGCTTCCTCATCGGCGTCCCAACCGGACTCGTTGGCGATGTCGATCGACATGACGGGCTGTGTGCTCAGCTTTCGGTGCGATGGGACTGGCGGGGTGCTCGGGGCGCCGTGGTCTTGCCCGGGCGCCGCTGGGCGGGCTTGCGGGGAGGGGTGGTGCCCTCCTCGGCCTCCTGGCGGGCGTCCCAGCGCTCGTAGGCGTCCACGATCCGGCCGACCAGCTTGTGGCGGACCACGTCGGTGCTGGTGAGGACGGAGAAATGGATGTCGGGCACGTCGGCCAGGATCTCCTGGACGACCTTGAGGCCGCTCCTGGTGCCGCCCGGGAGGTCGATCTGGCTGGTGTCGCCGGTGACGACCACCCGGGAGTTGAACCCGAGGCGGGTGAGGAACATCTTCATCTGCTCGGGCGAGGTGTTCTGGGCCTCGTCGAGGATGATGAAGGCGTCGTTGAGGGTGCGGCCGCGCATGTACGCGAGCGGCGCGACCTCGATGGTGCCGGCCGCCATCAGGCGCGGGATGGAGTCCGGGTCCATCATGTCGTGCAGCGCGTCGTAGAGCGGGCGCAGGTACGGGTCGATCTTCTCGTAGAGGGTGCCGGGCAGGAAGCCCAGCCGCTCCCCCGCCTCGACCGCCGGGCGGGTCAGGATGATCCGGTTGACCTCCTTGGCCTGCAGGGCCTGCACGGCCTTGGCCATCGCCAGGTAGGTCTTGCCGGTGCCGGCCGGGCCGAGGCCGAAGACGATCGTGTGCTTGTCGATCGCGTCGACGTAGCGCTGCTGGTTGAGGGTCTTGGGGCGGATCGTGCGGCCGCGGTTGGACAGGATGTTCGCGGTGAACACCTGGGACGGCGCCGGGCTGTCCGGGTCCTGCTCCTGGCTGCGGAGCATGGCGATGGAGCGCTCCACGGAGTCCTCCGTCAGGGGCTGGCCGGTGCGCAGCACCAGCATCATCTCGTTGAAGAGCTTCTGCACGAGGGCGACTTCGGCGCGCGCCCCGGTGGCGGTCACCTCGTTGCCCCGGACGTGGATGTCGGCGGCGGGGAAACCCTGTTCGATCACGCGCAGCAGCGAGTCCGCGGTGCCGAGCAGGGTGACCATCGGGTGCTTCTCGGGGATGACGAACCGGGCGCTGACACGGCCGTCGTCGGCCGGTTCGGAACGCGACTGTCCGTTGGTACGGGTCTGCGATGTGTCACTCATAGGTCGGCGCTGGGGCCTGCCTCATCCCATCCGTGGTGTCGTGTGCCGCTCGGTGTCTCCGGGGCACCAGGGTACGCCGCGAGCGTGATCGCCGCGGCGGGCGGCGGGGCCGCACCCGTCGATGCTGCGGCAGTTCGCGGGACGGCGCGAGCCCTTTTTTCCGCGGGTACCCGGCGCGGGCGGGTTCACGGCCGACGCGGGCCGGTTCACCGCCGACGAAGGCGGGTTGACAGCCGACGACGGCGGGTTCACGGCCGGCGAAGGCGGCTTCACGGCTGACGGCGCACGGGCACGGGCACCCGGGCGAGGTCGGCGGCCAGCACCAGCTCCCCGTCGAAGTGCTTGCGGGCGTCGGCCAGATGCTGGCCGAGGTCCGGATAGCGCTGTGAGAAGTGGGTCAGCACCAGGGTGCGCGCGCCCGCCTCGGCGGCGACCTTGGCGGCCTGCCCGGCGGTGAGGTGGCCGTGCTCCTCGGCGAGACGGGCGTCGGCGTCGGTGAAGGTGGCCTCGACCACCAGCAGGTCGGTGCCCTCGGCGAGCGCGTACACGCCCTCGCAGAGCCGGGTGTCCATCACGAAGGCGAACTTCTGGCCCGGCCGCGGCTCACTGACCTCGTCCAGGGTGACCCGCCGGCCGTCCGCCTCGATCGCGCCCTCGTGCTGCAGCCGGCCCACCGCCGGCCCGGAGACGCCCAGAGCGGCGAGCCGTTCGGGCACCAGCCGGCGGCCGTCCGGCTCGGCCAGCCGGTAGCCGAAGGACTCCACGGGGTGGTCCAGCCGCACGGCGTCCAGCGCGAAGCGGGCGCCGGGCGCGGGCAGCGGGCCCGGCTCGTCGATCGGCCGGGGCCGCAGCACGGCCGTCTCGTGGTACGCGGTGGCGTGCCGCAGCCGCTCGAAGTAGACCTCGCCGGAAGCCGGGAAGTAGACGTCCACCGGATGCGGGACGCGGTCCAGGTTGATCCGCTGGATCACCCCCGCGAGGCCCAGGCAGTGGTCGCCGTGGAAGTGGGTGACCGCGATCCGGGTGATCTGGGTGGCCGTGACCCCGGCGTGCAGCATCTGCCGCTGGGTGCCCTCGCCGGGGTCGAACAGCAGGCCCTCGCCGTCCCAGCGCAGCAGGTAGCCGTTGTGGTTGCGGTGCCGGGTGGGCACCTGGCTGGCGGTGCCGAGGACGACGAGTTCGCGCTGGGACACCTGGGATCAGACCATGCTCTCGGTCATGCGCTTGCCGCCGAGCACGTGGACGTGGGCGTGGAAGACCGTCTGCCCGGCGCCCGCACCGGTGTTGAAGATCAGCCGGTAGTCCTCGATGCCCTCGTCCTCGGCCACCCGGCCCGCCTCGGCGAGCAGTTCACCGGCGATCTCCGGCTCGGCGGCGGCCAGCGCGGCCGCGTTCGGGTAGTGGACGTGCGGGATGACCAGGACGTGCACGGGGGCCTTGGGGGCGATGTCGCGGAAGGCGAGGACGCGCTCGGTCTTGCGCACCACCGTCGCCGGGATCTCGCCCGCCACGATCTTGCAGAACAGGCAGTCGGGCTGCGCCTCGCCGGCCATCGGCTACTCCTCGGGATCGGTACGTCGGGTGATGGGGCCGTACGGGCGCAGCCTAGCCGAGCCCGGCCGCGGCCTGCTGGTACTCCCGCAGGTGCTTCCAACGCACCGCGCGCATGCCGACGATGTCGCCGTCGTCGAGGTCGAAGTCCTCGGAGAGGATCGTCACCGCGAGGAAGACGAAGCCGAGCAGCCAGCGCCTGGTGAGCCGCCACGTGTTCGGGCGCATCACCCGCTTGGTGCGCACCACCCGCATCGCCAGGATCGCCTTGCCGACGCTGAAGCCGGCGAGGCGGGCGAGCACGACCTGGTTCAGGAAGGACACGAGGAGGCCGACGACGACCAGCGCCACGACGTACGGCACGGCCGGGCCGCCGCTCTGCACGGAGTGGCCCGCCACGTTCCTGACCTTCGGCCGGCTCGCGGCGTCGGCGGCGGCGAAGCCGAGGCCGACCGCGAGGAAGAAGTCGAGCACGATCGCCAGGAAGCGCCGGCCGCCGCCCGCCTCCTTGGGGGGCGGCAGCGTCGCGGCGCGCTGCGGGTGCTGCGGCTGCTGCGGGTAGGGGTTGGGGTCGGGGTACGGGTCGGGCTGGGCGTACTGCTGGGGCTGTCCGTACTGCTGCGGCTGGGCGTACTGCTGCGGCTGGCCGTACTGGGGCTGCTGGGGCTGCGGCGGCTGCGGCGCGTAGCCCTGCGGTGCGTACCCCTGCGGCGGGTACGGCTGCGGTTGCTGCTGGTAGGGCGGGTACGGCTGCGGTTGCTGTTGTCCGTAAGGGTTCTGGCCGTACGGCGACGGCGGGTAGCCCTGTGCCATGGTGATTCCCCCGTGAGCTGTGGATCAAGAAACAGCCCCGCATCCTACCCACGCCCCCGCGTGGGAAGTCGGCCCACCCGACTTCCCACGCGGCGACCCGCCCGCTTGCCTCCGGCGCGCCCCTTCGGCTTCTTTTTTCGGGGCGCACCCAGGCGGCGCCGCTACTGCCAGGGCATCGGCGGCGCCGTGCGGGCCGGGGTGTCGGCGAGTGCGGCCAGGGCGAGCCGGACGCCCTCGGCGAGCTGCGGGTCCTCGCCGGCCGCCCAGTGGTGCGGGGCGATCGGCACCTCGACGTCCGGGTCGACGCCGTGGTTCTCCACGCCCCAGCCGTAGTTCTCCAGCCAGAACGCGTACTTGGGCTGGGTGACCAGGGTGCCGTCGACCAGCCGGTAGCGGCTGTCGATGCCGATCACCCCGCCCCAGGTGCGGGTGCCGACGACCGGGCCGATCCCCAGCGCCTGGATGGCGGCGTTGACGATGTCGCCGTCCGAGCCGGAGTCCTGGTCGGCGAGCGCGACGATCGGTCCGCGCGGGGCGTCGCCGGGATACGGCACCGGGCTGTCGGTGTCCCGGCTGACGTTCCAGCCGACGATGCGGCGGGCGAGCTTCTCGATCACCAGCTGCGAGGTGTGGCCGCCCCGGTTCTCCCGGATGTCGACGATCACGCCCTCCTTGGCCATCTCCGAGCGCAGGTCGCGGTGGATCTGGGCCCAGCCGGTGGTCTGCATGTCGGGGACGTGCAGGTAGCCGAGCCGGCCGCCGGACAGTTCGCGCACGGCGGCCCGCCGCCCGGCCACCCAGTCGTGGTAGCGCAGCGCCTCGTCGTCGGCGAGCGGGACGACCACCGGGTGGCGCTGGTCGGTGCCGTCCTTGCCGGCCACGGTCAGCTCGACCGGCTGCCCGGCGGTGCCGGCCAGCAGCGGGGCCGGGCCGGTGACCGGGTCCACCGGGCGGCCGTTGACCGCGAGGATCGCGTCGCCCGGGCGGATCGCGGCGCCGGGCGCGGCCAGCGGCGAGCGGGCCCTCGGGTCGGAGGACTCGCCGGGCAGGATCCGGGCGATCCGCCACTGCCCGCCCTCCTTGACGAGGTCCGCGCCGAGCAGGCCCTGGCGCCGGGCGGCGTCGGTGTGCGCGCCGTAGGGGAGGACGTAGGCGTGCGAGGTACCGAGTTCGCCGTGCACCTCCCAGAGCAGGTCGACCAGGTCGTCGTGCGAGCCGACCCGCTCCACCAGCGGCCGGTAGCGCTCCAGGACGCCGGCCCAGTCCACGCCGGCGAGGTCGGGGCGCCAGAAGTTGTCCCGCATCAGCCGGCCGTTCTCGGCGAACATCTGCCGCCACTCGGCGGCCGGGTCGACGGTGACCCGCAGCCGGGCGAGGTCCACGGCGGTCTCGTCGTCCTCGCCGGCCGCCTTGTGGTCGGCGGGGACGATGCGCAGCTCGCCCTCGTCCAGCACGGCGACCCGGCTGCCGTCCCCGCTGACCGCGAAGCCGTCGACGTCGTGCACCAGTTGCTCGACCCGGCGCTTCTTCAGGTCGAAGCGCTCCAGCACCGGCCGGGGCCGGTCATCCTCCAACGAGGCCGCCTCGTCGCCGAGTTCGCCGAGCAGCGGGGCCCTGGTCCACAGCACGCCGTCCTTGGCGGCCCGCAGGGTGCCGAACAGGCCGCCCTCGACCGGGAACGGGACGATCCGGTCGGCGATGCCGTCCAGGTCCACCCTGGTCACCGGCGCGGTGTCGGCGCCGCCGTCCTCGCCGTCCGCCTTCTTGGCCCGCGGCTCGTCCTCCTCCCCGCCGAGCGGGCGCCCGGCCCGCTGCGGCCCGAACGGGGACGGCGTGTCGGCGGCCAGCGTGATCAGGTACGGGCGGCAGCCGTTGGGGAAGGACAGGTCGAAGACGTGCGAGTCGTAGACCGGGTCGAAGTTGCGCACCGACAGGAACGCCAGGTAGCGGCCGTCCGCGGTGAAGGCCGGCGAGGTGTCGATGAAGCGCTGCTGGGTGGCCTCGCTCACGGTGCGGGTGGCCAGGTTGGCCAGCACGATCTGGCGCAGCGACCACGGGCCCAGCCCCGGCACCGGCCGCGACCAGGCCAGCCAGGCCGAGTCCGGGCTGAAGACCAGCCCGCCGACCTCGCCGTCGGTGCTGCGGTCCAGCTCGTGCACGGTGCCGTCGGCGAGCGTCACCAGCAGCACCCGGCCGTCGTGCACGCCGAGCGCGGCCTGCTTGCCGTCCGGGGAGACGGCCAGCGCGTTGACCCGGCCGAGCTGCCCGGCGGCCAGCCGGCGGCGCTCGGTGCCGTGCACGGCCGGCGCGAACTCCAGGGCGTCCTCGCCCTCGGCGTCGGACACCCACAGCACGCCCTGGGCGCCGTCCTCGCCCGGCACCACCCGGACCAGGCGCCCGCGCACGCCCGGCGTCTCGTCCAGCACCCGGGCCGGGCCCTCGCGGTGGGTCAGCCAGTGCACGCTGCCGCGCACCACGACGGCGCTGGCCCGGCCGGTGCGGTCGGGGGCGACCGCCTCCAGCCAGTGCGCGGCGTGCACCGGGCGGGGGCGGCGGCCGCTGCGCGGGCCGGCCAGCCGGATGTCCAGGCGGCGCGGCTCGGCGCCGGCCAGGTCGTCCAGCAGCCAGACGTCACCGGCCCGGTGGAACACCACCCGGGTGCCGTCGGTGGCGGCGTTGCGGGCGTAGAAGCCGTCCGCGCCGACGCTGTGGCGGCGCAGGTCGGACCCGTCCGGGAGGCTGGACCACAGCTCGCCGACGCCCTCGTGGTCGGACAGGAAGGCGATCCGGCCGCCCTGCCCGCCCTGCCCGCCCGGCCCGCCCGCAAAGCCGGCCACCCACAGCGGCGAGGACAGCTGGCCGTCCAACCCCTCGTGGACGCGGACGAATTCGTCCCGGCCCAGCCACAGCTTGCCGGCCCGGCCGCCCCGGTAGCGCTTCCACCAGGCCGGTTCGCGGATCGCGGCACTGGCCAGCAGCACCCGGTCCCCGCCGGGCTCGAAGGCGATCCCGCCGATCGGCCCGTACGGCAGCCGCGCGGGCTCGCCGCCGTCCAGCGGCACGGCGTGCGCCCAGGTGCGGCGCAGGGTGGCCTGGCCGGCGGTGGTGGTGGCGATCGGGCGGCCGTCGGCCGTCCAGCCCTGCACCCGGGTCTGGCCGCTGCCCCAGTGGGTGAGCCGGCGGGACGGGCCGCCGTCCACCGGCACCACGTGCACCTCGGGCGCGCCGTCCCGGGTGGAGGTGAAGGCGATGTGCCGCCCGTCCGGGGAGAACCGGGGGTCGTGGACCGGCCGGTGGTCGGCCGTCAGCCGCCAGGCCCGGCCGCCGTCCAGCGGGGCGAGCCAGAGGTCGTTCTCGGCGACGAAGGTGATCAGGTCGCCGTGCAGGTGGGGGTGGCGCAGATAGGCGCCCGCGGAGGTGCTCAGGGAGTCCGTCACGCGGTCCAGCGTAGGCACGTACGCGTACGAGCCGCCGGGCTTTCCGGCAAGAGTCGGGCCCCTCGGGTGAGCCCGCTGGACCGCGCCGCGCGGCCGTAGTACGGGCCGCGGCCCCGGTGCACGGGCCACGGCCCGGTCCGGGCTACGCCCAGCGGCCGGTGCGTCCCAGCAGCAGCGCGCCGGCGGCCACCCCGGCGGTGGAGGTGCGCAGCACCGAGGGGCCCAGCCGGTACGGCTTCGCGCCCGCCTCGGCGAACGCGGCCAGCTCCTCCGGGGACACCCCGCCCTCCGGGCCGACCACCAGCACGAGGTCGCCGGCCTCGGGCAGCGCGGCGTGCGCCAGCGGCTCGGCGCCCTCCTCGTGCAGCACGGCGGCGAACGCGGCCCGCGCGAGGACGGGCGCCAGCTGCCTGGTGGTCATCGGGTCGCGGACCTCGGGGAAGCGCAGCCGGCGGGACTGCTTGCCCGCCTCGCGGGCGGTGGCCCGCCACTTGGCGAGCGCCTTGGCGCCGCGCTCGCCCTTCCACTGGGTGATGCAGCGCGAGGCCGCCCACGGGATGACCACGTCCACGCCGACCTCGGTCATGGTCTCCACGGCCAGCTCGCCGCGGTCGCCCTTGGGCAGCGCCTGGACGACGACGATCCGCGGCGCGGGCTCCGGCTCGCGGCGCACGGCAGCGACCGCCACGTCGATCGCGTCCTTGCCGAGCACCTCGGCGACCGTCCCGTCCACGCCGAGCCCCTGCCCGTCGGCCAGGGTCACCGACTCGCCCGGCTCCAGCCGCTTCACCGCGGCCGCGTGCCGCCCCTCCGGGCCGTCCAGGCGCACGACGGTGCCGGGCGCGGCGGCGACGATCCGCTCGGTCTCGACGACGAAGACGGGTGCGGTCATGCGGGGGAACCTTTCCGGGGTGCGGCCTGCGGGCTGAGGCCTGAGGCCCGGGTGCGGCCTACGGCCTGAGGGGGGACACGCGAAAGAGGTGCCGGGGTGGGCCCCCGGCGCCCCTGCGCGGACGGCTACCGGCCGTTGAAGGCGTCCTTCAGCCGGGAGAACAGGCCCTGCTGGCCCGGCGCGAACTGGCCGGACGGCTGCTCCTCACCGCGCAGCACCGCGAGGCGGCGCAGCAGGTCCTCCTGCTCGGCGTCGAGCTTGCTGGGCGTCTTCACCTCGACATGCACTATCAGGTCGCCCCGGCCGCCCCCGCGCAGGTGGGTGATGCCCCGGCCGTGCAGCGGGATCGACTGGCCGGACTGGGTGCCGGGCCTGATGTCGACCTCCTCCAGGCCGTCCAGGGTCTGCAGCGGCACCCGGGTGCCGAGCGAGGCCGCCGTCATCGGGATGGTGACGGTGCAGTGCAGGTCGTCGCCGCGCCGCTGGAAGATGGTGTGGGTGGTCTCGGCGATCTCGACGTACAGGTCGCCGGCCGGGCCGCCGCCGGGGCCGACCTCGCCCTCGCCGGCCAGCTGGATCCGGGTGCCGTTGTCGACACCGGCCGGGATCTTGACGGTCAGGGTGCGACGGGCGCGGACCCGGCCGTCGCCGGCGCACTCCGGGCACGGGGTCGGCACGACGGTGCCGAAGCCCTGGCACTGCGGGCAGGGACGGGAGGTCATGACCTGGCCCAGGAAGGACCTGGTGACCTGGGAGACCTCGCCCTTGCCGCGACACATGTCGCACGTCTGGGCGGAGGTGCCGGGGGCCGCGCCCTCGCCGCTGCACGTGGTGCAGGTGACGGCGGTGTCGACCTGGAGCTCCTTGGTGGTGCCGAAAGCGGCCTCCTCCAGGGTGATCTCCAGCCGGATCATGGCGTCCTGGCCGCGGCGGGTGCGCGAGCGCGGGCCACGCTGGCCGGCCGCGGCGCCGAAGAAGGCGTCCATGATGTCGGAGAAGCCGAAGCCCGCCGCGCCGGCGCCGAAACCGCCCGCGCCACCGCCGCCCGGCGACAGCGGGTCACCGCCGAGGTCGTAGACCTGGCGCTTCTGCGGATCGGAGAGCACCTCGTAGGCGGCGTTGATCTCCTTGAACCGCTCCTGCGTCTTCGGGTCCGGGTTGACGTCCGGGTGCAGTTCGCGTGCCAGGCGCCGGAACGCCTTCTTGATCTCGTCCTGCCCCGCATCCCGTCGGACGCCGAGTACCGCGTAGTAGTCCGTGGCCACCAAATGCTCCGCTTGTTCCGCCTGTAGTAGTGCTGCGACTGGTTACCGCGCGTCATCTCCAGGACGCGCGGTCTTTGCTACGACTCGGCCAGGATCTGACCCACGTACCGCGCCACCGCGCGCACCGCCCCCATTGTGCCCGGGTAGTCCATCCGGGTCGGGCCGATCACACCCAGTTTGGCCACGCTCTCGTCGCCCGAACCGTAACCGACCGACACGACCGAGGTGGAAATCAGCCCTTCGTAGGCGTTCTCCCGCCCGATCCGGACCGTCATCGCGGCGTCGTTGGTCTCACCCAGGAGGCGGAGCAGGATGACCTGCTCCTCCAGGGCCTCCAGCACCGGCTGGATGGTGAGCGGGAAGTCGTGGCCGAAGCGGGTCAGGTTGGCCGTGCCGGCCAGCATGATCCGCTCCTCGTTCTGTTCCGCGAGCGTCTCGAACAGGGTCGCCAGGACCGTGCTGACGGTCGGCCGGTCGGCCTGCTCGAACATCGCCGGCAGTTCCTCCAGCAGCCCCGGGACCTCCGGGAGGCGGCGGCCGGCGGCTCTGGTGTTGAGCGCGGCCCGCAGGTCCGCCAGGACCGTCTCGCCGACCGTGCCCGGGCAGTCGACCATCCGCTGCTCGACCCGGCCGGTGTTGGTGATCAGCACCAGCATCACCTTCGCCGGGGCCAGCGCCACCAGCTCGATGTGCCGCACGGTGGACCGCGTCAGCGACGGGTACTGCACCACCGCGACCTGCCGGGTCAGCTGGGCGAGCAGCCGCACGGTGCGCGCGACCACGTCGTCCAGGTCGACCGCGCCGTCCAGGAAGTGCCGGATCGCCCGGCGCTCGGGGGCGCTCATCGGCTTGACCTCGGCGAGCTTGTCGACGAAGAGGCGGTACCCCTTGTCGGTCGGGATGCGGCCGGCGCTGGTGTGCGGCTGGTGGATGTACCCCTCCTCCTCCAGCGCCGCCATGTCGTTGCGGACGGTCGCCGGCGAGACCCCGAGGTTGTGCCGCTCCACCAGGGCCTTGGACCCGACGGGCTCCTCGGTGCCCACGTAGTCCTGCACGATCGCGCGGAGCACGGCGAGCTTGCGGTCGTCCAGCTGGCGGACCTCACCGGCCATGGGGCACGCACCTCCGTCTTCGCTCGTTGTCCGTCTGTGTCCCTGGGTGTCCCCGGGTGCTGCTGCCGGCCGTTCCCGGAAGGTCCGGCCTCGGCACCTTGGCACTCTGAACACACGAGTGCCAGAACCGTACCTGCCAGTGTAAGGCCCGGGTCCTGCCGCAGGAACGGCCGGACCGGCGTGATCCTTCCCGCAGTTCCAGGTACGGCCCGCGGGGCGGCCACCGTTCACGGGTTCCCGTCACGGGTTCCCGGCGCGCGAGTGGTGCCACGAGGCCGTCCGGGTGGCAGCATCGAAGGCGACGGCGAATGGAGGAGCAAGCGATGTCGAGCTCGGGCCAGCACACCCGTTTCGCACCCGACCGCGGCCTGACCGGCCGCATGGTCGCGACGATGTTCGTGATCGGGCTGCTGTACGTCGGTTTCACCGGCCTGCTGATCGCGCTGCTGCGCGGCGCCTGGCCGCTGATCGTCCTGATCTCCGGCGGGCTGTTCGTGGCCCAGTTCTGGTTCAGCGACAAGATCACCGAACGGGCCATGGGCGCCCGCCCGGTGTCCCCGGAGGAGTTCCCCCAACTGCACGGCACGATCGACCGGCTCTGCGCCCTGGCCGACATGCCCAAACCCCGCGTGGCGGTCGCCGACAACGACATGCCCAACGCCTTCGCCACCGGCCGCAACTCGCAGAACGCGGTCGTCTGCGTCACCACCGGCCTGCTGCGACGCCTGGAGCCCGAGGAACTGGAAGGCGTCCTCGCCCACGAGCTGTCCCACGTCGCCCACCGGGACGTCGCGGTGATGACCATCGCCGGCTTCCTCGGCGTACTCGCCGGCGCGATGACCCGCATCGCCGTGTACGGCGGATTCATGGGCGGCGGCCGCAACAACAACGACCAGAACGCGGCCATCGTCGCGCTGATCATCCCGCTGGTCTCGATGGTCGTCTACGCGATCAGCTTCCTGCTCACCCGGCTGCTCTCCCGCTACCGCGAACTGGCCGCCGACCGCGCCGCCGCCCAGCTCACCGGTCGGCCCAGCGCTCTCGCCTCGGCCCTCACCAAGGTCACCGGGCAGATCGCGGCCATCCCCAGCAAGGACCTGCGCCAGGCGCAGCCCTACAACGCCTTCTACTTCGCCCCCGCGCTGAACGCCCGGGAGACCGCCTCCCAGCTGCTCTCCACGCACCCGACGCTGGAGAAGCGGCTGGAGCAGCTGGCGAAGATCTCCGAGCAGCTCGGCCACTGAACCCCCGCCGACCCTCCGCCGACCCCTGCAGACCCTCCGCCGACCTCCGCCGACCTCCGCTGACGAAAGGACCGCCGTGGGAATCCTGGACGCCCTGTTCGGCCGCACCAAGCCCGTCAAGCCCGACCTGGACCAGCTGTTCGGCGTGCCGTCCGCCGCACTCACCCTGGAGGCCGGCGCCGCGTTCACCCCCACCGGGCTCGGCTCGGTCTGCTTCGCGGCCGTCGAAGGCGCGGCCTTCGTCCAGGTCGAACAGCAGGTACGGGCGCTGCTGGACGCCGACACCGAGCGCGGCGGCGTCCCGGTGGAGGCCTCCAAGGACGACTACGGCTACTCCTGGCTGCTCGCCCGGCACCAGCCCGAGGAACTGCCGGAGCTGGTGAACGACCTGCACGCGGTCAACAGCGAACTGGAGGCGAACGGCTTCGGGCCGCAGCTGCTCTGCTCCCTGGTCGGCTTCCGCAATCCGCAGGGGCAGTCCCTGGCCCTGGTCTACCTCTACAAACGCGGCACCTTCTACCCCTTCGCCCCGATGCCCGGCGGCGGGGAGAAGCGCAACAGCCCGCTGGAGCTGCAGGTCAACGCGATGCTGGGGAACGACCTGCGGCTGGAGAAGGACCTCAGCCGCTGGTTCCCGGTCTGGGGCGCGCCGGGCCTCTGACGGCCCGTCCGCCATCCCTATGATCACCCGTATGCGCAGCCGCCAGTACGGTCCCGACCTGACCCCGCCGTGGAAGAAGCAGGCCCCCGCCCCGGAGGTGCCCGCCGAGCGGGACCTGGTGGTCGAGGAGGCGGCGACCGGCTTCTGCGGGGCGGTGGTGCGGTGTGAGAAGACCGCCGAGGGGTTCACCGTCACCCTGGAGGACCGCTTCGGCAAGCACCGGGTGTTCCCGCTGGTCCCGCGCGGCTTCCTGCTGGAGGGCAAGGCCGTCACCCTGGTCCGCCCGGCCGGCCCGGCGGCGCCGCGAACGCCTCGCCGCACCGCCTCCGGCTCGATCGCCGTCCCCGGCGCCCGCGCCCGGGTCGCCCGCGAGTCGCGGATCTACGTCGAGGGCCGGCACGACGCCGAGCTGGTCGAGCGGGTCTGGGGCGACGACCTGCGCATCGAGGGCGTCGTCGTCGAGTACCTGCGGGGCATCGACGACCTGCCCGCGATCGTCGCCGACTTCGCCCCCGGCCCCGGCCGCCGCCTCGGCGTCCTGGTCGACCACCTGCTCCCCGGCACCAAGGAGCACCGCATCGCCGCCCGGGTCACCGGCGACCGCGTCCTCGTCGTCGGCCACCCCTACATCGACATCTGGCAGGCCGTGAAGCCCGCCGCCGTCGGCATCCCCGCCTGGCCCGCCGTCCCCCGCGGCGAGGACTGGAAGGAAGGCACCTGCCGCCGCCTCGGCTGGCCGACGGACACCCCGGCCGCCTGGAAGCACATCCTGTCCAAGGTCGACACCTTCAAGGACCTGGAACCCGAACTCCTGGGCCGGGTCGAGGAGCTGATCGACTTCGTGACCCTGCCGGACTGAGGCCGGTCAGACGTACTTCTGAAAGTCCGTGGTGTCCAAGCTGATGCCGAGCTGGTCGATGGGGACGGGCTCGCCGAACTTGCTGGTCCGCTCCGACATGTACCTCGGGAGTCCGGACCCGGAATCCTGACCCCGCTCGGTCAGCAGCACGCACTCCCCCTTGATCGGGTCGACGATCAGATACGCGGGGACAGTGCCCTCGGCGTAGAGCTCCCGCTTGGTCCGGTAGTCACGGTCGGCACTGGTCTTCGACACCACCTCGACCACCAGGGTGACGACAGGCGACGGCAGTAGCCGCCCGTACTCCTCGACCACCCCGCGCTCGAAGACCACCGGGTCGCGAAGACCCCGGTCATCCGATCATCGATGGCGGTCATCGCACGCTCCCTCCGACGGCTGACACCCACGTCACCGAATGTCAGTCCACCAGGTCACGCACGACCGCGTCCGCCAGGAGCCTGCCCTGGAGGGTGAGGACGGCGCGGCCTGCCGCGTAGGGCTCGGGGGCGAGGAGGCCGTCGGCGAGGTGCCGGGCGGCGGCCTCGCGGCCGGTGCCGGTCAGCAGATCGAGGGAGACGCCCTCGACCAGGCGCAGTTCCAGGAGGATGCGCTCGACGCGGCGGTCCTCCTCCGCCAGGACCTCGCGGCCCAGGCCCGGGGTGCGGCCCTCGGTGAGGGCCTGGGCGTAGGCGGCGGGGTGTTTGGCGTTCCACCAGCGGACGCCGCCGATGTGGCTGTGGGCGCCGGGGCCGGCGCCCCACCAGTCGGCGCCGGTCCAGTAGAGCTCGTTGTGGCGGCAGCGGCCCTCGGGGGTGGTGGCCCAGTTGGAGACCTCGTACCACCGGTACCCGGCGGCGCCCAGTGCCTCCTCGGCGATGAGGTAGCGGTCGGCGTGCACGTCGTCGTCGATCATCGGCAGTTCGCCGCGCTTGACCCGGGCGGCGAGCCGGGTGCCCTCCTCGACGATCAGGGAGTACGCGGAGACGTGGTCGGGCCCGGCGCCGATGGCGGCGTCCAGGGAGGCCCGCCAGTCGTCGTCGGACTCGCCCGGGGTGCCGTAGATCAGGTCGAGGTTGACGTGTTCGAACCCGGCCGCGCGGGCTTCGGCGACGCAGGCTTCGGGGCGGCCCGGGGTGTGGTGGCGGTCGAGCAGCCGGAGGACGTGCGGGCGGGCGCTCTGCATGCCGAAGGAGATCCGGTTGTAGCCGCCCTCGCGCAGCTCGGCCAGGTACGCCGGGTCGACGGATTCCGGGTTGGCTTCGGTGGTGACCTCGGCGCCGTCGGCGAGCCCGAACTCCTCGCGGACGGCGGCGAGCATCTTCACCAGGTCGCCGGCGGGCAGCAGGGTGGGGGTGCCGCCGCCGAGGAAGACGGTGCGCACCGGCAGGTCGGTGTCGCCCAGCACCTTCCGGGCGAGCCGGATCTCGGCGACCACGTTGTCGGCGTACGTCTCCTGGGAGGCGACGGCCCCGGAGGAGCGCAGCTCGGTGGCGGTGTAGGTGTTGAAGTCGCAGTAGCCGCAGCGGCTGGCGCAGTACGGCACGTGCAGGTAGAAACCGAACGGGCGGCTGCCGAGCCCGTCGAGGGCGTGGGCGGGCAGGGAACCGTCGGACGGCACCGGTTCGCCGTCGGGGAGTGCGGAGGGCATGCCCCCATTGTCCCGTACGGTCCGTGAAGCCTGCGCGGACCGTACGGGACGGGGTGGGACGGGGTGCGGACGGGCCGGGTCAGGCCTCGTTGGCGCCCGTGTACATCGCGGCGACCGCGTCCGCGTAGGTCTTCTCGACCACGGGGCGCTTGATCTTCAGGCTCGGGGTGAGCTCGCCGTGCTCCACGTCGAGGTCGCGCGGCAGCAGGTGGAACTTCTTGATCGTCTGCCAGCGCTGCAGCCCCGTGTTGAGCCGCTTCACGAAGCCCTCGATCAGCTCGTGGACGGCCGGCTCGACGGCCAGCTCGGCGTAGGACTTGCCGGCGAGGCCGTGCTCGGCGGCCCACGGCATGAGGACGGCCTCGTCCAGGCCGATCAGCGCGGTGCAGAAGTTGCGGCCGTTGCCGATCACCAGGATGTTGCTGACGAACGGGCAGACCGCCTTGAACTTGCCCTCGACCTCGCTGGGCGCCACGTACTTGCCGCCGGAGGTCTTGAACAGGTCCTTCTTGCGGTCGGTGATCCGCAGGAAGCCGTCGGGGCTGAGTTCGCCGATGTCCTCGGTGTGGAACCAGCCGTCCGCTTCCAGCACCTCGGCGGTCTTCTCCGGCAGGTTGTGGTAGCCGCGCATGATGCCCGGGCCGCGCAGCAGGATCTCGCCGTCCTCGGCGATCCGCACCTCGGTGCCGGGCAGCGGGCGGCCCACGGTGCCGATCCGCACGTCCTCCTCGCGGTTGACGCAGGAGCCGGCGCTGGTCTCGCTGAGGCCGTAGCCCTCCAGGATCGGCACGCCGGCACCGAGGAAGAAGTAGCCGATCTCCGGAGCGAGTGCGGCGCTGCCGGAGACCGCGCCGCGCAGCCGCCCGCCGAACGCGGCCCGGATCTTGGCGTACACCAGCTTGTCGGCCAGCGCGTGCTGCACCCGCAGGGCCAGCGGGGCGGTGCCGGTGCCGGTGGCGACGCGGCTCTCCTGGACGGCCCGGGCGTGCTCGCGGGCGACCTTCGCCGCCCACAGGAAGATCTTGTACTTGGCGCCGCCCTCGGCCCGGGCCTTGCCCGCGATGCCGTTGTAGACCTTCTCGAAGATGCGCGGCGCGGACGCCATGATGGTCGGCCGGATCACCGGCAGGTTGTGGATGATCCGGTCCACCCGGCCGTCCACCGCCATCACGTGGCCGGTGGCGATCTGCCCGGAGATCAGCGTCTTGCCGAACACGTGGGACAGCGGCAGCCACATGAACTGCACGTCGTCGGAGCGCAGCAGCCCACTGGCCTCCTGCGCCCGGCCCTCGTACGCCCAGCAGTCGTGCACCAGGCGCACGCCCTTGGGGCGGCCGGTGGTGCCCGAGGTGTAGATCAGGGTGGCCAGCTGCTCCTTGTCGAGCCCGTCGACGGCCTTCTCCACCGCGTCCGGGTGCTGCTCCAGGTACTCGGCGCCGCGCTGCTCCAGCTCGGCGAGGGTGAGCACCTCGAGGCCGGCCGCCTCGGGAGCCTCGTCGGGGGCGTCGAACAGGATGACGGTGCGCAGCTCGGGCAGCTGCTCGAGCTGCGCGGCGGCCTTGGCCAGCTGGGCGGCGTTCTCCGCGAACAGCGCCCGGGAGCCCGAGTTGGAGAGGATGAAGACGGTCTCGTCCGCGTTGGTGCTCGGGTAGACGGTCGTGATCGCCGCGCCCGCGCACATGGCGCCGAGGTCGGTGATGATCCACTCGATCCGGGTGGAGGACGCCAGGGCGACCCGGTCCTCCGGCTGGATGCCGAGCGCCATCAGGCCGGCCGCCACCGCCTTGACCCGGGTCGCGGTCTGCGCCCAGGTCAGCGAGCGCCACTGCTCCGCGCCGGGCGCGCCGTCCGCGGCGTGCTCGTCGACCGGGGCGGGGTAGCGGTAGGCCTCACCGTTCGGAGTCGCGGCGACCCGCTCCAGGAACAAATGGGCGACGGAGGCGGGACGCCCGGCGACGAGGTCGGGCCGGCCGGAGTCGATCAGGGACTGCGCGGAACTCAACGAGGACCTCCGGGGGCGGGTGGCCGTCTGAGGGATTGTCGCGGCGGCCGTGGGGGCGGTCGCCGGGCCCCCGGTTCACCTGAACGGTACCGGTCAGTAACAAGGGGGCAATCAGCAGCCTAGGGGGAAACCGGTCATTCCGTAAGGGGGCGGAGCCGGTCGGCACACCCCCCGCACCGCCGGTGACCACGCCACACCGACGGACGCACCCGGCAAGGTGACCAACGAGCGAACTGCCGGACCGTTCGGTAAAAGCCCGGCAAACCCCCGGTTCCCACACGCCGAATGGCCTGTACGACCGCACAGAAGAACGAGAATTGGGGTGCGAACCCGACCGGCGACGACAAGAGTGTGCTAGTGCTGATCAGACTGCTGAGGGCGTACCTGCGCCCCTACTCCCGACCGATCACCCTGCTGGTAGCCCTCCAGCTGGTGTCCACCCTCGCGGCGCTCTACCTGCCGACGCTCAACGCCGACATCATCGACGACGGCGTGGTCAAGGGCGACACCGGGTACATCCTGCGCCTCGGCGGGGTCATGATCGGCGTCACCCTCGTCCAGGCGATCTGCTCGATCGGCGCCGTCCTCATCGGCGCCCGCGTCGCCATGGCCTTCGGCCGCGACGTCCGCGCCGCCGTCTTCGACCGGGTGCAGAGCTTCTCCGCCCGAGAGGTCGGCCAGTTCGGCGCGCCCTCCCTGATCACCCGCACCACCAACGACGTCCAGCAGATCCAGATGCTCGCCCTGATGAGCTTCACGCTCATGGTCGCCGCACCCATCATGTGCGTCGGCGGCATCATCATGGCGCTCAACCAGGACGTCCCGCTGTCCGGCCTGCTGCTCGCCGTCATCCCCGCCCTCGCCGTCGTCGTCATCCTGCTGGTCCGCGCACTGCGCCCGCAGTTCCGCAGCATGCAGGAGCGGATCGACACCGTGAACCGGGTCCTGCGCGAACAGATCACCGGCATCCGGGTCATCCGCGCCTTCGTCAAGGACACCCAGGAGCAGGCCCGCTTCGCCGACGCCAACGAGGACCTCACCGACGTCGCCCGCCGCGTCGGCCGGCTGATGGCCGTCATGTTCCCCGCCGTCATGCTCGTCGTGAACATCTCCAGCGTCGCCGTGCTCTGGTTCGGCGCCCACCGCATCGACAGCCACTCCATGCAGATCGGCGCGCTCACCGCCTTCCTCTCCTACCTGCTGCAGATCCTGATGAGCGTCATGATGGCCACCTTCATGTTCATGATGGTGCCCCGCGCCGAGGTCTGCGCCGAACGCGTCCAGGACGTCCTCAGCACCGACTCCAGCGTCGTCCCGCCCGCCGCGCCCGTCACCGAGGTCCTCCGCCGCGGCAACCTCGAACTGCGCGACGTCGACTTCCGCTACCCCGGCGCCGAGGCCTCCGTACTGCGCGGCATCGACCTCACCGCCCGCCCCGGCGAGACCACCGCCATCATCGGCTCCACCGGCAGCGGCAAGTCCACCCTGCTCGGCCTCGTCCCCCGGCTCTTCGACGCCACCTCCGGCCGGGTCCTGCTCGACGGCGTCGACGTCCGCGAACTCGCCGCCGACACGATCGCCGACAACATCGGCATCGTCCCCCAGAAGCCCTACCTGTTCAGCGGCACCGTCGCCAGCAACCTCCGCTACGGCCGGCCCGACGCCACCGACGAGGAACTCTGGCACGCCCTGAAGATCGCCCAGGCCAAGGAGTTCGTCGAAAAGCTCCCCGAAGGCCTCGACGCCCCCATCGCCCAGGGCGGCAGCAACGTCTCCGGCGGCCAACGCCAACGCCTCGCCATCGCCCGCGCCCTGGTCCGCAAACCCTCCGTCTACCTCTTCGACGACTCCTTCTCCGCGCTCGACTACGCCACCGACGCCAGACTGCGCAAGGCCCTCGCCGACGAGACCTCCGACGCCACCGTCCTGATCGTCGCCCAGCGCGTGTCCACCATCCGCGACGCCGACCGGATCATCGTCCTCGACGAGGGCGCCGTCGTCGGCACCGGCACCCACCACGAACTGATGGCCGACAACCCGACGTACCGGGAGATCGTGCTCTCCCAGCTCACCGAGCAGGAGGCGGCGTGACCACCCCCGGAAACCCCACGGCGGAGCAGGACACCGGAAAGGCCGACCCGACGACGGCCGGCCCGACAACGGCCGACTTGACGACGGCCGACTTGACGACGGCCGACCTGACGAAAGCCGAGAGCGCGCAGGCCGACCTGACGAAGACCGACGCCGAACTGCCCAGCGACTCCCAGGCCGCCGCCGCCCGCCGCGGCCCCGCCGGACCCGGCCGCTTCATGGGCGGCCAGGGCTCCGAGAAGTCCATGGACTTCAAGGGCTCCGGCAAACGCGTCCTCGGCCTGCTGCGCCCCGAACGCAACATCCTCATCGGCGTCCTGCTCCTCGGCGTCCTCGGCATCGGGTGCGCCGTCATCGGCCCCAAGATCCTCGGCAACGCCACCGACCTGATCTTCGCCGGCGTCGTCGGCGCCCGCTTCGCACCCGGCACCTCCAAGGCCCAGGTCATCGACGGCCTGCGCGCCCACGGCGACAAGGGCGTCGCCGACCTGCTCTCCGCCGTCGACTTCACCCCCGGCCAGGGCATGGACTTCGACGCCATCGGCTCCGTCCTGCTCTGGGTGCTCGGCATCTACGTCGCCTCCGCCGTCCTCGGCATCTTCCAGGGCCGACTGGCCACCAAGGCCATCCAGCTCGCCAGCTACCGGCTGCGCCAGGACGTCGAGTCCAAGCTGTCCCGACTGCCGCTCAGCTACTTCGACAAGCAGCCGCGCGGCGAAGTGCTCAGCCGGGTCACCAACGACATCGACAACATCGGCCAGTCCATGCAGCAGACCATGGGACAGGTCGTCAACTCGCTGCTCACCGTGGTCGGCGTGCTGGCCATGATGTTCTGGATCTCCCCGCTGCTCGCCCTGATCGCCCTGGTCTCGGTGCCGGTCTCGGTGGTCGTCGCCACCAAGGTCGGCAAGCGGGCGCAGCCGCAGTTCGTCCAGCAGTGGAAGTCCACCGGCCAGCTCAACGCCCACATCGAGGAGATGTACACCGGCCACACCCTGGTCAAGGTCTTCGGCCGCCAGCGCGAGTCCGCGGAGACCTTCCGCAAGCACAACGAGGCACTCTACGAGGCCAGTTACAAGGCCCAGTTCATCTCCGGGATCATCCAGCCCGCGATGATGCTGATCGGCAACCTGCAGTACGTGCTGGTCGCCGTCGTCGGCGGCCTGCGGGTGGCCAGCGGCGCGCTGTCCATCGGCGACGTGCAGGCGTTCATCCAGTACTCCCGGCAGTTCAGCCAGCCGCTCACCCAGGTCGCCAGCATGGCCAACCTGGTGCAGTCCGGTGTCGCCTCCGCCGAGCGCGTCTTCGAACTGCTCGACGCCCCCGAGCAGAGCGCCGAACCCGCCATGCCCGAGAAGCCGGACGCCCTGCACGGCCGGGTCGCCTTCCAGGACGTCTCCTTCCGCTACGAACCCGACAAGCCGCTCATCGAGGACCTCTCGCTCAAGGTCGAACCCGGCCACACGGTCGCCATCGTCGGCCCCACCGGCGCCGGCAAGACCACCCTCGTCAACCTGCTGATGCGCTTCTACGAGGTCAGCTCCGGACGGATCACCCTCGACGGGGTCGACATCTCCGCGATGTCCCGCGAGGACCTGCGCTCCGGCATCGGCATGGTCCTCCAGGACACCTGGCTGTTCGGCGGCACCATCGCCGACAACATCGCCTACGGCGCCCGGGGCGCCACCCACGAACAGGTCGTCGAGGCCGCCAAGGCCGCCCACGTCGACCGCTTCGTCCGCACCCTGCCGGACGGCTACGACACCGTCATCGACGACGAGGGCACCAACGTCAGCACCGGCGAGAAGCAGCTGATCACCATCGCCCGGGCCTTCCTCGCCCAGCCGTCCATCCTGGTCCTCGACGAGGCCACCAGCTCCGTCGACACCCGCACCGAGGTACTCATCCAGCGGGCCATGGCCCGGCTGCGCACCGGCCGCACCAGCTTCGTCATCGCCCACCGGCTCTCCACCATCCGGGACGCCGACGTGATCCTGGTGATGGAGAACGGCTCGATCGTGGAACAGGGCTCGCACGACGAACTGATCGCCGCCGACGGCGCCTACGCCCGGCTCTACCAGGCGCAGTTCGCGGAGGCCGTGGCCGAGGTCGACTGACGCAGCGCCACATGACGGGCCGGGGCGGGACCTTCCGCCCCGGCCCTTCGCGTGCATGCCCTTCGCGTGCATGCCCTCGTGTGCGTGCCCTCGTGTGCGTGCCCTTCGCGTGCATGCCCTCGTGTGCGTGCCCTCGTGTGCATGCTCTTCGCGGGTGACCACCTTTGCGTCCCGCCTTCGCGTCCCCGCCCGTCGCGCACCCGGTCGTCGCCATGGGTGCCGCCGGGCGCTACCTTGGGCGCGTGATCGACGACCAGCTCCCGGCCGCCCCGGACGCCTTCGAGGCGAACCGCCGCTACCTCGGCTCCGTCGCCTACCGGCTGCTCGGCTCCTTCACCGACGCCGAGGACGTCCTGCAGGACGCCTGGCTGCGTTGGCAGGCCGCCGACCGCGCCACCGACGCCGATCCGCGCGCGTTCCTGACCACCGTCGTCACCCGGCTCTGCTACGACCAGCTGGGCTCCGCCCGGGCCCGCCGCGAGGCCTACTACGGCGAGTGGCTGCCCGAGCCGGCCGTCTCCTACGCCGACGGCCCCGACTCCCCCGACGAACTCGCCGAGCGCGGCGAGTCCGTCTCGCTCGCCCTGCTCGCCGTCCTGGAACAGCTCACCCCGGCCGAACGGGCCGCCTTCGTCCTGCACGACGTCTTCGCGGTCGGCTTCGAGGAGATCGGCGCCTCCCTGGACCGCTCCCCCGACGCCGCCCGCCAACTCGCCTCCCGGGCCCGCCGCCGGGTCAAGGACAGCGCCCGGCGCCCCGGCGGCGCCGCCCCGGCCGAGCACCGCCAGGCCGTCGAGGCCTTCGTCGCCGCCACCACCCGCGGGGACATCCTCGCCCTGATGGAGGTCCTCGACCCGGACGTGGTCTGGCACGCCGACGGCGGCGGCATCGTCCGCGCCGCAGCCCGCCCCGTCCGCGGCGCCGACCGGGTGTCCCGCCTGGTGACCGGCCTGATCGCCAAGTGGTTCACCCCCGACATCGGGACCGCACACGCGATGGTCAACGGCGAACCCGGGCTGGTCTGGTACGACCGGGCCACCGGCACCGTCGGCGGCGTGCTCGCCTTCACCGTCGCCGACGGGCGGATCACCGAGGCGCACGTCGTCGTCAACCCCGAGAAGCTCGGCCGGATCAGCCCGGTCACCGCCCCCTGACCGACCCCACGACACCCCCGCCCCGAGCCCCACCCCGGGCCCGCCCCAGACCCGCGGCGATGTGACGCGGGTCACGGTCACATCCCGACCGGCCGCGTCGTCCCCTTCCCGAGCAGCGCTCCACGAGGGCGCACCGAATGGAGGCGGACGAGATGAGCAGCAGCACCACCACCCCCGGGAAGCGGATCGTCGTCCTGGGCGCCGGATACGCCGGACTCACCGCGGCCAAGGGCGCCGGACGGCACCACACCGTCACCCTGGTCGCCCCCGAGGAGCGACTCCTGCACCGCATCCGCCAGCACGAAGCGGCGGCCGGCCGCGGCCGCGACTGGCCGGCCATCACCGACCTGGCCCGCGGCCGCACGATCCGGCACCACCGGGCCCGCGCCGTCGAACTCGACCTCACCGGACACAAGGTCCTGCTGGACGACGGCACCACCCTCGCCTACGACACCCTGGTCTACGCCCTCGGCAGCCGCACCGCCTGGCACGGCGTCCCCGGCGCCGTCGAAAACGCCCACCCCGTCGAGCGCGCCGCCGAGGTCCGACGCCTGATCCGCGAGGCCGCCCGGCCCGGCACCCTTGCCGTGGTCGGCGGCGGCGCCACCGGCATCGAACTGGCCACCGAACTCGCCGAAGCCCACCCCGACTGGCGGGTGCGGATCATCGCGGCCGGCCGGGTCGGCGGCATCTACTCGCCCAAGGGCCGCGCCCACGTCCGGCGCGTCCTCGACCGGCTCGGCGTCGCCGTCCACGAGGACGCCACCGTCACCGAGGTCACCCCGGACGGGCTGCGCACCACCGCCGGCCCGATCGACGCCGACCTCACCCTCTGGGCCGCCTCGCTGGAGCCGCACCCGCTGGCCGCCGAGGCCGGGCTGGCCGTGGACGAGCGCGGCCGGGCCCTGGTGGACGACCACCTGCGGTCCGTCTCGCACCCCGACGTCCACGTGGTCGGCGACGCCGCCGCCGTCACCGTCCCCGGCGTCGGCACCCTGCGGATGGGCTGCGCCACCGCCCTGCCGCAGGGCCAGTACGTCGGCAAGCTGCTCGGCGGGCGCACGGAGAAGCCGTTCTCGTTCCGGTACCTCGTGCAGTGCGTCAGCCTCGGCCGGCGGGACGGGCTGCTCCAACTGGTCCACGCGGACGACTCGATGAAGCCCACCGTGTTCACCGGCGCCGCGGGGCGGCTGGCCAAGGCCGGGATCGTCTCCGCCGTCTTCAGCGCGCTGAAGTAGCCGCCCGGGTAGCCGCCGAAGCGGCCTTGACGGCCTCGACGGCCTGGACGGCCTGGACGGCCTCCGGGAACGCAAAAGGGCCCGGGCGGGATGCCCGGGCCCTTCGGCTCGCCTCGGTTACTTCTTGTCCTTCGGCGCCTCGGCGTCGGTGGACAGCGCGGCGATGAAGGCCTCCTGCGGGACCTCCACGCGGCCGACCATCTTCATCCGCTTCTTGCCTTCCTTCTGCTTCTCCAGCAGCTTGCGCTTACGCGAGATGTCACCGCCGTAGCACTTGGCGAGGACGTCCTTGCGGATCGCGCGGACCGTCTCACGGGCGATCACCCGGGAGCCGATCGCGGCCTGGATCGGCACCTCGAACTGCTGGCGGGGGATCAGCTTCTGCAGCTTGCCCGCCATCATCACGCCGTAGCCGTAGGCCTTGTCCTTGTGGACGATCGCGGAGAAGGCGTCCACCGCGTCGCCGTGCAGCAGGATGTCGACCTTCACCAGCTGGGCGCTCTGCTCGCCGATCGGCTCGTAGTCGAAGGAGCCGTAGCCGCGGGTCTTGGACTTCAGCTGGTCGAAGAAGTCGAAGACGATCTCGGCGAGCGGCAGGGTGTAGCGCAGCTCTACGCGGTCCTCGGAGAGGTAGTCCATGCCCTGGAGGTTGCCGCGGCGGGCCTGGCAGAGCTCCATGATCGCGCCGACGAACTCGTTCGGCGCCAGGATGGTGCCGCGCACGATCGGCTCGTAGACCTCGGCGAGCTTGCCGGTCGGGAACTCGCTCGGGTTGGTGACGGTGTGCTCGGTGCCGTCCTCCATGATCACCCGGTAGATCACGTTGGGGGCGGTGGAGATCAGGTCGAGGTTGAACTCGCGCTCCAGGCGCTCCCGGATGATCTCCAGGTGCAGCAGGCCGAGGAAGCCGCAGCGGTAGCCGAAGCCGAGCGCGACCGAGGTCTCCGGCTCGTAGACCAGCGCGGCGTCGTTGAGCCGCAGCTTGTCCAGGGCGTCGCGCAGCAGCGGGTAGTCCGAGCCGTCCAGCGGGTAGAGGCCGGAGAACACCATCGGGCGCGGGTCCTTGTAGCCGCCCAGCGCCTCGGTCGCGCCCTTGTGCATCGAGGTGATGGTGTCACCGACCTTGGACTGCCGGACGTCCTTCACACCGGTGATGATGTAGCCCACCTCGCCGACGCCGAGGCCGTCGGCGACCTTCGGCTCGGGCGAGATGACGCCGATCTCCAGCAGCTCGTGCGTCGCGCCGGTGGACATCATCGCGATCCGCTCACGCTTGGTGAGCTGGCCGTCGACCACCCGGACGTAGGTGACCACGCCGCGGTAGGAGTCGTAGACCGAGTCGAAGATCATCGCGCGGGCCGGGGCGTCCTTGACGCCGACCGGGGCCGGGATGGTGTCGACGATGTGGTCCAGCAGGCCTTCGACGCCGAGACCGGTCTTGGCGCTGACCTGCAGCACGTCCGAGGGGTCGCAGCCGATGATGTGCGCGATCTCCGCCGCGTACTTCTCCGGCTGGGCGGCCGGCAGGTCGATCTTGTTGAGCACCGGGACGATCGTGAGGTCGTTCTCCAGCGCCAGGTACAGGTTGGCGAGGGTCTGCGCCTCGATGCCCTGGGCCGCGTCGACCACCAGGATCGTGCCCTCGCACGCGGCGAGGGAACGGGACACCTCGTACGTGAAGTCCACGTGGCCGGGGGTGTCGATCATGTTGAGGATGTGCGTCGCCCCGGCGTTCGGCCCGGTCGTCGGCGCCCACGGGAGGCGGACCGCCTGCGACTTGATGGTGATGCCGCGCTCACGCTCGATGTCCATGCGGTCGAGGTACTGGGCACGCATCTGCCGGGGGTCGACGACACCGGTGATCTGCAGCATCCGGTCTGCGAGCGTCGACTTGCCGTGGTCGATGTGGGCGATGATGCAGAAGTTGCGGATCAGCGCCGGGTCGGTACGGCTGGGCTCTGGCACATTGCTGGGGGTCGCGGGCACCTTGGTCCGATTCTCCGTTGGTCCGGGGCCGGGGGTGTCCGGGTCATCGCTGACCGGTTTCCCGGGGACCGGACAGTCTCGTCCGATCGAAATAGTTCCTCCCATCCTCCCACGAGCGCGGGCCGTGCTGCCGTTCGGGCACCGCCCGACCCTTCCGCCACCCGTCCCCGGGCGGCAGGATGGCCTCCCGTGATCCTCGAAAGCGCCCTGCTCGACGTCCTGCCCGGCCGGGAGGAAGAATTCCTCGCCGCCTTCGCCGAGGCCCGCCCGCTGATCGCCGTCCAGCGCGGCTTCCGCTCCCTGCAACTACGCCGCTGCCTCGACGAGGGCCGCGGCTCGCGCTTCCTCCTCCAGGTCGAATGGGAGACCCTCGCCGACCACACCGAGGGCTTCCGCACCTCCCCCGAGTACCAGCGCTGGCGCGCCCTGCTGCACCACTTCTACCGCCCGTTCCCGGAGGTCGAGCACTACGGCGAGCCCCTGCTCGACGCCTGGCCGGCCCGACTCGTGAGGTCCTGAGGTCCGTGAGGTCTCCTGAGGTCCGTCAGGTTCTCCTGAGGTCGGGGACGGGGCCTCCCGGCCCGGTCGGCTCGACCTGGTTCGCCTGCGGATATGTTCCGCCAGGCGATCGGTAAGCTAATCTGCCCAGCCGTGAGACGGATCGAACTCAGCCGCGTGCGCCGCGGAGCGCGGAACAGACCGCACGACAAGGCCGCAGCGGCCCCAGCGAGGCTCGGCTGGCTGGACGCGCTGCGCGGCCTCGCCGCCCTCGCCGTGGCCATGCACCACTTCGGGCTGCGGTTCTTCATCCCGCACGGCACGGCGCTGACCCACCACTTCGACCTCGGCCTGTTCGGGGTCATGCTGTTCTTCCTGGTCAGCGGCTACATCGTGCCCGCCTCCCTGGAACGCCGAGGCGACATGCAGGCGTTCTGGGTCGGCCGCGCGTTCCGGATCTACCCGGCACTCATCGCCGGGTTCGTCGCGGCGCTGGTGATCCTCCCGGCCGGGCACAACATGCTGATCGACCGATCCGTCTTCGATCGCCCGCTGCTCTCGCTCGGGGCCAACAGCATGCTGCTCCAGGACCTGCTGGGCGTGCCCAACGCCATCGGCATCATGTGGAGCCTCACCTACGAGATGGTGTTCTACTACTTCGTGTCCGCCCTGTTCGTGCTCCGCAAGCACCGGCAGAGCGGACCGATCGCCGTGGGCTTCGCCACCTGCGCGGTCCTGCTCGGCGGGGTGATCGCCCCGGCGAACCTCGCCAAGCAGGGACTGTCAACCGAGAACCTGGTCCTGGCCACCGGACTCGTCGCGGCCATGGGCCTGCTCTGTGCGATCAGCGGCAACTCCCAGCTCACCCGCACCGGAGCCCTGCTGCTCGGCGCGCTCGGCGTCCTGCTGGCGTTCGGCAGCAGCCGGTCCGCGCTGTTCGAAACGATGATGATCTTCGCGACCATGTTCGCCGGAACCGTCATCTACCGCGCGGAGCACGGCCAGATCGACCGCATCCAGGCCATCGCCTACTGCGGCTTCGTCTTCCTCGCCGGGGTCCTCGGCGGGCGCATGTACAACCACGGGGACGCCCTGTGGCGGACCTGGACCACCAGCTGGATGGCGTGGTCCTTCGCCTACGCCGGAGCCTGGATCATGCTGATCCTGGGGATGGCGCTGAAGAAGCGGCGCTTCCCGAAGGCGCTCACCTGGCTGGGCACCGTCAGCTACTCGGTGTACCTGCTGCACTGGCTGGTCATCGACGGCATGGACTGGCTCTACGGCATGCCGTGGCTGTTCCAGGGGGCGCCGGCGCCGAAGTCGACCAAGTTCGCGATCGTCTTCACCCTGACCTTCCTCGCCATCACGCTCGCGGTCAGCTACCTGATGTACCGGCTGGTCGAGGTGCCGTTCCAGAGGCTCGGCCGGCGGTTCCTCACCTGGCTCCGGCGGCACACCGGCGGCCCGACCGACACCCGGGGCGCCGGCGCTCCGCTCCCCGCCCAGGGCGGCGCTCCGGCCGCGGAAGCGGTGCCCGCCGGTGCTGCTCCGGCGCCTGGCGGGTTCGTGCCGACGCCTGGCGGGCCCGTAGCGGCGTCCGGCAGGTCTGCTCCGACCGCGCCGACCGCCCCCGTGGGTGGCGCTCCCGCCGCCCCCGAGCCCGTGTGACCCGGTCACTGAGGCGGCCGGTTTGGGGCGGGCGGCGGGCCCCTGGTAGCGTGGTCAGCTGCACCTGGCCTCGGCATGCCCTCTCAGCTGGACCGACGGCCGCCCGGTGTGATCCCGTTCAGAACCTTTAGACAGACTGAGGCTCCTTCGTGGCGAACATCAAGTCCCAGATCAAGCGCAACAAGACCAACGAGAAGGCGCGCCTGCGCAACAAGGCCGTCAAGTCCTCGCTGAAGACCGCTCTGCGCAAGGCCCGTGAGGCCGCTGCCGCCGGCGAGACCGAGAAGGCCGCCGTGCTGGCCCGCGCCGCCTCCAAGGCGCTCGACAAGGCCGTGAGCAAGGGCGTCATCCACGCCAACCAGGCCGCCAACAAGAAGTCGGCCATCACCAAGCGCGTCAACACGGCCGTCCAGGCCTGACGCCCCCGGGGGTTCCGACCCCCGATCGTCCCAGGACGATCCGGCCCTCTACCCGGACCCTGAGACGCACGAGACTCGCACCGCACGCGGCCTGCGTTCGCCACGCGGGTGCGGTGCACGAAGCAGTACGGCAGGCGCCGCAGTCGGCCTCCTCCCCGGAGGCCACTGCGGCGCCTGTCGCGTTCCACGGTCCGGCCGCTATGGTCGGTCAGGTGCGATCGAGGTGCGGGGGAGCGCCCCGACGCCAGGCCCAGGGGGGAACTTCATGACGACGCCACCGCCACCGCCACCGTCGGCGCCGAACGGGCCGGGATACGGCTTCCCGCAGCAGCAGCCGCCGGGAATGCACCCGGTACCGGGCGCGCAGCCCGCACCCAGTGCGCCAGGGCCCGCGGGCTTCGGTCCGCCGCCGGGCTTGCCCACGTCGCCCGGGATGCCGACCGCTCCGGGCGCGGGGACGCCGCCCCGCTCCGGAGGGAACCTGCGGCGCAACGCCGTCTGGGCCTTCGTCGGCGCCATACTCGCCTCGGCCGGCTGGACCGCCGCCGTGGTGGCCGTCCCCGGCATGGTCAGCAGCGACTCCTCGCCGCGCAGCCTCGGCAGCTACCACCTCTCGGACGACTTCTGCACCACCGCGAAGCCCACCAAGCTGCTGCAGACGTACTCCGTCTCGGACACCTCGGCACCGACCCACCACACCGACCGGCACCCGGCCCTGGACAGCATGAACTGCTCGATGAGCCTCAAGCGGACCGGCGGCAACAGCGACAGCGAGTACGCCTCGGTCTACCTGCGCGCCGACCTGCACAAGGCCGTCAACCCCGCGCCCGAGCTGGCGGCCAACAAGGAGCTGTACCGGGCCCGCGGCTACCAGGTCACCGACGTCCCCGGGATCGGCGAGGAAGCGTACTTCCTGTACAAGGACGACGCCTCGGACAAGTACCACAGCGTCTACGCGGAGCTGGACATCCGCGACGGCGGGATGACGTACTACATCAACTACAGCGCCAGCTACACCGAGGGGAAGGCCAAGCCGCCGTCCAAGGACGACCTGCGCAGCGCCCTGCAGTCCGACGGCCAGGACGCCGTCCGGGCCATGAAGAAGTAGCCCTCCGGCCCGGCCCCGCTGTTCGCGTCGGCCCGCGCCGAGCCCCGCCGAGCACCGCCGGGCACCGCCGGGCCCGCCGCGTCGAATGGCCCCGCCGCGTCGGTGGGCGTCAGTAGGCGGGGCGTCAGTAGGCGGGGCGGGAGCCGGCCCGCGCGGCCCGGGCGACGGCGACCACCGCGCGCTCCAGGGCGAAGGCCGGGTCGTCCGACCCGCCCTTGACGGCGGCGTCGGCCTGGGCGATCGCGGTCAGCGCGGTGGCCACCCCGTCGCCCGTCCAGCCGCGCATCTGCTGGCGGACCCGGTCGACCTTCCACGGCGGCATGCCCAGCTCGCGGGCCAGGTCGGCCGGGCGCATGTTCCGCCCGGTGGTCGCCAGCCGCCCGATGCTGCGCACGCCGGAGGCCAGCGCGTAGGTGATACCGGTCGGCGGCTGGCCGACGGCCAGGGCCCAGCGCAGCCGCTCCAGCGCCTCGGCCGCCCGGCCGGTGACCGCCAGGTCGGCCACCTCGAAGCCGGTCGCCTCGGCCCGGCCGCTGTAGTAGCGGGCCACCACCGTCTCGTCGATCGTGCCCTCGACGTCCGAGGTCAGCTGGTTGCACGCGGCCGCGAGCTCGCGCAGGTCGCTGCCGAGCGCGTCCAGCAGCGTCTGGCAGGCCTCCGGGGTCGCCGAGCGGCCCAGCGTGCGGAACTCGCCCTTGACGAAGGCCAGCCGCTCGCTCGCCTTGGTCAGCTTGGCGCAGGCCACCTCGCGGCCGCCCGCCTTGCGCCCGGCGTCCAGCAGGCCCTTGCCCTTCGCACCGCCGGCGTGCACCAGCACCATGATCACTTCTTCGGCCGGGGCCTCGATGTACGCCTTGACCTCCTTCACCGAGTCGGCGGAGAGGTCCTGGGCGGCGCGGACCACGATGACCTTGCGCTCGGCGAACAGCGACGGCGTGGTCAGCTCGGCCAGGCTGCCGGGCTGCAGCCCGCCGGGCGGCAGATCCCGTACGTCGGTGTCCGGGTCCGCAGCCTTCGCCGCCGCCACCACCTGGGCGACCGCGCGGTCCAGCAGCAGCTCCTCCTGGCCGACCGCGAGGGTCAGCGGGGCGAGCAGGTCGTCGGGTGCACTCTTCCTGGCCATCGCCTACCAGCATCCCACGGGCCGCGGACACTCCCGCCCGCCCGGTCGGCCGAGCCGGGCAGCCTGGACAATGGCCGGGTGACCGAGAACCACACCACCGACCTCGCGGACCTCGACGACCCGCACGCCCGGCAGCTGCTCGTCCTGCCCGACCGCGACACCGCCGAAGAAGCCGCCGAGGAACTCAGCGCCACCCAACCCGACCTCGGCGAGCTCGAGATCGTACGCGACGCGCTCGCCGGCGAGGACGACGCCGAAGACGCCCAGTGGCTCATCGTGGTCGAAGCCCCGGACACCGGCTGGACCCCCGCCCTGCTGCACGCGCTCGACGCCCTGGCCACCGAGCACGAGGGCTGGCGCGAGCAGGCCTGAGGGCCGGGCCTCGCCGGCCGGGTCTGACGGGTCTGACGGGTCTGACGGGTCTGACGGGTCTGACGGGCGGATCGTGCCGTCAGGCCTGACGGATCGAGTCTTGCCGGGGAACCCTGCTCCCGGCTCTGCGAAGTGCTGTGGGGCGGGCCAGTTAGGGCCAATTTTGTTCCTGCTATTTTCGGCGCGCTCCGGGCTTGGCCCGGAGCGCGCCGAAACGTTTCTTCTGGCCCCGCCCCGCCCCTCCACTCCTCCCCCAACCCAACCCCCAACCCCTTTCCCTTCCCCACTTCGTGGTTGGGAGGAGGAGGAAAGCGGGGGTCACGCGGGCGGGGCCCGCGGTGTGCCCGGGGTCTGCCCGGGGCGGGTGGGGACCACCGAGTTGCTCGCGCCGCGGGCACGCGGCTTGTGGGCCGCGTGGGTGGGCTGCGGGTGGACGGACACGCCGAGAGTGGCCGGAGAGTCGCCGGTCACCGCGATGTCGCCCGCCCGGTCGGTCCGCAGCACGGTCGCGCCGAGCGCGCGCAGCCGGTCGACCGTCTTCGGGGAAGGGTGTCCGTAGGCGTTGCCCTCGCCGCAGGAGATGAGGGCCAGTCGGGGCCGCAGGGCGCCGGCGAGGTCCCAGTCCTGGTGGGCCGAACCGTGGTGCGCGACCTTCAGGACGTCGACCCTCCCCAGGCGGCCCAACAGGGCCGACTGGGCCGGTGGTTCGAGATCTCCAAGCAGTGCCATCCGTAGTCCTCCTGTCAGTGTCACCATCAGTGCGACGCTCGCGTTGTTCGCCCCGGGCGCCTCGATGTCCGCCCCCGGAACGGGCCACACCACGTCCCAGGCCAACTCCGCTCCGATCGACCGCCGTTCGCCGCGGCCGGCCCTCAGCATCGGAACTCCGGCCCCGGCGGCCCAGCCCCTCACCCGGGCCGCCTCGCCCGGCGGCTCGTCCAGCGTCGTGCCCTCGACCGCGCCGACCTTGCGCCCCCGCAACACCCCTGGCACGCCCTCGACATGGTCAGCGTGGAAGTGTGTCAGCAGCACGAGCGGCACCGTCGTGATGCCGAGGTCGCGCAGGCATCTGTCGGCGGCGTCCGGATCCGGCCCGGCATCGATCACCACGGCGCTGTCCGGCGCACCGGCCGCGAGGGCCAACATGTCTCCCTGGCCGACGTCGCACATCGCCAGGCGCCACCCCGGCGGTGGCCAGCCGGTGGCGATCCGGGTGAGTTGCGGCGGGCGCAGCAGTACGGCCAGCAGGACCACCAGCAACGCGCTCGTCACCAGTACCCGCACTCTGCGGCGCCCGGGGCGGGGGCGGACGGGCGCCCGGATGTCGGGCTCCGCCCGGCGGGGCAGCAGGAGCGGCGCCGCCCAGCAGACCGCCAGGACCGCCAATGCGACCGTCGCCGTCCCGAACCAACCTCCCGGCCAGGACAGTTGGCCGCCCGGCAGCTCGGCGCCGCGTCGCGCGACCAGGGCGAGCCAGCCGGCCGGCACCCCGGCCGGCATCGCGAGCAGGCCTGCCAGGGCCGGAAAGAGCGGCTGCAGGACGAGCACTCCGAAGCCGAGCAGCGTCGCCGGGGCCACCGCCAGCTCGGCCAGCAGGTTGCACGGGATGCCGACCAGGCTGATGTGCCCGGACAGCACCACCGTCACCGGCGCGCACAGTGCCTGCGCGGCCGCCGTCGCCGCGAAGGCGCCGGCCAGGTGGTGCGGCCAGCGCCGGGCCCGCAGGGCCTCGGCCCAGTGCGGCCCGAGGACGAGCAGCCCGGCCGTGGCGAGCACCGAGAGCAGGAAGCCGAACGAGCGCGACAGGAACGGGTCCAGCAGGACCAGCACCAGAACGGCTCCGGCGAGCGCGGGCACGGCCCGGCGGGGGCGGCCGGTGGCCAGGGCCAGCATGCCGATCAGCCCCGTCCCGGCCGCCCGTAGCACACTGGGCTCGGGGCGGCAGACGGTCACGAAGGCCAGCGTCAGCCCCGTGCCGAGCAGGGCGGCGGTGCGCAGCGACAGCCCCAGCACCGCGGCCAGCCCGCGCCGTTCCGCAGTGCCGGCCTGGCCGGGCGCGCCGAGCAGTGCGCCGAGGACGATCGCCAGGTTGGCCCCGCTGACCGCCACCAGGTGGACCAGGTCGGTGGCCCGGAAGGCGTCTTCGAGGTCGTCGGGCAGGCGCGAGGTGTCGCCCACCACCAGGCCCGGGAGCAGCCCGCGCGCGTCCGGCGGGAGCCCCTCGGTGGCCGCGCGCAGGCCCTCGCGCAGCCGGCCGGCGATTCGCTGCGGCAGGCTCGGCGGTGCCAGCTGCCGGGGCGGGCCGTGGACGAGCAGCAGCGCCGCGGACTCGGTGTCATGGCCCTCCCCCGCCGGCTGCACCTCGGCCTCCACGGCCAGCCGCTCGGACGGGAGCAGCCGCTGCCAGGTCTCGCTGTCTGCCCCTCGGACCATGACGGTCACGGGTGTGCGCGTCCGGGTGGTCCGCCTGTCCGGGAGCAGGACGACGCGGTCGGCCATCGCGTCCACGGTGAGGAGCGCCTGCCCGCCGGTGGTGCCGCCCCGGGAGGTGTGGACCTTGGGGTCTCCCGTGACGGTCAGCTCAACCTCCACCGCCGGGGCGGGGGCGGGCGCGGCCGGCGACCGTGGCGCGGCGTGCTCGGCCGCGCGGGCGAGTTCGGGCAGCGGGCCCCGGTGCAGGTCGGCCGTGTGCAGCGGGGTGGCGATCGCGGCCGCCGCTCCGGTGAGCAGGGCGGCGGCCAGCGTCACCGCGGCCCCGCGCCGACGCAGGACGCCCGGCCGGATGAGCAGCAGAACGGCCGCGAGCGCGGCGACGCCCGCCATCGCGAAGACGGAGGCCTCGTATCCCGACTCCAGGCGCAGGAGCGCCGCCGTGACCACCCAGGCCGAGACGGCGGGCAGCAGAAGCCGGAAGTCGGTGTCCGAAGAGCGGGCAGGCGGGTTCGATGCGGTGGCTGCGGACACGGCGGTACCTCCCTTCGCAGCGAGGGGGACGGATGGGGGAAGCGTCAGAGGGTGAGCAGCGGACGGAGTTCCGCGTACGTACGGGTGCCGATGCCGCTGACCTGCCGGAGCTGGTCGAGGGAGCGGAAGGAGCCGTGCGAGGTGCGGTAGGCGAGGATGCGCTGGGCGAGGGTCGGGCCGACGCCGGGGAGGGTGTCGAGCTGTTCGAGGGTGGCGCGGTTGAGGCTGACGGGTGGCCGGGGTACGGCGGGGCCCGGGGGTCCGCTGCCGGTTCCGGCGGCCGGGGCCGGGGCGGGGGCAGGGGCCTGCTCGCCGACCAGCAGCTGCTCACCGTCCGTCAGGACGCGGGCCAGGTTGAGGTTCTTGGTGTCCGTCTCCGGTAGCACTCCGCCCGCGGCCCGCAGGGCGTCGGCCACCCGCGAGCCGCCGGGCAGGGTGTGCAGGCCGGGGATGTGGACCCGCCCACCGACGTCGATCACGACGGCCGCACCGACGCCGACCCCAGCACCAGCGCCGGGCACGGCGCCGCCCGAGACGGCGGGACCGGCCTCGACGGCACCGACCGCACCGACCGCACCGACCCCTGACGTCGCATCGGCGGGGGCCGACGCGTCCGGCCCCGGCAGCGCCGAGGCAGCCGCCAGCGCGGGAACGGCGACCGTCTCCGGTCTGGCCAGCCAGAAGTGCTGGACGGCATAGCCGACCGCGAACAGCAGCAGGATGACCAGCCCGGCCACCGCGCGCCGGTCGAGCACCACCGCCGGAGCGAACGAACCGAACCGCGGACGCGGCCCGGCGCCCGGTGGCTCCACAGCAGCGCCCGGTGGCTCCGCGGCGGCGCCCAGACCCGTACCCGCACCCGCACCCGCACCCGCACCCGCACCCGCACCCGGTGGCAACGGCGCCGCGCCCGTCGGCGGCCCGGTCGCCGGCAGCTCCCCCGTCGCGGACGAGACCGCGCCCGCAGCGGCACCCGCAGCCGTAGCCGCCCCCGGGGAACCTCCCCCGCCTCCCCCCGTGCCCCGGCCGCCCACCGGCTCGTCGGCCGTCGGCAGCAGCGCCGCCATCCGCAGCCGCACCGTCTCGTTGATCGCTTGGCGCTTCGCCGCGCCCGGGCCCATCGTCGTCATGCCGAGGACGGTAGGAGTCCCCCGACGAGCGCGCCGAAATTACCGAAAGCCTGTGGATAACCCGGGGGTTGTGGACAAAAATTGTCACTCACACGAGCGATCAAGGCCATCACAAGTTGACCGGCACGGCGCTCGGCCCGCCGTTCCCGAACCGCCCGAAACCAGCCCGCCCCGTCAGCGCGGAGCGACCACCACCGCGAGCAGCCCCGGCCCGACATGCGCGCCGATCACCGCCCCCACCTCGCCGACGTACAGCTCCCGCAGCCCCGGCACCCGCGCCCGCAGCCGCTCCGCGAGCGGCTCGGCCCGGTCCTCGGCGGCGAGGTGGTGCACGGTGATGTCGACTTCCCGCTCCCCCGACCGCTCGACCGCGATCTCCTCCAGCCGCGCGATCGCCCGCGACGCCGTCCGCACCTTCTCCAGCGGCTCGATCCGCCCCCCGTCCAGGTGCAGCAGCGGCTTGACCGCCAGCGCCGACCCGAGCAGCGCCCGCGCCGCCCCGATCCGCCCGCCCCTGCGCAGGTGCTCCAGGGTGTCGACGTAGAAGAAGCCGTTGGTCTCCGCCGCCCGCCGGCCCGCCGCCTCGGCCGCCCCGGCCAGGCTCTGCCCGGCCGCGATCGCCTCGGCCGCCGCCAGCACCCCGTACCCGAGCGCCATCCCGACCAGCCGGCTGTCCACCACGCGCACCGGGACGGGCGCCTCGGCGGCCGCCAGCCGGGCGGCCTCGACGGTGCCGGACAGCTCTCCCGAGATGTGCACCGAGACGATCCCCTTCGCCCCGGCTTCGGCGGCCGCCCGGTACGCGGCGGCGAAGGTCTCCGGGTTCGGCCGTGAGGTGGTCACCCGCTGCTTGCCGTGCAGCGCCTCGGCGACGTCTTTCGGGGAGATCTCGACGCCCTCGCTCAGGACCGAGTCACCGACCGCGACGCTCAGCGGGACCACCGTGATCCCGTGCCGGTCGAGGGCCTCCTGCGGCAGATAGGCCGTGGAATCGGTGACAAGCGCGAGGTCGGAGGGCATGAGGCGGAGGTTACTCCCCGTTCGTGCGCGGGAACAGCGGCCGTCGGCGGACCACCGCGCCGCGGACGCGAGGTGCCCGCGAACCGCCCGCAAGGTGCCCGCGACCCGCCCGCGAGCCAACCCACGAACTGCTCAGAGAGCCGAGCCCGGTGAGCGCCGGGGAAGTCAGCCCGCCGAGGGCCCCGCCGAAGGCTTTCGCAGCCGCTGCGCCAGCTTGGCCAGCGGATCGGCGAGCCCCAACAGCTCCTCCGCGCTCGCACGCCCCTTCCCGTCCGTCAGCCCGGCCCGAGCTGTACCTGCGGCCGTACCCGCGGCCGCCCCCGCCGAGCCACCGGCACTCGAGCCGGACCCTGCACCGGCGCGACCAGAGTCGGCGGAAGCAGAACCGGCGGGAGCAGGACCGGCCCCGTCCCAGTGCCGCAGCGCCCCCGCCTCGCTCTCGCATTCCTGGCTGAGCCGGCTCAGCTCGTCCTCGGCGAACCGGTGCATCCGGTCCTGCGCCGCCCAGCGCATGGTCTCCGCCGCGTGCGTGATCCGTTCCGCCCGCTCGCGCAGCTCCGGCAGCTTGGCGGCGATCCGCGCGGTGTCCGGCTCGCGTTCGAGCATCCGCAGCTCGCCGTCGAGCTCCGCCGCGTGGGCGTCGAGCCGGGTGAGCAGGGCGAGCGCCTCGGCGAGCTGGCCGTCCTGCCCGAGTCCGCCTTCGAGCACCTGCCGGGTGCCGTCGAGCGAGGTCCGCAGGCCGAGCCGGACGGTGGCGATCTGCGCGGGCGGGCCGATCCTGGTGTACGTCTTCGCCTTGAGGGTGGCGGTCTCCACGGCGCGCCGGGCGTTCGCCTCGTGCTTCTCGATCTTCGCGCCGACGGCCTTGGCCGCCTTGACCGTGCCGACCACCGCCAGGACGACCCCCGCGATCCCGAAGAGCAGGACCAGGCCGATCATCACGCCGAACACGTCCATCGTGCGCCACCTTCCGCCACCGTTTCGGCCCCCACCGGGCCCAACGCGGGCCTCATCGCCGAGGGTTCCACGGTAGCGCCGGAGCCCTCCCCGGGGCGGCCCGAGCGGGCCCCGCGGCCCGAGATCAGGGACAGATCCGGGATCTCCCCGAGGGCCCGAGCCCGTCCCCGTCCCCCTCGACAGGGCCCCGAGCCCGTCCCCGTCCCCCTCGACAGGACCCCGAGCCCGTCCCCCTCCCCCTCACATGGCACCGGGCGGGCGCCCCGAAGGACGCCCGCCCGGTCAGCCCCGGCCCCGGAATCAGCCGGTGACGATGTTCACCAGCTTCGGAGCACGCGCGATGACCTTGCGCACCTCCGCGCCGCCGATCGCCGTGACCACCGCCGGGTCCGCCAGCGCCAGGGCCTCCAGCTCGGCGTCCGAGATGCTCGGCGCGACCTCCAGCCGGGCCTTGACCTTGCCCTTGATCTGCACGACGCAGGTCACCGACTCGTCGACCACGTACGCCGGGTCGGCGACCGGGTAGTCGGTGTGCGCCAGCGACTCGCCGTGGCCCAGCCGGCGCCACAGCTCCTCGGCGATGTGCGGGGCCAGCGGCGCGACCATCAGCACCAGCTGCTCGGCCACGGCGCGCGGCGTCGAGCCGCGCTTGACCAGGAAGTTGTTCAGCTCGATGGCCTTGGCGACGGCCGTGTTGAAGCGCAGCGCGGCCATGTCGCCGCGGATGCCGTCGATCGCCTTGTGCAGGGCGCGCAGCGTCGCCTCGTCCGGCGTCTCCTCGGTGACGACCAGTTCGCCGGTGGTCTCGGAGACGACGTTGCGCCACAGCCGCTGCAGGAAGCGGTAGGAGCCGACGACGGCGCGGGTGTCCCACGGGCGGGAGACGTCCAGCGGGCCCATCGACATCTCGTACAGGCGCAGCGTGTCGGCGCCGTACTCGTCGGCGATGTCGTCCGGCGCGACGGCGTTCTTCAGGGACTTGCCCATCTTCCCGGCCTCGCGCTTGACCGGCTCGCCCTGCCAGGAGTACTGGCCGTCGCGCTCCTCGACCTCGGTGGCGGGCACCGGGAAGCCGCGCTCGTCGCGGTAGACGTCGGCGGTGATCATGCCCTGGTTGAACAGCTTGTGGAACGGCTCGACGGAGGAGACGTGGCCCAGGTCGTGCAGCACCTTGTGCCAGAAGCGCGCGTACAGCAGGTGCAGCACGGCGTGCTCGGCACCGCCGACGTACAGGTCGACGCCGCCGGCCGGCTTGGTCTCCGTCGGGCCCAGCCAGTACTGCTCGTTGGCCGGGTCGACGACCGCCGAGGAGTTGGCCGGGTCGACGTAGCGCAGCTCGTACCAGCACGAACCCGCCCAGTTGGGCATGGTGTTGGTCTCGCGGCGGTACTGCTTCGGCCCGTCGCCCAGGTCCAGCTCGACGTTGACCCAGGCTTCGTTGCGCGACAGCGGGGTCTCGGGCGAGGAGCTGGAGTCGAACGCGTCGTAGGTGCGCGGCGAGTAGTCGTCGACCTCGGGGACCTCGACGGGCAGCATCGACTCGGGCAGCGCGTGCATGACGCCGTCCTCGTCGTAGACGATCGGGAAGGGCTCGCCCCAGTACCGCTGGCGGCTGAACAGCCAGTCGCGCAGGCGGTAGTTGACGGTGCCCTCGCCGATGCCGCGCTCGGCCAGCCAGGCGGTCACGTGGGCCTTGGCGTCGACGACGCTCAGGCCGTCCAGGGTCAGCCCGTCACCGGAACCCGCGGAGCCCTGCTCCCGGGCGGAGTTGACGATGACGGAGTCGTACGTGTCGAACGCGTCGTCCCACTGCGTCGGGTCCTCGCCGCGTCCGTCGGTTGGCTCGACGACGCAGCGCATCGGCAGGGCGAAGGCGCGGGCGAAGGCGAAGTCGCGGTGGTCGTGGGCGGGGACGGCCATGATGGCGCCGGTGCCGTAGCCCATCAGCACGTAGTCGGCGATGAACACCGGGACGGACGCGCCGCTGACCGGGTTGACGGCGTAGGCGCCGGTGAAGACGCCGGTCTTGACCTTGGCGTCGACCTGGCGCTCGACGTCCGACTTGGCGGCGGCGGTGGCCCGGTAGGCGGCGACGGCCTCGGCGGGGGTGGCGGCGCCGCCGGTCCACTCGGCGGGCACGTCCTGCGGCCAGGCGGCGGGGACGATCGAGTCGACCAGGCCGTGCTCGGGCGCCAGCACCATGTAGGTGGCGCCGAACAGGGTGTCGGGGCGGGTGGTGAAGACGGTGATCTTCTCTCCGGAGCCGACCGCGAAGTCGACCCGGGCGCCTTCGGAGCGTCCGATCCAGTTGCGCTGCTGCAGCTTGATGGCCTCGGGCCAGTCCAGCAGGTCCAGGTCCTCGATCAGCCGGTCGGAGTACGCGGTGATGCGCATCATCCACTGGCGCAGGTTGGACTTGAACACCGGGAAGTTGCCGCGCTCGGAGCGGCCGTCCGCGGTGACCTCCTCGTTGGCCAGTACGGTGCCCAGGCCGGGGCACCAGTTGACCGGCACCTCCTTGGCGTACGCCAGGCGGTACTCGCTCAGCGCCTCGTCGCGCTCGGCGGCGGACAGGGACGCCCACGGGCGCCCGTCCGGGGTCTGCCGCTCGCCGGACTCGAACTGCGCGACCAGCTCGGTGATCGGACGGGCCTTGCGGGCGGCCTCGTCGTACCAGGAGTTGAAGATCTGCAGGAAGATCCACTGGGTCCAGCGGTAGTACTCCGGGTCGATCGTGGAGATCGAGCGGCGCGGGTCGTGGCCCAGGCCCAGCCGGCGCAGCTGGTGGCGCATGTTGGCGATGTTGGCCTCGGTGGAGACCCGCGGGTGGGTGCCGGTCTGCACCGCGTACTGCTCGGCGGGCAGGCCGAAGGCGTCGTAGCCCAGCGTGTGCAGCACGTTGTGGCCGGTCATCCGCTGGTAGCGGGCGAAGACGTCGGTGGCGATGTAGCCCAGCGGGTGGCCGACGTGCAGGCCCGCGCCCGAGGGGTACGGGAACATGTCCATGATGAAGCTGTGCGGCTTCGCGGCGACGTCACCGGCCGACGGGTCGGCCAGCGCACCGGTGGGGTTGGGGGCGTGGAAGGTGCCCTCCTTCTCCCAGATGTCCTGCCAGCGGGACTCGATCTCGGCCGCCAGCGCGGCGCTGTACCGGAACTGCTCGGTCGCGGTCTCGGCCGCGCCGGACGCAGGGGTCGTCTCGCTCATGGTCCTTCAAGCTCCATCGATGTCGGTTGGCGAACCGCGCAGGAGGCCGGCCCGTGGGCCCCGCCCGGGACGGGGTCGGGGGCGGAAAACAAAAAAGCCCCTCGCAGGAGGGGACGCCACGCCGACTCCGGCACCGCCCGAGGGCTCAGCCGGTCCTGGTCAGCGCGGCCGGCTAAGGAGCAGGCGCACGGTTCGCATGGGCTCAGGGTACCGCAAGCGACTCAGCGCGCTCCCGGGTATACCCGCCGGGACGGCCGCCCCGCACCAGCCTCGCCGACCAGCCGGACCGCCACCACGGCAGCCCCACGGCGACCGTCCCACCAGGACAGCCCCACGCACCCGGAACCAGCGGCCAACCGCCGCACCACCGCCCCAACACCCCACCGCACCCGCACCCGCGCCACCACCCGCACCACCACCCCGCCACCCTCACCGCGCCGCCGCCACCCGCCCCGCCGCGTCGAAGTCCCGCAGCGCCTTAGCCAGCCGCTCGGACTGCATCCCCGCCGCGAGCGAGCGCGCCAGCGCCGCCGTGCGGGCCGCCTCCCGCTGGTCGCCGAGCCGCCGGTGGGTCTCGGCGAGGCGCACCATCAGCAGCACCTTGGAGCGGGCCCGCCCGGGGCCGAGTCCGGCCACGGCCTCGGCGAGCAGGGCCTTCGCGAGCCGGTTCCGGCCGAGCGCCAGCCACGCTTCCCCCACCATCCCGGCGAGGGAGGCACGGGCCTCCTCGGTGCCGGGCACGCCGTCCAGTTCGGCGAAGGCGCGGGCGGCGGCGGCCTCGGCCCGCTCCGGCTCGTCCCGGCGGCCGTACGCGCGGGCGAGCCGGCCGAGCTGGCGGGCCCGGCCGGTGGGGCCGAGCGCGGCGCCGTGGGCCTCCAGGGCGGTTTCGAGTGCGGAGACGGCGTCCAGGCCGCGTCCGCCCGGGCCCTGGGTGGCGAGCACGACCAGCGCGCCGAGCACGGCGACCCCGAGCCGGGGGTCTCCGCTGACGTGGGCGGCGCGCAGGGCGGCGACGAAGGCGCGCTGGGCGGCCGCGTCGTGGCCGAGGTCGTACGCGGCCCAGCCGGCCAGCCGGGCGAGCCGGCTGGCCGTGCCGTAGAGCTCGCGTCCCAGCCGTTCGTCGTACGCGCCGAGTTCCAGCAGTTTGGCCAGCATGGCGAGTTCGGCCCGGGTGGGGCCGAGGACGAGGCCGCCGCCGCAGGAGCGTTCGAGCCGCTGCTTGCTGCGGTAGGACAGGCCGAGTTCGCCGACCAGTCCGGCTTCGACGCGCAGCGCGCCCTCGCCGCCTCCGACGGGTGGCGGCGGGGAGGCGAGCCGGGCGGCGGCCTGGTCGAGGTCGGCGTTGCGGAACAGGTCGGTGAGGCGGACCGGTCCGGCGTCGGTGGCGGCTTCGCGCAGCGCGGTCTGGGCGGTGTCGGCGGTCCACGGGTCGGTGAGCAGCCGGGGCGAGAGGATCTTGGCGCCGCGGTGGCCGCCCATCCGGCCCCAGAGCTGCTCGTAGGTGACGGCGATGCCGAGGGTGCGGCTGAGGACCTCGCAGACCGCCTGGTCGTGCGGGCTGCGTGGCACCATGCCGCGGTCGCGCCACTTGTACGGGGCGGTGGAGCTGATGGCCAGGCCCGGCGGCAGCGCGAGGCTCACTTCACGGGCGAGCCGTTCCGGACTCCAGCCGAGTTGGTGGAGTATCCGGGCCAGTTCCTCGTTCCGCCTTCGCTCCAGATCGGCCATGGCACGACGGTAGCGGGATTCCGGGTGCTCCCGCCGGTGGCGGGGGCGAAACGGCGAAGAGCCGCCTCCCGAAACGGGAGGCGGCTCTCGACTGCTGTGGAGCTACGGGGAATTGAACCCCGGACCTCTTGCATGCCATGCAAGCGCTCTACCAACTGAGCTACAGCCCCTTGACCTGCGATGTCACCGGGTTCTTGGCCGTTTCCGTCCGGTTTCCCTCGGCGACATCGACTACTTTACACGGTCAGGGGCGTGCTCCAGAAATCCGTTTCCCGAGGTCCCGGCGGGGGCTCCCGAGGAGCGGCGCTCCGCGCCCCCGAGTCCGCCCCCCGCCCCCCGCCCTCCACCCTCCACCCTCCACCCTCCGCCTTCCGTCCCCCGCCGCAGGACCGTCCCCTATGCACGACGGCACCTTCCTCCTAACGCACGGCCCGCCGGCTGCGCGCGGCGAAGCCCGCGGCGGCCAGGACCGCGACGGCGTTGACCAGCAGCGTGGTCTGCAGCGCGTGTCCGGAGTCGGCGGCCGGTGCGGGCAGGTCGACCTGCCCGAGGAACACCGAGCCGAGCACCGCGACCCCGATCACCTGCCCGAGCTGGATGACCGTCACCATGACCCCGCTGGCGTCGGCCGCGTCCTCGGGCGCCACCCCCGCGAGCGCCCGGGCGAACAGCGGCGCGTACGCGCAGCCGGCGATCAGGCCGAGCGCGGCCATCTCGGCCAGCGGTCCCGCGCCGATCTCGGCGCCGCCGCCGAGCAGGACGCCCAGCAGCAGGTAGCCACCGCCGAGGAGCACCGCAGCGAGCGTCGGCAGGGCCGCGTGCAGCCGTCCGGGCAGCCGGTGCCAGTGCATGCTGGACACGCCGAAGCCGATCGCGACGGGCGCCGAGCAGAGCCCGGCCTTCAGGGCGGTGTGGCCGAGCGCGGCCTGCTGGTGCAGGGCGAAGGAGAACATGAAGCCGGCGAAGGCGGCCATGATCGCGAACAGTCCGGCCGCCGCCGGCCGCAGCCCGGGGGCGCGCAGCACCCGTCCGGGGATCAGCGGCTGCCCGCCGCCGCGGGCGATCCGGCGCTCGACCACCACGAACAGGCCGAACAGCAGCACGCTGCCCGCGATCATCGCCCAGCCCCAGGCGGGCCAGCCGAGCTCGTGGCCGAGGACGAGCGGCACCACCAGCAGGCCGAGTGCCGCGCCGAGCACCGCCAGGCCGGGGATGTCGAAGCCGCGCGAGGCGTCGCCGGGGGTCCGGGGCAGCAGCCGGGCGCCGGCGGCCAGCAGCAGCACCCCGATCGGCACGTTGACGAGGAACACCGGCCGCCACCCGCTGCCGAACAGGTCGGCGCTGACCAGCACGCCGCCGAGCACCTGGCCGAGCGCCATGCCGCCGGCCAGCACCGCCGAGTAGAGGCCGAGCACCCGGGTGCGGGCGGCGCCGGTGAAGGTGCGCTGCAGCAGGCTCATCACCTGGGGCACCATCAGTGCCGAGCCGGCGCCCTGGAGCAGTCGGAAGGCGATCAGCCAGCCGGTGGACGGGGCGAGGCCGCAGGCCAGCGAGGTGGCGGTGAACGCGGCCAGGCCGATCTGGAACAGTCGGCTGTAGCCGTACCGGGCGCCCAGCCGGGCCCCGGTGATGAGCAGCACGGCGTAGGCGATGGTGTAGCCGGCGATCACCAGTTGCAGGGCGGCGCCGGAGGCGCCCAGGTCGGTCCGGATGGTGGGTACCGCGACATTGACGATGGAGACGTCGAGGACGGCCATGAACTGCCCGCACAGGACGAGCGTGAGGAGGAGACCGGGCCGTACGGCCGGGGCCCCGATGGTGCGTCCGGCCACACTGGGCCGGATCTGAAGGTCCGTCATGGCCACCAGCCTGCGGCCGTGCCGGTACTGGTGGTTAGAGCCTGCTGATCCTGGTACTGGCAGCACCTGTATCGCCCGGCGGACCTGCGGCACGATGGTGGCCATGACCGTCCTGGAGGAACTGCCGACCGCCACGGGCGGGCGCGACCGCCGCCGCACCGAGCTGGCCCGTTTCCTGAAGGCCTGCCGGGCGCGGGTCACTCCCGAGGAGGTCGGGTTGCCGCCCGGGCTGCGCCGTCGTACGCCGGGGCTGCGGCGCGAGGAGGTGGCGCAGCTCGCCGGGGTCGGGGTCACCTGGTACACGTGGCTGGAGCAGGGGCGGCCGATCAACGCGAGCGAGCAGGTGCTGCTGGCGGTGGCCCGGGCACTGCGGTTGGACGGCACCGAGCGCGAGCACCTGTTCCGGCTGGCCGGGATGTCCCCGTCGCCGCACGCGCAGCCGGCCCCGCCGGAGCTGAGCCCGTCGATCCAGGTGATCCTGGACTCGCTCGCCCCGCTGCCGGCGGCGGTCTCCAACACCCGCTTCGACGTGCTGAGCTACAACGGGCCGTACCGCTCGCTGTTCGGCGCCGAGCGGATGCGCCCGTCCCGTGGGGTCGCCTTCAACAGCCTCTGGTGCATGCTGACCGCGCCGCCGTGCTGCAACCCGTGCGAGAACCGTGACGAGGCGCTGCCGCGGATGGTGGCGGTGCTGCGGTCGGCCTACGGCAAGCACGTGGGCGAGCCGGCCTGGGAGCAGCACGTGCAGGAGCTGTCGGCGCGCAGCGAGCTGTTCCGGGAGCTGTGGGACCGCCAGGAGGTCGCGCCGCCGGAGACCTGGCTGCGGTTGTTCCGTCATCCGGAGCTCGGGGTGCTGCGGCTGAACGCCACCTATCTGACGATGCCGGGCGTGCCGGAGTGCTACATCGTCGTGTACGTGCCGGCCGGCCCGGAGGACCGGGAGCGGGTCGAGCTGCTCGGTTCGCTGCCGCCGGGCGACTGGACGCACATCTGCGTGTAGCGGGGGCTTAGGGCCCGGAACGCCGGAAGGCCGCCACCCGATGGGTGACGGCCTTCCGAACTCCTGTGGAGCTACGGGGAATTGAACCCCGGACCTCTTGCATGCCATGCAAGCGCTCTACCAACTGAGCTACAGCCCCGCGACACGGGCGACCCTGGATGACCACGACCGCCGATGCGGAGTGGAGCTACGGGGAATTGAACCCCGGACCTCTTGCATGCCATGCAAGCGCTCTACCAACTGAGCTACAGCCCCGCACTTCACCGGATCTTCCGCTTCCCTTTCGGGCCGCGTTCCCTTCCGTGCGAACGAGGAAGACTCTAGCTGGTCAGGGCCGGAACTGCGAAATCCGGCCCTTCGAGGCCCCCGCACGCCCGTGTCAGACGACCGCGGCGGAGCCGCTCAGGTGTCGCCCCAGGTGTCGCCCCAGGTGTCGCCTCAGGCCGCCTCAGGCGTCGCCTCAGGTGTCGTCGCCGATGACCGGCTGCGGGAGCGTGCCCGCGTTGTGCTCCAGCAGGCGCCAGCCGCGCGCCCCCTGGCCCAGCACCGACCAGCAGCAGTTGGACAGCCCGCCGAAGCACTCCCACTGGGCCGGCTCCAGGTCCAGCAGCCGCCCGAGCATGGTGCGGATCGTCCCGCCGTGGCTGACCACGACCAGGGTGCCGTCGTCCGGCAGCTTGGCCGCGGCCTCCAGCACCACCGGCACCGAGCGGTCGGCGACCTCGGCGGCCAGTTCGCCGCCACCGCCGCGCCGCACCGGCTCGCCGGCCGCCCAGGCCGCGTACTCCTCCGGGAAGCGTTCGCGGATCTCGGCGTTGGTCAGGCCCTGCCAGGAGCCCGCGTAGGTCTCCCGCAGGCCCTCGTGGTGGGTCACGTCGAGTCCGGTGACCTTGGCGAGCTCGTCGGCGGTGCGTCGGGCGCGCTCGAGGTCCGAGGAGATCAGCAGGTCGGGGTGGAGCCCGGAGAGCAGCCGGGCCGCTCGCTGGGCCTGCAACACGCCCTGGCCGGTCAGCTCGATGTCAGTGGTGCCCTGGAACCGCGATTCGAGGTTCCAGGAGGTCTGACCGTGTCGCCAGAAGACGATGCGCGGGCCGCGCGCGCCGCGGCTCAGTGCAGGTCCTCGGGCTTGCCGAAGTCGTCGGCCGGGGCGAGCGCGTTGCCGGCCTCGTCGGTGTGCGCGTCGGGGCGGTTGCGGGAGGCCAGGGCGTCCTCGGGCAGCGGCAGCTCGGGGCAGTCCTTCCAGAGCCGGTCGAGCGAGTAGAAGGAGCGCTCCTCGGAGTGCTGGACGTGCACGACGATGTCCAGGTAGTCGAGCAGGATCCAGCGGCCGTCGCGCTCGCCCTCGCGGCGCACCGGCTTGATGTCCAGCTGCTCGCGCAGCTGGTCCTCGATCTCCTCGGCGATCGAGCGGACCTGGCGGTCGTTGTTCGCGGAGGCGATCAGGAAGGCGTCGGTGATCGACAGCACCTCGCTGACGTCGAAGGCGATGATGTTGTGCGCGAGCTTGTCGGCCGCCGCCTGGGCGGCGACGGTGATGAGCTGCTGGCTGTGGTCGGTGACGGTCACGGTGTTCTTCCGGCTCGGCGGCGTGGGGCGGCGCCCCGGCACAGGGCCGGGGTCGCCTTCCAGGATCTCACGCCGCCAGGGCGGGCCCGGAACCGTTTTCCGGGGCCGCCCGGCCGTGGCGCCACCGCGGGCCGGGCCGTCGAACGGCCCACCGCCGGCCCTACTGGTTCTTCGGCGCCTGGTAGTCCTTGCCGAGGACGACCAGCAGGTCCGCGTTCTGGGTGTCCCCGGTGACCTTCTTCACCGCCGTGTCCGGCAGGCCGAGGCTGGTCGCCAGCGACTTCGCCGTGCCCTGCCGGGCGTCGTCGGTGTAGCGGATCTCACTGCTTGCCTGCGCGGCGGTCTTGGCTCCGCCGGGGATGAACGTCAGGCCCGAGTTGACGATCTGGACCTGCGCGGCGGCGGCCGCCGCGTCGTTGCCGCTGGCGTCCTGCAGCGCGACCCGGGCCGGGGCGTCGCCGACGGCCGCGGACTTCACGGTGCCGCCCAGCACGTCCTTGACCTGCTTGCCGGCGGTCGCCTCGTCCAGGCTGCCGTCCGGCTTGACGGTCAGCGCGGTGGTGCCGACGTGGCCCTCCTTCGCCTGCTGGGCGAGCTGGGCGAGCACCCCGGCGAGGGCGTCCTCGGGCAGCGAGGGGTCGAGCACCGCGTTCATCCGGTGCACGTCGTCCTTGGCGTCCTTGAACTCGGTCGGCATGGTGCGCAGCACGGCCTCCATGACCTGCCCGAACCGGGCCAGCTGGACGTCCCGGCTCTCGCCGGGGTTCTGAAGCGTGGCGTACGCGACCGCGGCCTTCCCGCTGAGCATGGTGTTCTTCCCGGCCGCGGACAGCAGCTTGCCGTCCGGCTTGCCGCCCTCGTGGGTCTCTGCGTTGGTGTCCACCCGGACGCCGCCGAGCTGGGAGACCAGCAGTTCCAGGTACGGGGTGTCCAGGCGCCAGGTGCCGGCCACCGGGGCGCCGAGCACGGTGGACAGGCCGTCCCGGGTCGCCGAGGCGCCGATGGCGTCCATGGCCTGGCCGACGGTGGTGACCGGCGGGTCGGCAGGGCCGGGCAGCCGCAGGGTGTCGGGCAGCAGCAGCACGGTGCCCTTCTTCCCGGAGGCGTCGTCGACCAGCAGCGCGCTGGACACCTTGCCCTGCAGGTCGCGCAGGTGGACGACGTTGACCTGGCGCCCGCCGGCCGCGGCGGCCGCGGTCGGCTTGTCGCCGCTGAACCACAGGTAACCGCCGACGCCGCCCGCCGCGAGCGCCAGCACCACGCCGAGGCCGATCAGCCGGTTGCGCAGCTTGCGGCGGCGCTCGGCGCGCACCTCGCTGCGGGACTCGGCGAACTTCAGCCAGTCGATGACGTCCTCGGACTCCTCCGGCTCCTCGTCGACGAAGGTGAACTCGCCCGTGGTGTAGCTGTCCTTGGGCGCCTTGCTCCCGGCCTTGCCACCCCGCGCCCCGGCGACCTGCTCGGACGGCGCCGCGGGCTCGGCCGGCGCCGCCTCGGCGGCGGGCCTGGGCACCCGCGGACGCGGCGTCACGGGTGCGGAAGGAGCGACGGGCGCAGCGGCGACAGGCGAGGCGGCCTCGGGCTGCGCCTGCGGCTCGGCGACCCCCGGGGCGGCCTGGTACGGCTGCTGGTAGCCCTGCTGCCCCTGGTACCCCTGCTGCTGGTAGCCGTACGGGTCCTGGGTGTACACCGGTTGCCCGTACTGGTCGTACTGCGGCTGCTGCCCGTACGACTCGTAGGACTCGTACGACTGCTGCTGCGGGAACTGCCCGGTCTGACCGGCCTGACCGGCCTCACCGGTCTGCCCGGCCTGCTGGTACCCCTCGTACCCCTGCTGCCCCTGGTACCCCTGCTGCTGGTAGCCGTACGGGTCCTGGGTGTACACCGGCTGCCCGTACTGGTCGTACTGCGGCTGCTGCTGCTCGTACGACTCGTACGACTGCTGCTGCGGGTGCTGCCGGTACCCCTGGCCCTGGCCGTGGCCCTGCCCCTGGTACCGCTGCTGGTACTGCCCGGTGGACCAGTCCTCCGGCCGCTGCTGGCCATCGCTGCGTTCGGTCATGCGCCGCTCCTGGCTCAGGTCCCGCGCGGCGCGTACAGCGCCCGCTTGTCGATGTAGCGGACCACGCCGTCCGGAACGAGGTACCAGACCGGCTCGCCCTTGGCGACCCGGTTGCGGCAGTCCGTGGAGGAGATGGCCAGCGCCGGGACCTCCACCAGGGAGACCCCGCCCACCGGAAGCCCGGCGTCCGACAGAGTGTGCCCCGGGCGGGTGCATCCGATGAAGTGGGCCAGCGAGAAGAGTTCGTCGGAGTCGCGCCAGGACAGGATCTGGGCGAGCGCGTCGGCGCCGGTGATGAAGAAGAGGTCGGCGTCCGGGTGCAGGGCGTGCAGGTCGCGCAGGGTGTCGACGGTGTAGGTGGGGCCCTTGCGGTCGATGTCGATCCGGCTGACGGAGAACTGCGGGTTCTCGGCGGTGGCGATGACCGTCATCAGGTAGCGGTCCTCGGCCGGCGTGACGTGGCGGTCGCTCTTCTGCCACGGCTGCCCGGTCGGAACGAAGATCACCTCGTCCAGGTGGAACGCGCTCGCGACCTCACTGGCGGCGACGAGGTGGCCGTGGTGGATCGGGTCGAAGGTCCCGCCCATCACCCCGAGTCGCTTCTTCACCGGCTCCGGTCCGCCGGGATTCCCGGCCTGCTCTCCCATGCCGCCACACCTTACGCGACGCCCGTTACGGTGCGGGAACGCCCGGGTGGGGGTTGCTCGCAGACCCGGTGGGGGTTGTCCGCAGATGCGTGAGGGAGCGGCCGGCCGGTGGCCGGACGCTCCCCGAGCGGTCCCCGAACCGGGCTCAGCGGTCCCGGTTGAAACGGGTGGTGATGAAGAGCAGGAGCAGCAGGATCACCAGGGCGGCGCCACCCGTCAGGGCCGGGTTCAGGCTGTCGTGGTTGCCCCCCTCGCCCTCGGCGAGCAGGTTCAGAACGGGGAGTGCGGCAGCAGTGCTCATGGTCGTCGGGACCTTCTCGGCTCGGTTGAACGGACCTGGGGGTTGTTCCGGGCCGGTGAGGGCCCACCCGTCATCGTACGGGGGGTGGCACGGCAACCGCTCGGCGGCCCACCGCCGCTGACCGGACGTGAGCCGGTACGAGCCACCGGAAGGCGGGAGACCAAGAAACCGATGCCCGGCCGAGAGCGAGGCCGGGGGCCGGGCCCGGAGCCAGGCCGTGGGCCTAGTTGCCGCGGAAGGCGCGGGCCATCAGCCAGACCAGCAGGCCGATGCCCACGAAGGACGCGATCACGATGATCCGCAGGAAGAGGCCCGGGCCGGCCTCGTCGGAGATGGGCGCGGCCAGGCTGACAAGCGTGTCGGTGGACATCTGCGGGGCTCCTCGAACTGCTCGGTACCGCGGCCGGGTCCGGTCTCGGTGGTCCAGGGCATTCAGGGTAAACCGGCCTCACACCGGCGCCGCCCACCGACCCCTTCGGCGCGGCCGGGCCCGCACGTACGCTGGCCCGCGGGGACGAGTACGCAACCACGGACGTTGCACAGACAGTCGTTTCAGGCGAAGACCAGCGGGGGGCCGGCCAGCGGGCCGCGGCCGCCGTCGACCAGGAGGTACTCAGACCATGACCGACACGACCGCGAAGACCCCGAGCCGCCGCCGCGAGCGTTTCCCCGGGATCTCCACCCGGGCCTGGGAGCACCCGGCGGACCGCTCGGCGCTGGTCGCCCTGCGCAAGCTGTCCGGCTTCGACGACATCCTGAAGAAGCTCGCCGGGCTGGTCTCCGAGCGGGCGATCCGGCTGATGTTCCTGGCCACCGCGGTGAAGACCTCCGAGCGCCAGTTCCCCGAGCTGTACGACATGGTGCGCGACACCGCCTACGTGCTCGACCTGGAGCAGGTCCCGGACCTGTACGTGACCCAGGACCCGACGGTCAACGCGTTCACCATCGGCATCGACACCCCGATCATCGTGGTCACCAGCGGCCTGGTCGAGCTGCTCGACGAGGAGGAGCTGCGCTCGGTCATCGGCCACGAGGTCGGCCACGCGATGTCCGGCCACGCCGTCTACCGGACGATGCTGATGATCCTCACCAACATCGCGGCCCGGATCGCCTGGGTGCCGCTCGGCAACCTGGCGATCATGGCCCTCGTCACCGCGCTCAAGGAGTGGTTCCGCAAGGCGGAGCTGTCCAGCGACCGGGCCGGCCTGCTCGCCGGGCAGGACCTCCAGGCGTCCATGCGGGCCCTGATGAAGCTGGCCGGCGGGCACAACCTGGCCGAGATGAACGTCGACGCCTTCCTGGAGCAGGCAGCGGAGTACGAGAGGGCCGGCGACCTGCGCGACGGCGTGCTCAAGCTGCTCCAGGTGCTGCCGCAGACCCACCCCTTCGCGGTGGTCCGGGTCGCCCAGCTGAAGAAGTGGGCGGAGAGCGACGAGTACCGCTCGATCATGACGGGCGCCTACCCGCGCCGCGCGGACGACTCGGACACCTCGGTCGGCGAGCAGTGGAAGGCCGCCGCCGACCACTACACGACCTCGGTGAAGGAGAGCAAGGACCCGCTGATGGGCCTGCTCCGGGACGTCGCCGGCGGCGCCGCGACGGTGGGCGGCAAGCTTCGCGACACCTTCACCGGCGGCAACCGCGGCGCCTCGAACGGCTCGACCGCTTCGACCGCTTCGACCGACCACAGCGAGAACTGACGGCTGACCCCAGCGGCCGCCGACCGCTGAGCACCGACGACGGCCGGTGACCCGCCCGGGTCACCGGCCGTCCGCCTCCGCGGCTCCGGCTCCCCGTCCCGTCAGCTCGCCGGCCCCTCAGCTCCCCGCCAGCACCCCGCACACCTGCCACGCCGGGCGGGCGTGGTTGCCGGGGTCGACCGCCGTCGGCGGCGTGACCACCGTGCCCTGCCCGGTGGCCAGCACCGGCTGCAGGAAGCCCGCCATCGAGGTGCCGCAGGGCGCCGGCCCGGCCTGCAGCACCGAGTCCACCAGCCGCAGCTGCGCCGAGGCCAGGTCGACCCGGTCGAACTGGAAGGTCAGCTGCCGCCGCACGGTCTCCAGGGTGACCGGCGCTCCGGCCGGGGCTCCGGCCGGCTTCAGCGCGTAGACGAAGGTGTGGTCGGTGGTGATCTGCAGCGTCCCGCTGTCCGCCTCGTCGATCCGCATCGCGCCGACCACCTTCACGGTGTCCGAGGCCAGTGCGACCTGCGCGGGGTCGAACCGGACCAGCCAGCCGGTCACCGCGTGGTGCCGGTCGTCCACCGGCTGGGTCACGCTCGCGTCGAACTCCGCCTGCTCACCGGGTGTGACGAAGGCCCGCACGTCCGCGGTGGCACCCTGGACCAGGGCGGTCGGGGCCAGCGAGGAGGAGACCAGGTAGCGCTGGACGGTGTCGAGCGCCTTGGTCACCTCGACCCGGCTGAAGTGCTCGGTGGGCGCCCCGGTCGGGGTGTTCAGCCCGACCGTGCCGTCCCCGTACCCGGGCGGCAGCGCGGCGAAGGGGTTCGCCGGGTCGGCGACCGGGTGGACGGCCGAAGCCGGGCTCAACGCGACCAGACTGACGGTCAGTTGGCTTCCCTCGGGTCGCGCCGCGAGCCCCTTCGGCGAGGTGACCCCGAAGTACACCGCGGCCCCGAAGGCGAGCAGGATGAGCAGCAGCAGGGCGAGTGCCTGACGCGGCACGGTGCCCAGCGGGCCCAGCCGCACCCGCTTCCGGGTGGCCTTGCCGAAGGAGCCCGCCAGTCGCTCCCGGGCGGACAGCTCCTGGATCCGGGCGGCCCGGACGAACGATTCGTCGAACACGACGGACCGGAATTCGTCCTCGTTGCCGGAGCCGCCCTCGGGCGTACCCTCAGGAGGCTCTCGCGGGTCACCCATAACACCAGGGTAGGCGGACACCCGCGCCGCCACGAGGGCCCCTGCGCAGATTCCTGGGGACGCTCCGTGACCACCCGCCCCGGGCGTGCGCCCGCGCGGCGTCCCGGGCGGCGACTAGCCCGCCGGTGCGCCGACCACCAGCGACGGCTCGGCCGGCGCGGGGCGCAGGTCCACCCCGGCGCTGCTGTTGCCGGACTCCGGTCTCCGGGGCGTGCCCGAGGTGCCGCCCGTGCCCTGGTAGATCGCCGCGACCGCGACCGCCACCAGGCTCACGCCCATGATCACGGCGAGCACCCAGGCCACCGGCCGGTGCCAGCGCTGCTGGGCCACGTACCGGCCGCGGGCGCGCACCGGGTCGTAGCCGGGCCGCCACCGGCGCCGGCCCCGGCGGTCGGCCGACCGGCCCGGGCCCGACCAGGGGTCGGGGTAGAGGTGGTCCGCGTCGAGTCCGCTCGGGTACGGGCGCAGCTCCAGCGGGAGCCCGTCGCCGGCCGAGACCTCATAGCCCCAGCCCGGGCCCGCCGTCTCCGGCTCGAACCGGGCCTCGGCGGCGGCGAGTTGCCGCTCCTTGGCGGTCGGCTCGTGCACGGCGGCGGACCGGACGAAGGCCTCATCGAAGACCACGGTGGCGAACTCGTCGTCCGCACCACCGTGGTCGGCGCCGTCGGGGTACGGCAAGCCCCCCACATCCTCAGCCACGGATTCAGCGTATTACCGGTCGGGCGTTTTGTCTGTGGCTCCCGGCAGTTGGTCCGTCACACGTGTGACGGACCAACTGCCGGGTCCCGCTCAGCGGGCGTCCGGGGCCCCGCCGACGGTCTGCGCCGCCTCGCCCCGCACGTGCCCGTCACCGGTGACGATGTACTTGGTGCTGGTCAGCTCGGGCAGGCCCATCGGGCCGCGGGCGTGCAGCTTCTGGGTGGAGATGCCGATCTCCGCGCCGAAGCCGAATTCGCTGCCGTCGGTGAAGCGGGTGGAGGCGTTGACGGCCACCGTGGTCGAGTCGACCAGCTGGGTGAAGCGCCGGGCGGCGGCCTGCGAGGTGGTGACGATCGCCTCGGTGTGGCCGGAGGACCAGCGGCGGATGTGCTCGACCGCCGCCTCCAGCGAGGGCACGACGGCCGCGGCCAGGTCCAGCGAGAGGTACTCCGCGCCCCAGTCCTCGTCGGTCGCGGGCACCACGGCGGCCGGGCCGCCCTCGGCGGCCTTGAGCACCGCCTCGTCGCCGTGCACGGTCACCCCGGCCTCGGCGAGGGCGGTCAGGGCGAGCGGCAGGAAGGCGTCCGCGACGTCCTGGTGGACCAGCAGCGTCTCGGCCGCGTTGCAGACGCTGACCCGCTGCGCCTTGGAGTTCAGCAGGATGCCGACGGCCATCGCGAGGTCGGTGTCGGCGTCCACGTACACGTGGCAGTTGCCGGTGCCGGTCTCGATCACCGGGACGGTCGAGCCCTCGACGACGGTGCGGATCAGCGAGGCGCCGCCGCGCGGGATCAGTACGTCGACCAGGCCGCGGGCGCGCATCAGCTCCTGCACGGAGTCGCGGCTCTCCCCCGGCACCAGCTGGATCGCGTCGGCGGGCAGCCCGGCCGCGGCGACGGCGTCCCGCAGGACGGCGACCAGCGCGGTGTTGGAGCGGTAGGCCGAGGCCGAGCCGCGCAGCAGCGCCGCGTTGCCGGACTTGAGGCAGAGCGCGGCGGCGTCGGCGGTGACGTTCGGGCGGGCCTCGTAGATGATGCCGACCACGCCGAGCGGCACCCGGACCTGCCGCACGTCCAGGCCGTTCGGCAGGGTGTAGCCGCGCACCACCTCGCCGACCGGGTCGGGCAGTCCGGCCACGTCGCGCACGTCGGAGGCGATCGCGGCGATCCGCTCGCCGGTCAGGGTCAGCCGGTCGATCACCGACTCGGGCGTCCCGGCCTCCCGGGCCCGGGCCACGTCCTCGGCGTTGGCCGCGACGATCTCGGCGCTGCGGGCCACCAGCGCGTCCGCGATCGCCAGCAGCGCGGCGTCCTTCGCCTTGCGCGGCAGCGGGGCGAGCGCCGCGGCGGCCTCCCGGGCTCGGCGCGCTACGGCGAGGACGGGGCTGTCGGCGGTGGCGAGGTCGCTGGTCATGCCGCCAAGGGTAGCGACTGCGCCCGCCCCGCCCGCCCGCGTTTCGCCATCCGAACAGGGCCGGTCGGTACGGGTACGTGCCGCCCGTGCGCACGCGCGAACGTGCGAGGAGGTCCGGTCGGTACGCGTGGTCCGGTCGGTACGCGTGGTCCGGTCGGTACGCGTGGTCCGGTCGGTACGCGTGGTCCGGTCAGTACGCGTGGTCCGGTCAGTACGCGTGGTCCGGTCAGTACGGGTAGACGCCGCCCAGTTTCGGCGACGGGGTGCCGAAGCCCTCCGCGACCCGCTTGTGGTACGTCGCCCGGTCGACCACTTCCAGCCCGACGATCTCCCACGGCGGGAGGTTGGCGGTGACCTTGTGCTCGCCCCAGAGCCGCAGCGCGATCGCCGCCGCGTCGTGCAGGTCCCGGGCCTGCTCCCAGTACCGGATCTCGGCGTGGTCGGCCGCGTAGCGGGCGGTCAGGAAGAACGAGTGGTCGTGCGCCAGCTGCTCCAGTGAGGCGCGCAGCGAGGACAGCGGGGTGACCTGCCCGGCCACGCTCAGCACCACGTGCCACAGCCGCGCCTGTTCGGGCACGGTGGGCGGCTCCGCCGCGTCCGCGCGCTGGGACCGCAGTCCGCGCGACCCGCCGGGTCCCTGCAGCGGCGGACCGGCCGGCTCGGCGGGGCCGTCCCCGCGTCCGCCGTCGATGCTGGTCAGCCGCCGGCCCGCCGTCCCTCCGGTCAGCGCTGCCTCGCGCCTGCGTTCCACCGGCGGCCTCCTGTTCGGCGATCTCGTGTCGTCCCCACCGGCCCCGTCGGCCCTTCGGCCGACCGGTTGGGCTGCGCCCCTCCTCGCCCGCGGCCGGGCCGTTCCCGGCCGGAACGGCCCGCCGTCCGCACTGTGCCGATCGGCCGGCGGCCGGTGCCGGCCCGCCGGCCGGTCAGCCGCGCAGAACGACCAGGTCGTCGCGGTGGACGACCTCGCGCTCGTATGCGGCGCCGAACTCCTGGGCCAGGTCGCGGGTGGACCGGCCGAGCAGGCGGGGCAACTCCCTCGCATCAAAGTTGACCAGTCCGCGAGCCACGATGTGGCCGTTTTCGGCAAGAAGGTCCACCGGATCACCCGCGGCGAACTCCCCGTCGACCTTGGTGACCCCGGCCGGCAGCAGTGAGGCGCCGCCGGAGACGACCGCCTCGACGGCGCCCGCGTCCAGGTGCAGGGCGCCGCGCGGGCTGCTCGCGTGGGCCAGCCAGAGCATCCGGTCGGAGGTGCGGGCGCCGGTGCGCAGGAAGAGCGTGCCGGTGGGGCGGCCGGCCAGGGCGTCGGCGGCCTGGCTGGCCGCGGTGAGCACGACCGGGATGCCCGCGCCGGTGGCGATCCGGGCCGCCTCGACCTTGGTGACCATGCCGCCGGTGCCGACCCCAGCCTTGCCCGCGCTGCCGATCTCGATGCCGTCGAGGTCGTGCGGGCCGCCCACCCGGGCGATCCGGCTGGTGCCGGGGCGGGACGGGTCGCCGTCGTAGAGGCCGTCCACGTCGGAGAGCAGCACCAGCAGGTCGGCCCGGACGAGGTGGGCGACCAGTGCGGCGAGCCGGTCGTTGTCGCCGAATTTGATTTCGGCGGTGGCGACGGTGTCGTTCTCGTTGACGATCGGCATCGCGCCCATCGCCAGCAGCTGGTCCAGGGTGCGGTAGGCGTTGCGGTAGTGGGCGCGGCGGCTGGCGTCCTCGGCGGTGAGCAGCACCTGGCCGACCCGGATGCCGTACCGGGCGAAGGAGGCGGTGTACCGGGCGACCAGCAGTCCCTGGCCGACGCTGGCGGCGGCCTGCTGGCGGGCCAGGTCCTTGGGGCGCTTGTCCAGGCCGAGCGGGGCGAGTCCGGCGGCGATGGCGCCGGAGGAGACGAGTACGACCTCCGGGGCGTCGGGGCGGTTGCGCACCTTGGCGAGCGCGTCCACCAGGGCGTCGACGCGGTCGGCGTCCAGGCCGCCGGCCGCCGTGGTCAGTGAGGAGGAGCCGACCTTGACCACGATCCGCCGTGCGGTCAGCACCTCCTCCCGCAGAGAGTCCTCGCTCATCTCGCTGTACGCCCTTCCGGTGTGGTGCGGGTACGGCGGGCCCGGGCCCGGTCGTCACTCCCGAAATCTACGCGATTCGTGCGGGTCCCCCGCAGGCTGTTTCACCGGCTGGACCCGGCCTGGTCACGGGCTTGCCACAGGCCGTCCGCCAATCCGGATGGCTGGTATGGTCCCTGACCGAAAGCCAGATCGGGGGACGGCTTCTTGCCCGCTGGACCCATTTTCGTCTTCGACTCTTCGTGTCACGAGAAGGCGGCGGCGCCGCACTGGGCAGGCCGGCAACGGTTCGCGGCCGCACGCCCAGGAGAAAAGCGCATCATGCGTTCGTACACCACCAAGCTGACCGTCGCCGCCCTGTCGGTGGCCACCGCCCTGTCCCTCGCGGCCTGTGGCCCGGACAACGCCGACCCGGCCGCTCCGGCGGGCGGCTCCACCGGTGCCGCTCCGGCGCCGACCAGCGGCGCCCCGGATGCCACCGCCGGCGGTGCGGCCACCGGCGGAGGGGCGGCCACCGGCGGTGCGAGCGGCGGTTCGACCGCCGCCCCGACCGGCGGGGCCACCGGCGGCGCGGCCGCGGCCGGAGCGACCGGCGGTGCGGCCACGGGCGGTGCCGGTACGGCCGGCGCCGCGGGCGGCGGGGCCGGTGGCGGCAAGCTGCCGCAGGCCGGCACCTCGGTGAAGTTCGGCCAGCCCGCCACCGTGGACTTCGCCGACAAGACCTTCAACGCCGCCGCCAAGCTGGAGATCAACGTCACCGGCGTCGCCCCGGGCTCGCTCAAGGACTTCCAGGACGCCAAGGCCAACACCACCGGCCTGGACGGCCGCGCGCTGTACTACGTCAGCTGGACCATGAAGAACCTCGGGGACACCAAGCTGACCTTCGCCGCCCCCGATTCCAAGTTCAGGGTCTACGACGCCTCCGGCAACCTCGGGATGTTCGCCAACCCCGTCGGCTCGACCCCGATCGCCAAGTGCACCACCCCGAGCTTCTCGGGCGCCACCAAGGGCGTCGAGTTCAAGGGCTGCGACATCGTCAGCTTCCCGGCCGGCGGCTCCCCGGCGATGGTCGGCTACGGCGACTCGACCGACGTCTCCAAGGTCCAGGCGGCCTGGACCAAGTGACGCCGCGCCACCCCTGAGCACGGGAACGGCCCCCGCCACCTCGACAGGTGGCGGGGGCCGTTCGCGTCAGCCGGTCCGACCGGCTCAGTCCTCGTCGTCGTCGCCCTCGACGGCGGCCTGGCGGCCGCTGGACAGCGCCTCGAAGGCGAGGAACTCGGCCTCGGCCGCGTCCCGGCCCTTCTGCTTCTCGCGGCGGCGGTCGACCGCCGGGCGCTGGGTCTCCATGCGGTGGTCCTCACCGCGGCGACCGAGCATCTCCGCGCCGGCGGCCATGGTCGGCTCCCAGTCGAAGACGACGGCGTTCTCGTCCGGGCCGATGATGACGGTGTCGCCCTCGTGCGCCCCGACCTTCCAGAGCTTGTCCTCGACGCCGAGGCGGGCCAGCCGGTCGGCGAGGTAGCCGACGGCCTCGTCGTTGGAGAAGTCGGTCTGGCGGACCCAGCGCTCCGGCTTGACACCGCGGATGCGGTACGCGCCCTCCTCCTCGGTGATGGTGAAGCCGGCGTCGTCGACGGCCTTGGGCCGCAGCACGATCCGGGTCGACTCCTCGACCGGCTTGGCGGCGCGCGCCTCGGCGACGATCCCGCCCATCGCGAAGCTCAGCTCGCGCAGGCCCTTGCGGGAGGCGGCGGAGACCTCGAACACCCGGTAGCCGCGCTCCTCCAGGGAGGTGCGGGTCAGGTCGGCGATGTCCTGGCCGTCCGGCACGTCCACCTTGTTGAGCGCGACCAGGCGCGGGCGGTCGTCCAGGCCGCCGTACTCGGCGAGCTCGGCCTCGATGGTCTCCAGGTCGGTCAGCGGGTCGCGGCCGGGCTCTAGGGTGGCGCAGTCCAGCACGTGCACCAGCACCGAGCAGCGCTCGACGTGCCGCAGGAACTCCAGGCCCAGGCCGCGACCCTGGCTGGCGCCGGGGATCAGGCCGGGCACGTCGGCGACGGTGTAGACGATCTCGCCCGCGGTGACCACCCCGAGGTTGGGGATCAGGGTGGTGAACGGGTAGTCCGCGATCTTCGGCTTGGCGGCGGAGAGCACCGAGATCAGCGAGGACTTGCCGGCGCTCGGGTAGCCCACCAGGGCCACGTCGGCGACGGACTTGAGCTCCATCACGATGTCGCGGGCCTCGCCGGGCTCGCCGAGCAGCGCGAAGCCGGGCGCCTTGCGGCGGGCCGAGGCCAGCGCGGCGTTGCCGAGGCCGCCGTGGCCGCCCTGGGCGGCGACGAAGCTGGTGCCGTGTCCGACCAGGTCGGCCAGCACGTTGCCCTGGCGGTCCAGCACCACGGTGCCGTCCGGCACGACGAGGACGAGGTCCTCGCCGGCCGCGCCGGTGCGGTGGCCGCCCGCGCCCGGCTTGCCGTTGGTGGCCTTGCGCTTGGGCGAGTGGTGGTACTCGAGCAAGGTGGTGACCTGCGAGTCCACGGTGAGGATGACGCTGCCGCCCTCACCGCCGTTGCCGCCGTCCGGGCCGCCGAGCGGCTTGAACTTCTCGCGGTGCACGGAGGCGCAGCCGTGGCCCCCGTTACCCGCGGCGACGTGAAGTTCGACGCGGTCCACGAAGGTGGTCATGGGTGTGCCTCCAGTGCGCGAGAGTCTGCTTGCTACCTGCGTAAAGCGTGAAGGGTGGACCGGAGAATTCCGGCCCACCCCTCACAGTGAGTCTCTATACGACTCGGGAGTCCGCGGGGACTCAGGCCTCGACGGCCACGATGTTGACGACCTTGCGGCCGCGACGGTTGCCGAACTGCACGGCACCGGCGGTCAGCGCGAACAGGGTGTCGTCGCCACCGCGACCGACGCCCGCACCCGGGTGGAAGTGGGTGCCGCGCTGGCGGACGATGATCTCGCCGGCCGAGACGACCTGGCCGCCGAAGCGCTTCACGCCGAGGCGCTGGGCGTTCGAGTCACGGCCGTTACGGGTAGAGCTTGCGCCCTTCTTGTGTGCCATATCTCGCTATCCCCTTACTTGCTGACCGAGTCGATGCTGGTGATGCGCACCGCGGTGTGGCGCTGACGGTGGCCCTGACGGCGGCGGTAGCCGGTCTTGTTCTTGTAACGCAGGATGACGATCTTGTCACCCTTGGTCTGGTCGACCACCTCGGCGTGAGTCTTCACGCCGGCCAGGACCCACGGGTCGGAGGTGACCGCGTCACCGTCGACGATGAGGATGGTCGAGAGCTCGACCGAGTCACCCGGCTTGGCCTCGATACGGTCGATCTCCAGCACGTCGCCGACGGCGACCTTGTGCTGGCGGCCGCCTGCGCGAACGATCGCGTACATGCGGTACCTGCTTTCCTTGCTCGGTCGGAACCCCCGACGCCAGCCACCTGGGTACGGACACAGGAGCCTCTCCCCGGCCCTCCGCGCGGACGCGGCGACCTCGGGAAGGTGATGTGCTCGGGAGCAATGGCGTAGACACGCCGATGGTCAAGAATACGGACCGGCAGCCCGAGGGGCAAACCGGCCCGTACGGCCCGGGGCGGGATGGCTCCCGCCCCGGGCGTGGGCACTACTCGGCCGCCGTATCACCCTCGGCGGCCGCGGCCTTCTTGGCCGCCGCACTGGTCCGCTTGGTCGCGGTCTTGCGGGCGGTGGTCTTCTTGGCCGCCGTGGCCGTCTTCTTGGCGGCGGTCTTCTTGGCGGCGGTCTTCTGCGTGGCGGTCTTCTGCGCGGCGGTCTTGCGGGCGGCCCGCTTCTTCGGCGCCGGCGCCTCCTCGGCGGCGGCCTCCTCGACCGGGGCCTCGACGGCGGGAGCCTCGGCGGCCTCCGCGGCCGGGGCCTCGACGACCGCGGCCTCCGCGACGACGACCGGCTCAGCCGGCGCCTCGGCGGCGGCCTGGACGGCGGCCTCCACGACGACCGGGGCGGCGGCCTCCAGGGCCGCCTCCAGCGCCGCCTCGGCCTTGGCCTGCAGCACGACGATCTCGGCGCTGCCCGGAGAACCGGCCGGAGCCGTCGCCTTGCGCACCGCGCGGCGACGCGGGCGGCCCGCCGGAGCGGCCACCGGGGCCTCCTCGACGACCGGCGCCGGGGCGACCGGAGCCTCGGCCGCGGCCTCGACGCCCGGGACCTCCAGGGCCAGCTGGCCCTCGATCTCCTCGCGCACCGGCTCGGCCGGCAGCTCGGCGACGGCCGCGACGGCGGCCTGCGCGACCTGCTCGGCGGCCTCGGCCACCGCCTCGGTCACGGCGGCCTCGACGCCCAGCGGCTCCTCCTGGCCCGCGCCGCCCTTGCCCCGGCGACGGCGCTTGCCGCCCGAGACGGCCTCGCCCGCCGGGGCGGACGGGGCGTGGACGTGGACGCTCGGCTGCTCCATGTGGACGATCACACCGCGGCCGTTGCAGTGCACGCACGGCTCGGAGAAGGACTCCAGCAGGCCCTGGCCGACCCGCTTGCGGGTCATCTGCACCAGGCCCAGCGAGGTGACCTCGGCCACCTGGTGCTTGGTCCGGTCCCGGCCCAGGCACTCCAGCAGGCGGCGCAGCACCAGGTCGCGGTTGGACTCCAGCACCATGTCGATGAAGTCGATCACGATGATGCCGCCGAGGTCGCGCAGCCGCAGCTGGCGCACGATCTCCTCGGCCGCCTCGATGTTGTTCCGGGTGACCGTCTCCTCCAGGTTGCCGCCCTGGCCGACGAACTTCCCGGTGTTGACGTCGATGACGACCATCGCCTCGGTGCGGTCGATCACCAGCGAACCGCCGCTGGGCAGCCAGACCTTGCGGTCCAGCGCCTTCATCAGCTGCTCGTCGATCCGGTAGGTGGCGAAGACGTCCACCTCGGAGGTCCACCGCTGGAGGCGCTCGGCGAGGTCCGGGGCCACGTTGGAGACGTACTCGTGGATGGTCTTCCACGCCTCGTCGCCGGAGACGATGACCTTGGTGAAGTCCTCGTTGAAGATGTCGCGGACGACCCGGACGGTCATGTCCGGCTCGCCGTACAGCAGCGCCGGGGCGTTGCCGGTCGCGGCCTTCTTCTGGATGTCCTCCCACTGCTGCTGCAGTCGCTGGACGTCGCGGGTCAGCTCCTCCTCGGAGGCGCCCTCGGCGGCGGTGCGCACGATGACGCCCGCGTCGTCCGGGACGATCTTCTTGAGGATCTGCTTCAGGCGGGCGCGCTCGTTCTCGGGGAGCTTGCGCGAGATGCCGGTCATCGAGCCCTCGGGCACGTACACCAGGTAGCGGCCGGGCAGCGAGATCTGGCTGGTCAGGCGGGCGCCCTTGTGGCCGATCGGGTCCTTGGAGACCTGCACCAGCACGGACTGGCCGGACTTCAGCACCGACTCGATCCGGCGCGGGCCGCCGTGGCCGAGCGCGCCGAAGTTGACCTCGCCGGCGTACAGCACCGCGTTGCGGCCCTTGCCGATGTCGACGAAGGCGGCCTCCATCGACGGCAGCACGTTCTGGACCTTGCCCAGGTACACGTTGCCGACGTACGAGGTGGCCTGCTCCTTGTTGACGTAGTGCTCGACCAGCACGCCGTCCTCGAGGACGCCGATCTGGGTGCGCTGGCCGTTCTGGCGCACCACCATGACGCGCTCGACCGACTCACGGCGGGCCAGGAACTCGGCCTCGGTGATGATCGGCACCCGGCGGCGGCCCAGCTCGCGGCCCTCGCGGCGGCGCTGTTTCTTCGCCTCCAGGCGGGTCGAGCCCTTGATGGACTGCACCTCGTCCGGGTCGAAGGACGGCTCGGTGGAGCGGCGGCGCGGCTCGCGCACCTTCACCACCGTGCGGACGCCGTCCTCGGTGGTCTCGGCGGTCTCGACGGCGCCGGCCTCACCGCTGCGACGGCGGCGGCGACGGCGGCGACGGGACGAGGACAGGCCGGCGGCCAGGTCGTCGTCGTCCTCGTCCTCCTCGTCGGCCGCGGCCGGCTCCTCGGCGGCGGGCTGCTCGACCTCGACGGCCTCGGCGGCCTCGAACTCCTCGGCCTCGCCACGGCGACGGCGGCGGCCGCCCCGGCGGCGACGGCGCGACGGACGGCCGTCCTCCTCCCACTCGCCCTCGGTCTCCGGACCGGCGGCGGGGGCCTCGACGACGGGCACCTCGACGGCCGGGGCCTCGATCGGCGCGACGGCGGCCGGCGCCTCGGCGACCGGCTTGGCGGGGGCCGACTTGGCGGGGGTCGGCTTGGTGGCGGCTGCCCTGGCGGTGCTCGGCTTGCCGGCGGCCGACTTGCGGCGGCCCGGCTCGACCCGGGCACGGACCCGGCGGCGGCGGCCGACGCCGCTGTACTCGAACTCGTCTTCCTCGTGCGCGGCGGCGGCCGGGGCCTCGACCGGCGCCGGGGCCTCGGCCTCGGCGGGCTGCTGCGGCGCGGACACCGCGGACGGCACGGACGGCGCGACGTAGGGGGCCGGCTCCTGGAAGACCGGGGCCTGGAAGACCGCGGTGGCCGGGCGGACGGCGCGGCGGCGCACCCGGTGGTGCGGCTCGGCCTCGGCGGCCGGGGCGACGACGGGGGCCGGGGCGACGGGCTCGGCCGTCGGCGCGGCGGCGGCCTCGACGGCCTCCTCCTCGGTCTCCTCCGCGACGGCGGGCTCCTCGGCCTGCGGCTCCTCGACCGGGGCCTCGACGACCGGCGCGGCCTCGACCACGCGGCGGCGGCGGGGGCGGCGGGCGGGAGCGGCGGGGGCCTCCTCGGCCGCCGGCTCGGCGGCGACGGGGGCGGGGGTCTCGACGGCCGGTGCCTCGACGACGGGGGCTTCGGCAGCGGGCGCCTCGACGGCGGGCGCGCCCGCCGGGGACTCGGCGCGCTTACGGGTGCGGCGGGCCCGGGCGGGCTTCTCCGCGACCGGCTCGGCAGCCGGAGCCGGGGCGGCCTGCTCCGCCGCGGGAGCCTCTGCGGCCTCCGGCGCGGTGGTCACGATCGGGGTCGCCTCCGGCGCCCCGGCCGGGGCCTCGGCGCGCTTGCGGGTCCGACGGGCCCGGACCGGCTTCTCGGCGACCGGAGCCGGAGCGGTCTCGGCCGCCGGCGCCTCGGCCGGCAGGACCGTCTCGGCCGCCTCGGCGGCCGCACCCTGCGGGGTGCCCGCCGGGCGGGAGACCGCGCGGCGACGACGGCGCGGCGGCGCGGCGGACGCGCCCTCGCTGCCGGTCGCGGCGGTTTCGTTCTGTTCCGTGGCCGCAGTCTGCTGCGGATCGGTGTTATCGAGCATGCGGGTGGATCTCCCGTCAGGCCCCCGGGCTCCGCATCCGGGCACGGCGCGACACCGGTGGGCGGCCGGCATCGCGAGATGCTCGGGCCGGACCCTTTCACGGTGCCGCCGCGCGGACGCGAGGCCGCACAGGGGCTCGTAGTCTCGCTCGGCGCCCCACGCTCGGCGGGGTGTCGAAAGTCTTCTGGTTCTGACCAGTCTTCTGAGGTTTTCCCAAGCTGCGCCGTCCCCCAACCCCGGGTGGCTCCCGGACGGGGCCCCGGGCCCACCGACCGTCCTGGCCGGCAGGCCCCGGGTGGCAAGGCCTGTGCTGCGACGACGCTCGCTCCCCTGGGGAGCCGCGGGAACCCTGGAGGGACCATCGGGTCCAGTGAGTCACTGGACCCGGCCTCCGCCCGCTAGGCGGGCGCGGTAGCGCGCGGCCCGGCGCCCGGCTCCGAGCCGGCCTGGGCCGCGGCGCGGTCGAGCGCCAGCGGGTCGGTCACCGTGCCGGTCCCCTCGTCGAGCGGCCCCTGCGCCAGCCTGGTCACCTCTGCGGGGACCGGCGGCGCCAGGTCGGCCGTCGCACGGAGACCGGACAATACGTCGTCAGGTCGTACGGCGGGTGTGGCGTGTCGTACTACCAGGCGCAGTATCGCACAGGGACGGCCGGTCCGAACATCGAGGTCGGTTCCGGCCTCCGTGTCCGCACCGCCGTCGACCTGGGACGGGACGATCTCGAGCGCCGCCACCGCACCGCGCGCGTCGAAGACCCGCACGCCGTTCTTGGTGAGGCGTTCGACCTCGACCCGCTCCTCGGCGAGGAAGCGCGCCACCGCGCCGGCCGCCTCGTCCGGCTCGACGCCGTCCAGCCGGACCAGCCACTCGGAGGCCTGCAGGCGTTCCACGAAGTTCGGCGTCCGCACCTCGACCGCGTCGATCACGTCCAGGCCCGTCGGCAGTGACTCGTCCAGCTGCGCCCGCAGCTGTTCGGGGTCGCGGAAGGCGGCCAGGCCGATCTCCAGGTACTCCGCCTCGCTCGCCACCCCGGTCGGGGCCGCGTTCGCGTAGGAGACCTTCGGGTGCGGGGTGAAGCCGGCCGAGTAGGCCATCGGAACGGCGGACCGGCGCAGGGCGCGCTCGAAGGCGCGCTGGAAGTCGCGGTGGCTGGTGAAGCGGAGCCGGCCGCGCTTGGTGTAGCGGAGACGAATCCGCTGCACCGTCGGCGCGGGCGGCGGACCGTCGGGCGTACGGCGTGCCAGGGTCGCTCAGTCCTTAGTCAGTTGTCCCCGTCCGGCGTGGCGTGTTCCCGCCACTGTCCGGACTCTGTCACCTCAAAGGGTACGCGCCCCGCCGACCTGCTCGCTCCGCCCCTGGTCAGCCGCATACCCGAGACCCCAGGCCGGAAGGTTCCGGCCTGGGGTCCAGGGTGTAACCGTCACCCGCCGACGACCGCCCGCCGACGACCGACGGCTACTTGTTGACGACCGTCAGCGGCAGCAGCTTCTTGCCGGTGGGGCCGATCTGGATCTGGGTGTCCATCTGCGGGCACACGCCGCAGTCGAAGCACGGCGTCCAGCGGCAGTCGTCGACCTCGACCTCTTCCAGTGCGTCCTGCCAGTCCTCCCAGAGCCAGTCCTTGTCGAGGCCGCTGTCCAGGTGGTCCCAGGGCAGCACCTCCTCGTAGGTGCGCTCGCGGGTGGTGTACCAGTCGACGTCGACGCCGGTGCCGGCCAGGCCCTTCTCGGCGCAGGCCATCCAGCGGTCGTACGAGAAGTACTCGCGCCAGCCGTCGAAGCGGCCGCCGTCCTCGTAGACCGCGCGGATGACCGCGCCGATCCGGCGGTCGCCGCGGGACAGGAGGCCCTCGATGATGCCCGGCTTGCCGTCGTGGTAGCGGTAGCCGATGTTCTTGCCGTACTTGCGGTCGCCGCGGATCGAGTCGCGCAGCTTGGCCAGGCGGGCGTCGGTGGCCTCGGCGGACAGCTGCGGGGCCCACTGGAACGGGGTGTGCGGCTTGGGCACGAACCCGCCGATGGAGACGGTGCAGCGGATGTCGTTCTGGCCGGTGACCTCGCGGCCCTTCTGGATGACGTTCTTCGCCATCTCGCCGATCTGGAGCACGTCCTCGTCGGTCTCGGTGGGCAGGCCGCACATGAAGTACAGCTTCACCTGGCGCCAGCCGTTGCCGTAGGCGGTGGCGACGGTGCGGATCAGGTCCTCCTCCGACACCATCTTGTTGATCACCTTGCGCATGCGCTCGCTGCCGCCCTCGGGGGCGAAGGTGAGGCCCGAGCGGCGTCCGTTGCGGGACAGCTCGTTGGCGAGGTCGATGTTGAAGGCGTCGACGCGGGTGGACGGCAGCGACAGGCCGATCTTGTCCTCGGTGTAGCGGTCCGCCAGGCCCTTGGCGATGTCGCCGATCTCGGTGTGGTCGGCGCTGGACAGCGACAGCAGGCCGACCTCCTCGAAGCCGGTCGCCTTCAGTCCGCGCTCGACCATCTCGCCGATGCCGGTGATGCTTCGCTCCCGCACGGGGCGCGTGATCATGCCGGCCTGGCAGAAGCGGCAGCCGCGGGTGCAGCCGCGGAAGATCTCCACGGACATCCGCTCGTGCACGGTCTCCGCGAGCGGGACGAGCGGCTGCTTGGGGTAGGGCCACTCGTCCAGGTCCATCACGGTGTGCTTGGACACCCGCCACGGCACACCGGGGGCGTTCGGCACGACACGGGCGATCCGGCCGTCGGCCAGGTACTCCACGTCGTAGAACCTCGGCACGTAGAACCCGCCGGTGCGGGCGAGGCGCAGCAGCACCTCGTCGCGCCCGCCGGGGCGGCCCTCGGCCTTCCAGGCCCGGATGATCTCGGTCATGTCGAGGACGGCCTGCTCGCCGTCGCCGACCACCGCGCAGTCGATGAAGTCCGCGATCGGCTCCGGGTTGAAGGCCGCGTGGCCGCCGGCGAGGACGATCGGGTCCTCGTCGGTGCGGTCCTTGGCCTCCAGCGGGATGCCGGCCAGGTCGAGCGCGGTCAGCATGTTGGTGTAGCCGAGCTCGGTGGAGAACGAGAGGCCGAACACGTCGAAGGCCTTCACCGGGCGGTGGGCGTCGACGGTGAACTGCGGGACGTCGTGCTCGCGCATCAGCGCCTCGAGGTCCGGCCAGACGCTGTAGGTGCGCTCGGCGAGCACGCCCTCGCGCTCGTTCAGCACCTCGTAGAGGATCATGACGCCCTGGTTGGGCAGGCCGACCTCGTAGGCGTCGGGGTACATCAGCGCCCAGCGGACGTCGCAGGCGTCCCAGTCCTTGACGGTCGAGTTGAGCTCGCCGCCGACGTACTGGATCGGCTTCTGGACGTGCGGGAGGAGGGCCTCCAGGCGTGGGAAGACCGATTCGACAGTCATGTACTAGGAACCCTTACGACGTGATTCGGTGCCGCGAGTCGGCACGGGAGGGGTGACCCTCAAGGGTAGCCCAATCCGGGGACGGGCCGGTCTGCCCCGGAGCACGGGCCCTCCGTGCCCCGGCGCGACCGGCCGTTCGGCACCCGCCCCGGTACGCGCAGTGCGCGCCCGCCGCCCGGCGCCGTCCGCCGTTGACATGCCCGGACGGCCCGTGCGGTACTGACGGGGCTCCGCCAAGGAGGCCTGTGCCCCTTCCGGACAAGGGAGTTGGGTCGTACGCTCGGCCCTCGTCGGAGTTCCCCCCGGCGCTGCCCTCTCCCGCCCCCGCACACGGCCCCGTCCACCCTCACCAGGCCCGTCCCGTGTCCGCCCGGCCGCCGTCCCCGGCCCGCGGTGCCCCGTCCTCCGCCCGCGCTCCGTGCCCGGCGGCGCACCACCGCGTCCGCGCCCCGGCGGCCGTACGATCCGTACGACCGGCGCAAGGAGAACCATGACCGACACCGGTCGGCGGATCCGCCCCCTCCGACCCCTCGACGCCCGGCCGGCCCGCTACCCCACGCCGGCCCAGGCCGAGTGCGCCGCCCGGCGGCTCGCCCTGCGCCATCCGGACCGCTGCCGGCTGCGCGAGGTGGGCCGCTCCCGGGCCGGGCGCCCGCTGCTGCTGCTCTCGGTCGACCGCGGCCCGCGCGCCGTGCTCGTGGTCGGCGGCCCGCACCCCAACGAGCCGGTCGGCACCGCCGGGGCGGTCCGGCTGGCGGAGCTGCTGCTGGACCGCCCCGCCCGCCCCGGCCTCTCCTGGCACCTCCTGCTCTGCCTCGACCCGGACGGCGCCGCGCTCAACGCCGGCTGGCTGGACGGCCCGCTCTCCATGCGTCGCCACTACGAGCACTTCTTCCGCCCCGCCTTCGAGGAGCAGCCCGAGCTGCTGCCCGCCCCCGGCTCCGGCCGCCCGCCGATGCCGGAGAGCGTGGCGCTGACCGGCCTGATCGACGAGCTGCGCCCGTTCCTGCAGTGCTCGCTGCACGGGGTGGACTTCGGCGGCGCGTTCGTCCAGCTCACCGGCCCGGTGCCGGGCCTGGCCGAGCGCTTCGCGCGCTCCGCCGAACGGGCCGGCCTCCCGCTCGACGTGGACTCCTACGACGCGATCGGCTGGGCCAGCCCCGCCCCCGGCACGTACCTGATGCCCGCCCCGGGCAGTTCCGGGGTCTCCCGGGCGCTGCCGGACGAGCCCGAGCTGTCCACCTGGTCCTACGCCGCCCGACGCGGCGCGGTCACGGCCGTCCTGGAGGTCCCGATGTGGGCCGTGGACGCGGTCGGCGACGCCCGCCCCCACCCGGCCGGAGCGCGGGCCGTGACCGCCGCCGCCCGCGACCTCACCGCACGCGCCGAGGAGCTCACCGCCCTGCTCCCGTGGGTCCCCGCGCACGGCCACGAGGCGTACGGCTCGCTGGTGCGCACCGCCGAGTTCAGCCTGGCGGTGGCCCCGCGGGTGGCCGAGGAGTGGCTGGAGCGCTGGTGCCCCGAGCCGCTCTCGTCCTCGCGGGTGACCACCGCCGGGCTGGTGGCGGCCCGTCTGCCGCTGCGGGTCGCGTCGATCCTGCTGCGGCTGCTCGCGGACGCCCGGGGCCCGGGCGCGGAGGCCGCCCGGGAGCGCGCCCGCGCGGTCGTCACCGACAGCCTGGAGCGGCTGCGGCACCGCTTCGGCGCCCGCTGGGTGCCGGTCCAGGAGCAGCTGGCCCACCAGACCCGGGCCGTCCTCACCGCCGCCGACTGCCTGCTCCAGTCGACCTGACGCGTCGTCGGCAACGCGCTGGTCCGGCTCACCCGCGAGGACGCGAAGGGGCCGGCCCGGGATTCCCCGGACCGGCCCCTTCGCACACCCGCTCAGGCCCCTCGGACTGCTGCGACTGGTGCGACTGCTGCGACTGCTCAGGCCGCTATCGGCCGTTGGCTGCGAACCGCCTGGAGCAGCCCGATGGCCATCCAGTTCGCGAACATCGAGGACCCGCCGTACGAGACGAACGGCAGCGGGATGCCCGCGACCGGCATGATGCCCAGGCACATCCCTATGTTCTCGAAGGCCTGGAAGGACAGCCAGGCGATGACCCCGGCCGACACGATCGTGCCGTACAGGTCGGTCGCCTGCCGCGCGATCCGGCAGGCCCGCCACAGCACCACGCCGACCAGCAGGATGATCGCCAGTGCCCCGACGAAGCCCAGCTCCTCGCCGGCGACGGTGAACACGAAGTCGGTCTGCTGCTCCGGCACGAACTGCCCGGTGGTCTGCGTCCCGTGGAACAGCCCCTTGCCGGTCAGCCCGCCGGAGCCGATCGCGATGCGGGCCTGCGCGGTGTTGTAGCCGACGCCGTTCGGGTCCAGCTGCGGGTTGGCGAAGGCGGCGAAGCGGTCGATCTGGTACTTGCTCAGCAGGCCGAACTTCCAGATCGCCACGCATCCGGCGGCGCCCATCACCAGCAGCCCGAGGACCCAGCGGTTCGCCGCGCCGGAGCCGAGCAGGATGCCCAGCACGATCGCGGCCATCACCATCACCGAGCCGGCATCCGGCATCAGCAGCACTATGCACATCGGCAGCCCGGCCCAGACCAGGCCGCGGAACACGGCCCGGTGCGAGGGGAACTCCCGTTCCCCCGCGTCCACCTGGTCCGCCAGCACGACCGCCATCGCCAGCACGATCCCCAGCTTCGCGAACTCGGCGGGCTGGATCGAGAAGCCGCCGCCGAGCTGGATCCACGAGTGCGCGCCGTTGATGGTCGAGCCCAGCGGGCTGAGCGTCGCCAGCAGCAGCAGGATCACGGCGACGTACAGGAACGGCACGATCGTGCGGAAGCGACGACTCCCTATCGCTATCACCACGGCGCACAGCACCAGCCCGACCACGAAGTTGGTCAGGTGCCGGTACAGGAAGTACTGCGGGTCCCCGTGGGTGAGCGAGTCGCGTCCGCGGGTGGCCGACCAGACCAGCAGCGAGCTGCCGGCCGAGAGGGCCAGCGCGGCCAACAGCAGTATCCAGTCCAGCCGCCAGAGCGGGGAGTCCTTGGCGAGGGCCTTGGAGACCCCGCGGCGCTGCGGGGCCAGCCGCAGCTGGCGGTAGGAGCCGTAGGAGGTCATGCCCGTCCCCTTCCCGGGCTTCGGCCGGGTTCGAGCGCGGCGTCGGCCGCGGTGTAGATCGCCGGACGGTCGGTCGGCGGTGCCTGGTCGAGGAAGGCCGCTGCCGGGGCCGGGTCCGCCTGCGCCGACGCCGCGTCGAGCGGCACCGGAGCCGAAGCCGGGGCCGGCACCAGGGCCGAAGCTTCCGCCACCTGGTCGGCAGAGGCCGACACCGGGGCCGACACCGGGGCCGACACCGGGGCCGGGTCGCCGGTGTAGGACGCCGGCTTGATGATCGCGGTGCCGTCCGGGTTGAACTTCGGCAGCTCGCCCTGCGGGACGGGCAGCAGCGCCTTGCCGTTGTCGATGTTGCCCTTGTCGTCCACGCCGTACAGCGCCTGGTAGATCCGGCGGACGGAGTCACCGGAACCGCCGGAGCCGGTGCCGCCCTGGCTGATCGTCATGATGATCGCGTAGTCCTTGCTGTACGTGGCCAGCCAGGAGGTGGTCTGCTTGCCCTCGACCTCGGCGGTGCCGGTCTTGGCGTGCAGCGCGATCTTGTCCTGCGGCCAGCCGGCCTGCGAGAACTTCCAGGCGGCCGTACCGCTCTTGACGACGCCCTCGGTGGCCTGGTTGATGTAGCTCAGCAGCTTCTGGTCGCCGGGGAACTTGGCGTCCGCCTGCGGGGCGATCTCGCGGACGAGATCCCCGCCCGGGCTTATCACCGCCTTGGCGATGGTCGGCCGGTAGAAGGTGCCGCCGTTGGCCAGCGCCGAGTAGATCCGGGCCATCTGGACCGGGGTGACGAGGGTGTCGCCCTGGCCGATGGCGAAGTTGACGGCGTCACCGGCGCGCATCTGGTAGCCGTCGACGCAGTTCTCCCGGGCGATCTGGTCGGAGAAGCTGTTGCCGCCCTTCTTGGCCTGCGCGCACCAGGCGTCCTTGTTGTTGTCGTAGAAGGACTGCTTCCACTGCCGGTCCGGCACCCGGCCGGTCACCTCGGACGGCAGGTCGATGCCGGTCTTGGCGCCGAGGCCGAACTCGTGGGCGGTCTTGAAGAACCAGTCGCCCGGGTCCTTCTTCGGCTTGATGCCGCCGTCCTTCAGCCACTGGTCGTTGGCCAGACCGTAGAAGACGGTGTCGCAGGAGACCTCCAGCGCCTTCTCCAGCGTGATGGAGCCGAAGCTCTCGCTCTCGAAGTTCTTGAACTCGCGGCCGCCGATGGTCATGCTCTTGGGGCACGGGTAGGTGCCGTCCAGCGAGTAGCCGGCCTGCACGGCGGCGGTGGTGGAGATGACCTTGAAGGTCGAACCGGGGGCGGACTGACCCTGTATGGCCCGGTTCAGCAGCGGGAAGTTGGACTCCTTGCTGGTCAGCGACTGGTAGTCCTTGCCGCTGATGCCGCCGACCCAGAGGTTCGGGTCGTAGGTCGGGGCGCTCGCCATGGCGATGATCCGCCCGGTGTGCACGTCCATCACCACGGCGGCGCCGGAGTCGGCCTCGTAGTTGCGGTTGGTGACCTTGTCGAAGGTGTTCCGGGCGTCCGCGATGGCCTGCGCCAGGTTGTCCTCGACCACCTTCTGCACCCGGGCGTCGATGCTGGTGACCAGGTTGTCGCCGGTCTGCGGGGCGACGGCACCGGCGGTGCCGATCACCCGGCCGAGGTTGTCCACCTCCAGCTTGGTGATGCCGGCGGTGCCGCGCAGGTCGCGGTCGTACACCGACTCCAGGCCGGCCCGGCCGATCTGGTCGGCCGGCAGGTAGCGGTCCAGGCCGCTCTTGTCGGCGGTCTTGCTGACCTCGTCGTCGGTGACCGGCGAGAGGTAGCCGAGCACCTGGGCCAGGTTGGCGCCCTCGGCTCCGGTGTAGCGGCGCACGGCGGTGGGCTGCGCGGTGATCCCGGGGAAGTCCTCGCGGCGCTCCATTATCTGCATCGCCTGCTGGGTGGTCGCTTCCTTGGTGACCGGGATCGGCTGGTAGGGCGAACCGTTCCAGCAGGGCTGCGGGGTCTTGGCGTCGCAGAGCCGGACCTTCTCCTGCACGTCCTTGGCGGGCATCCCCAGCACCTCGGCCAGCCGGGCCAGCACCGCCTTGCCGCCGTCCTTCTGCTGCAGCAGCGAGGTGCGGCTGACCGAGACCACCAGCCGGGTCTCGTTGCCGGCCAGTATCCGCCCGGAGGCGTCCAGGATCTCGCCGCGGACGGCCGGCTCGACCACCTCGCGGATGTGGTTGCCGGTCGCCTTGGCGGTGTACTCCTTGGCGTTGCGGATCTGCAGGTACCACAGCCGCCCGCCGAGGGTGGCGAGCAGCGACAGCACCAGGATCTGCAGCACCACCAGACGGATCGTCACCCGCCGGGTGCGGCCGGTCTCGGGGATGTTGCTCACGTCTCGTGCGCTCCAGGATGCGGGGAAGTCGGGAGGTCGGGGGCCGGGCCGGCTACGGGCGGCGGGCGAAGCCGGGCACGCGCCGCTTCTTGTAGGACGGGCCGGACGAGACCTCGCGGGTGGTGCGGTAGCGGGCCAGCGAGCCGAGGCCCAGGCCCGGGCCGCTCTGGTCGTCGTCGGCGGCGGTCACCGGGTCGCGCCCGAAGCGGCGGCCGAGCAGCATCACCAGCGGCACCACGAACGGCGCCAGCAGCAGGTCGTACAGCAGGGCGCTGATCACCAGGCCGACGAGGCCGACGTGCCGGGCCGCGGTGTCGCCGACCAGGGCGCCGACCATGGCGTACAGCAGGGTGGAGGCGACGGCCGCGGCGCCCACCACCAGCAGCGAGCTCGCGACGGAGCGCTGGCGGCCGTGGTCGGGGCGCAGCAGCCCGGCGGCGTAGCCCATCAGGCAGAGCACGAGCGCGTAGCGGCCGATCGCGTGGTCGGAGGGCGGCGCGACGTCGGCCAGCAGGCCGGCCGCGAAGCCGACCAGGCAGCCGCCGGTGGGCCCGTAGACCATGGCGAGGCCGACCACGACGAGCAGCAGTATGTCCGGGGTGGCTCCCGGGAGCTGGAGTCGGCCGAAGACGCTGACCTGGAGGATCAGGCCGAACAGGATCAGGCCGGCGGAGACGGGGATGCGGGCGAGGCGCATGGCTCAGTTCCCCCCAGTGGGCTTGGCGGGCGCGGCGGCGGGGGCTTGTCCCGGGGTGGGCGCGGCTGGGGCCTGGCCCGGGGCGGGGGCCGGCGGCAGGACGGCGTCGCGCGGGTCGGCGCGCGGCGGCACGACCACCACGCCGACCAGGTCCAGCCGGGTGAACTGGACGAAGGGCTCGACCAGGACGGTCTTGGTCAGCTGGCCCGCGTTGGCCTGGACCTCGGTGACCTTGCCGACCGGGACGCCGGGCACGAACGGGCGGCCGCTCTGCGAGCCGAAGGTGACCAGCCGGTCGCCGGCCTTGACCTGGGCCTTGCCGTTGAGGAGGGAGACCTTCATCGGGCTGTCGCCGCCGCCGGAGGCGAAGCCGATCTCGCCGGTGCCCTCCAGGCGGGTGCCGGCCGAGAAGCCGGGGTCGGAGGCGAGCAGCACGGTGGCGGTGGTCGGGCCGACGGTGGTGATCCGGCCGACCAGGCCCTGGCCGTTGATCACGGTCATGTCGCGGGTGAGGCCGTCGTCGCTGCCGGCGTCGATGGTGATGGTCCAGGAGAAGCCCTGGGCCGGGCCGATCGCGATGACCTGGGCGGCCTTGACGGTGTAGCCGCCGGCGCCGGCGGTGCGCAGCAGGTCGTCGAGTTGCTTGGTGCGCCCGGTGGCCATGTCGGAGGAGGCGAGCTTCTGCCGAAGTTCGGTGTTCTCGCGGGCGAGCTGGTCGGTGCGGCCGTTGTTGGTGGCGGCGTCCCGGAAGGCCCGGACGGTGTTGGCGACCGGGTCGACGACGGTGGCGGCGCCGCGCTCGACCGGGCCGAGGACGCCGGCGGCCGCGTGTCGGGCGGGGCCGAGCGGGGAGTCCTCACCGCCCTTGATGTCGACGGTGATCAGCGCGAAGGCGACGGCCACCAGCAGGATGAGCAGTAGCCGGCTCTCTCGTGTGTCCCTCACGGTGCTGGTACTGCCCCTTCGTACCTGGCGGCCGCCCGGGGCTGTGGGGCCCGGGCGGCGGCCCGTTCAGTCGTGTCGGATGTTGTGCTGTGGTGCTAACGGCGCGGCTGTGCGTCGAGTACCTGCTGGAGCGCCTCGAACTCCTCGACGCACTTGCCGGAGCCGAGTGCGACGGAGTCGAGCGGGTTCTCGGCGATGTGGATCGGCATGCCGGTCTCGCGGCGCAGCCGCTCGTCGAGGCCGCGCAGCAGGGCGCCGCCGCCGGTGAGCACGATGCCGCGGTCCATGACGTCGCCGGCCAGCTCGGGCGGGCACTGGTCGAGGGTGGTCTTGACCGCGTCGATGATCGAGTTGACCGGCTCGTCGATGGCTTCGCGGACCTCGGCGGCGGAGATGACGACGGTCTTGGGCAGGCCGCTGACCAGGTCGCGGCCGCGGATCTCGGCGTGCTCGTCCTTCTCGCCTTCCAGGCCGAAGGCGCTGCCGATGCTCATCTTGATCTGTTCGGCGCTGCGCTCGCCGAGGAGGAGCGAGTACTCCTTCTTGATGTGCTGGACGATCGCGTTGTCCAGTTCGTCGCCGGCCACCCGGATGGACTGGGCGGTGACGATGCCGCCGAGGGAGATCACCGCGACCTCGGTGGTGCCGCCGCCGATGTCGACGACCATGTTGCCGGTGGGCTCGTGGACGGGCAGGCCGGCGCCGATGGCGGCGGCCATCGGCTCCTCGATGATGTGCACCTGGCGGGCGCCGGCCTGCGAGGAGGCCTCGATGACGGCGCGGCGCTCGACGCCGGTGATGCCGGAGGGGACGCAGACGACGACGCGCGGGCGGGCGAGGTAGCGGCGGCGGTGGATCTTGAGGATGAAGTACCGCAGCATCCGCTCGGTGATCTCGAAGTCGGCGATCACGCCGTCCTTGAGCGGGCGGATGGCGACGATGTTGCCCGGGGTGCGGCCGATCATCTTCTTGGCTTCGGCGCCGACGGCGAGGATGCCGCCGGTGTTGGTGTTCACGGCGACGACCGACGGCTCGTTCAGGACGATGCCCTTGCCCCTGACGTACACCAGCGTATTGGCAGTTCCGAGGTCGATCGCCAAGTCGCGGCCGATGAACGACAGGTTGCTCGCCATGGGGTGTGGGTGCCTTCCCGGGCTCGGAGTTCATGAGGGGTGGACGACTGCGTGCGCCCACGCTTGGGCGGAGACCAGCTGAGCTGCCTTACCGGGCCCTTGAGTCGCGTCCATCGTAGTCACGCCGCACGGTACGGACGTCGACGTGGGGCATACCGTCCATTGTCCGGAGCGTGATCGCTTCTCCGAGGATTGGGACGCCGTGTCGGCCCCCCCAGTTCCCTATTTCACGATAAGAATGCCCCGGCCGGGCCAATGGTCCCGACCGGGGCAGTCCCAAGGTCCTCCGGGCGTTGTCGCCCGGCCCGACTCAGGCGTGCGCCGGGAAGAAGATCTTGATCTCGCGCTCGGCGGACTCCGGGGAGTCGGAGGCGTGGATCAGGTTCTCGCGGGTGATCGTCGCGTAGTCGCCGCGGATGGTGCCGGCCCCGGCTTCCAGCGGGTTGGTGGCGCCGGCCAGCATGCGGATGCCGCGCACGACCTCCTCGCCCTCGACGATCAGCGCGAGCGACGGGCCGGAGGTCATGAACTCCAGCAGCGGCTCGTAGAACGGGCGGCCGACGTGCTCCGCGTAGTGCTGCTCCAGCGTCGCCCGGTCGAAGGTGCGCAGCTCGATCGCGGCGAAGCGCCAGCCGGCCTTGCGCTCGATGCGGCTGATGATCTCGCCGGCCAGGCCGCGGCGGACGGCGTCGGGCTTGAGCAGGACGAGAGTGCGCTGGGACACGGTGCGTCTCCTGGGGATTCGGTTCGGCAGACAGTCGGGTCGACGAGTGGGCCGACACGGCAGAGATTACCTTGCGTACACGGCGTGTCGGTGCGCTGGTCCGGGGCCCTAGGCGGGTACGGCGGCGGCCTCGGTGGCGGCGGCGCGGGCGGCCTTGAACGCGTCCACCTTGCGGCCGTAGTGCACCGAGCACCACCACAGGCCGGCGAAGACCACGCCGAGGCCGAACATGGTCGGCAGGACGAAGCCGCTGGCGATCAGGCCGATCTGCAGCGCCCATCCGATCTGCACCGCGCCGGGGCGGTTGATCATGCCGCAGAGCGCGATGCACAGGGCCATCGCGATGCCGCTGACCGTCCAGATCTCCCCGGTGGAGACGTCGGTGAGCCGCATCGCGACCAGCGCCGCGAACATGACCAGGAGTGCCTCGCCGATCAAGGTCGAGGAGCAGAGCGTCCTCATGTCACTTCCTCCCGAGCAGCAGGCGGGCCTCGCCCACCGTGATGACCGATCCGGTGACCAGCACGCCGGCGCCGCCGAGGTCGCCCTCCTCCTCGGCGAGGGTGACGGCGGCGGCGATGGCGTCGTCGAGGCGGGGCTCGACCTGGACGCGGTCCTCGCCGAAGACCTCGACGGCCAGGGCGGCGAGCGCGTCGACGTCCATCGCGCGGTGGGTGGAGTTCTGGGTGATGACGACCTCGGCCAGGATCGGCTCGAAGGCCTCCAGCACGCCGGCCACGTCCTTGTCCCCGGAGGTGCCGATCACGCCGACGAGCCGGGTGAAGCCGAAGGACTCGGTGAGGGCGGCGACGGTGGCGCGGGCGCCGTGCGGGTTGTGCGCGGCGTCCAGGACGATCGTGGGGCTGCGGCGGACGATCTCCAGGCGGCCCGGCGAGGAGACGCCGGAGAAGGCGTGGCGGATCTTGTCGACGTCGAGCTGTCCGCCGCGGGCGCCGCCGACGCCGAAGAAGGCCTCGACCGCGGCCAGGGCGAGCGCCGCGTTGTGCGCCTGGTACTCGCCGTGCAGCGGGATGAAGATGTCCTCGTACTCCTCGCCGCCGAGTCCGCGCAGCGTGACCAGCTGGCCGCCGACGGCGAGTTCGCGGCGGATCACGCCGAACTCCAGGCCCTCGCGGGCGACCGTGGCGTCCACCTCGACGGCGCGGCGCAGGATGATCTGGGCGGCGTCCAGCTGCTGCTGGGCGACGACGGCGACGGCACCGGACTTGATGATCCCGGACTTCTCGACGGCGATCTCGCCGGTGGTCTCGCCGAGCTTGTCGGTGTGGTCGAGGCCGATCGGGGTGATCACGGCGACGGCGGAGTCGATGACGTTGGTGGCGTCCCAGGAGCCGCCCATGCCGACCTCGACCACGGCGACGTCCACCGGGGCGTCGGCGAAGGCGGCGTAGGCCATGCCGGTCAGCACCTCGAAGAAGGACATCGGCACCGGTTGCGCCGCGTCGACCATCTGCACGTAGGGCTCGATGTCGCGGTAGACCTCGACGAAGCGCTCCGGGCTGATGGGGGCGCCGTCCAGGCTGATCCGCTCGGTGACGGACTCCACGTGCGGGCTGGTGTAGCGGCCGGTGCGCAGCTCGAAGCCGTTGAGCAGCTGCTCGATCATCCGGGCGGTGGAGGTCTTGCCGTTGGTGCCGGTGATGTGGATGGAGGGGAAGGACCGCTGGGGCTGGCCCAGGATGTCCATCAGCGCCTCGATCCGGTCGAGCGAGGGCTCCAGCTTGTTCTCCGGCCAGCGCTGGGAGAGTTCCGTCTCCACGTCGCGCAGGGCGTCGCCGGTGCCGCTGTCGGCGGGGCGGATGGTGTACGGGTTCGGGTCGGCCTTGTCGCTCACGACCACAGTCTACGGAGCGGTGGCGGGCCGTCCTCACAGGGTGAGGGCCGGGGTGAGAACGGCCACTTTGACCCGTCTTTGCCACTACCAACCAGTTTGATCCCTTTACTATTCATTTAGCGAGTTTGACCCGCAATGAAGCATCGATTCGCAACCAACGGGAGCCGCCAGCCTTTGATTACGAGGAGCACCGCGCCATGCCCGACGCCCTGCACGACTGGATCACGCTGCGCCAGGACGCCATCGTCTGGGTCGCCGGACTGATCTCGCTGGCCCTCGTGGGCTACATGGTGCTCGTCTTCGGACGCTTCCTCGTGTACTGGGCCGGCTCCCGCCACGCCTTCCGGCACAACCGGCCCGCCGAGCCCGGCGACCCCGCCGCCTTCCGCTGGCACCTGGTGATCCCCTGCCGCGACGAGGAGGCCGTGGTCACCCAGACCCTGGACGGCCTGCGGACCAGTGCGCACGAGGCCCACCTGTGGGTGATCGACGACGACAGCGAGGACGCCACCCGCGACCTCGTGCTCGCCGCGGCCGCCCGCGACCCGCGCGTCCACCTCGTCCAGCGCCGCCGCCCGCACGCCCGGATCGGCAAGGGCGCCGCCCTCAACGCCGCCTACCGGGAGATCTCCGCCTGGCTGCCGGAGGGCACCGACCGCTCCCGCGTGGTGATCGGCGTGGTCGACGCCGACGGCCGACTCGACCCGGGCACCCTCGCCCAGGTCTGCAACGACAAGGCACTCGGCCGCCCCGACACCGGCGCCGTCCAGATCGGCGTCCGGATGCGCAACGCCGACGACGAACACCCGCTTCCCGGGCGCGGCCGCGCCGCCAACGCCCTCGCCCGCGCGCTCGTACGGATGCAGGACGTCGAGTTCCAGGCCAACAACGCCGGCATGCAGCTGCTGCGCCGCCGCACCGGCAGCGTCGGCCTCGGCGGCAACGGCCAGTTCGTCCGGCTCACCGCCCTCGACTCGCTGACCGCCGAGGAGGGCCGGGCCGGCCGCCCCTGGCCCGAGCGCGCGCTGCTGGAGGACTACGAGTCCGGGCTGGACCTGCGTCTGGCCGGCTGGCGGCTCACCCACGTCACCGAGACCCAGGTCTCCCAGGAGGGCCTGGTCTCGCCGCGCCGCTTCCTCACCCAGCGCACCCGCTGGGCCCAGGGAAACATGCAGTGCCTGCGCTACACCGGCCGGGTGCTGCGCTCCCCGCACTACACCTGGTCCGGCAAGGCCGAGGTGATGTACACCTTCCTGCAGCCCGTGGTCTGCGTGCTGCTGGTGCTGCTGGTCCCGCTCTCGCTCGCGATCACCACCGCCGGGCTGGTGCTCTTCCCCGCCGAGACCGCCGACTTCCAGCTCCGCTTCGGGCCGTGGATGCTGCTCGCCTTCGTCCTCGCCACGCTGCCGATGGTGTTCTGGGGCCTCGCCTACCGCAAGGCCGTCCACCCCGACCGCGGCCGGCTCACCGGGCTGCTCTGGGGCGTCCTGGTCTGGCTCTACGCCTACCACCTCTTCGTGGTCGCCGCCCGGGCCGCCGTCCGGCTGCTGCTCGGACGCAACGGCTGGGCCAAGACCCGCCGCAACGCCGAGAAGGTCGCCCTCGGCGCCCCCACCGCGCTCGAGTCCTGAGCGCCCCCGAGCCCGTCGCGCTCGAGCCGCCCCGCCCCGCGCCCTCCCCAACGCCCCCACCGGAGCCCCCGCATGAGCATGTGCCTGCCCCCGTCCAGCGTCGCCGTCGTCCTCGGGACCCGCCCCGAGCTGGTCAAGCTCGCCCCGCTGATCCACGAACTCGGCGACGCCACCCGACTGGTGCACACCGGCCAGCACTGGGACGAGGCGATGTCCGGCCGCTTCCTGCGCGACCTGGACCTGCCCCGGCCCGAACTGCTCACCGGCGTCGGCGGCCGCCCCCGGGCCGGCCAGATCGCCCAGTCCCTGGGCCAGCTGGACGCCGCCCTCGCCGAGGACCGCCCCGCCGCGGTGGTCGTCCAGGGCGACACCAACGCCACCCTCGCCGGGGCACTGGCCGCCAACGCCCGGGAGATCCCGCTGGTCCACGTCGAGGCCGGGCTGCGCAGCTTCGACCGGGCGATGCCCGAGGAGCACAACCGGGTGATGGTCGACCACGTCTCCGACCTGCTCTGCGCCGCCACCGCGGACAACGTCGCCAACCTGCGCGCCGAGTCCCTGGCCGAGGACCGGATCGAGCTCACCGGCAACACCGTCGTCGAGGTGGTCCGCCGTCAGCTGCCGGACGAGGCCGCCCGCGCCGCGCTGCTCGCCGCGTACGGGCTGCGCCCGGACGGGTACGTCCTGGCCACCGTGCACCGCCCGGAGAACACCGACACCGCCGAGGCGCTCGGCGCCGTACTCGCCGAGCTGGACCGGATCGCCCGGGCCGGCTCCCCGGTGCTGTTCCCGATGCACCCGCGCACCCGGGCCGCCGTCGAGCGCTTCGGCCTGGACGGCCTGCTCGCGCGACTGGCCGTCACCGGCCCGGTCGGCTACGCCGACTTCCTGGGCCTGGCGAGCCACGCGGCACTGCTGGTCTCCGACTCCGGCGGCGTGCAGGAGGAGTGCACCGTGCTCGGCCGTCCACTGCTGGTGGTGCGCCGCTCCACCGAGCGCCCGGAGGCGGTGGCGGCCGGCTTCGCCGCGCTGGTGGCGCCCGGCGAGGAGCTGGGCGGGCTGGCCCGCGCCTGGCTCTCCGACACCCCCGAGCGCCTCACCCGGCTCGCGGCCACCCCGAGCCCGTACGGCGACGGCCTGGCCTCGGCCCGGATCGCCGCGCTGACCGCCGCGCTCGCCGAGTCCGCGCCTGGGTCCGGGTCCGCCGGGGCCCCGGCGCCGCTTCTGGCCGCCTAGCTCCCTCTTGACAGCCGGATTGGTCTACTCCACCTTGTGAGGCAAGTCTCCTTTCCCGACAGGGACTTGAGTTGTCGGTAGCTCCCGCACGCGCACCATCGACACCCCGGACCGCGCTCCCCCACGAAGCGCCGCCGGGCCTCCCCCACTGGAGACGGAGTCATGCCACCTGCCCGACACCGGCGCCCGCGCGCCGTCCACTCCCTGCTCGCCGGAGCGAGCGCCGTCGCCCTCGGCCTGAGCGGGCTCGTGCTCGCCGGCGGCACCGGCGCGCACGCCGCCGACACCGACCTGATCACCAACGGCGGCTTCGAGACCGGGAACCCGACCGGCTGGACCTGCACCGGCGGCACCGTCCAGAGCACGACCGCGCACTCCGGCCGGTACGCCCTGCAGTCCACCCCGGGCGCGGGCGACACCGGCGAGTGCGCCCAGACCGTCGCGGTGAAGCCCTCCTCGTCGTACACGCTGAGCTCCTGGGTCCAGGGCTCGTACGTCTACCTGGGCGCCCGCGGCACCGGCGGGACCGATCCGAGCACCTGGACGTCCTCGCCGGGCTGGGCCCGGCTGAGCACGAGCTTCACCACCGGCCCCGACACCACCGGCGTCACCGTCTACCTGCACGGCTGGTACGGGCAGCCGCCCTTCCTCGCCGACGACGTCTCGCTGCTCGGCCCCGGCGGCCCGCAGCCCTCCCCGAGCCCGACCGCCACCGCCACCACCTCCCCGAGCCCGAGCCCGACGGCCACCCCGACCGGCACCACAACCCCCACCGCCACCGGGAGCCCGACCGCCACCTCGACGGGCCGGCCGCCCGACCTGCCGAAGCACATCCTCACCGGCTACTGGCAGAACTTCGACAACGGCGCCACCGTCCAGCGGATCAGCGACGTCCCGGCCGCCTACGACGTCATCGCGGTCTCCTTCGCCGACGCCACCGCCACCCGCGGCGGGCTGAGCTTCACCCTCGACCCCGCCCTCTCCTCCCGCCTCGGCGGCTACACCGACGCCCAGTTCAAGGCCGACATCGCCGCCAAACGGGCGGCCGGGAAGCGGGTGGTGCTCTCGATCGGCGGCCAGAACGGCACGGTCTGGGTCGGCGACTCCGCCTCCGCCGCGAACTTCACCAGCACCGCGTGGGCGCTGATGCAGAGTTACGGCTTCGACGGGATCGACATCGACCTGGAGAACGGCATCAGCGCCACCTCCATGAGCCAGGCTCTGCACGCCCTGGCGGCGAAGGCAGGCAGCGGATTCATCCTCACCATGGCGCCGCAGACCATCGACATGCAGTCGACCGGCATGGAGTACTTCAAACTGGCGCTGAACGTGAAGGACATCCTCACCATCGTCAACATGCAGTACTACAACTCCGGCGCGATGAACGGCTGCGACGGCAACGTCTACGCGCAGGGCACCGAGAACTTCCTCACCGCGCTGGCCTGTATCCAGCTCAAGGGCGGGCTGCGGCCCGACCAGGTGGGCCTCGGGGTGCCGGCCTCGACCAGCGCGGCGGGCGGCGGCTACCTCGGCGCCGGCACCGTCGTCAACGCGCTGGACTGCCTGGCCTCCGGCACCGGCTGCGGCAGCTACAAGCCCGACACCACCTGGCCCGGCATCGGCGGTGCGATGACCTGGTCCACCAACTGGGACGCCAGGGCGGGCAACCCGGTCGCCGGCACGATCGGCGCCCACCTGCACGCCATGCCGTAGGCGCGGCAGGCAGCGGCCTGCGGCGGGCCCGGCCCGGGGCTCAGACCCCGGCCCGGGCCTCCGGCACGTGCGCGGCGCCGCCGTGCCGACGGCGCAACTCGGCGGTGATCTCGGCCAGTTCGCCCTCGGGCAGCAGCGGCAGCATCATCGCGACGCCCTGCAGCAGACCGCCCAGCAGGAAGGTGGTGTCGGCCGTCGAGGCGACCAGACCGCGGACCTCGGCCACCTCGCCGGCCGCCACCGCCTCGATCAGCCGGGCGGCGTCCGCGCCCTCCTCGTCCACCGCGACCGCGCCGGTGTCGGCCGGGGCCCGCCGGGCCATCGCCCGCAGCACCCTGTCGCCGACCTCGGGGGCGTACGCCTTGCGGACGGCCTCGGCGGCGATCCAGGTGAGCAGGGTGGTCACCTCGCGCTCGGCCTGCTCGGCGAACAGCAGGTCCAGCTCCTGGTCGAACGCGAGCTGATTCCCGTGCCGGAAGGCGAGCAGCAGGGTCGCCGCCCTGGCCTTCGCCTCCTCGACCATCTCGGCAGGCAGTTCGTCGGCCAACTCCTCGGTCACCACCACGCCGTGCCCTCCCGTCCGTCGCCCATCAGGGACACCCCGCAGGAACGCTCAGCGGAAACGTCCTTCGGAAACTCCGTGCACACCGTACACATCCGAACCTGCAAACTTCCGCGAACGCGCGCGGGCAAGACCGGAATCAATTCGCTCGGAATAGGACCTCACCCGGTCCAGGATGAATATTCGCCGGAAGGGAGCAATGTTCCTGCGCTATTAGGCGTAATGAAAGCGTCCCTCGGCGGAAAACCGGCAGCGGAGACCGCGAAACGCCGAGGGGCCGCACCCCGCGCGTCGCGGAGTGCGGCCCCTCACGGGCCGGTACGGGCTCAGCCCTGCGGCAGCGCCGCGAGCTGGGCGGTGATCCGGGCGATGTCGGCCTCGGCCGCCTCCTGGCGGACCTTGATCTTGGCGACCACCTCGTCCGGCGCCTTGGCGAGGAACGCCTCGTTGCCGAGCTTGGCGGTGGTCTGCGCCTTCTCCTTCTCGGCGGCCGAGAGGTCCTTGGCGAGGCGCTTGCGCTCCGCCGGGACGTCGATGGTGCCGGAGAGGTCCAGCGAGACGGTGGCGCCGGCGACCGGGAGCGAGGCGGTGGCCACGAAGCCCTCCTCGGGGACGGTCAGCCGCAGCAGCGAGCGGATCGCGTCCTCGTGGACGGCCAGCACGGTGCCGTCGAGGTCCAGCTGGGCCGGGACGCGCTGCCGGTCCTTGAGGCCCTGGCTCACGGCGAACCGGCGGACCTCGGTGACCACCTGCTGCAGCGTGGCGATCTCCGCCTCGGCCGCGGCGTCGCGGTAGCCGCTGTCGGTCGGCCAGTCGGCGATGACGACCGACTCGGCCCCGGTGAGCGTGGTCCACAGCGTCTCGGTGACGAAGGGCACGATCGGGTGCAGCAGCCGCAGGGTGACGTCGAGGACCTCGCCGAGCACCCGGCGCGCGGCGTCGGCCTGCGGGCCGCCCTTGGCCAGGGTGGTCTTGGAGAGTTCGACGTACCAGTCGAAGACCTCATCCCAGGCGAAGTGGTACAGCGCCTCGGAGAGCTTGGAGAACTGGTAGTCCTCGTACAGCCCGTCCACCTCGGCGACGGTGCTGTTGAGCCGCGACAGGATCCAGCGGTCGGCCGCGGTCAGCTCCTCCGGCGCGGGCAGCGGGCCCTCGACGGTGGCGCCGTTCATCAGCGCGAAGCGGGTGGCGTTCCAGATCTTGTTGGCGAAGTTGCGGGCCGCCTGGACCCAGTCCTCGCCGATCGGCACGTCGACGCCCGGGTTGGCACCGCGCGCGAGCGTGAAGCGCAGCGCGTCGGAGCCGTACTTGTCCATCCAGTCCAGCGGGTTGACGACGTTGCCGAAGGACTTCGACATCTTCTTGCCGTTCTGGTCACGGACCATGCCGTGCAGCGCGATGGTGTGGAACGGCGGGGTGCCGTCCATCGCGTAGAGACCGAACATCATCATCCGCGCGACCCAGAAGAACAGGATGTCGTAGCCGGTGACCAGGACGGAGTTCGGGTAGAACTTCGCGAGGCTGTCGGTCTGCTCCGGCCAGCCGAGCGTGGAGAACGGCCACAGGCCGGAGGAGAACCAGGTGTCCAGGACGTCGGTGTCCTGGTGCCAGCCCTCGCCGGTCGGCGGCTGCTCGTCGGGGCCGACGCAGACGATCTCGCCGTTCGGGCCGTACCAGACCGGGATGCGGTGGCCCCACCACAGCTGGCGCGAGATGCACCAGTCGTGCAGGTTGTCGACCCAGTCGAAGTACCGCTTCTCCATCTCCTGCGGGTGGATCTTGACCTTGCCGTCGCGGACCGCGTCACCGGCGGCCTGGGCGAGCGGGCCGACCTTGACCCACCACTGCATGGACAGCCGCGGCTCGATGGTGGTCTTGCAGCGCGAGCAGTGGCCCACCGAGTGGACGTACGGGCGCTTCTCGGCGACGATCCGGCCCTCGGCGCGCAGCGCGGCGACGATCGCCGAGCGGGCCTCCAGGCGGTCCAGGCCGAGGAAGGGGCCGTGCACGGTGATGACGGCGTGCTCGTCCATGACGGCGATGTTCGGCAGGTCGTGGCGCTGGCCGATCTCGAAGTCGTTCGGGTCGTGCGCGGGCGTCACCTTGACGGCGCCGGTGCCGAACTCCGGGTCGACGTGGGCGTCGGCGACGATCGGGATCCGGCGGCCGGTCAGCGGCAGCTCGATCTCGGTGCCGACCATGTGCTTGTAGCGCTCGTCCTCCGGGTGGACGGCGACCGCGGTGTCGCCCAGCATCGTCTCGGCGCGCGTGGTGGCGACGACGATGGAGTTCTCGCCCTCGCCGTAGCGGATCGAGACCAGCTCGCCGTCGTCGTCCTGGTACTCCACCTCGATGTCCGAGATGGCGGTCAGGCAGCGCGGGCACCAGTTGATGATGCGTTCGGCGCGGTAGATCAGCTCGTCGTCGAAGAGCTTCTTGAAGATGGTCTGGACGGCCTGGGACAGGCCCTCGTCCATGGTGAAGCGCTCGCGGGACCAGTCCACGCCGTCACCCAGGCGCCGCATCTGACCGGAGATCTGGCCGCCGGACTCCGCCTTCCACTTCCAGACGCGCTCGACGAAGGCCTCGCGGCCCAGGTCGTGGCGGGACTTGCCCTCCTTGGCGAGCTCGCGCTCGACCACGTTCTGGGTGGCGATGCCGGCGTGGTCCATGCCGGGCTGCCACAGGGCCTCGAAGCCCTGCATGCGCTTGCGGCGGACCAGGGCGTCGATCAGCGTGTGCTCGAAGGCGTGGCCCAGGTGCAGGCTGCCGGTGACGTTCGGCGGGGGGATGACGACGGTGAACGGCGGCTTCTCGCTCTTCGCGTCGGCCGTGAAGTAGCCACGCTCTACCCAGCGCTCGTACAGCTCGCCCTCTACGTCCGCGGGGGTGTAGGTCGTCGGGAGGGTTGCTGCTTCGTCCCCGGTGGTGCTCACGGGGCGCTGGTTCGTCGTGTCGGTCACGACGCACAGTTTACGTAACCGGGGGGGCGGGTTACGAACCGCTTTCGGTCCGCGGACGCGCCACGCCCGAACGGGCCCCGGACGGGCACCGTGCGGTACCGTGCCCGGGCACTCGTCCGGTTGACCGGACGTGCACGGAACGACTCCACACCACGACAGGCCGCGGGTGCGGCGGGGGAGCACAGAGCAGATGTACGGCCAGGGACAGCAGTATCCGCAGGGTCAGCCGCAGCCGCAGCCTTACGGGGGCCCGCCGCAGTACGGCCAGCCGCCGCAGCAGCAGCCCTACGGCGCCCCGCAGCCCCAGTACGGCTACCCGCCGCAGCAGCAGCCCTACGGCGCGCCCCAGCAGCCGTACGGCGTGCCGCCGCAGGCGCCGTACGGGCAGCCGGGCTACCCGGTGGCGCCGCCGCCGAAGGGCAAGGGCGGCCTGGTGATCGGTCTGGTGATCGGCGCGCTGGTGCTGGGCGGCGGCGGTTTCGCCGCCTGGAAGTTCCTCGGCGGCGACGCGGGCGGCAAGTACAAGATCACCGCCCCGCAGACCCTGGCCGACGGCTACGTCCAGAAGTCGGCCAAGGAGCAGGCCGCCGACATGAGCAAGCCCGGGGCGTCCAAGTTCGGCACCGACCTGCAGGTCCTGGTGGCCAGCTACAGCAAGGGCTCGGACGCGCTGGACACCTTCTCGGTGGTCGGCGTCTACGGCAACCTCAACGACCCCGCGCAGATCATCGAGGATTCCAAGAAGGACGGCGACGGCCTGTCCACGACGATGACCGACTTCCCGGCACAGGACGCCAACAACTCCTCGGCGAAGCTCTCCTGCGGCACGTCGACCATGCTCGGCAAGCCCGGCCCGACGATCTGTGTGTGGGCGGACAAGTCCACCACCGGCCGGGTCTCCTTCACCAAGGTCAGCCTGAGCGGCGGCAGCGGCCAGCCGCTCACCGCCGAGCAGGCGGCCGCCAAGACCCGGACGATCCGCGACGCCATGGTCGTCGCCAAGTAGCACCCCCCGGTCATGCGAAGGGGCCCCGCACCGGATCCGGTGCGGGGCCCCTTCGCGTGACGGGCGCCGGTGCGTGACGGGCTCGGTCAGGCGCTCTTCTCGCGGCGCTCGCGCTTGATCATGTCGCGCGGGACGAGGGTGGGGATGGCGTGCTTGGAGACGACGTCCCCGGTGACCACCACGCGGGCGACGTCCTGACGCGAGGGGACCTCGTACATCACGGACATCAGCACCTCCTCCATGATGGCCCGCAGACCGCGCGCGCCGGTGCCGCGCAGGATCGCCTGGTCGGCGATCGCCTCCAGCGCGTCCCGGGAGAACTCCAGCTCCACGCCGTCCAGTTCGAAGAGCTTGCGGTACTGCTTGACCAGCGCGTTGCGCGGCTCGGTGAGGATCTGCAGCAGCGCCTCGCGGTCCAGGTTGTGCACGCTGGTGATCACCGGCAGACGGCCGATGAACTCGGGGATCATGCCGAACTTCACCAGGTCCTCGGGCATCACCTGGCGGAAGTGGTCGCTCGCGTCCGACTCCCGCTTGGAGCGGATGTTGGCGCCGAAGCCGATGCCCTTGGCACCCGCGCGGCCCTCGATGATCCGCTCCAGGCCGGCGAACGCGCCGCCGACGATGAACAGCACGTTGGTGGTGTCGATCTGGATGAACTCCTGGTGCGGGTGCTTGCGCCCGCCCTGTGGCGGCACCGAGGCGGTGGTGCCCTCCAGGATCTTCAGCAGGGCCTGCTGCACGCCCTCGCCGGAGACGTCCCGGGTGATCGACGGGTTCTCGCTCTTGCGCGCGACCTTGTCGATCTCGTCGATGTAGATGATCCCGGTCTCGGCCTTCTTGACGTCGTAGTCGGCCGCCTGGATCAGCTTGAGCAGGATGTTCTCGACGTCCTCGCCGACGTAGCCGGCCTCGGTCAGCGCGGTGGCGTCCGCGATCGCGAACGGCACGTTGAGCATCCGGGCCAGGGTCTGCGCCAGCAGCGTCTTGCCGGAGCCGGTGGGGCCCAGCAGCAGGATGTTGGACTTGGCCAGCTCGATGGCGTCCTCGCGGCCGTTGCCGCCGCTGCGGCCCGCCTCGCCGGCCTGGACCCGCTTGTAGTGGTTGTAGACGGCCACCGACAGCGCCTTCTTGGCGAGGTCCTGGCCGACCACGTACTGGTCCAGGAACTCGTAGATCTCGCGCGGCTTCGGGAGTTCCTCGAAGCGCACCTCGGAGGTCTCGGCGAGTTCCTCCTCGATGATCTCGTTGCACAGGTCGATGCACTCGTCGCAGATGTACACGCCTGGGCCGGCGATCAGCTTCTTCACCTGCTTCTGCGACTTGCCGCAGAACGAGCACTTGAGCAGGTCGCCACCGTCTCCGATGCGTGCCACGAGGTGCTTCCCCTTCGCCAGGGGCCCCGCAGGGGTTCCGGGGCCTGGTGCTGTGGACCGTCAACGCCGACGGCGCTCGGTCTCGCTATCCGACGGTACTCTGCCGGGCCCGTGATTCCGTCCTCTTCGCCGGGTCTGCCCTACGCCCTGGGCGAATTGATACCGAACAGATGCCGTGCCACGGACCCGCCGACGGGTTGGGGCGGGACGCGCACCAGGGGTGCGCGCCCCGCCCCGGGGGTTCCCTCCCGCCCGGCTGCGGGCGCGGAGGGAGCCGACCTCAGGAGGTCAGCGACGTCTTGCGGGTGGAGATGATCTGGTCGATCAGGCCGTACTCGGCGGCCTCCTCGGCGGTCAGGATCTTGTCGCGCTCGATGTCCTCGCGCACCTGCTCCACCGACTTGTTGGAGTGCTTGGAGAGCATCTCCTCCAGCTGCTCGCGCATCCGGAAGATCTCCTTGGCCTGGATCTCCAGGTCGGACACCTGGCCGCGGCCGGTCTCGGTGTACGGCTGGTGGATCAGGATCCGGGCGTTCGGCAGCGCCATCCGCTTGCCGGGGGTGCCGGCGGCGAGCAGCACGGCCGCGGCGGAGGCCGCCTGGCCCATGCAGACCGTGGTGATGTCCGGCTTCACGTACTGCATGGTGTCGTAGATGGCCGTCAGGGCCGTGAACGAGCCGCCGGGCGAGTTGATGTACATCTGGATCTCGCGGTCCGGGTCCATCGACTCCAGGCACAGCAGCTGCGCCATGATGTCGTTCGCCGAGACGTCGTCGACCTGCGAGCCGAGGAAGATGATGCGCTCCTCGAACAGCTTGGCGTACGGGTCGTACTCGCGGATGCCCTGCGTGGTGCGCTCCACGAAGCGCGGGACGATGTAGCGGCCCTCGGCGCGCATGTCCTCGACGCGGGCCTGGGCGGCCGACAGGCTGGGGATGTTCATGGGGGTTCTTGTCCTCCGGGGCGTTGGGGCTGTGGTCTCGTTGGCCGGGCCGAGGCTCAGGCGCCCGTGCCGCCGCCGCCGGGGACGTCCGCGGCACTGTGCATGATCGCGTCGATCAGGCCGTACTCCAGGGCCTCCTCCGGCGTGAACCAGCGGTCGCGGTCGGAGTCCCTGGTGATCTGCTCGAAGGACTGGCCGCTGTGGAAGGCGATCAGCTCGGACATCCGCTTCTTGGTGCGGAGCAGCTGCTCGGCCTGGATGCGGATGTCCGTGGCGGAGCCGCCGAGGCCCGCGGAGGGCTGGTGCATCAGGATGTTGGCGTTCGGCAGCGAGAAGCGCTTGCCCTTGGCGCCGGCGGTGAGCAGGAACTGGCCCATCGAGGCGGCCATGCCCATCGCGATGGTGACGACGTCGTTCTTGATGTACTGCATGGTGTCGTAGATCGCCATGCCGGCCGAGATCGAGCCGCCCGGGGAGTTGATGTAGAGGAAGATGTCCTTGTCCGGGTCCGCGGCCAGCAGCAGCAGCTGGGCGGTGATCTTGTTGGCGATGTCGTCGTCGACCTGCTGGCCGAGGAAGATGATCCGCTCGTTGAGCAGTCGGTTGTAGACCTGGTCGCCAAGGCCGCCGAGTACGTCACCAGCGGCGGCGTGCGGCGCCATCGGGCCAGGCATCTGCATCTGCGGGAACGTCACTTAGCCACCTGCTCAGTCGATTTGGACGGTCGATCCACGGCCGTCACGATGTCGCACAGCTTCCGGGTATCACGTCGTGATTGTTGCTGTCCAAGGACCCTAACGCGCAGGCCCGGCCGCAGAATCCCTCACGCAGAACTGTTCGCTGTGAGCGCAGGGTCGCGGCGTCCCGCGGGAGGGAAGACAGCGGGCCCGGACACCATGACGGCGTCCGGGCCCGCTGTGTGCCTCAGGGGGCTGCCGGGGCTCAGGCCTCGGTCTTCTCCTCGGCGGTCTCCTCGGCCTCGACGGTCTCGCCCGTCTCGTCCTCGTCGTCGAAGTTGATCTCGTTGCCCTCGGTGTCGACGACCTTGGCGGCCTCGACCACGGTGGCCAGCGCCTTGCCGCGGGCGACCTCGCCGACCAGCAGCGGCACCTGGCCACCCTGGACGACCTGCTGCGCGAACTGGTCGGGGGTGAGGCCCGAGCCGGCGGCGCGGCGGATGAGGTGCTCGGTCAGCTCCTCCTGGTTAACACCCAGCTCCTCGTCGGCGACGATCTGGTCCAGGACGAACTGGGTCTTGATGCCCTTCTTCGCCTGCTCCTCGATCTCCGCGTCCCACTCCTCGCGGGACTTGCCCTGGGTCTCCAGGTAGGCCTCGATGTTCAGGCCCATCGGCTCGAGCTGGTGGTGCTCGACGTTGTGCTTGCGGGTCTCGATCTCGTCCTTGAGGAGCTTCTCGGGGTACTCGATCTCAACCAGCGCGAGCAGCGCGTCCAGCACCTTCTCCTGGGCCTGGGTGGCCTGGTCGTACTCCTTCATGCGCTCCAGGCGCTTGCGGGAGTCGGCGCGCAGCTCCTCCAGGGTGTCGAACTCGCTGGCCAGCTGGGCGAACTCGTCGTCCAGCTCCGGCAGCTCCTTCTCCTGGACGGCGGTCACGGTGACGGAGACCTCGGAGGTCTTGCCCGCCTGGGTGCCACCCTTGAGCTCGGTCTCGAAGGTCTTCTCCTCGCCGGCGGACAGGCCGATGACGGCCTCGTCGATGCCGTCGATCAGGCGGCCCGAGCCGATCTCGTAGCTGACGCCGGTGGCGGTGCCGTCCTCCGGCACCTCACCGTCGACCTTCGCGACGAGGTCCACGACCACGATGTCGTCGGCGGCCGCGGCGCGCTCGACGTCCTTGACCGACGAGAAGCGCTCGCGCAGCTGCTCCAGCGACTTCTCGATGTCCTCGTCGGAGACGACGATCGGGTCGACGGTCACCTCGATGGAGGAGAACTCCGGCAGGGTGATCTCCGGGCGGATGTCCACCTCGGCGGTGAACTTCAGGTCACCGCCGTCGGCGATCTGCTCGACACCCTCGATGTTGGTGATGTCGGGCTGGCCGAGGACCTCGATCTTGCCCTCGTCGACGGCCTGCGTGTAGAAGCGCGGCAGGGCGTCGTTGACGGCCTCCTCCAGCACGGCGCCACGGCCGAAACGCTGGTCGATGACGCGAGCCGGGATCTTGCCCTTGCGGAAGCCCGGAACCGTGACCTGCTGGTTGATCTTCTTGTACGCCGCGTCGAGGCTGGGCTTGAGCTCCTCGAAGGGCACCTCGACGGTGAGTCGAACCCGGGTCGGGTTCAGAGTCTCGACGGCGCTCTTCACGGTTAGGTCTCCTAGGGGCTTGCGGTCAGGTTGTCTCCGCCCGGCCCCCGCCGCCCGGCCGGAGCCGTACGGGTGGGTCGGACGAGACGGGCGATGGGCGGTTGGAGCTGCATCTCCCGTGGGGTGGACGGTGAGCTTGACTCCTCGCCCTCGTGCGGTTGACCTGGGTGGACGCCGCAGGGACTACCGCCAGCGCCCCATCCTACCGGTACCACGAAAGGCGCACGCCAGGCGCCGCCGTACCGGCGAACAGAACAGGGCCCCGCCACGGTTGGCGAGACCCTGCCGCACTGTCGGGGTGGCCGGATTCGAACCGACGGCCTTCCGCTCCCAAAGCGGACGCGCTACCAAACTGCGCCACACCCCGTGGTGCCGAGAGGAAGCGTACACGGCGGGCCTGTTCGGCTCGCCGCCTATTCGCGCGCGGGCGCGACGGCGGTGACATTCCGCGCGGGCGCGCAGGGGGTGCTCGAAATGGGGTGTGCACGCGGGGCGCCGGACCAGGTACGCTGTTCCCCGAACTTCCGGCCGGTCACGGCTGGGGGATCGCGCGGGCGTAGCTCAATGGTAGAGCCCTAGTCTTCCAAACTAGTCACGCGAGTTCGATTCTCGTCGCCCGCTCCTCGTCCGGCCCCGGTGCGCATTCCGCGCAGCGGGGCCGGCTGCGTTTCCGGGGCCTTACGGGCCTCCCGCGGCCTCCCCCGGCCCTCCCCCGCGCGGCTCAGAGCCCGAGGCGGGTGGCCCGGGCGGCGGCGCGGTCGAGCAGCAGGTGGACGTCGCCCTCCCGGGTGGTGGGGCGGTCGTTGTACTCGTCCGGGGAGCGCGCCGGGCGGCCGGTGCCGTGCAGCACCTCCATCAGCTGGACCCGGGCGGTGCGGACGGTGACCGGGGTGCCGTAGCCGTACGCCAGCACGGCGGCCTGGGCGCCGAGCAGGCAGACCCGGCCGGCCTCGTCCCACATCGCGCCCTGCAGCCAGCCGTGGGCGCCGATGTAGCGGGAGGCGAGCCGGAGGTGGTCGGCCGCGGTGACCGGGACGGGGCGGGCGGGGCGGCGCAGCGCCCGGTCGAGCAGGGTGGCCCGGGGCACCGGGTGGCCGGCGTGCCAGGGCTGCGGGGCACTGCCGTACGGGCAGACGTACGGCAGCGGGGTGCGGGCGGGGGCGGGCAGCGAGGCGAGGTAGGCCTCGATCTCGGCGACCAGGCCGGAGCCGTCCGGGCCGGACAGCAGTGGTCGGGCCGGGGGCGGAGGGGTCGTCAGGTCGGTGGTGCGGGGCATGCGGGCTCTCCGGGCGGAAGGCTTGCGGGTTCCGCTGCCCAAAGTGGGGCACTCAGGACATTTTCGCGACCGGAGGGTCGGAGAGTCCGGATGGTTTCCCCGCTGGGTTCCGGGCCGATAGCCTCGGCGGCGTTCGAGCGCAGTTCGAGCGCGAGCTCAGCAGCCGCGCTCCCGAAGTGGAGGAGTCCCGGTGCGTCCACACGAGCGACTGGCCGTCATACAGCTCTGTGTGGTCCGGGAGATGGCGCAACTGGGCCAGGTGTTCCGCCTGGACGGCGAGGTGGTGCGCGGTCCGGGCACCACGGCGGTGGCGGTGCGTGAGCACCCGGGGGACGGCGGCGCCGGGCACGTGGACCTCGGCTTCGTGCTGCAGCTCGGCCGGGCGGACGCGCCGGTGGTGTGGGACTGCGCGGCCGGCCTCGGCAAGACCGAGGAGGAGAAGCTCGCCAACGCGGTGAAGATGTGGGCGACCACCACCGCCTCGGTGCTGGTCGAGCTCGCGGAGGGGCGCGGGGTCCACGCCGACCGCCCGGACCTGCCCGAACTCCCGGGCTGGCGCGCGGTCCAGGGGCCGGCGGCGGTGTTCGGCTTCGGCAACGAGCACTTGGCGGGCTGGCTCGCCGAGAACCGGGTGCTGTCGGCGCTGGCGCCCGCGCTGCGGTCGGAGCTGGCCGGGCCCGGGCCGGTCGGGGTGAAGCTCTTCCTGGGCGGGAAGGCGGGGGACGACGTCGCCGAGGTCCGGGTGGGCGGCGAGGTGTCGGAGGCGGCGTCGGCGGCGCTGCGCGCGCTGGACTGGCCCCGGGGCGAACGGCTGTGCTGGGCACGGATGTTCGTCCTGTTGACGGCCGAACGGGAAGCACCGGAGCAGGCCGCGTCGGCGGGTGCCGTGGCACCCGCACGGATGCGTGTCCCGGCCCCGGCGGCGGCGCGCGCCCGGGGTCTGTTCGCTCGCTGGCGGGAGGCCAGACGGGCCGGCCGGTGACTGTTGTTCGCCCGCTCGCCTCCGGGCGCTCGGGATCCGGTGCCGACGGTCGTCGGCACCGGCGCGCTCTTCGGCTCGGGGTGGGCGATGCGCCCGGATCAGCCTCCGGTGATGCTGGAGATGCTGTGCGCGAGGTTCGCCAGCAGGGAGTTGATCGAGGTCGCGACCGTGGTCTCGTGCAGCATGAAGCCGAACAGGGCGGCGACGATCGCGTGCGGGATCTTCAGCTGCTTGTTGCGGATGAAGATGATGCACAGGATCGCGAACAGGACCAGCGCGGAGACGGAGAGTGCCACCCGGACTCACTTCCTCGTTTTCATAGCGGGGTGCCACCACCCGGCGACACCAGCGAAAGCCGGACCCCGGCATGTCCCACGGTCCCGAGGCGGAATCGCGGACCGTCCGACACACCGCCGGTGAGGGAGCCCACGGTCGACCGCTGTCTGTCGTGCCGCACGTGCCGCCCCCCTATCCCCCGAATCCTGAACAGTCCCGCCCGGACTCAGTGTGGTCGACCGTGCCGATTGCGTAAAGGTCTGACAGTCAGCCCAACGCCGATATCCTGCGATGCGAGACGAGTTTCCGCCGACCGGGACGATAGCCGAGCCGTCCTGACGGATCGTCGGCGGGGCTGTGCTGAGCGGCCGGGAAGCGGTCGGGGGCGGTGAACGGAAGCCGCTGGTCCGGTCTGCCGACGGGCCGTCCGATTTGGCCGAAGATCAGCTGCCCGGCTTGACAGTCACTGCCCGCGGCATGTGCCCGGAGACCCGCGGTCGCGCGGACGCTCAGCCGCTCAGTCGCGCCAGAGCAGCAGCACCGCGCGGTCGTCGTTGATGTCCCGGGCGACCGTCTCGATCAGTCCGGCCGCGGCACCCGCGCCCGCGCCCCCGCCGCCGCCCGGCACCAGCCGGTCCGCCTCCCCCATCAGCCGGTCCATGCCCTCCGTGAGGTCCCGGCCCGGCGCCTCGACCATGCCGTCGGTGCACAGCAGCAGGACGTCGCCCCGGTTCAGCCGGCCCCGCACGCCCTCGAACTTGGCGCCGTCGTAGATCCCGAGCAGCGGGCCCTCGGCCTCCTTGACCTCCCAGCGGCCGGCGCCCGCGAGGCGCTGCATGCCCGGCAGGTGCCCGGCCGACAGCAGCTCGTACTCGCCGGTGTCCAGGTCCAGCACCAGGTGGACGGCGGTGGCGAAGCCCTCCTCCCAGCACTGGCGCAGCAGGTAGCCGTTGGCGGCGGGCAGGAAGTCGTGCGCGGGCAGGGAGCCGACCAGGCCGCCGAAGGCGCCGGAGAGCAGCAGCGCGCGGGAGCCGGCGTCCATGCCCTTGCCGGAGACGTCCGCCAGGACCACCTCCAGCAGCCGCCGGCCAGGGCCGGTCCGGGCGGCGACCACGAAGTCCCCGGAGAAGGACTGGCCGCCGGCCGGGCGCAGCGCCATGTCCGCGTGCCAGCCGTCCGGCAGCTCGGGCACCCGGCTCTGCACCCGCAGCCGCTCGCGCAGGTCGAAGAGCATGGTGGAGCCGCCCCACCAGGGCACGCCGACCCGGGCCCGGAACTGGGCCAGCAGCAGGCCGCCCACCCCGGCGGCGCCGACCACCAGGGCCGCGCCCGGGGTGACGCCGTAGACGTAGGCCTCCGGGTTGTCGCTGGCGACCCGCTGGCCGGTGTGGATCACGGACTCGGCGGACAGCCCGAGCGCGGCCAGCGCGTAGAGCACCACCAGGCTGCCGGGGCGCAGCAGCAGCGCGCCGGCCAGGATCGGCAGGACCAGGGAGGTGGGCGGGGCCCAGTCGGGGAGCCAGATGTTGAGCAGGATCAGCAGCGGGACGAGCAGGGCGAGCGCGCAGAGCACCGGCCAGTCGGCGGCGCCGCCGCGGAAGTAGTCGACACCGGCCGTGCGCAGCCTTCGGCGGACCCGGCGGAGCTTCTTGCGCAACCGGGCCGTCACGGGGTCGGACGCCGGGGCGGCGCCGGGCCTCGTCGCAGTCGTCTGGGGCGGTGCGCCCGGCGGTCTGCCAGCCATGGGGCACGACCCTATCCACGGGCACGGCCCGGCGTCGACGGCTCGGACGCGGACGGAGGCGCCGGAGTGCGGGGCGCTCGGCGGGTTTCGGCCGATGGGCGTGGTGGCGGGCGGGCCGTCAGGAGGCGTACGCCCGTTGGGCGGACGAAACCTGCGGGCGGCGCGTGCGCCCCGCGCGCGGGATCGTGCGCGCGCCGGCGACCTGTGGCCGATCCCACAGGGCGGGCAGGGCCGGGGCGCCCGGGACGGCGGCGGCCGGCCGCACGGGAGGGTGCGGCCGGCCGTGGAGGACGGGGGTGGGGGGAGATCAGCCCTGGGGGTGGTGGGCCGGGATCGGCGGAAGCTCGCCGGTGGTCTCGTACTCGCTCAGCATCTCGATCCGGCGGGTGTGCCGCGGCTCGCCGCTGTAGGGGGTGTTGAGGAAGACCTCGACGAACTTGGTGGCCTCCTCCTGCGTGTGCATGCGGCCGCCGATGGAGATCACGTTGGCGTTGTTGTGCTGGCGGCCGAGCTCGGCGGTCTGGGTGCTCCAGGCCAGCGCGGCCCGGACGCCCTCGACCTTGTTGGCGGCGATCGCCTCGCCGTTGCCCGAGCCGCCGATCACGATGCCCAGCGCCTCGGGGTCGGCGGCGGTGCGCTCGGCGGCGCGCAGGCAGAACGGCGGGTAGTCGTCCTCGGCGTCGTAGATGTGCGGCCCGCAGTCGACCGGCTCGTGGCCCGCCTCCTTCAGCCACTCCACGAGGTGGTTCTTCAGTTCGTATCCGGCATGGTCGGAGCCCAGGTACACGCGCATGCCATGAGTGTGGCATGCGCGTGCGCCCGGGCCTGACAACGGGGGCCGGGGCCCGCCCACCGGACGGACGACGCGGGCTTCAGCGCCGGCCGAGGAGCTTCCAGGCCAGCGGCAGGGCGCCGGCGGCGAAGGCGGCCTTGAGGGCGTCGCCGACCAGGTACGGGTAGAGGCCGAGCTCGGCGGCGCGGGCGAGCGACACGTGCAGCGACAGGGCCAGGTACGGGACGCCGACCGCGTAGATGGCGAGGCTGCCGAGGACCATGGTGACCGCGGTGTTCACCGGAGTGCGGTCGGCGCCACGGCGGGCCAGCGCGCCGGTCAGGGCGGCGGCGAGGACGAATCCGAGCACGTAGCCGAACGAGGGCATCGCCCAGCCGGAGGTGCCCTCGGCGAACCAGGGCAGGCCGGCCATGCCGGCGAGCAGGTAGAGGGCGAGCGAGGCCACGCCGCGGCGGGCGCCGAGCGCGGTGCCGACCAGCAGGGCGGCGAAGGTCTGGCCGGTGACCGGCACCGGCGAGCCGGGGACGTTCACCGACAGCTGGGCGGCCACGCCGGTCAGCGCGGCGCCGCCGGCCACCAGGGCCAGGTCGCGGACCTGGCCGCCGAGGCGGGTGGCGGCGTCGGGCAGCAGGTCGGCGAGGACGACGCGGCGCCCTATCGAGGTGCCGGCAGTCGGGGTGGTGGCAGTGGCCATCGGGGGGCTCCTCCGTGGGTCCGGGTGAGTGAACACCTGTGAACCTACGTGGTGATCCACTGCGCGACCGTTCACGGTTTCGGACAAAGCCCCGCCCTCGGGTGTTGTCGGAACCGGCCCGAAACGACGCGCGGTCACGCCTCGGCCACTCCGTGTGGCCGCCCGGTCCGCAATGTGGGCCCGGGCCGAACGTGCTTGGCATGGACAGAGGTGGCCCCGGATATTGGACAACTCATGCCGCATACCGCACAGTCTGGAACCGCCCCTATGGCCCCCACCTCCGCGCCCCCGGCGTCCGGGACCGCCGATGCCACCCAACCGGCGTCGGGTAGCCAGCAGCTCTCCCACGGGCTGAAGCAGCGCCACCTGTCGATGATCGCCCTCGGCGGTGTGATCGGCGCGGGCCTCTTCGTCGGCTCCGGCGCGGGCATCGCGGCCGCCGGCCCGGCGATCATCCTGGCCTTCGTGCTCTCCGGCCTGCTGGTCATGCTGATCATGCGGATGCTCGGCGAGATGTCCGCGGCCCGCCCCGCCTCCGGCTCGTTCTCGGTGCACGCCGAGAAGGAGATCGGCCCGTGGGCCGGAATCACGGCGGGCTGGATGTACTGGGTGATGCTCTGCTGCGGCGTCGCCGCCGAGGCCACCGCCGCCGGGAAGATCGTCAACGGCTGGGTACCGGGCGTCTCCTCCTGGGTCTGGGTCGCCCTGTTCATGGTCTTCTTCTGCGCCAGCAACCTCACCGCGGTGAAGAACTTCGGCGAGTTCGAGTTCTGGTTCGCCACCGTCAAGGTCGCCGCGATCATCGCCTTCCTGGTGCTCGGCGGACTCGGCATCGCCGGGGTGATCGGCCCCGGCGCCCCCGGCACCGGCAACCTCACCGGCCACGGCGGCTTCCTGCCCACCGGCGTCAGCGGACTGATCGTCGGCCTGCTCGCCTCGGTCTTCGCGTACGGCGGTCTGGAGACCGTCACCATCGCCGCCGCCGAGTCCGACGACCCCAAGAAGAACGTCGCCAACGCCGTGCGCACCGCGGTGTGGCGGATCGCGATCTTCTACATCGGCTCGATGGCCCTGGTGGTCACCCTGGTCTCCTGGAAGGACCCGGCGGTCGTCGCCGACGGCCCGTACGTCACCGTGCTGCGCCACCTCGGGGTGCCCGGCGCCGGGGCGATCATGCAGGTCGTGGTGCTGATCGCACTGCTGTCCGCGATGAACGCCAACATCTACGGCGCCTCCCGGATGGCGTACTCGCTGGTCGGCCGCGGCCAGGGCCCCAAGGCGCTGGCCAAGGTCAGCGGCGGGGTGCCGCGCCGGGCCGTGCTCGCCTCCTGCCTGTTCGGCTTCGGCGCCGTCCTGGCCGCCAAGTTCTGGCCGGACACCGTGTTCACCTGGCTGATGAACACCACCGGCGTGGCGATCCTGGTGGTCTGGCTGTTCATCTGCGTGGTCCAGCTGCGGATGCGACGCCGGCTGGAGCGCGAGACGCCCGAGCTGCTCACCGTGAAGATGTGGGGCTACCCGTACCTGACCTGGGTCGCGATGGCCGGCGTGGCCGGCATCCTCGCGCTGATGACCACCACCGAGGGCAACCGGCAGCAGCTGTACGCGGCCGGAGTACTGGTCGCGGTGCTGGTCGTCTCCGGTCTGCTCAAGCAGCGCCGGGACGCCGCCGCCGGCTGAGTCCCGCACATGCGACAGGGCCCGGTACCGACGCTCGGTACCGGGCCCTGTCGCGTCGCCGTCGCCGGCGTCACAGCCACTCGACGCCGGGGCTACCCGAAGCCGGAGCTGCTCGACGCCAGGGCTACTCGAAGGACGGGCCTGCCGTCCGGGTGCGCTTGATCTCGTAGAAGCCGGGGGTGGAGGCCACCAGCAGGGTGCCGTCCCACAGGCGGGCCGCGGCCTCGCCCTTCGGGGCGGGGGTGACCACCGGGCCGAAGAAGGCGACCCGGTCGCCGTCCACGCCCTCGACCGCGATCACCGGGGTGCCGACGTCCTCGCCGACCAGGGTGATGCCCTCCTTGTGGGAGGCGCGCAGGGCTTCGTCGTACTTGTCCGTGTCGGCCGCGTCGGCCAGCTCGGCGGGCAGGCCCGCAGCCACCAGGGCGGCGGTTATGGTCTCCCGGTTCTGCGGCAGGCCCTGGTTGTGGAAGCGCAGGCCCAGCTCGGTGTAGAGCCGGCCGAGCACCTCCTCGCCGTGCTGTTCGGCGGCGGCGATGCACACCCGCACCGCGCCCCAGGCGTTGTCCAGCAGGGCCCGGTAGTTCTCCGGGAGGTCCCGGTGCTCGTTCAGCACCGACAGGCTCATCACGTGCCAGCGCACGTCGACCGGGCGCAGCTGCTGAACCTCGATCAGCCAGCGGGAGGTCATCCACGCCCACGGGCAGGCCGGGTCGAACCAGAAGTCGGCGGTCTTGCGCTCAGCGGCAGTCGTCACTGCGAGTCGTCCTTCGTCAGGTGATCCGGGCAGGGGTGAACTCCCCCAGAGGCTCAACACCCGCCCGGCGCCGCTGATTCCGGTACCGACGCGTCGGTCTGTGCAATGGTACCGACGGCGAGGAGCGTGAAAGGATGTCCCCGCGTGCGCGGAGGACACCGCGCACCGAGACCGCACCACCCACCCGCGCACCACCGTGCGAGCCGGACAAAGGAGTACCGCCGTGCCGGGCAAGAACCTCAGCCGCGACGAAGCCCAGCAGCGGGCCAGCATCCTGGCCGTGGACGGCTACCGCGTCCGGCTCGACGTGACCTCGGCCCCGGACCCGGCCGCCGCCACGTTCCGCTCCGCCACCACGATCACGTTCCGCTGCTCCGAGCCCGGCGCGGACACCTTCCTCGACCTGCTGGCCCCGGCCGTCCGCGCGGTCACCCTCAACGGGCGCGCCCTCGACCCGGCCACCGCCTACGACGGCGCCCGGGTGCACGTCGACGGCCTCGCCGCCGAGAACGTGCTGACCATCGAGGCGGACTGCGCGTACAGCCGCACCGGCGAGGGCCTGCACCGCTTCGTCGACCCCGTGGACGGCGAGACCTACCTCTACACCCACTACGAGCCGGCCGACGCCCGCCGGGTGTTCGCGACCTTCGAACAGCCCGACCTGAAGGCCCCGTTCACCTTCACGGTGACCGCCCCGGCCGCCTGGGACGTCTGGTCCAACGCCCCGCACGAGGGCGTCACCGCCGAGGACGCCACCGGGCAGGACGGCACCGGGCAGGGCGGCAGTCGCACCTGGGAGTTCGCGCCGACCAAGCCGATCTCCACCTACCTCACCGCGGTCGTCGCCGGCCCGTACCACGTCGCCCGCGACCACTACAGCCGCGAACTCGCCGACGGCACCACCCTGGAGATCCCGCTCTCCGCGATGTGCCGCAAGTCCCTCGCCCCGTACTTCGACGCGGACGAGATCCTCGGCGTCACCAAGCTCGGACTCGACTTCTTCCACGAGGAGTTCGACTACCCGTACCCCTTCGGCAAGTACGACCAGGCCTTCGTCCCCGAGTACAACATCGGCGCGATGGAGAACCCCGGCTGCGTCACCTTCCGCGAGGAGTTCGTCTTCCGCTCGAAGGTCACCGACGCCGCCTACGAGGGCCGGGCCAACGTCATCCTGCACGAGATGGCGCACATGTGGTTCGGCGACCTGGTCACCATGCGCTGGTGGGACGACCTGTGGCTGAAGGAGTCCTTCGCCGACTTCATGGGCTCCTACGGCCTGATCGGCGCCCGCACCCGCTACTCCTCCGCCTGGGTCACCTTCGCCAACCAGCGCAAGGCCTGGGCCTACCGGCAGGACCAGTTCCCCACCACGCACCCGATCACCGCGGACATCCGCGACCTCGAGGACGCCAAGCTCAACTTCGACGGCATCACCTACGCCAAGGGCGCCTCCGTCCTCAAGCAGCTGGTGGCGTACGCCGGTTCGGAGGCCTTCTTCGAGGGCGCCCGCCGCTACTTCAAGCGCCACGCCTTCGGCAACACCGAACTCACCGACCTGCTGGACATCCTGGAGGAGACCAGCGGCCGCGACCTCAAGACCTGGGCCGCCGCCTGGCTGCAGACCGCCGGCGTCAACGCGCTCACCCCGCAGGTCACCACCGACGCCGAGGGCCGGATCACCGAGCTCGCGGTCCTGCAGGACGGCGATGTCCTCCGCCCGCACCGGATCGCGGTCGGCCTGTACGACCGGGACGCCGACGGCGCCCTGGTGCGCACCGCGCGGATCGAGCTGGACGTCACCGGCGCCCGCACCGTCGTCACCGAGGCGGCCGGCCGCCCCCGCCCGGCGCTCGTCCTGCTCAACGACGACGACCTGACCTACTGCAAGATCCGCTTCGACGGGGACTCCCTGGAGACCCTGCGCGCCGGCCTCGGCGACATCCACGACGAGCTGTCCCGCGCCCTCGCCTGGTCCGCCGTCTGGAACCTCACCCGGGACGGCCTGATGCCGGCCCGCGACTACGTCGCCCTGGTGCTGCGCTTCGCCGGCCAGGAGGGCAACATCGGCGTGCTGCAGTCGCTGCACGGCCAGGCCAAGACCGCCGTCGACCTGTACGCCGACCCGGCCTGGCGCGGCGAGGGCGGCCGGCTGCTCGCCGACGGCGCCCTGCGCGAGCTGCGCGACGCCGTCCCCGGCAGCGACCACCAGCTGGCCTGGGCCCGCTTCCTTGCCCAGACCGCGGGCGGCGCCGAGCACCTCGGCCTGGTCCGCGGCCTGCTGGCCGGCAGCGCCCGGATCGACGGCCTGGACGTCGACCAGGAGCTGCGCTGGTCGCTGTGGCTGGCCCTGGCCGCCGCCGGCCAGGCCACCGACGAGGAGCTGGCAGCCGAGCTGGCCGCCGACAACACCGCGAGCGGCAGGCGCCAGTACACCCAGTGCCTGGCCGCCCGGCCCACCCCGGAGGCCAAGGCCGCCGCCTGGTCGGCCGTGGTCGACTCGGACGAGCTGCCGAACGCCCTGGTCGAGGCCAACATCGCGGGCTTCGCCCTGCCCGCCCACCGCGACCTGACCACCCTCTACGCGGCCCCGTACTTCAAGCTGCTGGAGAAGATCTGGGCCGATCGGACCATCGAGATCGCGATCCGCTTCGTCGCCGGCTTCTTCCCGGGCGCCCACACCGACGAGCAGACCCTGGCCGAGGCCGACGCCTGGCTGGACGGGCACCCGCAGGCCGCGCCGGCGCTGCGCCGCCTGGTGCTGGAGCGCCGTGACGACCTGGCCCGCGCGCTGCGGGCGCAGGCCTGCGACCGGGCCTGACGGTCCTCGCGCGAAGGGGGCCCACCCGTGCGGTGGGCCCCCTTTCTGCATGGCGTGCCCAAGGCGGTGCTGCCTGCGGAGGCCGGTGCGGCACGCGGAAGTCGGCGCCGGTGGTGCCCGCGGAGGCCGGTGCGGCATGCGGAAGGGGCCGGACCGCGGTGTGCGGTCCGGCCCCTTCAGGCGCTAGGCGTCGGCTCAGCCGATGAGCGAGCGCAGCACGTACTGCAGGATGCCGCCGTTGCGGTAGTAGTCCGCCTCACCGGGGGTGTCGATGCGGACGACCGCGTCGAACTCCTTGACGGCCCCGTCCGCGGCGACGGCCGTGACCTTGACGGTCTTCGGAGTGCGGCCCTCGTTGAGCTCGGTCACGCCGGTGAAGGAGAAGGTCTCCTCGCCGGTGAGGCCGAGGGAGTCGGCGTTCTCGCCCTCCGGGAACTGCAGCGGCAGGACGCCCATGCCGATCAGGTTCGAGCGGTGGATGCGCTCGTAGGACTCGGCGATGACGGCCTTGACGCCGAGCAGCGCGGTGCCCTTGGCGGCCCAGTCGCGGGACGAGCCGGAGCCGTACTCCTTGCCGGCCAGGACGACCAGCGGGGTGCCGGCGGCCTGGTAGTTCTGCGAAGCGTCGTAGATGAACGACACCGGCGCGTCGGCCTGGGTGAAGTCGCGGGTGTAGCCGCCCTCGGTGCCCGGCGCGATCTGGTTGCGCAGGCGGATGTTGGCGAAGGTGCCGCGGATCATCACCTCGTGGTTGCCACGACGGGAACCGTAGGAGTTGAAGTCTCGCTTCTCGACACCGTTGGCGGTCAGGTACTGCGCCGCCGGGGTGCCCGGCTTGATGTTGCCGGCCGGGGAGATGTGGTCGGTGGTGACCGAGTCGCCCAGCTTGGCCAGGACGCGGGCGCCGGCGATGTCGGTCACCGGGCTCGGGGTCTTGGCCATGCCCTCGAAGTACGGGGGCTTGCGGACGTAGGTGGACTCGGCGTCCCACTCGAAGGTGTTGCCGGTCGGGACCGGGAGCGACTGCCAGCGGTGGTCGCCGGCGAAGACGTCCTGGTAGCCCTTGTCGAACATGGCCTCGTCGATGGAGCCGGCGACGGTGTCGGCGACCTCCTGCTCGGTCGGCCAGATGTCGGCGAGGAAGACGTCGTTGCCGTCGGCGTCCTGGCCCAGGGCGTCCTTGGTGATGTCGACGTTCATGTTGCCGGCGAGGGCGTAGGCGACCACCAGCGGCGGGGAGGCCAGGTAGTTCATCTTGACGTCGGGGTTGATCCGGCCCTCGAAGTTGCGGTTGCCGGAGAGCACCGAGACGACCGCCAGGTCGGCCTCGTTGACGGCGGCCGAGACCTCCTCGGGCAGCGGGCCCGAGTTGCCGATGCAGGTGACGCAGCCGTAGCCGACCAGGTTGAAGCCCAGCTTCTCCATGTACGGGAGCAGGCCGGCCTTCTCGTAGTAGTCCATGACGACCTTGGAGCCGGGCGCCAGGGTGGTCTTGACCCACGGCTTGACCGTGAGGCCCTTCTCCACGGCCTTCTTCGCCAGCAGGGCGGCGCCCAGCATGACGGAGGGGTTGGAGGTGTTGGTGCAGGAGGTGATCGAGGCGATCACGACCGCGCCGTTGTCGATCTCGTAGGTCGAGCCGTCGGGGGCGGTGACGGCGGTCGGCTTCGAGGCCTCGGCGGAGTAGGTCGGCAGCGCCTCGGCGAACTTGCTCGCGGCCTCGGCCAGGATCACGCGGTCCTGCGGGCGCTTCGGGCCGGAGATCGACGGGACGACGGTGGAGACGTCCAGCTCGAGGTACTCGGAGTAGACCGGCTCGACCGACGGGTCGTGCCAGAGGCCCTGCTCCTTGGCGTAGGCCTCGACCAGGGCGAGCTGCTGCTCGTCACGGCCGGTCAGGCGCAGGTAGTTGATGGTCTCGGTGTCGATCGGGAAGATCGCGCAGGTCGAGCCGAACTCCGGCGACATGTTGCCGATGGTGGCGCGGTTGGCCAGCGGGATCGAGCCGATGCCGTCGCCGTAGAACTCGACGAACTTGCCGACCACACCGTGCTTGCGCAGCATCTCGGTGATGGTGAGCACGAGGTCGGTGGCGGTGGTGCCGGCCGGCAGCTCACCGGTCAGCTTGAAGCCGACCACGCGCGGGATCAGCATGGAGACCGGCTGGCCGAGCATGGCGGCCTCGGCCTCGATGCCGCCGACGCCCCAGCCCAGCACGCCCAGGCCGTTGACCATGGTGGTGTGCGAGTCGGTGCCGACGCAGGTGTCCGGGTAGGCCTGGCCGCCGCGGACCATGATGGTGCGGGCCAGGTGCTCGATGTTCACCTGGTGGACGATGCCGGTGCCCGGCGGGACGACCTTGAACTCGTCGAAGGCGGTCTGGCCCCAGCGCAGGAACTGGTAGCGCTCCTTGTTGCGGCCGTACTCGATCTCGACGTTCTGGGTGAACGCGTCCTTGGTGCCGAACTTGTCGGCGATGACCGAGTGGTCGATGACCAGCTCGGCCGGGGCCAGCGGGTTGATCTTGGCCGGGTCGCCGCCCAGCTCCTTGACGGCCTCACGCATGGTGGCGAGGTCGACCACGCACGGGACACCGGTGAAGTCCTGCATGATCACGCGGGCCGGGGTGAACTGGATCTCCTGGCTCGGCTGGGCGTTGTTGTCCCAGTTGCCGAGGGCGCGGATGTGGTCGGCGGTGATGTTCGCGCCGTCCTCCGTGCGGAGCAGGTTCTCCAGCAGCACCTTGAGGCTGTACGGCAGCCGCTCGGAACCCTCGACGGCGGAGAGCTTGAAGATCTCGTACGACTCGTCGCCCACCTGCAGCGAGCTGCGGGCGTCGAAGCTGTTCGCGGACACGACTGACTCCTTCTGGGTGCTTCGTGCGATATCCGGCCGCCACGCGGTGGTAAGGTCAGCCTTACTTAGGCCGACCTTGCCCGCATCGCCGGTGAGCGCCTCTCGGCAAGTATCTTGATGTCGAGATATATCGTAAGGGGCAGTTATCTCGATGTCGAGATAAACCATAGTGCATGCCGTGACTCACTCGTCGTCCGGGCCGCGCCGCTTGCGCTCCAGCCTGATCAGCCAGACCGCACCCGCCACCACCGCGGCTGCCATCAGCAGCACCACCACAAGCTCACCACCGGAACCGCCGGTCGGCGAGGGGGCGATGTCCGCCAGCAGGATCGTCCTCATGTCTTCACCTCCCCTCCATCCGCGCTCCGCTCGGTAGGCGCCTGCTCCGCGCCGAGGCCCAGAACCAGCATCAACAGCACCGGGAACTCCAGATACGCGTGGTACCCGGCCAGCGCCGCGTACAGCGACCGGCCCTGCGCGTAGTCCACCGCGAACAGCAGCGCCAACAGCACGCCGGCCCCCGCACCCAGCGCCCACGCCCGCACACCGCGCAACGCGGGCACCCGGGCGTCGAAGCGCTCCGCCGCCTCCGGCGCGTACCTGGGCAGGAACCAGACCCAGACGACGTAGTGCATCGTCTGCAGGAAGGCGAACACCGCCAGGAAGCGCAGGCCCGCCTCCGGCGTCAGCCAGGCCGGCGGGGTGTAGGCGGCCGCCAGCCGGTCCGTCCAACCACCCGGGCGCTGCGACAACAGGCCGTCCGACAGACCGCTCAGCAACAGGGCCGGCACCAGCAGCACCCAGACGCCCTGCAACACCAGGAACGCCGCCCGCCCCCGCCGCAGCCGGCGCGACCACTCGGCCAGGAACAGCAGCGGGACCACGTTGTGCAGGTGGGCCAGCACCACGAAGTGGTACGCGGGAAAGGCCAGCGAGGCCGCGCCGGCCCCGACCAGCAGCACCGCGCTCCCCGCCAGCAGCCGCGGCCGACCGCGCAGCCCGTACCGGCAGGCCGCCGCCAGCAGACCGTACCCGAGCAGGATCTCCGCCCCCTGGGACACCCGGGAGGGCGGCAGCAGGCGGCACACCACGATGCCGGTCACCAGCGCCAGCAGCAGCCGCAGCAGCGGGCCGGCCAGCACAGTGGCGAAACGGCCCGCCACGTAGCGCAGCTCCAGCACGTTGTGCAGCAGGCCGAAGGCGGCCAGCCCCAGCACCGCCAGGCCGGTCGGTGCCCGCAGGGCCAGCGTCAGCGCCACCGCCGCCGACAGTGCGAAACCCGCGAACGGCGCGACGCCCAGGCGGGCCGCCGGCCCGGGCGCGGGCCACACCGGCGCGGCCGTCGACACCGGTACGGGTGCGACCTCGGTGGCCATGGTCCCCTCCCCGTGGCACGATCCCCGCCGTGCCCTACGCCCTCGCCCTGGCCCTGACCCTGCTGGTCGAGGTCCCCGTCTACACCGTCGCGCTCACCCGGGCCGGCGGCCTGCGGGCGTCCCGCGCCGCCGTTGCCGCCGTCCTGGTCAACCTGGCGACGCACCCGCTGCTCTGGCACTCCCTGCGGCCGTACTCCACCGGGCCCGCCGCAGCGTACTGGACCGCCTTCGGGCTCGGCGAGGCCTGCGTCTGCCTGGTCGAGGGCGCCCTGCTCACCCCGCTCACCGGACTGTCGCCGCGCACCGCACTCCCCTGGGCCGCCTCCGCCACCGCCAACGCCGCCTCGATGCTCGCCGGCCTCCTGCCCGGGCTCCTGCCGGGACTCCTGCCCGGAGTCCTCCTCGGACGCTGAACCGCTGTCGACATCCGCCTCCGCGGGCCGAGTCCGGGGCCGGGTACGGTGACCCGTGACGTGACCGGCAGAGGGGGCCTTCGATGATCGTGGTGGACGCGTCCGCGCTGGTGCTGGCGCTGGCCGACGAGGGCCCGCGCGGGGCCGCCGCCCGGGCCGAACTCGCCGCCGACGGCGAGTGGTTGGCGCCCGAGCACATCGTGGTCGAGGTGATGCAGTCGCTGCGCGGGCTCTACCTCGCCAAGGAACTGACCGCCGAACGGGTCGCCGAACTCACCGGCGAGCTGGCCGCGGTGGCGATCCGCAAGGTCGAGGTGGCGCCGCTGCTCGGCCGGATCTGGGAGCTCAAGGACAACCTGACCCCGGACGACGCCGCCTACGTCGCGGTCGCCGAACGGTACGGGGCGCCGCTGATCACCGCCGACCTGCGGCTGATGCGGGCCAGCGGGCCGCGCTGCGAGATCCGGGGGATCCGGCGCGAGTCGGCCTGAGGGCGGTTGCCGGCCCTCCCGGCCGCCTCTCCCTCCCGGCCGCCTCTCCCTCCCGGCCGGCTCTCCCTCCCGGCCGGCGGTGTCCGTCACGGGCCGGCGGTGTCCTTCGGGGGCCGGGGCCGTTAGCAGGGTGACCGTCGCCCTGTCCGTGGAAGGCCCGACCGATGACCGCTCCGCTCGCCGCCGCCCTGCTGCCACTGGCCCTGCTCGCCCCCGCCGCCTCGCCGGTCTCCGTCGTCGAGGCCGACTTCGACCCGGCCACCGCCTTCGTCCCGCCGGCCGCCATCAGCTACGCGGACGACCTGGTGCCGTACGGCTCGCATGCCCGGGTCGTCACCGACCGCTCGCTGCCCGGGCGGACGGTGCTCACCCTGACGATGTCCGGGCTCGCCCCCGACCACGAGTTCCCGGCGCACCTGCACACCGGCAGCTGCGGGGCCGACCCGGCGTCCTCCGGGCCGCACTACCAGGACGTGGCCGACCCGGTGCAGCCGTCCACCGACCCGGCGTTCGCCAACGCGCGCAACGAACTGCGACTGGTACTGCGCACCGACGGGGCCGGCGAGGGCACCGCCACGACCGCGGTGGACTGGCAGCCGCGGCCAGGCGAGGCGCGCTCACTGGTGCTGCACGCGGGCACCCCGGCCGGCCCGCACGCGGCGGGCGACCGGGTGGCCTGCGTCAAGCTCGCGAAGTAGCCCGCAGGAGCTTCTCGAGACTTCTCGAGCCTTCTCGAGACGTGGACCGCGGCAGCCGGCGGTGCCCCGAAGCGGCCCGCCCGCTCAGGAGCCGAGGGTGGCGACCAGGACCGCCTTGATGGTGTGCAGGCGGTTCTCGGCCTGGTCGAACACGATGGAGTGCGGCGATTCGAACAGCTCGTCGGTGCACTCCAGCTCGGTCATGCCGGTCGCCTCGTACATCTGCCGTCCGACCACCGTGCCGAGGTCGTGGAAGGCGGGCAGGCAGTGCAGGAACTTCACAGCCGGGTTGCCGGTGGCCCGGACCGTGTCCATGGAGACCTGGTAGGGCTTGAGCTGCTCGATCCGCTCGGCCCAGACCTCCTTGGGCTCGCCCATCGAGACCCAGACGTCGGTGTAGAGGAAGTCGACGCCGGCCACGCCCTCGGCCACGTCCTCGGTCAGGGTGATCCGGGCGCCGGTCGACTCGGCCAGGGCCTGCGCCGACTTCTGCACGTCCTCCGTCGGCCAGAGCGCGCGCGGGGCGACGATCCGGATGTCCATGCCGAGCAGGGCGCCGCTGACCAGCAGCGAGTTGCCCATGTTGGAGCGGGCGTCGCCGAGGTAGGCGAGGGCGACGTCGGTCAGCGGCTTGACGGTGTGCTCGGTGACGGTGAGCACGTCGGCCAGCATCTGGGTGGGGTGCCACTCGTCGGTGAGGCCGTTCCAGACCGGCACGCCCGCGTGCGCGGCGAGCTCCTCGACGACCTCCTGGCCGTGGCCGCGGTACTGGATGCCGTCGAACATCCGGCCGAGCACCCGGGCGGTGTCCTTGATGGACTCCTTGTGGCCGATCTGCGAGGCCGACGGGTCCAGGTAGGTGGTGGTGGCGCCCTGGTCGTGGGCGGCGACCTCGAAGGCGCAACGGGTGCGGGTGGAGGTCTTCTCGAAGATCAGCGCGATGTTCTTCCCACGCAGCCGGGGCTGCTCGGTGCCCGCGTACTTCGCCGCCTTGAGCCCGGCGGCGAGGTCCACCAGGAAGCGGAACTCCTGGGGCGTGAAGTCGAGCTCCTTGAGGAAGTGCCTGTTCCGGAGGTTGAAGGCCATACCGGGCTCCTGGGGTGACGGGACGAGGGGAAGGCTGGCAAGTGTATACGATACTCGGAATTTCTATACAGAAGCGGAGCGGGTGAGGGGAGCCCCACCCGATGGGACTCCCCTCACCCGTGCTCCGGAGCCGCCGCCGCTACAGGCGCGGGTCGACCGGCTCGGACTCCAGCGCCAGCACCGCGAAAACCGGCTCGTGCACCCGCCACAGCGGCTCCCCGGCCGCCAGCCGGTCCAGCGCCTCCAGGCCCAGCGCGTACTCGCGCAGCGCCAGCGAGCGCTTGTGGCCCAGCGCGCGCTGCCGCAGCCGGTCGAGGTGCTCGGTGTAGTCCGGGCCGTAGATGATCCGCAGGTACTCCCGGCCCCGCACCTTCACCCCGGGCTGCACCAGCCCGCCCGGACGGCCCTCGCCGCGCGACGTCCGCACCAGCGAGGCCAGCGGCTTGACCACCATGCCCTCGCCGCCCGCCCCGGTCAGCTCCTCCCACCAGGCGGTGGCGGCGGCCGTCGAGGCCTCGTCCTCGGTGTCCACCAGGATCCGGCCGGTGCGGCGCAGCACGGGCTCCTCCGCGTCGTCGGCGGCCACCAGGCGGTCGATCCAGGCCAGGTGCTCGTCGTGCGGGCGCACCGCGAGGTTCGCCCCCTCGGCGGCCAACAGCTGGAACGGCGCCAGCCGGATGCCCGACAGGCCCTCGGTCGGCCAGCAGTAGCGCCGGTACGCCTCGGTGAACGCCCGCGCGTCGGCGGAGCGCTGCCGCTGGCGGGCGGTCAGCCCGGCCAGGTCCAGGCCTCGCCCGGCCGCCCGCTCCAGCGCGGACAGCACCTCCGGCAGGGCGGCGCCCGCCGCCGCGCCGACCGCCGCGTACTGACGGCGCAGCAGCTCCACCGCCTTCAGCGACCACGGCATCAGCTCGGCGTCCAGCAGCAGCCAACCGGTGCCCAGCTCCTCGAAGAGGCCGGCGCGCTCGGCGGCCGCCCGGACCCGGTCGAGCACGGCGGCGGTCAGCCCGTCGTCGGCGAGGAACGCGCGGCCGGTGCGGGTCCAGATCGCGCCCGGGCCGGCCACGCCGAAGCGGCGCTCCAGCGCGGCCCCGTCCCGGGCGACCAGCAGCACCGCGCGCGAGCCCATGTGCTTCTCCTCGCACACGAGGTGCCGCACGCCGTCCGCGCGGTAGGCGCGGAAGGCCTCCTCCGGGTGCTCCAGGTAGCCGTCCCGGCGGGAGGTGGCGCTCGGCGCCATGGTCGGCGGCAGGTAGGCGAGCAGCCGCGGGTCCAGCGCGAAGCGGCTCATCACCTCCAGCGCGGCCGCCGCGTTCTCCTCCCGGACGGCGACCCGCCCGTGCAGGGCCGTCTCGACGATCCGGCGCCCCGCCACGTCGGCGAGGTCCAGCGGACGGCCCTCGCGGGCGCCCGGCGCGTCGGTGATCAGCGGGCGCACCGGGGCGTACCACTCGCGCTCGGCCTCGACGCTCACCAGCTCGCGCTCCGGGTAGCGCAGCGCGGTCAGGCTGCCGCCGAAGACGCAGCCGGTGTCCAGGCAGATGGTGTTGTTGACGAAGCTCGCCGTCGGCACCGGGGTGTGGCCGTAGACCACCAGCGCCCGGCCGCGGTACTCCTCCGCCCACGGGTAGCGCACCGGCAGGCCGTACTCGTCGGTCTCGCCGGTGGTCTCCCCGTACAGCGCGTGCGAGCGGACCCGGCCCGAGTTGCGGCCCTGGTACTTCTCCGGCAGCCCGGCGTGGCAGACCACCAGGGCGCCGCCGTCCAGCAGGTAGTGGCTGACCAGGCCGCGCATGAAGGCACGCACCTGGGCCTTGAACTCCTCGGACTCGCCCGCCAACTGGTCCAGCGACTCCTGCAGGCCGTGCGAGACGGTGACCTTCCTGCCGTCCATCGCCCGGCCGAGCTTGTTCTCGTGGTTCCCGGGCACGCAGATCGCGTGGCCGGCCGCCACCATGCCCATCACCAGGCGCAGCACGCCCGGGGTGTCGGGGCCCCGGTCGACCAGGTCGCCGACGAAGACGGCGGTCCGGCCCTCGGGATGCGCGGCGTCCACCGGACGGCCCTCGGCGTCCCGGGTCAGGGCGTAGCCGAGACGGGTCAGCAGCGTCTCCAGCTCGGAGCGGCAGCCGTGGATGTCACCCACGGTGTCGAACGGGCCGGTGAGGTGGCGCAGGTCGTTGTAACGCTTCTCCAGCTCGATCCCGGCCGACGCGACCTCGGCCTCGCCGCGCAGGACGTGCACCTTGCGGAAGCCCTCGCGCTCCAGGCCGCGCAAGGAGCGGCGCAGCTCGCGGTTCTGCCGCGGGATGACGTGGGCGGGCAGTTGGCGGTCCGGACGGGACCGGTTGCGCTCGGCGCACACCCCCGGCGGGACGTCCAGGACGATCGCGATCGGCAGCACGTCGTGCTCGCGGGCGATCCGGACCAGCTGGCGGCGCGACTCGGGCTGCACGTTGGTGGCGTCCACGACGGTCAGCCGGCCGGCCGCCAGGCGCTTGCCGACGATGTAGTGCAGGAGGTCGAAGGCCTCGGCGGAGGCGGACTGGTCGTTCTCGTCGTCGGCGACCAGGCCGCGGCAGAAGTCGGAGGAGACGACCTGGGTGGGCAGGAAGTGGCGGCGGGCGAAGGTGGACTTGCCCGCGCCGCTGGTGCCGATCAGGACGACGAGGGAGACGTCGGTGACGGGGAGGCGGCCGGGGGCGGCGCTCTCGGCCGTTTCGTCGACTGCGGCGTCGGTCATCGGGGGTCGCCTCCTTCGGGCATCGTCGTGGCGGTGGTCGTGGCTGTGTCGGTCGTCGTGGCTGCGGCGGTCGTCGCTGTGTCGGTCGACGCTGCGGCGGTGAACAGGGCGAGCTGGGTCGGTGCGCCGACCTCCCCGTCCTGCGGGCCGACCGGGCGCAGCAGCACGGTGTAGCCGTAGGCGGCCGCGACCTTCTCGGCCCAGGCGCGGAACTCGGCGCGGGACCACTCGAAGCGGTGGTCGGCGTGCCGGACACTGCCCGCCGGCAGGGTGTCCCAGCGGACGTTGTACTCGGCGTTCGGCGTCGTGACCACGACGGCCCCCGGACGGGCGGCGCCGAACACGGCGTACTCCAGGGCAGGCAGCCGCGGCAGGTCCAGGTGCTCGATCACCTCGCACAGCACCGCCGCGTCGAAGCCCTTCAACCGGGCGTCGGTGTACGTCAGCGCGCCCTGCGCCAGCTTCACCCGGGCGGCCTGCCGCTCCGGCAGGCGCTCCAGGCGCAGCTTGCGGTTGGCCGCCTGCAGTGCCCGGACGGACACGTCCACGCCGAGGATCTCGGTGAACCGGGTGTCCTTCAGCAGTTCGCCGATCAGCTCGCCCTGGCCGCAGCCGAGGTCGGCGACACGGGTGGCGCCCGTCTCGCGGAGGGCGTCGAGGATCGCGGTCCGGCGCTGCTCGGCGAGGGACGGCGGGCGGGGCTGCGCCGGCTCCGCGTGCTCCCGGCCGTCCTGCCGGCCGGTCAATCCGGCGGTCTCCTCGCTGCGCTCCCCGCCGTTGTCCCCACCGGTCTCCTCCGCGGGCCGGTCGTCGACCGCGTTGTCGATCTCCTCGGCCTCGCGGTCGTCCGCCTCCGCGAGCCGGGCCAGCTCCAGGCGCTCCATCGCGGCCCGGGTCAGCGACCAGCGCCGGGCGAGGTAGCGGCGGGTGATCAGGGCACGCTCCGGGTGGACGGCCAGCCAGCCCTCGCCGGCGGCGAGCAGCTTGTCCACCTCGTCCGGCGCGACCCAGTAGTGCTTGGCGCCGTCCAGCACCGGCAGCAGCACGTAGAGCTGCTGGAGCGCGTCGGCGAGCCGTACGGTGTCGGAGGCGAGCGCGATCCGCACGTACCGGGAGTCGCCCCACTCCGGGAACGCCTCGTCCAGCGCGATCGCCGTCGCCTCGACCCGCCAGCCCAGCGGCTCGAACAGCCGGGCCACCATCGCCGGGCCGCCGCCCTCGCCCGCGCCGTTCGCGGGCACGGCGGGCAGCTCGATCCGCAGCGGGCGGGCCTGCCCCGGCAGTTCGGGGCGGGCCGGGCAGGCGCCCTTCATCGCGGACCGGAACACCGTCCGCAGCGCCACCGCGAGCAGCGAGGACGCGGCGTACGGGCGGTCGTTGACGTACTGGGCGAGCGCGAAGTCGGGCGAACCGCCTCGCCCCTTGCCGTCGCCCCGGCCCTTGCGGACCAACGCGACCGGGTCGATGTCCAGCAGCAGCGCCGCCGTGCAGACCTCGTCCCCCGCCTCGGGGTAGAAGACGTGGGCCTCGCCGTGCGACGTCGTGAACCGCTGGACCTTGCCGGGGTGCTTGTGCAGCAGGAACCCGAGATCCGTGGCCGGGTTCTCGGCGCTGCCGGTGGTGGAGATCGACATGAACACCCGCCGAAGTATTGCCCAGCGGACAGGCCCTGAGCACCGGGTTTTCCCGTCCCGCCCCCCGGTGGCCGGGACATCCGTCGGGCGCGGCCGCACGGTGGGCAGGTCCGCACGGTGGGCGTGTTCGGCACCGGGGCCCAGCATTGGTTAACGTGCACGATGTGACTGCTGAATCCACCTCCCTCGCATCGACCTCCCCGGCGAACGGCGCCGTGGCCGCCGGTCTGGCCACCATCGCCGCCGACGGCACCGTCCTCGACACCTGGTACCCCGCCCCCGTGCTGGCCGCCGAGCCCGGCCCGGCCGGCACCGTCCGGCTGACCGCCGAGCAGGCCGAGGCCGAGCTCGGCGCCGGCGCGGCCGAGGCGCTGCGCGCCGACGCGCGCCGTGGCGTCGAGGTGGTCGCCGTGCGCACCACCATCGCCTCGCTGGACGAGAAGCCGCTCGACACGCACGACGTGTACCTGCGCCTGCACCTGCTCAGCCACCGCCTGGTCAAGCCGCACGGCCAGAACCTGGACGGCATCTTCGGCCTGCTGGCCAACGTCGCGTGGACCAGCATCGGCCCCGTCCCGGTGGACAAGGTCGAGCAGGCCCGCCTCGCGGTGCGCGCCCAGGGCGGCCAGCTGGCCGTGTACGGGATCGACAAGTTCCCGCGGATGACCGACTACGTCGCCCCGACCGGTGTGCGCATCGCCCACGCCGACCGGGTCCGGCTCGGCGCGCACCTGGCCGTCGGCACCACCGTGATGCACGAGGGCTTCGTCAACTTCAACGCCGGCACGCTGGGCACCTCCATGGTTGAGGGCCGGATCAGCGCGGGCGTCGTCGTCGGCGACCACAGCGACATCGGCGGCGGCGCCTCGATCATGGGCACCCTGTCCGGCGGCGGCAAGCAGGTCGTCTCGGTCGGCGAGCGCTGCCTGCTCGGCGCCAACGCGGGCATCGGCATCTCGCTCGGCAGCGACTGCGTGGTCGAGGCCGGCCTCTACGTCACCGCCGGCACCCGGGTCACCACCCCGGACGGCTCGGTGGCCAAGGCCGTCGAGCTGTCCGGCCAGGACAACCTGCTGTTCCGCCGCAACTCGCAGACCGGCGCGGTCGAGGTCATCGCCCGCTCCGGCTCCTGGGGCGGCCTGAACGCGGACCTGCACGCCCACAACTGACCTACGGGCAGAGGCGGTTGGGGTTCGGCGCCGGGCGGCGCCGGACCCCGTTCGCATTTCCGGGCGCCCGGCGGCTCACACCTCTCGGGGCTTGCGGTGGCGCCCCGGCGCCTTCTTCGGCCGCTGCACCGGGAAGGCGGGGCGCAGCAGGCCGTCACCCTCGATCCCGTGCAGGATCCGCTGAGCGGCGGCGTAGTCCTCGGCCACCGTCTCCGGCAGCCACTGGTAGCCGTCCCAGCGCACGATCAGCCTCGGTTCGCCCGACGCCACATGGGCGCCCCGCTGCCTGCCCGCGAGCCGTACGGCCCGCAACTGACCGACCGGCCGCAGCCGTTGCTCCCGCCTGGCCGCCCACGACGCCAGCGATTCCTCCTCGTCCATCGCCCCAGTCTGGCGTCCGGACGCCGTCGGCCGACACCCGCGTCACTCGACCGGGCGACGGGCGTTCCGGCCCGTTTCTCCCTCCGCTCCCTCGCGTATCTCCTGTCCCTTCTGTCCGTTCTTGGCTCTCCGGTTCTCGACTCCCCGGTTCTCGGCTCTCCGGTCTCACGTACTCCTGAGGATCACGAGCCGCTGGGTCGCCCGGGTCATCGCGACATAGCGGTCGACGGCTCCCTCGATGCCTCCTCCGAACGCCTCCGGATCGACCAGGACGACCAGGTCGAACTCGAGCCCCTTCGACAGCTCCGGGGTCAGCGACCGGACCCGGGGCCGGTCCCGGGGCCGGTCCCGGACGTCCGGTGCGCCGATCACACAGGCGACACCCTCCGCGTGTTCCGCGAGCCAGCCGTCCAGGACGTCGTCCAGCTCCGACACGGACCCGTACACGACGGGGATGCCGCTGCTGCGGACGGAGGTCGGCACGTTGGCGTCCGGCAGCGCGGCCCGGATGGCGGGCTCGGCCTCGGCCATGACCTCCTCCGGCGTCCGGTAGTTGATGCTCAGCGAGGCGACCGTGGTCCGGTCGAGTCCGATCCGCTCCAGCCGCTCCGGCCAGGACTCCGCGAAGCCGTGCCGGGCCTGCGCGCGGTCCCCGACGATGGTGAAGCTCCGGGACGGGCAGCGCAGGAGCAGCATCTGCCACTGCGCGTCGGTCAGTTCCTGGGCCTCGTCCACGACGATGTGCGCGAACGGGCCCGCCAGCGGCTCGGGATCGGCGACGGGCAGGGCGGTCTCGTCGACGAGGGTGTCCTGGAGATCGCGTCCGCGCAGCATCGTCACCGCTCCCTCGCCGTCGTCGTCGGCCTGGAGCAGGTCCCCGATGACGTCGGCCATGCGGGCGCGCTCGGCGGCAGCCGCGGCCTCGCGCCGGCGCTGCCGCCCGGCCGCCTCCGGGTCGCCGAGCCGCTGCCGGGCGGCGTCCAGGAGCGGGAGGTCGGACAGTGTCCAGGCCTGGGGCGCGTCCTTGCGCTGCAGCTTGCGGACCTCCTCGGGGTCGAGCCACGGCGCACACATCCGCAGGTAGGCGGGCACCGACCAGAGGTCGCCGACCAGGTCGGCCGCTTCGAGCAGCGGCCACGCGCGGTTGAGGGTCTCCACCAGCTCCCGGTCCTGCCGCAGCGACCGGCGGAACAGCTCGGGCGACACCTCCTCCTCGTCCGCGTCCAGCTTCTCCATGAGGATCGTGGCGAGCTCCTCCCAGATCTGCTCGCGCGCCTCGTTGTGCGGGGTGCCCGGGTCCGGCGCGTCGAAGGCGTCGGACCAATCCTCGGCGCTCAGCCAGACGTCGGACCAGTAGGTCGTGACCGCCATCCCCTCGGTGGGCGGCTCCTCGTAGAACCGGACGGCCTTCTCGATCGCCTTCACCAGGTCGACCGAGGACTTCAGCCGGGCCACCTCCGGATCGGCCTCGACCCCCGCCTTCGCCCCCTCGGCGACGAGGTCCCGCACGGTGCAGGTCCGCACACCGTCCTCGCCGAGGCTCGGCAGGACATCGGCGACGTAGTCCAGGTACGGCTGGTGCGGGCCGACGAACAGCACGCCGCCGCGCCGGTGGCCGAGCCGCGGGTCGGAGTAGAGCAGGTAGGCGGAGCGGTGCAGCGCGACGACGGTCTTGCCGGTGCCCGGGCCGCCGTCGACCACGAGGGCGCCCCGGGAGCCGGCCCGGATGATGGCGTCCTGGTCGGACTGGATGGTGGCCAGCACGTCCCGCATCCGGGCCGAGCGGTTGCCGCCCAGGCCCGCGATGAACGCGGACTGGTCGTCCAGCGCGGCGTGCCCCTCCAGGGCCTCGGCGGTGAACACCTCGTCCCAGTAGTCGCCGATCCGGCCGCCGGTCCAGCGGTACCTGCGTCGGCTCACCAGCCCCATCGGGTCGGCGTGGGTCGCCGCGAAGAACGGTTCGGCCGCGGGCGAGCGCCAGTCGACCAGCAGTCGGCGCCCCTCGCTGTCGGTGAGGCCGAGCCGCCCGATGTACACCGGCTCGGGGTCGTCCGCGCCGACGACGTGCCCGAGGCACAGGTCCAGGCCGAAGCGGCGCAGGGCGCGCAGCCGACCGGTCAGCCTGTGGACCTCGATGTCCCGGTCCATCGCCTCCCGGCCCAGACCGCCCGGCGCCCGGCGCAGGGCGTCGAGGCGGTCGGACAGCTCGGCGATCGCCTGCTCGAGGCTCTCCGCGACGGCGGCGAAGTGCCGCTCGTCGCCGCCGATCAGCGCCGGGTCGGCCTTGGCGACGAGGCGGTCGGGAAGGTCGAACGCGCTGGTGGTCAGGGGGGTCATGGCATCAGCTCCGATCTGAGGCCTGCGATTGTGCGGCACCACGGGGGCCTTGCCGCAAGACCCCCCATGCGCTATACGTTGAGAGTGGCAAGGGGTGGGTACTCCCCCTTCTCCGCCTTCCCCCACCTCTGTTTCTCCTCACCGCCGTGCCGTGCCGGTCCGCATCGCGCTGCGCCAGGCCGCCGCCTAGCCCAGGCCGTGGCGGGGCGGCAACCCCGGCTCACCCGGGAGGCTTACGGCGTACCGGAGTCGGACCGCATCGGGTGGTGCCCGGTGACCCGCCACCGGCGCGGGTCGTTGGCCGTTGCGGCACACCGCACCACCGATCCGAAGAGGTCCCGCCATGTCCGAACCATCTGCCACGCCGCAGCTCCCGAGCAGCCCGACGGGCTCGGCCGACGGCGCCTGGGCCGGGCCCGCCACCCCCAAGAGCCTGCTGGACCGGATGCAGGAACTGCTCGCCTCGGTCACCGCGGATCTCGCCGCGCTGCAGTCCTCCGGCGCCCGGAACGCCGACCCCATCGCCTTCCCGACCATCGACCCCACCCCCTACCCGACCGGCACGGACACCTCCGAGGCCACGGCCGCGCCGGGCACCCGGTAGCCGGCCGCGCGCTGCCGTTCCGTCGGCCCGCCCTCACCCGGCGGGCCGATGTCGTCCGGCGGACCGGTGTCGCCCGGCGGAGGGCCGCCGTCCAGTGCTCCTTCGCTGCCCGGCTCCCCTTCGCCGCCCAGTGCCCCTTCGCCGTCCGGTGACCCTTCGCCGTCCGGCGGTCCGAGCCGGACGACGAGTAACGGCGAACCACAGTCGGCCCGTTCGGGTTCCGCCCCGCCGAGCGCCACACACTCCGTCCCCTCGACCCGGAGCGCCGCCTCCCACAGCCGCCCGGCCAGGTCCTTGCACTCCGACACCGCGTCAACACCGTCGATGCACGTCCAGTAGAGGCTCTCGGTGTCGGCCCCGCAGGCCAGCACCACGAGCGTCTCCCCGACCTCCTGCAGCAGCCCGTCCAACGCCCCCAGAGCCGCTGCCGGCTCCCCGAGTTCGGTGAGCCGCGCGGCCCGGCCGCCGCTCACCAGGGCGGCCCGGACGACGGAGCGGTCCAGGCAGAGCGCCGCATGCGCCCCGGCCTCGGAGAGCCGCTGGCCCAGCCCGGTGAGCTCCTCGTCCTCCGACTCCGCCAGCCGCGCGCCCACCGCCTCGGTGAGCAGCGCCGCCTGCCGCGCCTCGGCCAGCACATCCGGTACGTGCCTGGCCTCGGTCAGGGCGTACCGGGCCGTCTTGATCAGTCGCAGTGCCTCCATGGCCACCGCTCCTCTCGCTCGCTGTCGCCGTCGACCCGGGCCGCCGAGGGGGCGGCCGGGTGGTCACGGCGTAAGCGTGCGAGGGAGGGCGAGGGCCCGCATCCGTCTTGTCAGAAGCTGTGGACAAGTCCGGGGTTGTGGATAACTTCTGTCCCTCACAAGGGTTGGTCGCCCACGTCCGAGTTGACGTCAGCCGATCCGTCCGGCACCGGGAAGCGGTGCTCGTTCCGCTCGATCTTGGCCGCGAGGGCCTCCAGGGGGTCCACCCCGACCGCCGTACAGAACTGCAGCAGGTACGCCAGCACGTCCGCGACCTCGTCCCGCACCCGGTGCGCACGCTCCGGCTCGGACATCACCGCGGCCGCCTGCTCGGGCGTCAGCCACTGGAAGATCTCCAGCAGCTCCCCCGCCTCGACGCTCAGCGCCGCCGCCAGGTTCTTCGGCGTGTGGAAGGGCTCCCACCGCCGGGCCGCCGCGAAGTCCACCAGCCGCTGCCGCAGGGCCTCCAGGGTCGGCTCCCCCGGTCCCGTCACTCGTTCGCTCACCCCTCCAGGTCTACCCCATCGCCGCCCGCCGCCGGCCCGGGCCCCTCCACCGCCGACCGCTCCCCCTCCGCGGCCCCGTCCGTCCCCTCCCCGCGTCCGCCCTGGACCGGTACCCGGCCCGTCTCCGGCCGCAGCACCGTGAACCCCGAGTCCGGGTCCCTCCGGCACTCGACGACCACCACCGCACCCGACCGCACCTCGCCCGCCCGAACGTCCGCCGCCCGAACGTCCCCCGACCGCACCTCGCCCGCACCGCCCAGTGCCTCCCGTGCCGCCGCCGGCTCCTGCAGCGCGGCCACCACCCGGAGCTGGCTGCGCTCCGCCATCTCCCGGGCCAGTCGCAGCAGCGAGGCGGCCTGCTCGGTGGAGAGCCCGGCCCCCAGGTCCTCGGCCAGCACGATGAGCTGCCGGTGCGCCCACGGCACCTCGGCGGCCACGTCGAGGTCGAGCACCCCGGCCCCGGTCAGCAGCACCGCGGCGAAGGCGAGGTGGCGCAGCATGCCGTCGGAGGCCTGGTCGGCGCCGGTGCGCCCGAGGACGCCTTCGTCGAAGACGGCCAGGACGCGCCGTACGCCCGCGTCGCTCTCGCGCTCGGCCACGGTGAGCCCGAGCAGTGGGTGCGGCGCGGCAGACTGCACGACGCGCAGCAGCTGCCCGTACCGGCGCGGGCACTCGTTGCCCAGCCGGGCGATGACGGCGGAGATGTTGGCGGCGTTGCCGCGCAGCCGGGCCTGCGGGTCGGCCCGGGCCCAGCCGCGCATCAGGGCGGGGACGGGGTGCAGCGGGAAGACCTCGCGCAGCGCGGTGAGCAGGTCCTCGGTGGCGGCCAGGACCAGGCACTCGCCGGCCGAGGAGCCCGCGACCCGCAGCGGCAGCTGCGCGGTGATCATGGTGCCGCTGGGGAAGGGCGCCCGGATGTCGCCCTGCCGGGTGTCGTTGTGCCAGCAGACGTTGACCCGCCGGTTGCGGACGTCCTGCTCGCCGGTGTCCACGAGGGTCCGGCCGTCGAGGGTGAGCGACTCCCGGGCGATCCGGACCGGGCCGTCGGTGCGGATCACGACGTCGAGCCGGATCCGGCCGTGCGGGGAGCGGACGGTGCAGCCGAGGATGATCGCGTCCCGCCCGTGCGGGACGCAGCCGTCCAGTCCGCCCCGGACGGGCAGGGCGAGTGGGCCGGTGCGGTCGGGCAGCCCGTCCAGCGAGTCGGCGATCTCCTCGCCGAGCGCGAGCCGGGACAGCACCGCCAGCGCGTCGAGGGCGTTGGACTTGCCGACCCCGGCGGGCCCGTGCAGCACGGTGAGGGGCGCGAGGGGCAGGACCGCACGCCGGTAGGACTTGAACGAGGTGAGCCGGAGCTCCTCGACGGTGGGACGTGGCACGGGCGGCCGGTCGGGCCCTGGGGCGTCCGGTCGGAGGGGGGCCGGCCCGGCAGGCCTGGTGGCGTCGCGGTTCACCCGTCGGACGTTAGCCTCAGGCCGACCGGCAGAAACGTGCCTGCACGGCAGATTCATCCCAACGTGGCGCCCCACCCCGACCCGCTGACCGCCCACCCCGCTCGCGCCCCGAAGCGGCCCGAGCTGCCCCGAAGCGCTCAGCGCCGGTAGGCGGCCACCGTCACCGAGGCGGTCACCTCGACCGGGTCCGGCAGCGCCGCGAGCGCGGCACCGAGCCGCTCCGGATCGGTGTGCCAGGCACTGGGCCCCATGCCGACGACGGTACGCACGTCCTGCGGGCCGAGCCGCAGCGTGAACTCGACCTCCCGCCGCCCCACCGGCGTCAGGTAGGGGCCGAGCTTCTCGTCGATCCGCCGCTGCTTCTCCTCGTCCACCGACAGCAGCCCCAGGGCGTCGACGAGTTCCCGCAGGTGTCGGGCGGTGGGCGAGACCAGCAGCAGGGTGCCGCCGGGGCGCAGCACCCGCCGGATCTCCGGCCCGTTGCGCGGGGCGAAGACGTTGAGCATCAGCTCGGCGGAGCCGTCGAGCAGCGGCAGCGGGCGCCAGGCGTCGCAGACGACGGCGCCGATCCGCGGGTGCGCCTTGGCGGCGCGGCGCAGCGCGTACTTGGAGATGTCGAGGGCGGCGCCGACCCGGTCGGGCAGGGCGTCGAGGACGTGGGCCAGGTAGTGGCCGGTGCCGGCACCGAGGTCGGCGACCAGCCCGTCGGGCTCACCGGCGGGCGCGGCGGCGGCGGCCTCGTCGAGGGCGGCCTCAGTGGCGGCCTCGGCGAGGGCGTCCGCGATGGGCCGGTAGTGCCCGGCGGCGAGGAAGTCGGCGCGGGCGGCGACCATCTCGGCGGTGTCCCCGGTGCCGGTGTGGGCGTCGCCGGCGAGGAGGCTGACGTAGCCCTGCTTGGCGAGGTCGAAGCTGTGCCCGGCGGTGCAGCGCAGGCTGCGGTCGTGCCGGGTGAGGGCCTGCGCGCAGAGGGGGCAGGCCAGGTAGCGCTCGATGTCCTGCAGCAACGTTCCGTCTTCTCTCGCCGTGCGCCCCGGCCGGTCGGGGCGCCAGCCAGCCTAACGACCCCTCCTGCCTGACCGTGCGAACCGGCCCGGCGTCCGGCCCGGTACCCCGGCCCCACCAGCAGCCGGCCCGGCTCCGCCGGCGTTCACCCCCGCCCCACCAGCGGTCGCCCCTGCTCCGCCGCGACCCGCAGCGCGAGCCCGGCGAGCGCCTCGGGCGCGCCGGGCCGACCCCGGACCCCGGGGAAGGCGTTGACATCGACGATGACGGGCTCGGCCGGCCCGTCGAGCAGGTCGACCCCGTACACGTCGAGCCCGAACACCTCGCCCACGCGCAGCGCGAGCGCTGCCCGCTCGGCGGGCGGCTCCCAGTCCGCCGCCGGCCCCGACTCCCCCGACTCGGAGGCGAGCTCGGACCGCCGCCGGGCGGCGAACACCTGCCCGTCGATCACCCACAGCTTCTGGTCCCAGCCCGTCCCGGGGACGAACGGCTGGGTGACGACGGGCTCCTCGGCCCAGCGCTCGGCGAGTTCGCGCAGCCGGTCCGGGCCGTCGACGCGCGCGACCAGGTCGCGCCGCCTGCTGTGCCGGCTCTTGACCACGAACGGGTAGGCGGGGACGGCGAGTTCGCCCAGTCGTCCGGCGTCGACCGTCGCCGTGAACGGCAGTCCGGCGGCACGCGCGAGGTCGGCCATCCGCACCCGGTCCTGGCAGAGTTCCGTCGCCGCCGCCGAGTTGACCACCGGCGCGCCCCGTCGCTCCAACTCACCGGCCAGCGCAAGCGCTTGGGGCGTACGAGCCTTGAGCAGGTAGACATCCGCAAGTCCCTCAAGGTCCGCGAGTCCCGCAAGTCCCGCAAGGTCCGCGAGTCCCGCAAGTCCCGCAAGGTCCGCGAGTCCCGGGGCCTCCCCGACCGGCCCCACGGGCGGAACGGCCACCACCTCATGGCCGCGCTCCACCAGCAGCGCGGCGGTCGCCGCCAGCACCGGGTGCCCCGGGTCCCCGGCGATCAGCCCGACCCTCACAGCAGCTCCCCCTCGCCGAAGCCCAGTTGCCCGTACGGCACCCCGCCCGCCGACACCAGTGCGGCGGCGGGCTCGCCGGGCACCGAGACGGCCGTCCCGCTGCGCGCGAGCCGCAGCACCGCCCGGGCGACCCTCGCCACGGCGTCCGGCACCTGCCGGAAGCTCGGGAAGTCGTTGATGTCGACCACCACCGGCCCGTCCGGCCCGAGCAGCACGTCGACCCCGAACAGGTCCAGCCCGAACACCTCGCCGACCTGCGCCACGATCCGCGCGACGCTCGCCGGCAGCGGCACCTGCCGCTCCCGCACGCCCTGCCCGGGGTGCAGCGGGGAGGAACGTTCCGTCGCGAAGAGGTCGCCGTCGACGCAGTACACCTTGAGGTCGGTGCCGGAGTTCGGCACGTACGGCTGCGCGATCAGCAGCCCCTCCCCGGCCAGCTCGGGCCCGACCTCGAAGAGGTGGTCGGGGTTGCGCACCAGCCGGACGGCGCGCCCGGAGCTGCCGTCGGCGGGCTTGACCACCAGCGGGTACTCGGCCGCCGGGATCTCCGCGAGCCGCTCCCACCGCGCGGCCGCGTACGTCACCGGGACGGGCAGCCCTCGGGTACGGCCGATCACCGCGGCGAGCGCCTTGTCCCGGACGCCGCGGATCGAGCGCACGTCGTTCACCGTGGTGAGGCCGACGGCGGCGGCCGCCTCCAGCAGGGTCAGCCCGGGCCCGCCGGAGACGGTCTTGAGCACCCAGGCGTCGTGGCTGCCGGCCCGGACCGCCTCGGAGATCGCCAGCAGCGAGTCCCCGGGGCGCAGCACGTCGACCCGGTGCCCCCACGCGGTGAGTTGGCGTGCCACATCGAGCGGCATGCCGTCGTGCCGGTAGTGTTCCTCCACCAGAAAGCAGAGCCTCATGGGCCTGTCTTCCCCCTTGCCTCGCCGAGTTCAGACGTCCGCCGTCCCCCTCGGCAGAGCTGTAAAAGCATCAGCATGCACGCTGTGTGCGCACAAGATCGCTGCGGACCGGTAAGCGTTCGGCAACAATCGCCGCCCGAAGCGCTCCCGTCCGACCCCCGACCGGCCGGATCGGCGCCCGCAAATCGGTGGCAGCCCACCCGCGCGCCTGCTTGGATGCACGCCGTGACTTCTGACGATCATGCTCCCGACCGCCCGCTGCTCGACGAGATCGAGCACTACTACGACGCCGTACCGCGCAGCGCCGCCCGTACTGAGGACTTCGGCCCGCTGACCCTCTTCGTCCGCAGGGGCGAGACCGGCTGGCACTACTACGCCCGCCCGACGCTCGGTCACGACGGCCCGGCCGCCACCGCCGAGGACGTCCGCCGGGTGCTGGAGCGGCAGCGCGAGCTGGGCGTTCCGGAGGCCTTCGAGTGGGTGGCCGAGCAGAACCCCGAGCTGCGCGCGGCGGCCGAAGCGGCGGGCCTGACGGTGCACGAGCACCCGCTGCTGGTGCTGGGCCCGCAGGACGAGCCGGCCCCGGCGCCGGTACCGGCGGAGGGGGTCGAGGTGCGGGTACTGGCCGCGGACGCGCCCGAGCTGGCCGAGGCGGTGGCCGTTCCGCACGTGGCGTTCGGCGCCCCGCGCACCGCCATCGGCGCGGCCGGCGCGGCCGAACTGGCCGAGAGCGCGGCGAGGTTGACGGCCGATGGCGGGGTGGCGCGGACCGTGCAGCGGATCACCGACGGCGTCACCGCCCTAGCCGCCGCGCTGGACGGCAGCGACGTCCTGTCCGCCGGCCAGTACAACCCGGTGGGCCCGGTCGGCGAGCTGGTCGGCGTGGGCACCCTGCCCTCCGCCCGTCGGCGCGGCCTGGGCCTCGCGGTCACGGCGGCCCTGGTCGCTCACGCCCGGGCCAACGGCGTACGGACGGTGTTCCTGTCCGCCTCCGACGAGGACGTCGCCCGGATCTACCGCCGGGCCGGCTTCCGCCTGTTCGCGACGGCCCTGATCGCGGAGCCCGCCTCGCCCCAGGCCTAGCCGGGCCGGTGGCGCAGCGGACACACCCCAGCGAGACACGACGGCGACGGCGGGGACAGCAGCCACGATGCGGCCGATGGGGCCGATGGGGACGACGGCCACGAAGGTCAGTCGTCGTCCTCGTCCTCCTCGTCCGCCCCGGTGACACCCTCCCCCTCGGCCTCGTCCACCACCCACGCCGCCAGCCGCTCGGCGACGCCGGACACCCCGAGCCGTCCCTCGCGGATGGCCCGGGAGAGGCTGCGCACCTCGCGGGCGGTGGTGGCGACGGTGCAGCCGCTGGCGACGAGGTAGGCGTACGCGACGGCGGTCGCGAAGAGCTCGTTGGTCTTCTCCAGGGCCGGCACCCGGATCAGCTGGTGCATCAGCGCCGCGGCGCGGTCCTGCGGCTCGGGGTAGACCGCGATGTCGAATATCTCGGCCTGGTGCCGGGTGACGGCCGCGAGCAGCGAGCCGTAGTCGGTGACCTGCGGGTCACCGGGCGTGTACTGCTCGGCGGTCATGAGCAGCCACGAGAGGTCGACCTCCAGTTTCAACGGCGCACGTCCTGGATATCGCCCGGCTCCCCGAACTCGGCGAGGAAGGCCGACTCGTACTCCTTCATGAACTGCGCGGCCGCGTCGACGAAGGCCCGGCCGGACTCGCCCATGTCCTGCTGGACCAGGCGCTCGATGTACTGGTTCATGCTGATCCCCTGCTGCTCCGCCCGTTCCCGGGCCATCTCCGCGGTCGTGGCGTCCACACGGACGTTCAGCTGCTTCTTGGCCATGCCCTTCAAGCTAGCGCTGAAGTGCTAGCACAACAAGGGCGCACGCCCACCGCCCGCACACCTGCCGCACGCCCCCACGCAACCTCCCCGTCACCGAAGCCGTGGTCGAACCCGCCATCCGCAGCCGAAGCCGTCACCCGCCACCGCTCCGGGCCGCCCATCTCCCATACCCGCCCACCGCCACCCCACCCCCGGCAGGAGGAGCGAGACTTGAAGAGTCCTTCACCATCCGGGACTCTGAACTCCCCTGAGCGATCCACTGAGCGGCACCGACCGGTGTGGAGGCCGGCAATGACAGCCATGTTCGACCAGGAGCTGCGCGAGCAGCTCGCCCAGGCCCGCCGGGACCTCATGGCGGCGCGGGCCGAAGGGGACGCCGACGGCGTCCAGGCGTACGAGGGCCGGGTCGCCTCGCTCCTCCGGCTCGCCTCCCAGCACGGCATCGACCTTCCGCACAGCGCCGACGAGGAGGAACACAACGAGCCCTGACCGGCCCGATCCGGCCCGCCCTGCCTTGCCCTGCCCCGCCGTGCAACGACGAGGAGGCGGCACCCGCCGAGCGGGTACCGCCTCCTGAGTCCGACCAGCCTCCGACCAGCGTCAGACCGACCGAACCTACCGATGAGGCCGAATCGGCCGATTAGGCCGAACGGGTCACTTCCCGGTCGGCTCCAGGATCGCCACGCACTCGAAGTGGTGCGTCATCGGGAACAGGTCGAAGGCCCGCAGCGACACCGGCCGGTAGCCGCCCTCGCTGAAGAACTTCAGGTCCCGGGCGAGCGCCGCCGGGTCGCAGGCCACGTACGCGATCCGGCGCGCCTCCAGGCCGACCAGGTGCGCCACGGTCTCGCGCCCGGCGCCCGAACGCGGCGGGTCCAGGACGATCAGGTCGGTGGCGGTGATGCCGGTGCGCGGCAGCAGCGTCTCGACCCGGTCGCACTCGATCCGCACGTTGTCCAGCGCGGCCAGGTTGTGCCGGGCGTCGACCACGGCCTGCTTGGCGGACTCGATGCCGAGCACCGCGCCCTCCTCGCCGACCCGGTCGGCCAGCGCGCCCGCGAACAGGCCGACGCCGCAGTACAGGTCGAGCGCGTTCTCGCCCCACTGCGGGTCCAGGCCGTCCAGCACGGCGTCGACCAGGGTGTCCGGCGCCTCCGGGTGGATCTGCCAGAAACCGCCGTTGCTGATCCGCCAGGTCCGCCCGGCCGCCCGCTCGCGCACGAAGCTGCGCCCGTGCACCCGGTGCACGTCGCCCTGCTCGTCCACCCGGGCGATCGACACCGGCTTGTCCAGCTCGACCAGCGGCAGCTGGGCGCCGGGCCGCGGGGTCAGCACCACCTGGCGGTCCGAGGAACCGGACGCGGCGAACACCTCGACCGAGGCCACGCCCGGCCAGTCCCGGGCCTCGATGCCCAGCTCGGTGACGCCCTCGGCGGCGATCAGGCAGCGGTCCACCGGCTGCAGGTCGTGCGAGCGGTGCTTGCGCAGGCCGACCTTCCCGGTCTCCGGGTCCACCGCGTACTGGACCCGGGTACGCCAGGCCGGCACCTCCCCGGCCTGGAGCTTGCCGCCGACCGGCTCGACGCTGCCGTCCCAGCCCGCCTCGGCCGGGGTGAGCCCGGCCAGCTTGGCCAGCTGCTCGGTCAGCACCGCCGCCTTGAGCTTGCGCTGCCCGCCCGGGGTGACGTGCTGCCAGTCGCAGCCGCCGCACTTGCCGGGTCCGGCGAACGGGCACGGCGCCTCGATCCGCTCCTTGGCGGGTTCCAGGACCTCCACCGCGTCGGCCCGCAGGAACCGCGAGGTGGTGGTGCCCTCGGTCACCAGCGCGACGACCTTCTCACCGGGCAGCGCGTGCCGCACGAACAGCACCCGCCCCTCGTGCCGGGCCACGCAGTGCCCGCCGCCGTGCGCGACCGGGCCGATCTCGACCTCGTACCGCTGTCCGGCCAGCGGCTCGCCGGACGGCGTCTCGGATCGCGGCACCCGCGCGGCGGTGCGCAGGACCTTCGGCGGCCGCACCGCCTGCTTGCGCGGCGCCTTCCGAGCGGCCCCGCCGGTACCGGCGGCGCTCTTCTCGGCACCCTTGCCGCCCGCGCCCTTCGCAGCGCCCTTCCCGGCGCCCTTGCCGGCCGTGCCCTTGCCCGCGTTCTTGCCGCCCGCGTCCCGGACCGGCGTCCGGTCCTCCGACGGGGTCGGTTCCCCCGGAACGACCGGCGCGGTGCGCGCGGTCAGGCCGTCGCGGTCGGTGGCCTCCGGACGGGACGGCCGGCCCCAGCGCGGCCGGGCGACCTGCCCGGGCTTGGAGCCGCCCCGGTGGGAGCCCTTGCCGGAGGAGCCCGAGGAGCGGGGCGGAGTGTTGCGCGTCACTGGGAGGAGTCCTTGCTGCGGTCGGAGGTGTCGCCGGCGCTCGCACCGGTGGAGACGGAATCCTTCGACTTTACGGCCTTCGGCGCCCGAGGCTCGCCACGCCGGACGGCACCCGGCGCCGACCAGGCCTTCTGCGGCTTGCGCCGCTCGGAGGACTCCAGCTGCCAAGGCACCGAGGTGACCATCACACCGGGCTTGAACAGCAGTCGGCCCTTGAGCCGCAGCGCGCTCTGGTTGTGCAGCAGGTGCTCGTACCAGTGGCCGACCACGTACTCGGGGATGTAGACCGAGACCACGTCGCGCGGGCTGCTGCGCCGCAGGTTCTTCACGTAGTCCAGGATCGGCCCGGTGATCTCGCGGAACGGCGAGTCCAGCACCTTGAGCGGCACCTCGATGCCGCGCTCGTCCCACTCCTGCCGCAGCGCCGCCGTGTCGGCCGGGTCCACGTTGACCGTGAGGGCCTCCAGGGTGTGGGCGCGGGCCAGCTTGGCGTACGCGAGGGCGCGCAGCGCCGGCTTGTGCAGCTTGGAGACCAGCACGATGGCGTGCACCCGGGTGGGCAGCACCACGTCGTCCGCCTCCTCGGCGGCGATGAGCTCCGCGGAGACCCGGTCGTAGTGGCGCCGGATGCCCTTCATCATCACGAACAGCACGACCATCGCCGCGATCGCGATCCAGGCGTGGCTGATCTTGGTGACCAGGACGACGATCAGCACGGCCATGGTCATCACCAGGCCGAAGGTGTTGATCGCCCGGCTGCGCTGCATGTGGCGGCGCTTGGCCGGGTCGGTCTCGGTGCGCAGCAGCCGGGTCCAGTGCCGGATCATGCCGGACTGGCTCATGTTGAAGGAGACGAAGACGCCGACGATGTAGAGCTGGATCAGCCGGTTCGGGTCGGCGTCGAAGGCGATGACGAACAGGATCGCGGCGATCGCCAGCAGGATGATGCCGTTGGAGAAGGCCAGCCGGTCACCGCGGGTGTGCAGCTGGCGCGGCAGGTAGCGGTCCTGGGCCAGGATCGAGCCGAGCACCGGGAAGCCGTTGAAGGCGGTGTTGGCGGCGAGCACCAGGATCAGGCCGGTCACGGCGGCGACGAAGTAGAAGCCGGGCGTGAAGTTGTTGAAGACCGCCTCGCTGATCTGGGCCAGCGCGGTCTTCTGGTGGTAGTCGGAGGCGGCGCCGCCGAGCTGCTCGGCGGGGTTCTCGGCCATCTGGACGCCGGTGAGGCGGGCCAGCCAGATGATGCCCATGAACATCACGACGGCGATGCTCGCCATCATCAGCAGCGTGGTGGCGGCGTTCTTGCTCTTGGGCTTGCGGAAGGCCGGCACGCCGTTGGAGATCGCCTCCACGCCGGTGAGCGCGGCGCAGCCGGAGGAGAAGGACTTCAGCAGCAGGAAGACCATCGCGAAGCCCGCCAGCGAACCGTTGCCGGGCGTGGGCATCAGGTGGAAGCCGGAACTCTCGGCGGGCATGTCCTGGCCGAGCGCGAAGTGCCGGAACACCCCGTAGCCGACCATCCCGATGACGCCGATCATGAAGGCGTAGGTGGGAACGGCGAAGGCGGTACCGGATTCGCGCACACCGCGCAGGTTCATGCCCATCAGCAGGACGACCACGATCACCGACAGGGTCAGTTCGTGGCCGCGGAGCGAGGGAACGGCGGAGACGACGTTGGCCACGCCCGAGGTGGTGGAGACGGCCACGGTGAGCACGTAGTCGACCATCAGGGCGGCCGCCACCACCATGCCCGAGTTGGGCCCGTGGTTCACGGTCGCGACCTCGTAGTCGCCGCCGCCGCTCGGATAGGCGTGCACGTTCTGCCGGTACGAGGCCACCACGGCGAGCATGACGATCGCGACGACGAGGCCGATCTGCCACGAGAAGTGAATCGCCGAGGTGCCCGCGATGGACAGGGTGAGCAGGATCTCCTCGGGGGCGTACGCGACCGAGGAGAGCGCGTCCGAGGCGAACACGGGCAGCGCGATCCGCTTCGGGAGAAGGGTCTCGCCCAGTTTGTCGCTGCGCAGCGCGCGCCCGATCAGGATGCGTTTCGGAAGGTCTTTCGGCATAGGCACGTTAAGGAATCGTAGGGGCTTCCCGGACAAGGCTCCGCCGTTTGTCCCCCCCTTCGTCGCGACTGCGTTCTATGGACCGGCTAGCGTGTCGGATACGAGTCGGTGGGCAACACTCGGATTGTCGGGTGTTGCCGAGGCCGGCGCCCCACGAGAACGCTCGTCCCGGACAGCCGGGCGAGAAAGGGAGATGAACGGTGTTTGCGCAGGTCAGTACCCCGACGGAACGGGTGAGGTAGCGCCGGTGCACATCGTCATCATGGGCTGCGGCCGCGTGGGGTCCGCCCTCGCGAGAGCGCTGGAGAAACAGGGCCACTCGGTGGCCGTGGTCGACCAGGACCCGACCGCCTTCCGCCGGCTGGGCGCCGGGTTCAAGGGGCGCCGGGTGACCGGTGTCGGCTTCGACCAGGACACCCTGCGCGAGGCGGGCATCGAGGAGGCCGGCGCGTTCGCCGCGGTCTCCAGCGGCGACAACTCCAACATCATCGCCGCGCGGGTGGCCCGGGAGAACTTCGGCGTCGAGAACGTCGCCGCCCGGATCTACGACCCCCGCCGCGCCGAGGTGTACCAGCGCCTGGGCATCCCGACCGTGGCGACGGTCCGCTGGACCGCCGACCAGATGCTGCGCCGGCTGCTGCCGAGCGGCGCCGAGCCGCTGTGGCAGGACCCGAGCGGCGGCGTGCAGCTGGCCGAGGTCGCGTACGACCCGCGCTGGGTCGGCCACCGGATCGGCCTGCTGGAAGAGGCCTCCGGCACCCGGGTGGCGTTCGTCACCCGGCTCGGCGAGGGCGTCCTGCCCACGCCGCAGATGGTGGTGCAGGAGGGCGACCTGGTGCACGTGATGCTGCGCCGGGCCGACCTGACGGCCGTCGAGGCCGCGTTCGCGCAGGGGCCGAAGGAGGAGGGTCACTGATGCGGGTCGCCATTGCCGGGGCCGGTGCCGTGGGCCGCTCGATCGCGGGCGAGCTGCTGGAGAACGGCCACGAGGTCCTGCTGATCGACAAGAACCCCAACTCCATCTCGGTGGAGCGGGTGCCGATGGCGGAGTGGCTGCTGGCCGACGCCTGCGAGATCACCTCGCTGGACGAGGCCGCCCTGCAGCGCTGCCACGTGGTGATCGCCGCGACCGGCGACGACAAGGTCAACCTGGTCGTCTCGCTGCTCGCCAAGACCGAGTACGCGGTGCCGCGGGTGGTCGCCCGGGTGAACAACCCCAAGAACGAGTGGCTCTTCAACGAGTCCTGGGGCGTGGACGTGGCCGTGTCCACGCCGCGCCTGATGTCCGCCCTGGTCGAGGAGGCGGTCAGCGTCGGCGACCTGGTCCGCCTGATGCGCTTCAGCCAGGGCAACGCCAACCTGGTCGAGCTGACCCTGGCCTCCGACACCGAGCTGGTCGGCACCCGGGTCGGCGACGTGGCCTGGCCGCAGGACACCGCGCTGGTGACCATCATCCGCGAGGGCCGGGTGCTGGTGCCGGGCAAGGACGACACCCTGGAGGGCGGCGACGAGCTGCTCTTCGTCGCCGCCCAGGAGCGCGAGGAGGAGCTGGAGGAGCTGCTGTCGGCCACCTCCGGCGCCCAGTAGGACCGTAGGACCCCGAAACACGGCTGAGGGCCCGCACCCGAACGGGTGCGGGCCCTCGGCCGTGCGGAGACGGCTACTTCGCCGGCTCCTCCTCGTCGTCCAGCGGCGCCTTGATCGGCGGCGGCGCCTTCAGCAGGATCTGCCAGGTGACGTACATCGCCAGCAGCATCGGCGGGATGCCGAGGGCGACCTTCAGCCAGCCCAGCAGGTTGACGTTGTGGGTGAAGTACAGCGGGAAGAGGATCACCGGCTTGAGGCCCATGATCACCACCCAGGCCCAGGTCGCCTTGGTGTAGGCGGCGAGCCGACCCGGGTTCTCCTTGCGCCAGGTGAACATCTCGCCGGTGATCGGGCCGAGCATCACCCCGATCATCGGCCAGCGCACCAGCGCGGAGACCGCCAGGGCGAGGCTGTAGGCGACGTTCCAGAGCAGGCCGGGCAGGTAGAAGTCCTCGGCCTTGCCGCTCTTCATCGAGATCCAGGCGCCGAGTGCGACGCCGAACACCCCGCTGAAGGCGTGCTGGATGGTCTCCCGCTTCGCCAGCCGGGCCACCACGAACAGGGCGCTCAGGCCGAGCGCGGCCCAGGCCGAGGTGCTGACCTGGTGGGTGAGGTTGTACGTGACGATGAAGACCAGGCCGGGCAGCGTCATGTCGATCATGCCGCGCACGCCGCCGAAGGCCTTCATGACCGTGTCGGCGGCCTCCTTGGAGGCGGCCTTGCGGGCGGCCTCCTCGGCCGCCGCGTCGTGGGCCAGGTCGAGCTGGGCGGCATCGCCGCCGGGCTGGTTGCTCACGCTCATTCGCTCCCGTGTCCGACCGGACGCAGCTCGTAGCGGGGGTTGAACAGCACGCGGCGCCCGCGCGCGTGGCTGATCCGACCGCTGGCGACCAGCCTGCGGCCGGGCTCTATGCCCGCGATCGAGCGACGGCCGAGCCAGACCACGTCCAAGGCCTCGGTGCCGTCGAAGAGTTCGGCCTCGAGGGCCGGCACCCCGGCCCGCGGGCGGAGCGTCACCGTGCGCAGCGTGCCCGCGACGGTGACCAGGTCGCGGTCCGCGCAGCCGGCGATCGGCCTGCATCCCGACTCCGCGGCGCTCTCCTGACGCAGGTCCTCGGCGTCCAGTTCCTCGGCCGAGGAGGTCAGCCGACTGAGCATGCGGCGGAACCGCCCCTGCGGCTGGCCACTGCTGTTGTCACCACTCATGTCGGAAGGGTACCGGTTTCCGGGCCCCCGGCGGCAGGTCGTACGGCCGCCGGGGGCAACGGCGGTCAGCTCTCGAACCGGTATCCCATTCCCGGTTCGGTGATGAAGTGGCGCGGGTGCGAGGGGTCCCGCTCCAGCTTCCGGCGCAGCTGGGCGAGGTAGACCCGCAGGTAGTTGGTCTCGGTCCGGTAGGCCGGGCCCCACACCTCCTGCAGCAGCTGGGTCTGGCTGACCAGCCGCCCCGCGTTGCGGACGAGGACCTCCAGCAGGTGCCACTCGGTCGGGGTGAGGCGTACGTCGGCGCCGTCCCGGTTGACCTTCTTGGCGGCGAGGTCGACCGTGAAGCTCTCGGTGACGACCAGCGAGTCGGCCTCCCCGGCCACCGGCTCGGCCCGCCGCACGGCGGCCCGCATCCGGGCGAGCAGCTCGTCCATGCCGAACGGCTTGGTGACGTAGTCGTCGGCGCCGGCGTCCAGGGCCTCGACCTTCTCGTCCGAGGCGTGCCGGGCCGACAGCACGATGATCGGCACCCGGGTCCAGCCGCGCAGCCCGCGGATCACCTCGACCCCGTCCATGTCGGGCAGGCCGAGGTCGAGGACGACGACGTCCGGATGGCGGGCCGCGGCCAGTTCCAGGGCGCTCGCGCCGTCATGGGCCGCGTCCACCTCGTACTTGCGGGCCTTGAGGTTGATCACCAGCGCGCGGACGATCTGCGGTTCGTCGTCCACGACGAGGACCCGGGTCATTTACGGGCTCCGCCTTTCAGGGCTTGTCGTGAGTTGAGGACTGTGGAACGGGATTTCGGCTTTCGGCTTTCCTTCTCATGTGATCAGCTCCGAGACCGCGCCGCTCCCGCCGCCGTTCGGCTCACCCGGCTCCGGCGGCTCGGGCGACTCCGCCGGCTCGGGCGGCCGCTCGACGGCCGGCAGGCTGACGACCATGGTCAGGCCGCCGCCGGGGGTGTCCTCGGCGGTGACGCTGCCGTCCATCGCCTCGACGAAGCCGCGCGCCACCGCGAGCCCGAGACCCACGCCGGCGCCGCGCGGCGCGTCGCCGTAGCGCTGGAACGGCGCGAAGATCTTCTCCTTGGCCTCCTCGGGCACCCCCGGCCCGCGGTCGACGATCCGCAGCTCGACCCGGCCCGGCACCCCCGGCTGCACCAGCGCATCGGCCTTGACCAGCACCTTGACGCCGTCCGGGCTGTACTTGACGGCGTTCTCCACCAGGTTGGCCAGCGAGCGCTCCAGCAGCCCACCGTCGGCCCGGATCATCGGGAGCGTCTCCGGCACGTCCAGACGGACGGAGTCCGGCGGCACCCCGCCGAGCGCGTAGGGCACCACCTCGTCCAGGTCGGTCTCCTGGATCAGCGGGGTGACGGTCCCGGTCTGCAGCCGGCTCATGTCGAGCAGGTTGTTGATCAGGTGGTCCAGCCGGTCGGCGCCGTCCTCGATCCCGGCCAGCAGCTCGGCCTCGTCCTCCGGATCCCAGTCGACGTCCGCCGAGCGCAGCGAGCTCACCGACGCCTTGATGCCCGCCAGCGGGGTGCGCAGGTCGTGCGAGACGGCGGCCAGCAGAGCCGTACGGATCCGGTTGCCCTCGGCCTCCCGCCTGGCCGCGACGGCCTCCCGGGACAGCCGGCGGCGCTCCAGCACCACGGCGGCCTGCGCGGCGAAGGCCCCGAGCAGACGCCGGTCCGCCCCGGGCAGCACCCGGCCGCGCAGCACCAGCGCCAGGCTCTCGCCGACCGGGACGTCCACGTCGGCCGTCTCCGGCCGCTCCGGCGGCCGCGGCCCGGCGGTGGCCACCGGCACCCAGGGGCCGAGCGGCTCCGGGCGCTCCAACAGCGCGGCGCTCTCCTGCCCGAAGGTCTCCCGGACCTGCTCCATCAGCGCGGTCAGCACCCCGTCCCCGTTCGGCGCGCCCCGCAGCACCGTGCCGGCCAGCGCGCTGAGCGTCTGCGCCTCGGTCTGGCTGCGGGCCGCCTGGTGGGTCCGGCGAGCCGCCAGGTCCACCACGGACGCCACCGATATGCCGACGATGGTGAATATCGCCACCGCCATGATGTTCTGCGGCTCGTTGATGGTGAAGGTGTGCAGCGGCGGCGTGAAGTAGTAGTTCAGCACCGAGGAGCCGACCAGCGCCGAGCCGATCGCCGGCAGCAGCCCACCGACCAGCGCCGCGCACACCGTCAGCGACAGGAACAGCAGCATGTCGGTGGAGAGCCCCAGCCCGCCGATCGCCGTCAGGACGATCGCCATCAGCGGCGGACCGGCCAGGCCGATCAACCAGCCGGCGATGGTCCGGGTCCGGCCCAGGTCGGTGATCCGGCGGACCGGAATCCTGCCGCGCCCGTGCCCGGCGTGCTCGTGGGTGACCATGTGGACGTCGATGTCCCCGGCCTCCCGGGTCACCGTGGTGCCGACGCCCGGCCCGTACAGGTACTGCCAGGCGGGCCGCCGACTGGTGCCCAGCACGATCTGGGTGGCGTTCACGCCCCGGGCGAAGTCCAGCAGCCCGGCGGCCGGGTCGTCACCCAGTACGGCGTGGAAGGAGCCGCCGAGGCTCTCCACCAGCGCGCGCTGCTCGATCAGCGTCTGCGGCGAGCCGGAGCCCACCAGGCCGTCCGAACGGGAGATGTGCACGGCGAGCAGCTCACCGCCGGAGACCCTGGCCGCGATCCGGGCCGCCCGGCGGATCAGCGTCGCCCCCTCGGCTCCGCCGGTGAGGCCCACCACGATCCGCTCCCGGGCCTGCCAGGTGCCCTCGATGCCCTGCTCGGCCCGGTACTTCTGCAGGTACTCGTCCACCCGGTCGGCGGTCCACAGCAGCGCCAGCTCGCGCAGCGCGGTCAGGTTACCGGGGCGGAAGTAGTTGGCGAGCGCCGCGTCGATCTTCTCCGGCGCGTACACGTTCCCGTGCGCCAGCCGCCGCCGCAGCGCCTGCGGGGACATGTCCACGAGCTCGATCTGATCGGCCCGCCGGACCACCTCGTCCGGGACCGTCTCGCGCTGACGCACTCCGGTGATGCCCGCGACGGCGTCGCCGAGCGACTCCAGGTGCTGCACGTTCACGGTGGAGATCACATCGATCCCGGCCGCCAGCAGCTCCTCGACGTCCTGCCAGCGCTTCTCGTTGCGGCAGCCGGGCACGTTGGTGTGCGCCAGCTCGTCCACCAGCGCCACCTGCGGGCGACGGGCGAGGACGGCGTCCAGGTCCATCTCGGAGAACCGCGCGCTCCGGTGTACCACCTGCTGCCGCAGCACGACTTCCAACCCGGCGACCATGTCCGCGGTACGCCGGCGGCCGTGGTCCTCCACGAACGCCACCACGACGTCCGTGCCGCGCTCGTGCCGCCGGTGCGCCTCGGCGAGCATGGCGTACGTCTTACCGACCCCGGGGGCCGCCCCGAGGTAGATGCGCAGCCTGCCTCGTCCCATGAGCACCATTCTTGATCCGGCCATGCCCGGGAGCCACCCCCGGACACCTGTTCCCCGCCCCTTCGAGACTACGGCGTGAGCAGCGATTTTCCGCTGATCAATGCACTGATCAGGCGGTTTTAGCGGCATATTGACGGTGGACCAGCCACTTGGCGGGGGTCACTCGGCAGGGGCCGGCCGGCGGGGTCCGGCCGATTTTCCGGGAAACGCGAAGAGCCCCCATCCGGGATCCGGATGGGGGTTCTTCTGAAAGATTGTTCGGCGGCGTCCTACTCTCCCACAGGGTCCCCCCTGCAGTACCATCGGCGCTGTAAGGCTTAGCTTCCGGGTTCGGAATGTAACCGGGCGTTTCCCTCACGCTATGACCACCGAAACACTATGAAACTGTCAACCGCACACCCCCAGAAAAACGGGGCGGGTCGTTGTTTCAGAACAACACAGTGGACGCGAGCAACTGAGGACAAGCCCTCGGCCTATTAGTACCGGTCAACTCCACCCCTCACAGGGCTTCCATATCCGGCCTATCAACCCAGTCGTCTACTGGGAGCC